>CAZSIQ010000059.1:0-20295 GCA_964606915.1 uncultured Woeseiaceae bacterium | reverse complement strand
GGCCGTCGACGAGTTATCACTGCTCCATTCGCCCTTGCCGCGACCCTCAACCGTGTTGTCGATCGCGCCGTTCGAGGACAGCGAGCCGTCAGAGAAGACGTACATCATCAGCGGAACACCGATACGTGCGGCGTACTCCAGGCAGGCACCCATGCAGCGACCGGCGCGGAAGTCCTTGACTTCGCCTTCGGCGCGACGACCACCGTGGTAGTCATAACCGCCCATCTCGATCGTGCCGGCACCGGCAAAGCCGTTCATAACCAGCTTCATGACGGACGCCGTTTTCTGGAACTCGCGTGCGTCGCGATCGCCAGCGTTGAACTCTTCGGCCGTGAAGATGCCGGTCGGTCCGACGATCTCCGGATCGAGGCCCGGGTCGATCGGCACGCCCGCAAAGCGGTCGGCAATGTCAGCCGCCTTCAGGTAGCCGCAGTTCATCATCTCCTTGATGACCGCGTCACGTGTAATCTGCGTGTTCACTGCGTTCATCTTGCGCTCGGAGATGCGGTAGACCGACTCCATGACTGCCTTGGCGTCTTCTTCCGTCAGGATGCCGACCAGCTCACCCGTATCCACGAGGTTGACGACGTCGCTCGGACGGTCGACCTTGGTCGGGCGCAGTTCGGGATCCATCAGCATTGCCGGCAGCATCGAGTTACCGCCGGAGTCCGTGTTCTCGGAACCGGCCAGCGTCAGGATGGAACCGTCGGCACCGGCGCGCGCAATACCGTACATCGGGTTATGCGGGTTGTTGCCGGTGTCGTTGTCCGAACGAGCCGGGATGATCGCGCCGTTGATATTCGCTTCGCGACCCGGCGTCAGGCTGGCCATGATGCCGCGACGGAACGCGGAATCGAGATGGAAGCCCAGTCCGAGATCGAAGTTGGCGTAGTCCTCACCGGTCACCGGATCCGTCAGGCCCGGCACCATGTCGCCCGGCAGGCCCTGGCGTTCGTAGCCGTTGGTCGAAAGGAAGTCGCGCTGACCGCCTTCACGACCGACGAGAACGTTTGAACCGGAGATGTTCGCGCCGCCTGCAAGGTCAAAGCAGATGAACGGGATCTTGCCGGCGCCCGACGTCGAGATCTGGCAGGGGTTCTGCAGCAGACCTGCGAGGTCCGGGGACAAGTCCGCCATCGCCTTGCGCGGGTTGGCGAACAGGCTCATGAAGCCGCCGCCCAGCGTGAGACCGGTACCCGAGATGAAGCCCTGCGACAGGAACTGACGTCGCGTTACAGGACGCGGATGATCCGGGTGGTAGAGCGGCTTGTCGAAATCAGCCTTCGTACGTTTGTTACCCATAGTGATAAGTCCTTAAGTCCTGCGAATTACTGAATCAGGGTCGTTGCGCTGCCGAGCATGGCGGCACAAACACCCTTGGAAATGGCGCGTGTATCGCTGCCACCTGCAACCAGGCGGTCAACGAGATTGTCCGGACGTCCGCCCGCTGCCGTGAACGTCGCCAGTTCGGCGTACACGTCGGCGCGAGCCGGGTTGGACGCCAGGCTCGTGCCCATGAAGCGGTCGATCAGCGGGTTGACGAAGGCGTCGCGATTCGAGCCAGCGAAGGCCGAAGCCGGTGCTGCGTCGAAGTTGAAGCCCGGGAACATGCTTGCTGCGATGGGGCTCGGATTCGCGTTCGTGCCGATCATCGCGTCACAGTACTGGATCGCCAGCTGGGCGATCGCAACCTGGTGCGATGACAGGAACGTGTTGATATCCGAAATCGCCGGCAAGGACTGACGCAGTTCCTGGAAAGTCATATCGACTGCGGCCGTCGTCGGGTCGACACCCGTCACCGATGCATACGTCGCGTTGATCTCGTCGAAGGTGCGGACGCCGATCTGCGAGGCGGCCTCGAGGTCCGACTCGGTGATGACAAGCGTCGCAACTTCCGGTCGCGTAAAGCTGTTGGTGCCCAGTCGGTCGAAGGTCAGGAAGAACTGGTCGTCCTCCGGTCCTTTCTCCAGCGGCACGACAGCACCCAGTACTGACAGTGGCTGTCCGAGATCTCCGAACTGCGCAGCACTCAACGTCTGTTCCATCAACGCGTAGCTCTGGCCGACCGAGATTTCCTGGCCGTTCATCGCAATGCGGACGCCCTCCATCGGAATACCTTCCGGCGAAGAACCATCCAGCGTCACGAAGTGCGGCTTGTCGAACAGGTACGCGTAGGTGTCGAACTGCTGTACTTCGAAGAGTACGAAGGACGACTGCGGCGCAGCATTGATGTTGTCCGAGATATCGAACAGCAGGAAGAAGCGCTCGCCGACACCCGCGTCGAAGTTCTGTGTGATCTGTTCCTGCGTCAGCGCGCGGCGGTGTACTGCAGCCAGGCGCACGGTGCCCTGCCACAGACCGTCACTGGACGCTTCGTTACCGATGACAAAGGCAAACGTATCCTGCCAATCGATCAGTGAACCGCCGGGAACCGGATCCGTGTTGGACACGAGCTCACCGTTTACATAGATGCGGCGACCGTCAATCGGGCTGTAGGTCACAATGACGTGCTGCAAGGTGGCCTGCAGGACCTCGTCTGCCGACGGCGTCGACAGGGCCGGATCACCGTTCAGGCCGGTTTCATTGGTACGCAGCTGGAACTGGTAGTCGTACAGCGTCTGCTGCAACGTGAAGTTACGCGACGTCTGGCCTGACGAGTACGTCATGATGCGGGCCATTTCCTGCGTCACATTCGCCGGGATCACCCACGCTTCGAGCGAGAACTCGCCGGATTCCTGGATCACGTCGTAGAGCTTGCGGGACGCGGTCGTCGTGCCCTGCGCCTTACCGTCGGTAATCGTGATACCCCAGCCGCCGAACCAGGCGACGTCACCCGAGAAGTTCAGGTCGAGTGCCGGGTCGACACCACTGGTGTCGAAGGCGGTGGTGCCGCTGCCCGTACGGAATTCCCAAAGCGCGATCTGCGCGTCTTCGAAACGGTTGCCGCCGGACGCGAGCGTGCCGTCAACGAGACGCAGCGCCTTGGAGACAACCAGGTTCGGATCGACTTCTGTCGGGATGATGCCGTCCGAATAGGCCGTAATGGCGTCTTCCATGATCTGTGCGGACTGCGCACAGCCAACGTCCCAGCAGTTATGGAATTCGTTGCGCAGGCGGACCACGAGGCGCGAGGCTGCCGGGTCGTCGAGGTTGATCTTCGAGCGTGCTGCTGCGTAGGCCACATCGATATCGGGGTCCGCGATAAACGGCTGAATCGCGTTCGCCGACGTCGAGGAGTGACAGTCGGAGCAGTACTGCGCGAGGATCGGCTGGTGGATCAGCGTCTGGAAGCCGGACGAGTCTTCCGGGAAGTTCTTGCTTGAACCCGGGTCAACGGCGTCCGGTGCAACGAGGTTGATCTCGCGGCCACCGTCGGCAACCGAGCTGCCGAGCCAGTTTTCGATCCACGTCGTCATGATCGTGGCACAGACACCGGGGTCATCGACCCAGCAGTTGTGCCCGCCGCCGACCTTGGTAACCAGGCGTGAAGCTTCCGGCTGGTTGACGTCTACGACCGTCAGCGCCTCGTCATAAGCGAGGTTGACGTCGTCGTTGCGAACGAACAGCGGTACCTGGCCAACGCTTTCGTTGTGGCACTGGCCGCAACGGTTGGTGGTCTTGGCGTTGCTCCAGAATTCCTGCTGGAAGCTGAGCACGTCCTCAGAGGCCGCAACCGGGCCGCTGTAGGGCGCATCGCCCAGGTTCGGGGCGGCGCCGCTAATCGGGTTTTCTACGGTCTCTGCACCGCCGCCACAGGCGGCGAGTGTCAGGGCACCGAGAACGCTGACCAGGATGGCGCGAAGGCGTTTTGTCGTCGTAATCATCGGTGCTCTCCCTATTGACCCATGCAGTGCACGGCCGTATCCGCGAACACCTGCTTCAGGCTGTAGCCGGTGTTCTGGAACGTCGCGGTGATGGCTGCAATGGCGTCACGATCGACCTGGTTCTCCGGGTCGCGCATGCAGACGTTGTTGAACACTTTGCGAACCTGGCAATTGGCGAACTGGAAGCTGTTGCCCAGTTCCTCACCCAGGGTCTTCGCACCGTTACCGCCTCCCGGCAATGACATGTCAAAGCCCAGGAATGCGTTCTGGCCGGTCCGCCAGCGGTTTTCCCAGCTGTCGTCGGTTGTGCGGAAGCCCTGCGGGAAGTTCAGGTCGTTGTTGAAGTACTTAGAGGCAACGGTGCCCGGCGTGTATTCGAGCAGTCCGGTTTCCTCGTTGTAGTTGTAGTACGCGAAGGCGCCGGACATCGGGTCCATGCCCGTGTGGCAGCCAATGCAGTTGTTCAGGAACAGGCGCGAGTCTCCACCTGGCGAGCGACTGACGTCCTGGCGAATCCAGTCCGACGGCAGCGTCGTGTCCTTGAGCTGTTCCAGGTCGTAACACATGTGGTTGAGCAGGGTGAAACGGAACATGGCTCGGTTGGTGCCGGCAACGAAGAAGGCTTCGGACGCTGCGCGCGATGTCATGACACCTGCGGTAGCGTTCGCCGGAATGCCCATGACGGACGACTGCGTCGTCGCAACCAGGTCGTCACGCAGGTTGACTGCGTTCGCTTCCAGCTGCGCGAAGTGGTCGTTGTTACCCGCCGATGGTGCGGACGGTACGATCCCTGCGCGACCGACGTAGGCCAGGTCAGCTGACAGCAGCGTGTTGAACGGTACGTCGTCGCGAACCATGCCAATCACGGTGGCTACGTAGTCGTTCAAAGGCACAAAGGAGTTCATGGCACGGTTGGTCCACGGTGCCGCGAAGTTCTTCAGCGTAACGTTATAGAAGTACTGGTTATCCATTGCGATGTAGGCAGCACCCTGCGGGTCTCCACCCGCGATGAGGCTTTCCATCTGCGTCAGGACCGCGTTGGTAGCCGGTACCCCTGCGATGCGATCGTGAATAACCTTTGCCTGTTCTCTCGGTCCAGCGCTGGCGGTGCCGGCGAGGAAGAGTAAGGCAAGTACGATGACTGTCGTCCCTGTAACTCGTTTCATAAGACTTCTGCTCAAGGTCTTTAAGTTTCAGATTCGCCGGCGAACCGGCGTCCCTTTGCTCCGGGGATCATTCCCCAGCCTGGCGTCGAACGAGTGGATGGCGTTTCCGCAAACCTTCCATGGTTCGGTCGCTGTGTTGCGGTTCATCCCTATGGCTGCAACACAAAAGCCTGAATTATCGTGCCATCAGGCGTTCCATCTCGCCGTGAATGCCTTCACAGTCCGGCAATCGCCGGTATGGCTGCATTCGGTTTTCGTTCGGCTCCACTGTCGGGAAAAGCAATTGCTGTGCCAGCTTGCCCCGACATCGCGCCCTTGTTGTTTTTCTTGTTCTGAAACAGCGGCTTACACTAACTTCGGCCATGCCCGGCAAAAGTGTGTTTAGTAAAACCGGTGTCGTCAGATGCGCACAATCCCCGGCGCAGGAAGCCGCAAGTTACTGATTTGAAAGGCCTGCGCAACTGTCGCTGAAGGGAGACAGGGTGACGCAGCGTTTTGCGATCGACGAATCAATACCTTCGCTGACGGTCTTCACCGAAATTCTGGAAAAGCCCCTCTTCACGGCGTTTCCGCGCGCCTGGCGTGCGCAAGGAACCCGATCCAAAAAAAATTCGTTGATTGTTTTTACGAGGCAAAAACCGCGTCGGAGTGTTGTAGACGGCAGCCCGATGCGATGAAGGCGGCCGCCATGTCGGGCTTTTGAGACATTACATGGCCGCGAGCGGCTCCTTATACTTTTTGCCTCATTTACGCTGAGGCGCCGTGCGCATGCGACATGCTGGGGCATCGCTGCGGCGGCTTTTGGGACTGTGATGGTGTTAACAGCGCGAGACGAGCGTCAAGTTCACCATAACGGATCGATTGGGCACGTGAGCCGAGACGGCCGCGGCCTTTGAGAGGGCAGATCATGAAATGGGAATCGCGAGAAATTAAGGAAGGATCCTCGTTGCGTCGCGTACTGGGTGTAGCAGCGCTGGCTGCCGTATTGTCGGCGTGTGACGGCGCCAACCAGGGCGTACAGATCGGGACCGGGCAGGATCCGGATCCCGTCGTCGTTGATTTTCCGATCGCATATATCCGTGCGCCGATCCCGGTGGACGAAGACGGGGAATTTGTCCAGACGGACCTTCGCGAGCAAATCACCTTTGACGTCGGGTCGGACCTGTTCTTCCGTGACCGTGCGGCACCAACCGCGCTGGATCGCAACATTACCGGCGACATTACGCAGGGTCTCGGCGCGATTCGTGACCTCGAAATCGACTACGATGCCAGCCGCCTGCTGTTCTCGATGCGCGGCCCGTTCGACGAGAACCTTGACGAAGACGAGCAGCCGACGTGGAACATCTGGCAGTACACCTTCGAGACTGACGAGCTCGTTCGCGTCATCCCCTCGGAACTGACTGCCGAGATCGGCCACGACATCATGCCGAAGTACCTGCCGGACGGTCGCATCATATTCGCCTCGACGCGCCAGGTCCGTTCGCAGGCGGTTCTGCTCGACGAGAGTAAGCCGGGCTTTATCCACGTGGATGAGGACGAAAACGAATTCGCGTTCACGATTCACGTCATGAACGACGACGGCAGCAACATCGAGCAGCTGACCTTCAACCAGAGCCACGATCTTGACCCGACCGTCATGGCGAACGGCCAGATTGTCTTCAGTCGCTGGGACAACTCGCCGGGCAACGACCAGATTGACCTGTACCGGATGAACCCGGACGGCTCCGGCGTCGAACTGCTGTACGGCAAGGAAAGCCACGACACGGGCACGAACGGGCAGACCGTGCAGTTTGCACAGCCGCGTGAGATCGAAGACGGCCGTATCCTTGCCCTGGTTCGTCCGTTTACGGACACCGAAGGTGGCGGTGAACTTGTCGCCATCGACGTTAATAACTACCTCGAAAACACCCAGCCGGTCGCGCTCAACGCGGGTGCCACCGGCCCTGCGCAGGAAGACGCCACCTTCAACGACGTGTTGACGGAGGCTGGACTTGCCTCACCGGGCGGCCGGTATCGCTCCGCGTATCCGATCCAGGACGGCACAGGCCGCATGCTGGTGTCATGGGCGCAGTGTCGCCTGATTGAGACCGACGAGAACATGGTCGAATCGATCGTCCCCTGCACCGAAGAGCGCCTGGCGGACCCGGTGAACTTCCCGCCGGCACCGCCGCTGTATGCCATCTGGATTTACGATCCGCGTGATGAAACGCAGCTTCCGGTTGTCATCGGTGAAGAAGGATTCATGTTCACTGAAGTCGTTACCGGCGACCCGCGCAACCGTCCGCCGACTATCGTCGACGGCATCAACGACTTCACCCTAGATCCGACACTGCGCGAAAACAGCGAAGCTGTCCTCAATATCCGAAGCGTCTACGACTTCAGCGGCACCGCTATCCTCGATATCGAAACACTGGCGAATCCGGCGATTACGCCGGCGAGCGCACGACCCGTGCGGTTTATTCGCCTCGAGAAAGTCGTGTCGTTCCCGGACGAAGACACGCTCGATATCGATAACACTGCCTTCGGCATCAGCCAGGCCAACGGCATGCGTGAGATCGTCGGCTATGCCGAAGTTGCGCCTGACGGTTCGGTGCTGACGAAGATTCCGGCGAACGTGGCGCTGTCCATTACCTTGCTGGACGGCAACGGCCACCGGATCTCACCGCGTCACAACAACTGGCTGGCGGCACGGCCGGGCCAGGAGCTCGGCTGCATCGGCTGCCATACACCGAACCAGGGCGTGTCGCACGGCCGCGCTGAAGCATTTGATTCGGCGTGGGTCGGAGCACCGGCCGGCGTTGTTGAATTCCCGGGCACCGATCCCCGCTTCTTCATCAACGAAGTTGGTGACACGATGGCCGAGACCCGGGCCAAAGCCCTTTGCGACGGCAGCGTCGCCTGCGACGCAATCGATCCGTCGATGAACATCGAGTACTTCGATGAGTGGAGTGCCGACCCGCTGATCGCCGCGAACAACGGCTACATCTCGTGGCGCTACACGCTGACCGGTCCCGCGGATCCGAATATTCCGATCAACGAGGGTTCGAACATCCGTACACCCAGTCCGACGAGCTTTGATTGCGAGCAGGACTGGACCTCGCTGTGCCGCACCGTGATCAACTACGAGTCGATCATCCAGCCGATTTTCATGCTGTCCCGACCGGTCACGCAGATGGTGCCCGATCCCAACGATCCGAACGTCATGATCGAGGAACCGGTGCTGGATGCAAACGGCAATCCGGTCGACAACATGTGCACGCAGTGTCATTCGCCGACCGATCCGTTTGACATGACCGTACGCGTGCCGGCCGGTCAGCTCGACCTGAGTAATTCGGCGTCGGACCAGGAGCCGGATCACTTCACGTCCTACCGCGAACTGCTGACGGGTGATAACCTTCAGGAGGTGGTTGGAGGCGTGCTGGTAGACGCGCAAGTGGTGATTGGCCAGGATGCGGACGGAAACGACATCCTCGGTACGGTAGCGATTAACTCGCCGGCGACGCTCGCGGGAGCGGCGGCGTCGGATGATTTCTTTGATCGCTTCGCCAACGCGGCGGACCTGCACTTTGATCTTCTCTCGGAAGCGGAACGACGGCTGATTGCTGAGTGGCTGGACATTGGTGCCCAGTACTACAACAACCCGTTCGACGCACCGATGAACTAGGCGTTGGCGAAGGGACGCTAGGGCGAGACTATGGGCGATGCGATAAAGACAGCACTACAGGTTTGGCTTGTTGCCGCCGTCTTATGTCTTGTGCCCGGTGTCGCCGATGCCAAGAAGCCGCTCAAGCGCGTCTCAGTGGCCGACCCGTACCTCGAAATGCACACGGGTCCCGGCCGCGGCTACCCGAAATTCAATATCGTCGAACGCGGCGATTCAGTCGATATCGTTCGGCAGCGCACGGACTGGATTCTCGTTCGTGACGACGACGGTAAGGAAGGCTGGGTCGACCAGGCGCAGATGGAACTGACGCTGAAGCCGGACGGCTCGCAGCTCGAGTTCGACAGCGCTGAGCAGGACGACTTCACCAACGCGCGTTGGGAAGCGGGCGTGCTGTCCGGTGACTTCGGTGGCGCCAACATCGTCTCGGTGTACGGCGGTTACTCGATCAACCCGTATCTGTCGGTGGAGCTCTGGGCTTCGCAGATTCTCGGCAATTTCTCGAACGGTTCGATGGCCAGTCTCAACGTTGTCAGCGAGGCTTTCCCGGACGCACGGATCTCGCCGTACTTCACGCTGGGTGCCGGCGTGATCAACACCGAGCCCAAGTCGACCATCGTTCAGTCCGAGGACCGCGATGACCAGATCGGTCACGCCGGTGCCGGTTTCAGAATTTATGCAACGCGTCGCTTCCTGCTTCGCGCCGAATACAAGAGTTACGTCGTCTTCACCAGCCGTGACGAAAACGAGGAAGTTGAGGAATGGAAAGTCGGTTTCGCGTTCTTTTTCTGATCATTGCAATGATCGGGCTGACAGGCTGCGCCGCGACCAAGAACCTGTTTGGTGGTCGTGAAGAGGCGCCGCCGCCCAGTGCGGAAGCACCCGGCCAGGTGATCGATCCCGAGGTCGAGCGTCGCCGGATCAAGGAACCGAAGATCGATAAGGAAGACTTCGAGCTGGGAGTTTACGCGGGCATCATGAGTATCGAGGATTTCGGGTCCGACATCGTCTACGGCGCACGTCTCGCATACCACGTGACAGAAGGATTCTTTGTCGAGGGAACGGTTGGCCAGACCGAGGCCGGTCTCACCAGTTTCGAACAGCTAAGCGGTGGTTCGCGTCTAATCGACGACAGTGAGCGAACACTGACGTATTACAACCTCAGCCTTGGCTACAACGTGCTTCCCGGTGAAGTGTTTATCGGCGAAGGACGAGCGTTCAACACTAACCTGTATTTCGTGGCGGGACTGGGTTCAACCCGCTTCGCCGGCGATGACCGGTTTTCCGTGTCCTACGGCGCGGGCTACCGATTCCTGCTGACCGATACGTTTGCGCTGCATCTCGATTTCAGGAATCACCTGTACGACATCGACCTGTTCGGTGAAGAAAAGACCGTAAACAACCTCGAAGGACACCTTGGTGTAACAGTGTTCTTCTGAGCATCCGATCACAGTTCGGGCAGGGGTCCCGGGCTAAAGTGGAGATTATGACCGTGAAAACAGCAACTCGAGTGGTACTGGCGGCCGGCCTGATGCTTGGCCTTTCCGCGTGCGGCCAGATTGAGCCGTGGGTCAAGCCCTACGAGCGCGATGCGCTGGCTGACCCGATCATGGCGATGGACAGCGATCCGGTATCGTCGTCCTACCTGAAACACGTGTTCGAATCGCGTGAAGGCGCCCGTGGTGGAGAAGGCGCGGCCGGCGGCGGCTGCGGCTGTAACTAGGACCCGACAGGTATCGTTCCGATGCGGAGACTCCTGGTATTCATCCTGTTAGGACTGACCGGCACAGCGTCTGCCAACGTGCTGCCGGAAGACCGTTCCGACATGATGTTCAAGATGTATGACGGCGGCGGCGCAACGATCGGCGGTCCGTCGATCCTCGTTCGCAAGCAGGTGGCCAAGGACATCTCGATGGTCGCCAACTACTACATCGACGCGGTCAGCTCCGCATCGATCGACGTCGTCACCACGGCGAGCCCTTACGAGGAGCGTCGTGAGCAGTGGTCTGTCGGCATGGACTACCTGCGCGGCGGTACGACGATGAGCATGAACTACGTCACCAGCCTCGAATCGGATTTCGATGCCACGACGTACGCGCTCGGTATCCAGCAGACCCTGTTGGGCCAGCTGACGACCATCTCGCTGAACTACTCCTACGGTGAAGACATCGTCGGGCGTTCGGACGACGAAACCTTCGCTCGCGAGAACATTCGTCAGCAGTACGGTATCGGCATTACGCAGATCATCACCAAGCACCTGATTGCGGCCCTGAATATCGAGACCGTCACGGACGAGGGCTACCTGAACAACCCCTACCGAACGGTCCGCTACCTGGATCCCGGCAGTGCAATCGGCTACAGCTACGAGCCGGAGCTTTACCCGAACACCCGAACCAGCAACGCCTTCGGCCTTCGCGCGAAGTACTACCTGCCATACCGCGCGGCCATCGAGGGTGAGTATCGTTACTTCACGGACACCTGGGGTATCGAAGGCCATACGGCGTCGATCTCCTACACCCAGCCGTGGAACAAGTGGATTTTCAACGTCAAACTCAGGACGCACGACCAGACGGGCGCCTCGTTTTTCCGCGACCTGTTCTCTCGCTCGGAAGCCACCAACTTCCGCGGACGAGACAAGGAACTGAGCCCGCTGACGTCGAACACCGTTCGTCTCAAGGCGTCGTATGAGTTCCTCAACAACCCGGCGGGCTGGCTCAAACGCGGCTCGGTCACGGCCTCAATCGATCACCTGATGGTCGACTACGACGAGTTCCGTGACCTGCGGGTGCGTGGCACCAACGTCGGCGAGGAGCCGCTGTACTCACTGGACGCCAACGTTGTCCAGTTCTGGGTGTCTTTCTGGTACTGAGTTTCCGGTAACGAGGCGGCCGGTCGGCTGCCTCGGTGTTACAGTACCTGCATGTGGGCCTACCTGATACCTCCGCTCGTGGTTGTCGGCATTGTTGTCGTTCTTTACAACCGCCTCATCGATAGTAGAAATCGTGTCAGCACGGCCTGGAGTGACGTCGATGTCCAGTTACAGCGACGTTACGACCTGATCCCGCGGCTGGTTGAAGCCGTTGACCAATACGCGAGCTACGAGCGTTCCACGCTTGAGGCCGTCGGCGAACTTCGCAACCAGGCCATGCGCAGTGCAACGCTTGCGGATCGTGGTGATGTCGAGGAAAAGCTCGAACACGGTGTGCATAAACTGATGGCACTCGCTGAGGACTATCCGGACCTGAAGGCGAATGAAAACTTCATGAACCTGCAGGAAGAACTGGTCGAGACGGAGAATGTTCTGCAGTTCGCACGTCGTTACTACAATGCCTCGGTGCGCGACTACAACACGATGATCGAGTCGATTCCCAGCAACATCGTTGCCGGCCTGTTTCGCTTCACGCAAAGAGACTTCTTCCAGAAGGCCTCCGACGAGGTCGCTTCCGTGCCGCTGGTGCGCGGGCAGCTCGAATCATGAGGGTGCTGCTGCTTGTTTTGCTGCTGCCCCTGTCGGTTATGGCCGATGAGCGCATTCTCAACTTCCACAGCGACATCGTGATCTACCCTGATGCCTCTATCGAGGTGACCGAGACGATTCGCGTGCGCGCCGAAGGCAAACAGATTCGCCGCGGTATCTACCGCGACATCCCGACCGAGTACTTCGACAAATTCGGCAACCGCCACGAGGTCTCGATCGAGCCCTTGTCGGTGTTGCGCAATGAGAGTCCCGAGGATTATCACGTTCGCCAACCTCGTGATTCCATCAAGGTGTATTTCGGTGCCAGCGATCGACTGCTCGACAGCGGTGTTCACGAGTACCGCTTTCGCTATCGCGCCTATCGCATGCTGGGCTTCTTCGAAGATCACGACGAGCTGTATTGGAACGTCAGCGGTTTCCGCTGGCGCTTCCCGATTGACGAGGCGTCGGCATCCGTTCGTTTCGACTTCGATGTGGACAGCGCGTCCGTAAGCTCCGAGGCCTACACGGGCGCCTTCGGCGACACCGGAAGGGATTACACCTCGCAAACGGTCGCCGGCCCCGAGGTGCAGTTCCGGTCCAATGCTGCGCTGTCGGCAACCAACGGCCTGACCATCGTTGTCGGCTGGCCCAAGGGTCTCGTTGCAGAGCCCGACGACCTGCAGCGCGTCGGCTGGCTGCTAAAAGACAATCGCAACGTCCTGATTGCACTCGCGGGGATCGTGGTGCTGCTGGGTTACTACATCCCCGTCTGGTCGCGCTTCGGCAAGGATCCGGCCGAGGGCGTGATCATGACGCGGTATGAGCCACCGCACGGATACTCACCCGCGTCTCTGCGCTATATCCGCCAGATGTACTACGACGGCAAGGTCATGACGGCAGCGATCGTGAATCTCGCCGTCAAGGGTTACCTGAGCATTCACCAGGAAGGCAAAGAGCGAATACTGAAACGGGAAGACCCGGGCCCGAATCCGCCGCCGCTCGCGGCCGGCGAGAAGGAACTGCACGACGCCTTGTTCAAGACGTCTAGGTCTGTCGAGCTGGATAACAAGAACCATGCAATCCTCGGCGAAGCGCGCGCAGCGCACCAGAAATCACTGGTCGCCGACTACAAAGGCAAGTATTTCTCCAACAACGCGATGCTGCATCTGCCTGCATTCCTGATCGCGACGGTGTTCACCGTTTTGCCGTTCACGGTGGCCCAGGAGCCAACGCCGCTGTTGATTCTCGGCATCATCGTGATGTTCCTCGTTATTCTTCTGTTCGCCTTCATCATGCGCCGCCCGACCATTCGCGGACGCAAGCTGCTCGACCAGCTGATGGGCTTCCGCGATTACCTCGACGTGGCCGAGAAAGACGAGATGAACCTGCGGAACCCGCCGCAAAAGACACCTCAATTATTTGAACGCTTCCTGCCGTACGCACTGGCACTCGGCGTAGACCAGCAATGGGGTGAGCGTTTTGCGGCAACGCTTGCGGGACTCCGCGACGCGAGCGGCCAGCCGTATCACCCGGCCTGGTATCACGGCAGCTGGAACTCCAGCGTCAACATGACGTCTGATTTGTCCAGCGGCTTCAACACCGCACTTGCGCAGTCGGTATCGCCGCCCGGGTCCTCGTCCGGCGGCGGTGGCGGCGGTTTCTCCGGCGGCGGCGGCGGAGGAGGAGGCGGCGGCGGCTGGTAGGCGCCCAGGGATTGGAATGAGCCAGGAAATTTACACGCTGCAGCGGCGAAGCCAGCTGCCCAATGTCATTTTCGCGTTACTCGTGATCAACGGTCTCGCATTTGCACTGTCCGTGCTTGGTTTTATTCCCGGCACAATGGCGCTCTGGCCTGTTGATAGCCAGCTCTTCGCGCCGTGGCAGCTTCTGACTTACGGCTTCCTGCATGGCGGCATCGGTCACATCTTCTTCAACATGTTCGGTCTCTGGATGTTCGGTCGTGACCTTGAGCACCAGTTCGGCTCGCAACGCTTTCTCGTGTATTACATGACCTGTGTGGTTGGTGCAGGCCTCGTGCAGCTGGTGGTTGCGGCGGTGCAGGGCGGCATATACCCGACGGTCGGCGCGTCTGGAGGCGTGTTCGGTATTCTGCTGGCTTACGGTATGAGCTACCCGAACCGGACGATCCTGCTGCTGATTCCGCCCATTCCGATGCCTGCCAAGTACATGGTGATCCTTTACGGTATTCTCGAGCTGTATCTCGGTGTCAGCGGCAATGCACCTGGCGTCGCCAATTTTGCCCACCTGGGCGGCATGCTGTTCGGTCTAGGGCTCCTCCTGTACTGGAGAAACCGGCGCCGACGACGCTAATTCGTCTTTTTGTGCAGCCGGATGCAACTTTTCGCCGGTCTGGCGCATCGAATGGACAGGACGCCAGCAGGGGCGGCGTCCTGACAATCAAGATCGCTCGTTATCGAGTGACTATCAACCGACGATGCCTGTCGTCGCGTCAATAAGGGGAGACTATATGAAACGCAGGACCTTTCTGGGGCACGTCGCGGCCGGAAGTGCCGTTGTGTCGATGCCCGCATTCCTGTCCGGCTGTGGCGTTCCCACGGCGGTCAGCTTGTCGGAAAAAACACCACAGAACCCGTTCATGGACTGGTTTGGTGTTGACCAGGCAAGCGTCGCGCGGGTGATGTCGGAGCTGACGGCGAACGGCGCTGACGCAGCCGATCTGTATTTCCAGCATTCGCGCAATAATTTCGTCCAACTCGAAGACGGCATTGTGTCCAATGCGAATTCCAGTATTTCGCAGGGCGTGGGTCTTAGGGTGGTTATCGGTGAACAGACGGGCTACGCCTTCACCGAAGACCTGACGGCGGCGTCGATGCTGGCAGCCGCGCGGACGGCAGCGGCGATTGCACGTGGTTCGCAGGTCACTGCGCCCCAGGCTTTCGCGCCACAAGACATGGGCGGTATGTACACAACGGCGCTGCCCTGGGCCGATGTCGGCATCGATCGCAAGCTGCCGATCCTGAAGTTCGTTGAGCAAAAGGCGAAATCAATGGATCCGGCGGTGGAGAAGGTCGCTGTTTACTGGTCCGACCAGGACGAACGCGTCATGATCGCGACGCTGGACGGACGCCTGGTCACTGACCATCGCCCGATGACCCGTTGCACCGTCACGGTTACCGCGCGCAAGGGCGAGGAAGTCCAGTCCGGTTACTCGAACATCGCCGCGCGCCAGGACTTCGACTGGTATACCGAAGAGCGCCTGACGACGATGGTTGAGGAGGCGGTGGATCGAACGATGATCCTGTTCGACGCTCGCCGTCCGCCGGCCGGCGAAATGCCGGTGATTCTCGCCTCCGGTGCCAGTGGCATCCTGCTGCACGAAGCCATAGGCCACGGCATGGAAGCGGACTTCAACCGCAAGGGGACGAGTATCTACTCCGACATGATCGGCAAAAAGGTCGCCGAGCCCTTCATCACGATCGTCGACAAAGCCGACATCCCGAACGAACGCGGAGCGCTGAACTACGACGACGAAGGCAATCGTGCCGGCAAGACCACGCTGGTCGAGAACGGCACGCTGACCTCGTACCTGCACGACGAGATCAGTGCGAAACAGTATGGCCTGAAACCGACGGGCTCAGGCCGACGCCAGTCTTACAAGTACGCGCCGATGCCTCGTATGAGCTGCACCTTCATGGAAGACGGCCCGCACACCCGGGACGAGATCATTGCGTCTGTCGATCGCGGCATCATTTGCGAGACGTACACCAACGGCCAGGTCCAGATTGGCGCGGGCGACTACACGTTCTACGTCAAGAATGGCTGGTTGGTTGAGAACGGCAAGGTCACCGCACCGATCAAGGACGTCAACATCATTGGCAACGGACCGGAGTCGCTGAAGCGAATCTCGATGGTCGCCAACGATGCACGTCTCGACACGGGTGGCTGGACCTGTGGCAAAAATGGCCAGCAGGTACCGGTATCCCAGGGCATTCCCACCGTACTGGTCTCCAAGATGACCGTAGGAGGCGAAAATGTCGGATGAACTGCTGCAGAGAGCCGCGCAGGCGGCTGAACTAGCGACCAACGCGGGCGCAAACGATGTCTGGGCCAGTGCCAGCCAGGGTCGCGATGTCGAGTTCGAGTATCGAGAGGGCGCGCTCGAAAAGGTCAAGGACACAACGTCACGTTCACTGTCGCTGCGACTGTATGTCGACGGACGCTATTCGAGCCACCAGACAACCGACCTGAACCCCGACCGGTTGTCGAGCTTTGTCGGCGAAGCCGTCGCGATCACGCGCGCGCTCGAGCCGGACGAGCATCGCTTCATAACGCCGGCCGAGCTGTTTGACGGTCGTCCCGAGGCAGACCTCGACCTGATCGATTCGACGGTCCAGACGCTCGACCGTGACCAGCGTGTTGACTGGTGCTCGACGCTCGATGCGGTATCGCACGCCAATGACAAGGTCATCTCGGCAACTGCCGGGGTTTACGACGGCACGTCGACGTCGGCATCGGTCAGCAGCAACGGTTTCTCGGGTACACAGTCATCGACGTATTGCTGGCTGGGCGCGTCCGTAACCCTGCGCGACCGGGGCGACAAGCGCGCCGAGGACGGCTTCTATGCGGGCGGACGTCACGTTGCCGACCTGCCGGACGCCAAAGGCATCGGGCAGACGGCACTGGATCGCGCCCTTGCACGACTCGACTCCGAGAAAGGACCGACGATGAAGGGCGCCATGCTGGTCGACTCGCGTGCCGCGGCCAGTCTTGTCTCCAGGCTGCTTGGCCCGGCGAATGCGCGCAACGTGCAGCAGGGCCGTTCGTTCTGGGCGTCGATCATGGACGAGCAGGTCTTCAGCCCGGCGCTGACCATCATCGACGACCCGTTGATCGTTCGCGGCCTGGGTTCACGCCATTACGACAGTGAGGGCATCGCCGCCAAGGCTTTGCCGCTGGTCGACAAGGGTGTTGCGAAGAACATCTATGTCGACACCTACTACGGTCGCAAGGGCGGGATGACGCCGACGACCGGGCGGTCGTCGAACCGTGTGGTAACGCCCGGCGACCTGTCGCTGGCGCAACTGCTCGGCGAAGTGGGCGAGGGCGTCTACGTCACGTCGTGGCTCGGTGGCAACGCGGACTCGACGACCGGCGACTTCTCGCTCGGCCTTCGCGGTCACATGATCGAGGGCGGCAAGATTGGCAGGCCGGTCGGCGAGATGAATGTAACGGGCAATCTCAAGGACCTGTTCGCCCGAATCGAGCTGGTTGGAAACGATCCGTACCCGTATTCGACGACGCTCGCGCCGTCGATGGTGTTTTCGGACGTGGACTTCTCCGGGGCCTGATCAGGCCAGTGCGCCGCCGTCCACCGGGATGGCGGCGCCATTCACATGCTGTGCGTCGTCCGACGCCAGGAAGACCACCACCGACGCGACATCTTCCGGGGTGGCAATGCGTCCGCTGGGGTTATCGTCCGCGGCTTCAGCAAGGTATTCATCAAGATCAACACCCTGGCGCTCGGCATCGGCCGCCAGCATCGGCGTGTCGACGTCACCGGGACACACCGCGTTAACCCGAACACCGTCCGACGCATGATCCCGCGCCATGGTTCTTGTGAGCATCAGTAGCGCCGCTTTGCTCACGCAATAGGCGACGGCATTCTCACCGGCTTTCAGGCCCCAGGCGGATGCGAGGTTGACGATGCTGCCGCCGGTCTGCTCCAGCGCCGGCAGTGCGGCACGGCTCAGAAAAAACGGCACGTCGAGGTTGATCGACAGGGTATCGCGCCAGTCGTCGTCGCTGGTGTCGTCGGCGCTGCCTCGCAGGAACAGACCTGCGGCATTCACGAGGCAATCGAGCTGCCCCAGCTCCTCAATGGTCTCTGACACCAGCTCCTCGCAGTCGTCGGCATCATCCAGCGATCCGGCCCAGGTCGATATCGCTTCTGCGGCATCCTCGACTTCGGCCAGTCGTTCCTCATCCCGGCCGGCGGCCATGACAGTCCACCCGGCTTCCGCAAACTCAATGGCAACGGCTGCACCTATGCCTGAGCTCGCGCCGGTGACCAGTACTGTTTTCATGCTGATTTCCCCATTTCTCCGCCCGCATTTTCGCCCGATTCTGTTAACGGCGTATTACTTTTTTCGCATCCGCTAAAGATTGCCCGATTTACCTAAATTTTTCGGGCTGGCCGCCGATGCTTCTGTAGCGGCGTTAAAACCGCGCCGAACCACGCCAACAAACCCGTCTGGAGCTTGAGCTTATGCAAAGCATTCTGGCCGTTGATGACTCAGCGTCGATCCGAAAACTGGTCACCTATGTCCTCGAAGGAGCAGGTTTCAACGTCGTCCTGGCAGAGGATGGTGTCGAGGCGCTCGACTATGCGAGAGACAACGACGTCGACCTCGTGCTTACCGATATCAATATGCCGAACCTCGATGGAATCGGCCTGATCGAGCGGTTGCGTGAACTACCGAGCTACAAGTACGTCCCCCTGCTCGTTCTGACGACCGAATCCGGTAACGACATGAAGATGCGCGGAAAACAGGCCGGCGCGACCGGCTGGATCGTAAAGCCGTTTGACCCGCAGCAGCTCATCGCCGTCATCAAGAAAGTACTGAACTGATCGGTCCCAGGACCGCACGGGAGTAAAGAGCGATATGAGTCTCGATTTTGATATGCAGGAAATCGTCGACATCTTCGTCGAGGAGAGCCTCGATGGCCTGGAGACGATGGAAGCGGACCTGATGAAGCTGACACCGGGCGCCGTCGACGACGAAACCATGAACTCGATCTTCCGTGCCGCGCATTCCATCAAGGGGGGCGCTGCAACGGTCGGATTTACCGAAATCTCCGAGTTTGCGCATATCGCCGAGACGCTCATGGACGAGATGCGCCAGGGTGACCGGGACGTCACCGAAGAGGCGGTTGACCTGCTGCTGAAATCCGGCGATTGCCTGCGCGACATGATCAATGGCGTGCAGGAAGGCAACCTGGACGTCACCCGCGCCAAAGAGTTGACGGCTGAGCTGGAGGCGATGCTTGGCAGTGACACCGGCGTCGTCAAGGCCGCTGGCGATCCGTCGGAGGACTCTGCTGGCCCGGCGGGGCCCAGCGTCTGGAGCATTGAATTCAAGCCACACCCGACCATTTTCAAATCCTGCAACGACCCGCAGCGCATGTTTCGGGAGCTTGAGGAGATGGGCGAGCTGACCGCCACCCCGATCGGTGTCGACGAGCTGAATTTCGAAACTCTCGAGCCGTCGTCCTGCATGTTGCACTGGCACCTCGAGCTCAAAAGCGAGACGGCGGATGCCAACCAGATCGAAGAAGTCTTCGCCTGGGTCAGCGACGAATGCGAGCTGAAAATTTCGGAGGCCGGCGCTGCGCCGGCCGTCGCGTCAGCACCGATCGAAGAAGCCGTTGCCGACACCGCTGCGGACGAAGCTGCCTCGGCGGCCAAGTCGGAAAGCAAGGCCGAGCAGCCGGCATCGCCCGCCGCACCGCCGGCGAAAGCACCGCAGAAAGCGGCACCGGCAAAAGAGAGCGGCTCGATCCGCGTCAACATTGACAAGGTCGACAACCTGATCAACCTCGTCGGTGAGCTGGTCATTACGCAGTCCATGCTCAGCCGATTCCAGGGCGAATTCGATTTCACGATGATCGAGCAGCTGCGTGAAGGTCTGACCCAGCTGTCGCGAAACTCGCGCGAGCTCCAGGAAAGCGTCATGGCGATCCGCATGCTGCCGATCAGCTTTGCGTTCAGCCGCTTCCCGCGCCTCGTTCGCGACACCGGCAACGCCCTTGGCAAAAAGGTGGAACTGCGACTCACGGGTGAGTCGACCGAGCTCGACAAGACCGTCCTTGAAAAAATCGGTGATCCGCTGGTTCACCTGGTGAGAAATTCGCTGGATCACGGGCTTGAGTCGCCGGAAGAGCGCGTCAAGGCCGGCAAGCCGGAAACCGGTTTGCTCGAGCTGAAGGCCTATCACGAAGGCGGCAACATTGTCATCGAAGTCATCGACGACGGTGCCGGCATCAACAAGGACAAGGTCTTGAAGAAGGCCCGCGAACGCGGACTCGTCGGTGAAGACGAGCAGCTGTCCGACGACAAGATAAACAACCTGATCTTCATGGCCGGTTTCTCCACTGTCGACAAGGTCAGCGACCTGTCTGGTCGTGGTGTCGGCATTGACGTTG
>CAZSIQ010000058.1:0-20368 GCA_964606915.1 uncultured Woeseiaceae bacterium | reverse complement strand
AGAAAGCCCAAAGCGTCCATCATTGACGATCATCAATGAAAGAAAGGCCCGCCAAAAGCGGGCCTTCCTGTTTCTGGCGTAAGTGAAATCCGCCTTACGCCGCTTTCAGCAACGGTTTGTCGAGCTTGCGCTGGACATTCCTCAACGCCGTTCGCAGTCCTTCCTCCACGACGGGGTGGTAAAACGGCATGTCCAGCATATCCGCAACGCTGAGCCGTGACTGGTGCGCCCAGGCGAGCAGGTGTCCCAGGTGCTCGGCACGGGGCCCCAGCATTTCCGCGCCGAGGAAACGGCCACTCTGCTTGTCGGCATAGACGCGCAGCAAGCCCTCATTCTGCAGCATCACCCGGCTGCGTCCCTGGTCCTCGAAGGACACGCTGCCAATCGCGGCGCTTGCAGCGTCGAGGTCCGCGTAGCGGTCGCCGACCAGCGCCATCTGCGGCTCGCTGAACACCACGCCCAGCGGCGAGCGTCTGAGACCCGGCTGAACATCCGGGTAGCGACCGGCATTGATGCCGGCAATCCGGCCTTCATCAGCGGCCTCGTGCAGCAGGGGTCTTTGGTTGTTGACGTCGCCTGCGATAAAGACGTGCGAATCACCGATCCTTGACGTCTCCGCATCGAACACCGGCACACCACGTTCGTCCAGTGGCAGCGTCGTGTTTTCAAGGCCCAGCTTCGTCAGGTTCGGCGCACGGCCGGTTGCCGCGATGACGTAATCCACCGTGACACTGACATCGTTGCCATCCGGACCGCGATAGCGAAGCCGAACGCCTTCGTCGACGCGCTCGATCGAACGAACAGATGCATCAGCATCAAGCACAAACTGTTTTTCGAACGTGCGACGCGCAACATCCAGCACCTCGGGATCGGTCAGCGGACCAATCTGGCCGCCGAGTCCGAACATCGTGACGTCGACGCCGAGTCGGCTGAGGGCATTGCCGAGCTCAAGCCCGATCACACCCGGCCCGAAGACCGCAACGGAGCCCGGCAGGTCCTGCCAGTCGAATACGTCGTCATTGACGACAAGCCGATCGGCAGCCGACTTCAGGAAGCCCGGAATGCTGGGCGACGAGCCTGTCGCGATGACGATGCGT
This sequence comes from uncultured Woeseiaceae bacterium, assembly GCA_964606915.1. Taxonomy (GTDB): domain Bacteria; phylum Pseudomonadota; class Gammaproteobacteria; order Steroidobacterales; family Woeseiaceae; genus UBA1847. The sequence continues at coordinate 19,271 of CAZSIQ010000058.1, read as the reverse complement.
TTCGCGTTGACCTGCGTGTGATCGTCGATCTGGAGTCGATGATCGTCCACGAACGTCGCATAGCCGCGGATGCGTTGTTCCGCCGGAATCTGCTCAACGCCGTCGATGACAAATCCCACGAATCGATCACGTTCACGACGAACTCGGTCCATCACTGCACGCCCGTTTACGCGGGCCTTGTCGACCTCAATGCCAAACTCACCGGCCTTGTTGACGCTTTGGGCGATATCCGCGGCGGCAATCAGCAGCTTGCTCGGCATACAACCCACCCGGGCACAGGTCGTGCCGTGGGGGCCGCCTTCGATCAACACGACATTGTCGGTGAACGCTTTGGCATTTCGGAAGGCGACCAGGCCGGCGGAGCCCGCGCCAATAACAGCTACATCAACGTCTCGTGTTTTCATTTTAGAACTCCCGTGGGCGGTGTGTTTGCGATGTGCATACACTAGGCGGGTAGCGGTGATCCTTCTATGGCTGGTTTAGCCGGAAAAATATATCGATCGTCCAACCGGGGCCGATGGAATCCGACAGCGACAAGCTGGCGCATGGCCATATGCGGGCCTGCGGAAAACCGGTGTGGACAGCGCAAACGTCGATCTGCCAGACTCGCTGACACGTGGATTATGGGAGGCTGGCATGCGCCGAGGCCTGGTCACACTCGCACTCCTTCTTTTGACGACAGCAGCGGTTGCCGAAAGCAGCCCCACACTGGCGCGAATCGCGGACACCGGCGAATTCCGTATCGGTTTTGTCCCGGATGCACCGCCGCTGTCATTCAGCAAATCTGACGGTACAGCGGCCGGCTACTCCATCGACCTTTGTCAGCAAATCGCCGAATCGGTCAAGGCGTCGCTGCAGCTTGAGACGCTGGACGTTCGTTACGTCCCGCTTGTTTCGATGGAAGAGCGGATCAGCGCTGTTGAATCCGGCAAGGTGGACATCGAATGCGGCGCGACAACCGTGACCTTGTCACGTCGTGAGCGCGTGGATTTCACGCTCATGACCTTCATCACCGGCAGCGCGATCATGTCGCGCAGTGATGAACCGATAAACACCGTCGAGGACGCGATGGGCAAGACCATCGCCGCGATTCGTGGCACCACGACGGAGGCGGTTCTCCGGCAGATGACCGAGGTCAACCGCATCAACCTCACCCTGGCGCTTATCGAAACCCACGATCAGGGCGTCGAGCTTCTGAACGAAAAACAGGTGGACGGATACGCCTCTGATCGCGCCATGCTGATCGGGCAGGAATTCCGCGGTGAGAATGCGCGCAATCGTTACACGCTGAGTCGCGGTGCGTTGTCCTTTGAGCCCTACGCGATGATGGTGGCGAGAGGGGATGACGAATTTCGGTTAATTGCCGATCGAGCGCTTGCCGCGGTTTACCGAACGGCGAGGATTCGTCGTTTGCACCAGCTCTGGTTCGGTCAGTACGGTGAAACCATTACGCCCATCGTGGAGGCGATGTACCAGTTCCAGGCGGTCGGCGAGTAGTCGAGCGATCCATGTCGCTGTACCCGGACTCGTCACAGTGCCAGCGGACGGCGGCGCCGGTTTGCGCTAAGGAAATCGGCGTCATAACCCGATAACAGGCACTGTGGTCACCGTCTTTTTCTTCTATGGTCTCGCGTTTTTCACGCTTGGCCTGACCCTGCTGGTGCGGTCGGCGCCGGCCTACCTGTCCGGGTTGAGACCGTCGCTCTACTGGTTGGGTACATTCGGCATCATTCACGCCATCAACGAATGGCTGATCATGGCGAAGCTCGCCAACTCCTGGTTTACTGCTGCCCCGGACCTGCACCTCATCGAGATTGCCAGCGGTGTGTCGTTCACGGCCTTGTTTATCGCTGGCCTGAGCATGCTGTCTGTACGCTGGCCGCAGATCGCCGCGGTGCAGACGCGTCTCGCCTTAGGGGCCTCTGTCACCTGGATTCTGGCGTTTATCCTGTCGCATACGGGTTTCTTGCCGGAATACGTTTCCGATCTTGTTGCACGCTGGCTGATCGGCGCTCCCGGTGCGCTGGCGCTGGCCTACGGCTTTTTCGAGCTGAGCAGTCCAAGTCGCCAGAAAGACTGGTTCGGTGAAGTCCCTGATGTCCTGCGTGATATCAGCGTGGCTCCGTTTTCGCTGTGTGCAATCTCCCTGGGCATTTACGGCCTGTCGACCTTTGCCGGGTCGACGACCGGGTTCTTCCCGATGTCGGTCATCAATGCCGAGCAGTTCGACGCCGTCTTCGGTTTTCCGGTGCAGGTGGTGAGGACCGTGGCCGCATTCTGTCTGGCGGTCGGCGTTATCGCTGCTATTAACCCGTTCCAGCGCCTGGACCGGGAACACCTCCGCGAGCAGATACGAAAAACGACGCAGGCCCTGCGTGCCCGTGAGAAGGAAAACCTGCGACACCAGGCACGACTCGAACAGTCGCAGTCCGTCGCCGGACTGGGTTTCTTCGAACGTAACCTCGACGGCACAGATTCCTTTTGGTCACCGCAGTTTTTCGAGATCCTCGGCGTCGACCCGCTTGAGGACAAACCCGATGAATCACTGTTCCTGGCCCGTGTTCTTGAAGACGACCGGCCTCGGATAGTGGCCGCCCTGTCGGCACAGCAAAGCGTCGAATCCATTCCGTTTCGAATCGATCGAGCAGGCGAGGTTCGTCACCTGGAAGCGTCATTGACCGTGCTGGACGACCCGGAACGGGGTGCGCCACGGTTGATGGCAACGATTCTCGACGACACGGATAACGTTGTTCGTGAAGAGCAGCTACGGCGATCACAGCGACTGGAGACGGTGGGTTTACTCGCCGGGGGCATTGCTCATGACTTCAATAACATGATCCAGGTCATCACCGGCAATACGGAGCTGATGCGGCACCACGCATCGCCGGATCACCTCGATCGCATCGAGGACGCCGCTAGCCGCGCTGCCAGCCTGACCGAACGATTGCTGGCGTTCGCGCGCCAGCAGGTCCTGGAACCGGTGCCGACCGACGTGTCGAAACTGGTGCTCGGCATTCGTGAGCTGGTCGCTCGAACACTGGGTGAGTCCATCGACATTTGCGTGGAAGCCAGCGACAGCTGGCCGGTGCTGGTTGACAAGTCTCAGCTCGAGAACGCCGTTCTGAATCTGGCGGTGAATGCCCGGGACGCAATGCCCGGCGGCGGCAGGCTGACGATCGAGGTCGACAACCAGGAGATCGACGACGCCTTTGCGAGCAACTACGAGGACGTCGACGCAGGCCAGTACGTCTGCCTGACAATCAGCGACAACGGCGAAGGTATGCCTGTGTCGGTGCAGGAACGCGTATTCGAACCGTTCTTCACCACCAAGGAAGTTGGCCAGGGCACCGGTATGGGCCTGAGCATGGTCTATGGTTTCGTCAAGCAGTCAAAGGGTCATGTGTCCCTGTACAGCGAACCCGGTGAGGGCACGACGATCCGCATATACCTGCCACGCAGCGATGAACAGCTTGTTCGCGCCGCTAGCGGGAACGAGCATGAAGAGCTGGGGCCTCGTACCGGTTCCGCAAGAATCCTCGTGCTCGAGGATGATGAGCAGGTTCGTGAAGTTCCGACGACGATCCTGAAAAACAGTGGCTACACTGTCGAAGAAGCATCGAACGGGCGCGAGGCCATCGACCTGATTCGTGATTCAGGGCCCTTCGATCTGCTGTTTACCGACGTCATCCTGCCCGGCGGAATGAGCGGCCCCGATGTCGCAAAGCATGCCCGAAAAATAGACCCCGAGCTGCGTGTTGTTTTCACGTCAGGCTACTCGGAAGTCAAGACGCTGAACGACGGCCGGTTCGAGGAGGGTGTCGCGATGCTCTCAAAGCCGTATCATTCGCGCGATCTGCTGAACACGATTGAGAGCGCCCTGGGCGACTGACGACACGCATGAGCGAACGAAAGAACTCTAACAATGGCCCCAGCGGAAGCGGGTTTCTTGTCCGGCTGGCCGCCGCGCTGATCCTGGTTTTCCTGACCTTCAATCCCAGCGGTGAGTCTGCGTATCACTGGATCAGCGCAGCCGTCGCTGCCAGCAGTTTTGGTCCGACGCACCTGATCCTCGTGGCCGTGCTGTTGATCGGCTGGTCCGTGTACTGGATCGCCACCTGGCGTGCGTTAGGAACGTTGGGCGTTGCCCTGGCGGCCGTCCTGCTCGCCGGGATCATCTGGCTGCTCATCGATATCGGCCTGCTCGAGGCTGCGTCAATGAACGCCGTGATCTGGATTGGACTCGTGAGCCTGTCCGTTATTCTCGCGATTGGCGTCTACTGGTCGCACATCTGGCGTCGGATTACCGGTCAGATCAACGTCGAGGATGTGGACGACTGAACAGGCACGCCGGGCGACACAGCGCCCGACGACACGGGCTGCTCAGATGAAGATTGTCGCCGGGTGCTCGAGCATCTGCTTGATCGACTGCACCATCGCCGCCGCATCGTAGCCGTCAACGAAGCGGTGGTCGAACGATGTCGACAGGTTCATCATGAGCCGTACCGCGATCTCGCCGTTCACCACCATCGGACGCTCGACGGCGCGGTTCACGCCAATGATGCCGACTTCCGGCATGTTGATAACGGGCGTCGAGACGATGCCGCCCAGTTTGCCGAGGCTGGTGATGGTAATCGTTGACCCGGACAGCTGGTCCTTGCCGGCCGTGTTGTTTTTCGCGGCGTCGGTCACGAGACGAATGTTGTTCGCCAGTGCGTCGAGATCCATCGCCTGGGCGTTACGCACGACGGGCACCTTGAGGCCATCCGGTGTTTGCGACGCAACACCGAGATGAACGGCACCGTGCTGAAGAATGACGTTGCGATTCTTGTCGTAGGTTGCGTTGCATTGCGGGAACTCACGCAGTGCGCGAATCAGCGCCATGCCCAAAAACGGCAGGATAGTCAGCCTGTCCCCGGCATCACGCTTGCTGTTGAGGTGCTTGCGCAGGGCCTCCAGCTCCGTGATGTCGATCTCCTCGACATACGAGAAGTGCGGGATCTCGCGCTTCGCTTCACTCATACGCTCGGCGATGATGCGGCGCAGGCCGATGACCTTGATCTCGCGGGCTTCGGTTGAGACGGGCTCGGGTGCCGGCGATCCGCTCGCAAACGCCTGGCGCTTCAGGTACTGGTCGAAATCCCTGCGTGTAATGCGTCCGCCCGGTCCGGTGCCGGGCACCCGCGCAAGATCGACACCCATTTCTTTCGCGCGACGACGGTTGGCCGGCGACGTAATGACACGTGAAGAGGGCATCGCGACCGTGTTGTCCGGCGCTGCTGGCGCTGGCGCTGCGGCGGCAACCGCTGCCTGTGCGACCACAGGTTCTTCAACGATCACCTCAGCCGCCTCCTCGGGGGCCTCCTGTGCGACCGCTCCGTCAGTCTCGAACACCACCAAAGGTGCGCCCACGGCAACAATGTCGCCAGGCTCGCCGGCCAGGCGCAAGACCTTCCCGGTCACCGGTGACGAAAGTTCGACCGCGGCCTTGTCCGTCATCATCGTGCCGACCACATCCTCTTCGTTGACGATGTCACCGACCTTGATAAACCACTCGGCGATTTCCGACTCAACGGTGCCTTCGCCGAGGTCCGGCAGCTTGAATGTGTATTCGCTCATTCTGCCTCCATCATTTTGCGGATGCCGTCGATCATGCGTTTCTTGCCCGGAAAGTACTGCCACTCAAAAGCGTGCGGGTAGGGGGTGTCCCAGCCAGCAACGCGGCCGATCGGTGCTTCCAGGTGGTAGAAGCAGTCTTTCTGAATGCGCGCAGCGAGCTCGGCGCCAAAGCCCATAAAGCGGGTTGCCTCGTGCGCCACCAGGCAGCGCCCGGTCTTCTTCACGGACTCTGCAAGCGTCGGCTTGTCGAGCGGGAACATGGTTCGAACATCGATGATCTCGGCGTCGACACCGGTCGCCTCGGCCGCGGCCTGTGCAACGTGCACCAGCGTACCGTAGGTGACAATGGTCAGTTCCGTACCGGGCTGTACAACGTCAGCCTTGCCGATAGGTACCGTGTAGTGACCTTCGGGGACCTCGCCTTTCGGATGCGAGGCCCAGGATACGGCCGGCTTTTCCGGGTCACCGTCAAACGGTCCGTTGTAGATGCGCTTCGGTTCGAAGAACACGACCGGGTCGTCGGACTCGATCGCCGAGATCAGCATGCCCTTGGCGTCATAAGGGTTCGACGGCATGACCGTCTTGATGCCGGAAATGTGCGCGAAGATCGCCTCCGGGCTCTGCGAGTGCGTCTGACCGCCGCGAATACCGCCGCCGCACGGTGTACGAATAGTCACCGGCGCGAAGAACTCGCCGCAGGATCGGTAACGCAGGCGCGCGAGTTCGCTCACAACCTGGTCGAAGCCCGGGTAGATGTAATCGGCAAACTGGATTTCCGCGACCGGTCGCAGACCGTTAACGCCCATACCGATTGCGGCGCCAATGATGCCACCTTCGGCAATTGGTGCATCGATGACTCGGTGCTCGCCGTACTTGCGTTGCAGTCCGTCGGTGCAGCGGAATACGCCACCGAAGTAACCGACGTCCTCGCCCAGGACCACGACGCTCGGGTCACGGTCCATGACAACATCGTGCGCCGACCGAATAGCCTCAATCATGTTCATCTGTGCCATCGTTACTTCACTCCCTCGATTTCCAGCATGTACTTCCGCTGTCGTTCAAGGTGGTCAGGTGTTTCGGCGAACACATCGTCAAACATCGTCGACGGATCCAGGAACGGACCCTCGGTCATCGTTCCGAACTTCTGCGCCTCTTTCCACGCCGCCGTGACTTCCGCCGTGAGTTCCTGCTTCAGCGCTTCGTGTTTCTCGTCGCTCCAGTGGCCCTCGGAAATCAGGTGTTGCTTCAGGCGTTCGATCGGGTCACCGAGCGGGAAGTCAGCCCATTCATCCTTGGGCCGGTACTTGGTCGGATCGTCGCTGGTCGAGTGGGCGCCGCCGCGGTAGGTAACATGTTCAATCAGCGTCGGACCGCCACCACGCCGTGCGCGATCAGCCGCCCAGAGCGTGACGGCGTAGACGGCCAGCAGGTCGTTGCCATCCACGCGAATACCCGGGATACCAAGCCCCAGTCCACGTGCAGCAAACGGTCGACGCTCGCCACCGGCAAAGCCCTGGAACGTCGAGATCGCCCACTGGTTGTTAACAACGTTGAGGATGACCGGCGCCTGGTACACGGCGGCAAACGTCAGCGCATGATGAAAGTCGGCCTCGGCCGTGCTGCCGTCGCCAACCCACGCGGCGGCGACATGGTCCTCGCCACGAATCGCGGACGCCATTGCCCAGCCAACGGCATGCGGGTACTGCGTGCCGAGGTTGCCGGAGATCGAGAAGATATTGCCTTTCTTGCTGTGGTACATGACCGGTAGCTGACGGCCTTTGCACATGTCCTTCGTGTTCGACAGGCACTGGCACATCATGTCGACGAGTTTCACGCCGCGCAGCATGTACAGGCCCTGGTTGCGATAAGACGGGAAGCACATGTCGCCTGCGCGAAGTGCCATGCCCTGTGCGATGGAGACGGCTTCCTCGCCGGCGGCTTGCATGTAAAAGGAAATGCGGCCCTGTCGCTGGATCTGCCACATTCGATCGTCGAATACACGGTTCAGCATCATCCAGCGCAGCGCAACCTGCAGATCGGCCGGCTCCAGTTTCGGGTTCCAGGGACCTTTGGCCTCGTGGTCGTCGTCGAGCACGCGCACCAGGTCCGTCGCCAGGTTTTCAATATCGCGGGTTCGAGATGAGACCGGCGGTCGGTCAACACTGCCGGCAGGGCTCAGTTCAAGGTAGCTGAAATCCGGCGTGTCGCCGGGTCGGGCCGTCGGGCGCGGTATGTGCAGTCGGGATTTTTTGGTCGCCATAGGTCGGGTCCTTCAGATCGTCAGGCGCTGAGTCGGGTGTCGTCGTTGCCGGGTCCGCGGAGAATCGAGCGTGCGAGTTCGTCCGCCAGGCGATTGGTACTGACGTTTTGCGATGCTGATTCCTGGAACAGCGTGGTCAGGCGTGTCGCGATGCCGCCGATTTCGCGCAGCACTTCTTCGTCGTTGGCCATGCCGAGGTATTCACGACCGACGGCGATGATGCCGCCGGCGTTGATGACGTAATCGGGCGCGTACAGGATTCCGCGCTCGCGCAGTGTGTCGCCATCGATGTCGGCGCCGAGCTGGTTGTTGGCGGCGCCGGCGATCACCTTCGCTTTGAGGTCCGGGATAGTCGATTCGTTCAGGACATTGCCCAGTGCGCACGGCGACAGCACGTCGCAGTCTGTCGCCAGTATGTGGCCAGGTTCGACCACCGTCGGGTTGAAGGCGTCGACGGCGGCGTCGATGTTGCCCTGGTTGACGTCGGCGACGACGAGTTTCGCGCCTGCCTCGTGGAGGAAACGACAGACCTCGTAGCCCACGTGCCCAACGCCCTGGACGGCGACCGTTAACCCTTCGACGCTGTCGACGCCGAAGCGCTCACGAACGGCGGCCTCGATCCCGATGAAGATGCCCCAGCCTGTGAACGGCGACGGATCGCCTCCCTGGCCGGTGTCGGACACGCCAGTCACGTAAGGCGTCACGCTGCGCACGATGCGCATGTCCTCCACCGCGATGCCAACGTCCTCAGCGGTCACATAGCCCCCGGCCAGTGAGTCGATAGCACGGCCAAAGGCGCGGAACAGTTCGGGTGACTTGGGAGCGTCCGGGCTCGCGAGAATGACGGACTTGCCGCCGCCGAACGGCAGACCGGCAACCGCATTTTTGTAAGACATGCCGCGCGAGAGGCGCAGTACGTCGGTCAGTGCGTCTTCAGAGGCGCTGTATTCCCAGCGACGGCAGCCGCCAGCACCGGGGCCCAGCGTGGTGGAATGCACGGCCACGATCGCACGCAGTCCGGTCGCCGCGTCGGCGAAGAAATGCACGGATTCGTGATCGTCGAATTCCGGATGGTCGAAAACGCTCATGTCACCCCCGAGACGACGTTTGTAGAAGCGACAATATAGTCCGCGTTACGGCGAATTTCGTCGCAAAAAATGTGGCTAACTCGTTGTTTGGATCATATATAATGCATCTAAGAACATTTCAGAGCATATTTTATGCAGAGTATCCGCCTTGATTCGACAGACCGGCGCATTTTGAGCCTGATGCAGACCGAGCCGGGCATCAACGCAGCGGCTATTGGCGAGAAAATCGGCAAGTCACAGTCCGCCGTCTGGCGCCGTATCGCCAGTCTCCGCGAGGCCGGCGTCATTCGTGACCAGCCAACCAAGATCGATCGTGAGAAAGTCGGCCTGAACACCATGGTGTTCGCCCACGTAAAGCTGACCTCGCATGGCCGTAGCAACCTGTCGGCATTCTCGGAGGCGGTGCAGCGATACCCGGAAGTTCTCGATTGCTACGTGTTGCTTGGCAACGTCGACTTCCTGCTCAGGATCGTGACCGAGGACATCAAGGCGTACGAGCAGTTTTTCTTTGAAAAGCTCTCGCAGCTGGACGGGATACAGGAGGTACATTCAAGTATCGTGTTGTCGGAAACCAAGCACACCTCGGTGCTGCCGATCGGCTGAGCATCATGACCGGGAGAGTTCGTTGAAGCGCCACCTGCTAACCGTAACCTGCCTTCTGTTGGCCGTTGTCTGCTACGTGCTCGGCTTCGCAATGCCGGGCAACGCACTGATCGTCGCGGGTGTCGTCCTGGAAGCGACGTTCTGGTTTTGCCTCATCCGGGGTGACCGAAGCAGCGACCGCGAATGAACCTGCACACCCGGCTGCTCATGACGACGAGTGCGCTGGTTCTGTTCGTCACTGGCATGGCGCTGTCCTTTGTCTCACAGGAGATCCTCGAGGCGGCGATGGGTCGGGCCGAGCAATCCGCCGTGGTGGTCATGCAGTTACTGGGCGCCGCCTATCTCGGTTTGGCGTTCCTTAACTGGTTGAACCGCGGCGCGACGCTTGGGGGTATTTACGGTCGCCCGTTGACGATGCCCAACTTCCTGCACTTCGCCATGGTGGCGATCACGCTGGTCAAACTGGTGCAGAGTCTCCAGGACAGCCTGTTGTTGGTGGCAGCCGCCGTTTCGTCGCTGCTGGCAACCTGGTTTGGCGCCGTCGTCTTCACTTCGCCGCCGATGAATAGAAACTGACATGTTTCCGATACGCGATGACAATCCGCAGATCTCGACGCCGATTGCGACCATCGCGCTGATCGTTCTGAACGGGATCGCGTGGTTTGCGCTGCAGGGCCTGGGCACGGACCCGAAACTGGCGGAATCGATATGCCGTCTCGGCCTGATCCCGGGTGAGCTCCTTGGCAATGTGCCGGTCGGCACGAGGATCCCATTGTCCGAATCCCTGACGTGTTCTCTGGGCGGTGCATCGACCTGGCACACGCTGGTGTCGTCGATGTTCCTGCACGGCAGCTGGATTCACCTGATCGGCAACATGTGGTTCCTGTGGATCTTCGGCAACAACGTCGAGGATACGATGGGGCATATTCGCTTCGTGGTGTTCTACCTGCTGTCCGGCATCGCCGCGGCGGGTACGCAGATCATGGTGGATCCGGGTTCGACGATTCCCATGGTCGGGGCATCCGGCGCGATTGGCGGCGTCATGGGGGCGTATATCCTGCTGTTTCCCCGGGTCAACGTGCACCTGCTGATCATCCTCGGCTTCTACATCACGACCGTGGCGGTGCCGGCGGTGTTCATGCTCGGTTATTGGTTCGTGCTGCAGCTCGTCTCCGGGGTCGGCAGTCTCGGCTCGACCGGGGGCGGCGTCGCCTTCTGGGCGCACGCCGGTGGCTTCATCGCGGGCGCTTTGCTGGTGCTGCTGTTCCGAAAAAAGCACCTGCTGGAGCGTCATCCCCATCACGGCTGGAAGGCGCCGGGTTCCCGGAGCTTCAAAAAGATCGATCGTCGGCGCCGATAGGCCGCCGATCGCCCCCTAACTCGCTGAAAATGCGTCAAATATCCGGTCTATAGTGGACTGGTGATTTGTCTCGGTTTGTAACTGGCATTGGCACCCATTGGGACTATTGTTATAACGCCATAACAAATGGACGAACGTCCGGTTCATGTCGGGGGACATGCAATGACCGAATCGACCGGCCGCAAGGGGCCGCTCACTGATATCCGCCTCATCGAACTGGGGCAGCTCATCGCCGGGCCATTCTGTGGCCAGCTCATGGCCGACATGGGCGCCGATGTCATCAAGGTCGAGCCACCCAACCAGGGTGACCCGATGCGCGTCTGGGGTCGTGGCGACTACCCGCTCTGGTGGCAGGTCTGCGCTCGCAACAAGCGCGTCGTCACCGCCAATCTCCGTGAAGCCGAAGGCCAGGACCTCGTTCGTCGCCTCGTCGAGAACGCTGATTTCCTGCTCGAAAATTTCCGTCCGGGTACGCTGGAGCGCTGGGGGCTGGGTTACGAAGAACTGTCGAAGATCAATCCCGGCCTGATCATGATCCGGGTGTCCGGCTACGGCCAGACCGGTCCGTATGCGAAACGCGCGGGCTATGCCGCCATTGGCGAAGCCATGGGTGGTATGCGTTACCTGTGCGGCGAACCCGATCGGCAGCCCAGCCGCGCGGGCCTGTCTATCGGTGACACACTCGCGGCGACGTATGCCTGTAACGCAGCGCTGGCGGCGCTGCATCACCGTGATCGCACGGGTGAAGGCCAGGTCATCGATGCGTCGATCTACGAATCCGTACTCAACGTCATGGAAGCGACAATCCCGGAGTACACGGTCAGCGACTACATTCGAGAGCGCTCGGGTGCGACCCTGCCGGGCGTATCGCCGTCCAACATCTACGACTGCAAAGACGGCATTTTCCTGATCGCGGCCAACCAGGACACGGTCTTCAGGCGTCTCGTTGACGCGATGGGGCAGCCCGGGCTTGCCGAGGACGAACGTTTCGCCAGCCACACAGCGCGCGGCGCGAACATGGCAGCGCTCGACGACATCATCAACGAATGGACGAAAACGCTAAGCGTCGACGAGGTTGACGCGCTGATGCAGGAGGCCGGCGTTCCCGCCGGGCGTATCTTCCGGGCACCGGAAATGCTCGCGGATCCGCACTACCAGGCGCGCGAAGCGATCGTCGACACGCCAACGTCAGAGTGGCCCGAACTGAAGATGCAGAACGTCTTCCCGAAGATGTCGAAGACGCAGGGCGAGATTCGCTGGACCGGGCCCGAGGAGCTCGGCCAGCACAATAACGAGGTTTACGGCGAGCTCCTGGGTATGAGCGAGTCGGAAATCGAGAAACTCAAGGCGAAGTCGATCATCTAGCGGCTTCGCCTTTTTTACACGCCGCGAGTGCGGCAGCAAGACATGCAAGGGGACATATATGACGTTTCGTCTCGGGGTTGATGTCGGAGGCACCTTTACCGACCTGTTACTGGTTGATGAAGGCTCCGGCGAGACCTACATGGCCAAGGTGCCGTCAACACCGGAGGATTCTTCGATCGGCGTGCTCAACGGTATCGACCGGATCTGCAACGAGTCCGGCATCGACGCCAAGCAAATTGGCAGCGTCATGCACGGCACAACCGTGGCAACCAACGCGGTTCTGACGCGCAAAGGTGCGAGGGTCGGGCTGATCACGACGAAGGGTTACCGACAGGTCCTGCAAGTCGCACGTTCCTTTTGCCCGGGCGGTCTCGGTGGCTGGGTAACCTATATGAAGGCTCCGCTGATGGCGCCGCTCGAGCTGACGATGGAGGCCGACGAGCGCATCGGCGCAGACGGCGAGGTGGTTTCGCCGCTGGATGCTGACGCGCTGCGCAAAGACCTCGAGTCGCTGAAGGCGACGGGCCAGGTTGAAGCCCTGACGGTTTGCCTGCTGAATTCTTACGTAAACGGTTCACACGAGGCGGAAGTCCGCGACATTGCGGCCACGGTATTTGGCGATATCCCGATCTCCATCAGTTCGGATGTTGTGCCGGAAATGCAGGAGTACGAGCGGACGGAAACCACGGTCGTCAATTCCTACGTGCGTCCTGAAGTCTCGAAATACGTCGAGAATCTCCAGAACTCGCTGGAGGAGCGGATGGGAGATGACGTCAGTCTCGCAATCCTGCGTTCAGACGGTGGCCTTGCGTCGGCGCGTGCGTCCGCGGAATCGCCGGTGAACCTGTTGATGTCCGGACCGGCAGGTGGAGTCGCCGGCGCGATCTATTTCTGCCAGCGCGGTGGCTTCGACAATATCCTCACGTTCGACATGGGCGGCACGTCGACCGACGTTGCGCTTATCCAGGACGGCCAGGCCCGTATTCGACGGGAAACTCGCGTCAGCGACGTAACCGTTCGTGCGCCGTCTGTGGACGTTCGCACCGTGGGCGCCGGTGGTGGCTCGATCGCCTTCGTCCCCGAGCTCACCAAGGCACTTCGAGTCGGTCCGGAATCCGCGGGCGCGAGCCCGGGTCCGGCGGCCTACATGAAGGGTGGTGACAAGCCGACGGTCTGTGATGCCAATGTCGTGCTCGACTACCTGCCGTCCGACGTGAAACTCGGCGGTGCAATGACGATCGACCGTGAAGCTGCAGAGACGGCGGTACAGACCGTGGCCGACGCCATGGGCATCGACCTGATGGCGGCGGCCGAAGGCATCATCAAGATTGTTAACGAGTCCATGCTCGGTGCGCTGCGTCTCGTGTCGGTCGAACAGGGCTATGACCCGCGCGACTTTGCGCTGGTCGGTTTCGGCGGTGCTGGTCCGCTGCATGCGAACGCGCTCGGTATCCTGACCGGCGCCTGGCCCGTCATCGTGCCGCCGGGACCCGGTGTCCTGTGTGCGTACGGCGATGCAACGACCCAGGTCCAGGATGAGGCGTCGCGTACCTACGTGAAACGCGTTGACGAGATTTCGACGGACGAGTTCGTTGCCGCGCTGCAGGAACTCAGGGCTCGAGCCGGTGAATCTTTCGCGGCAGACGGTATCGGCGAAGACCAGCAAACAGTGACCTACCAGGCCGATATTCGCTACGCGGGCCAGGCCTTCCAGCTGTCGCTGTCGGTGACCGAGGCCCAGCTTCGCGACACAGGTCTTGCCGTACTGACCGACGAGTTCGACCGCCAGCACGAACAGCTGTTTACGTTTGCACACGGCAAGGACCACGAGATCGTCATGATCCGCGCGGTCGTCAAGGCGGCAAGCAGCCTCACCGCTGACCTCGATGAAGTCAGCTCAGAGCAGACCTCGTTGGCAGACGCCACGATTCACGACACGAAGTTCTACTACGAGGGCGAATGGCACGACGCGAGCATTCTCGATCGCCACAAGCTCGGGGTCGGAACCGCGGTTGCGGGTCCCGCTATCGTCCAGGAAATGGACTCCACCACGCTGGTGCTGCCTGGCTATGTCGCAACGGTCGACAAGGTCGGCAACCTGCTGATCAACCCGGCTTGAGAAGGGCTGAATAATGACTGCACAGATTCTTGAGACCAACAACACGCCGTTCAACCTGGTCGATGTCGATACCGTAACGGTCGACATTATCGAAAACGCCTTGCGCAACGTGCGCGTCGAGATGGACGCGGTCCTGTTCCGCACGGCCATGAGCCCCGGTATACGCGAGCAGGGTGACTGTTTCCCGATGGTCGCGAACCGCGACGGCAAGATGGTCGTCGGCCAGTTCGGCTCCTTCATTCACGGTTTCCTCGAGGCTTACGACGGCGATATCGAGGAAGGCGACATCATCCTGACCAACGATCCGTACATGACCAATGCGGCGGTGTCGCACCTGCCGGACTGGATCGTGCTGGTGCCGATTTTCAGGGACGGCCGCCACATGGCCTGGTCGGCAATGTTCGGCCACATGTCCGACAATGGCGGCATGGTGCCGGGTTCCATTCCGATCAAGGCCGAGACGATTTACCAGGAAGGCATCCGCATTCCGCCGACCAAGCTGTACAAGAAGGGCGAGCTGCAGGAAGACATCCTGGAGCTGATCCTGCACAACGTGCGGACGTCGGAATGGAACCGGTTTGACCTGAACGCGCTGGTCGCCGCTTGCCGCACCGCCGGCAAGCGCTGTGTCGAAATCGCCGAACGCTTCGGCGACGACATCTTCTACTCGACGATGCAGATCATGCTCGATCGCAACCTCGAGGCCATGCGCGCGATCATCAACATGATCGTGCCTGAGCAGCCGCAGTACTTCGAAGACTACGTCTGCGACGATGGCGTCGGCAAAGGGCCCTACAAGATCGCCTGCAAACTGTGGCGCGAAGGTGACGTCGCGATCTTCGATTTCGAAGGTACGGATCCGCAGGCGAAGAGCTCGATCAACTTCTATCTCAACGAAGAGATGTTCAAGATGTTCTTCGGTTCGTTCACGATCAACCTGTTTGACCCGGGCATCCTGTTCAACGACGGTTTCTATGAACTGGTCGACGTGCGTATTCCCGACGGCAGCCTGTTGAAGCCGAAATTCCCGGCTGCACTGTCGGGACGCACGCATGCGCTGGGTCGCATTTTCGACGTCATGGGCGGCGTACTCGGCCAGGGTGCGCCGGATGCGATGAACGCCGCGGGCTTCTCGGATTCACCCCACCTGTTTTATTCCGGGTACGACAAGAACGGCGAGTGGTTCCAGTTGTTCCAGATTGGCTTTGGCGGCGTGCCGGGCCGGCCGGTTGGCGACGGCCCGGACGGGCACTCGCTGTGGCCGGGTTTCACCAACGTACCGAACGAGTTTATTGAGGCGTATTTCCCGCTGCGTATCGTCGCTTACGAACCGATCGCGGATTCGGGCGGTGCCGGCCTGCATCGCGGCGGTAACGGCCTGTCCGTGGCCTACGAATTTCTTGCCGACGGCGAAATCGCCATTCACGACGAACGCTGGCTGACCTATCCATGGGGCGTGCGCGGCGGCGATCCCGGCATGCGCTCCACCAAGCGACTGGTGCGCACGGACGGTTCGGAGGAGTGGCTGCCGGCGAAGTGTGACGGCATCCACGTGAGTGAAGGCGACGTGCTGTACTTCAACACCTGGGGTGGCGGAGGCTGGGGCGACCCGCTGGAACGTGACCCCGCGCTGGTGCTCGTGGACGTACAGCGTGGTCTGGTCTCCGCTGACGGCGCGAAGCGCTACGGTGTGGTTATCAGCGACGGCGTTGTGGACGAATCGGCGACGACCGCTTTGCGCGACGAGATGCGCGCAGGTCGCGGTGATCAGGGTCTGTTCAATTTCGGTGGCAGCATCGAGGAGATCAAGGCCCGGGCGCTTGAAGAAACCCATTTGCAGGCGCCGGTGTCGCCGAATGCCTGAGACGCCTCACAAGGCAGTGGCTACCCGCGCCGATGGCGCGGGTCGGTTCCTGGAGACGCTCTCGTTGAACTGGAACGTCGGCCAGACGGGAGAGGTCGCGCGTGCGCCCCTGTACCACCAGCTTTTCCTGGTGCTGAAACGCGCGATCCTCGACGGCACGATTCCGCACGGCGCGAAAATGCCGACCGAGCAGCAGTTAACCGACACGTTCGATGTATCGCGCATCACGAGTCGACGTGCCATGGACGAACTGGCCGCCGAGAAGCTGATTCGACGCAGGCGCGGCAAGGGCTCCCACGTCATTTACCAGTTCCGGCCGCAATCTACCCGCGCACCCATGCGAGGCGTGTTGGAGAACTTCATTCAGCTCGGTAACAACAGCCGGGTTCGCATTATCGAGATCGGACACATCATTCCGCCCGCTGAAATTCGTCAGCTTTTTGGGCTTGGCGACACGGACCTGGTGCTCGCGATTACCAGGGTGAGCCGAACAGAGGCGGAAGACACGTACGCGTATTACCAGAGCTGGACGGCGGCTGATATCGGACAGCTCGATCACGAACAGCTGGAGACCACGTCGCGCCTGCATCTGCTGCGGGCTGCCGGTCTCAAGCTGGCGCGCGTCGAACAGATACTCGGCGCCGTCAACGCGGCGCCGCAAGTGGCGGACGAGTTGGGCATCGAGGCCGGTGACGCCTTGTTGTCAATGCGGCGGTTGTCGTACGACATCGATGACCAGCTCGTCGATATTGTGGATTGTCTCTACAACCCACAGCGCTTTCAGTACGCCATGGAGTTAAGCGTGGCTTGACGGTCGGAACGTCGGCTGTTGGGTCACCAACGAGTTGCGTAACCCGGCGACCGGGTTGCCATTTCGGGGGACGGGACGTTGCTATTGATGGACGGCCCGCAGATGTCAGTAATAGAGAAGAGAGCTTGTTATGAAATTGTTCAGGAAACCGCTGTGTGCTGCCATGCTGCTGGCCTTGTTGCCGGTACCGGCTGTGTACGCACAGGAAGGCGCCGACATGATCGAAGAGATCACCGTCTCCGCCCGTAAACGCGACGAGAGTCTTCAGGATGTGCCAATTGCGATCACGGCATTTACTGAGGACACGATCGAAAAGGCTGGCATCGAACGCCCGGCCGACTTCATTGGTCTCATGCCGAACGTGACCATCGTCGATACCGCCAATGTTGGTGACACGCAGGTCAGCATCCGCGGCATCGTCTCAACGCGAGACGCCGAGTCGACCTTTGCGTATGTCGTCGACGGCGTACTCAGCACCAACCCGAACAGCTTCAACGAAGAGCTGGTCGACATTCAGCAGATTGAAGTGCTGAAGGGTCCGCAGGGTGCACTGTATGGCCGCAACGCGGTCGCGGGCGCCATCCTGGTGACGACCAAGGAACCCGAAGCGGGCTTCAACGGCTCGGTCAAACTGGGCGCTGGCAATTACGGAGCCCAGAAGGGCTCGCTCAGCCTGAGCGGCGGCAGCGAGACGGTTCGCGGCAGCCTCGTCGGCAGTTACCGCAGTTTCGATGGTTTCTACGAGAATATCTTCCTCGGTAGCGACGACTCGGTGGACTACCTGGAGGACACGACGGTTCGTGGCCGCCTGATATTCGAGCCGAACGACTCATTCCGGCTGGATATTCGCGGCGGTACCTCGGAAGTCGAAGGCGGCGCAATCAACTTTAACGCTGCGTTTGCGATCCCCGCGTTTGAAACCGTATTCGGCAGCCCGACGTTCAACGCCGACCCGAACGACAACGCGTTCATCTACGCGTTCAACACGCCGGGTATCAACAACCAGGAAACGACGGATTTCTCGATCAAGGCTGACTGGGATAATGGTGGTGTCGCGGTCACCGCGATCGCCACCTACAACGACCTGACCGAGGACCTGCTGTCGGACGGCACGAGCGCTACGTTCTACGGCTACGAATTGACGCCGGCTTGCCAGGCAGATCGTGCAACGCTGAACAATGCGCCGGGTGCTTTGGGCGGCGCGGACCGGACGGACCTGTTCGGCCCGTTCTTCCAGCCGTTTGGGGTCTTCCCGGGTGCCGGTGGTGCGCCGCCGGACTTTACCGGTGTTTACGGTCCGTACACGCCGACATCCTGTGACGGCTACCAGTACCAGGCTCGTAACCAGGAAGACACTGGTTTCGAGATTCGCCTGACGTCACCGCAGGATCAGTCGATGCGATGGATCGCCGGCATCTATGCTGCCGAAATCGAACGCGAAGTGGTCGTCTCTTACGGCGCCGACACAGGCAATGGTTTCCTGCTGCAGCCCTACGTGCCGCCGACCGGTCCGAACCCGACCGACCTGCTGTTCTGGGATGATTTCGATACGAGTGTGATTGCCGTTTTCGGCGAGCTGAGCTTCGACGTCGGCGATGCGAGCGAGGTGTCGCTGGCATTGCGCTGGGACGAGGAAGATCGCAGTGTGTCCAACCGTGTACCGAACGTCACGGCCTCCGGCCTGAACGTCAACACGCTTACGGCGACGGGCATCGGTCCGATCAACCCGGGCTTTACAGCTAACCCCACCGGTATCCCGGATCGCTCAGCCAAGTTCGACCAGTTGCAGCCGAAGATCACCTGGCGCTCTGCGGTCAACGACAACGTCAACCTGTACGCGAGCTGGGGCATCGGCTTCCGCAGCGGCGGATTCAACAGCCTCGGCAGTTCGGCGCTGCTGAACTTCTGGTTCAACGACCAGGGCAATCCGGCGCTCCCGGGTGCCTCGGTTGATGCCAAGCTGCAGATCAACGACGAGTACGAGAAGGAAGTCTCCAGCGCGTTTGAGTTCGGCCTGAAGTCAACGTGGCTGGATAACCGCCTGCGCGTCAACGCGGCGCTGTTCAACACCGACGTCAACGACAACCAGTTCTTCGAGTTCTTCGCCGGACCGTTCGGCATCCTGCGCGTCGTCACGACGATCGAGGAAGTCACGATCAGCGGCTTCGAGACGGATTTCACTTAC
>CAZSIQ010000057.1:0-20537 GCA_964606915.1 uncultured Woeseiaceae bacterium | reverse complement strand
GAAAAGACCCTCCCTTCCCGAGGGCCTTTTCCTTTTTGGCCTTGGCGGGGAAGCGATGGGCCCGCACCAGAGGTTCACAGATCGCGCAGCGATCTGGACGCCCGTCAGGGCGCCCCGAAGGGGTGAGCCGCAAAGCGGCGAATCAAATCCTCTCACCTGCGGCTTCAGCCGCCAGCCAAGGTTCAGTCAGTACTAACTCGTAAACCACGCACGGATCACTAATCGGGCAGTGATTCGGACCCCGGTGAGGGCGCCTCGTCTTCTGACAAAGTGGTCCGCCGGGTTATCAGCTCGACACCATCGAGGAAGACGCAGTTAGTCGCGCCTCCCATAACCGGTCCTGCGCACTTCCCCAAAAAACTCAACTTGGCGGCTGCTTCTCGGCCTCAGCTTCGGCGGGCCGCAAACGGCACAGATTGTCCAGCATCATCTCTGCAACGGGGATGCGAAATTCATCCTGTTCCGTGACGTCATGGCGGTCGTAGGTGAGGCTGAAGCCGGGAGCGAGGCCGTTCAATAGCCGATCCATGTAGCCCACCTCAGTGTCATTCAATGAGGCAAGGAAGTCTCTGTACGCGGCCCTGCGAACCTCATCAGTCACGTAGTAGAAACCGTGCATGATGTGTAGGGCGTTATAGCCTCGCGCTCTCGGTTTACCGTCTGGTGAACACCCGTGTTCCCAGAGGGCTGCCCTATGCCGCACTTGTATGTCCTTCCCTGCGGCTTCCAGCTTGGCAATGAACTCGGGGTCAGACACCTCGTTCTTGACGTATTCCATGTCTTTGGTCAGATACTCGAACATCGCACCCTCATCGTGGGAAAGGTCCACTTTCTCCTGAGCAAGGACAGGTGTTGCGGCAACCAGCAGTAAGCCTAGTAATGCGAACTTCATGTTGCTCTCCCCTACAGTAAGTCGAGTACCCCAATCAAGCATGCCCCCAAACCCCATAACTTTCACACCCCCCACGCCTTCTGCAACCGATCCCTAACCCCCAACAACCTCTCCACCGGCTCGTTAGAAAACACAAACCGTAAATACCGACCCGCTCTCTCATCGTCGCCCCACCCGGTCATCGGCGTCGCGGCGATTCGCCCGAGCTCAAACGCCCTGCTCGAAGCCTCCTCCGGCGACATCCCCAGCTCGACGGTATCAATCAGCATCGACCATCCGCCATCCGGCCGCACCGCGGGCAATCCGCTTAGCTCATCCAGCAAGACATCGCGCCTCGCTCGCCATGTCGCCGTCGCGGCGTTAACGCCGTCGTCATCGGCAGTCAGCGCAGCGGCAGCTCCCGGCATCGCAATGCCAACCTGGCACACTACATTGGTCAGGCTGACCAAACCGATGTCATTCATGATGGCCCTGGGCCCGACGATCCAGCCAACGCGCCAGCCGATCATGCGGTACTCCTTTGACACGCAACCCACCGTGACGGTGCGCTCCGCAAGGCCTTCGATCGCCGCGGGATGAATCACGGCTTCTTCGACGAATAGAATCCGCTCCATGGCAGCGTCGTGCAGCAACCAGGCGTCACTGCGGCGTACGACATCGGCGATCGCCGACCATTCGTCTGTCGTGTGCACAATGCCGCTGGGCATCGACGGACTCATTGTCAGCACGACCCGGGTCTTGTCGGTCACCGCCGCGTTCAGTGCATCCAGGTCGAGTCGCCAACCCCCGTTTATGACCAGCAGCGGCACCAAAACAGGAATACCGCCTGCCAGGCGAATCCGGTTCAAAAGCCCGGCGTACGCCGGATCAGTGATGATGACTTCATCGCCCGGTTCGAGCATCGCAAGCAAGGCATTAAGCACGCCGGACAGGCCGCCGGCAGATATCACGCATTGGCTCTGCCAGTCGTAATCGACACCCGTGCTGCTTGCCAGGCGTTCCGTGGCCGCCCGGCGAATGGCATCCGCGCCGAGGAACGGCAGATAGCTGTTGGCCCTGTCGTCGTCGACGGCGGCCCGGGTAGCAGCGAGTGCCTCCGGCGGCGGACGCAGATCCGTATCCAGGTTTTCGAGCCGCAGCATCTCGCTGTCACCGGATGCATCCGCGGCATTCCCCATCCTGTCGACACCGATACCGGGAATATCCCGAAGTCTGGATACAGCCATGGCTACCACTCCCGATCTGGCAAGACAGGAAGTCACGATACATCAATCGCGTATTCCGAATGCGAGCCCCGGCCAGCCGGAGTACCATGCATTTTTGGCCGAAGGACTTTCGACATGCCTGTTCTCCGTACCCCCGATGAGCGCTTCGAGAACCTTCCCGGCTACGATTTCGAGCCGAACTATGTCGACGACCTGCCGGGTTACGACGGCATTCGCATCCACTATCTCGACGAGGGCCCGTCAGACGCTGATGTCGCGTGGCTTTGCCTTCACGGTGAGCCCACCTGGTCTTATCTCTACCGAAAAATGATCCCGGTTTTCACGGCCGCGGGACACCGCGTTATTGCGCCGGACTTCATCGGATTCGGACGCTCCGACAAATACGAGGACGACGACGCCTACCATTTCGATATGCACTTCGAGATGCTGGTGGCGTTGATCGAGCGTCTGGACCTCAGCAACATCCGCCTCGTCTGCCAGGACTGGGGAGGACTGCTGGGGCTTACGCTGCCGCCGGCAATGCCGAGTCGTTTCACCGGGCTGCTGGTGATGAACACCGCACTGAATACGGGTGACCTGAAGCTGGGTGAAGGTTTCCTCGCCTGGCGTGAGTTCGCGCGCACCCACCCGGACATGGATGTGGCCAGCCTGATGAAAAGAACCACCCCCGTGCTGTCAGACGAAGAGGCTGCCGCCTACGCCGCCCCGTTTCCGGATGCCAGTTACAAGGCGGGTGTAAGGCGCTTTCCGGACATGGTGGCGGACAGTCCGGACATGCCGGGCGCTGAGCGGTCGCGCCAGGCGCGCGACTGGTGGACCAATGAGTGGAACGGCAAGAGCCTCATGGCCGTTGGCATGCGAGACCCGGTACTGGGCCCCCCCGCCATGAGCTACCTCCACGGACTGATTCGCAACTGCCCGCCACCGATGCACATCGAGGACGGTGGACACTTCGTACAGGAATGGGGCGAGCAGATCGCGGCGGAAGCTGTGAAAGCACTGTAATGACCGGGCGGAGCCAACGCCTGCCTGCGTCTCAGAGCCTCTCCCAGAGCGCCGATTTGAAGGCGAGCAACAACTCGTGTGCCTCAAAGTTGGGCTCGTTGAAGAACGGCGCATCAAACTGCAGATTCTCGAGCTCGCTGATGTCGTTGTAGCGGCTCATATCGAGTTCGTCGATATTCTGGAACGCCATACTCCAGTCCGGAAAGCTGCGATACAGGATGTGCTCATAGCGAAGAATGTCGATGTGGTCGTGCCTGGGGTCCTGCTTGACGGTATCGAACAGGTTCCCGACAACCTCGTCGTCACCTTCGAGCACCTGCATGAAACGCTGGTTTTTGTACAGCAGCATGCCCGTCAGGCGCCGAGCCTCGTTATTGCGGCGAGCAACGACCAACAGCTCATCGAGCGCCTCGGCCGACATAGGCTCGGTCGCAACGCTGACGTAGATTAGGTGCGACAACACCTGCTCCGCCATTTATTTACCTGACCAGCAAAAACAACGAGGTTCAGTATAGAAGCTCGCCTGTAGCGATTCCGGATGCGGGAAAAATGTCCCACCTTATGTCGTATTGACCATATACGTTCCACCAAAACGATTGTGAGCGTGGCATCCCGGTAGAAATAAGCGTCAAGGCGAGCGCTCTGTTGCCGATAACCCCTGTAACGAATAAACGCGGCACGTACAGGGGAACACCAT
This sequence comes from uncultured Woeseiaceae bacterium, assembly GCA_964606915.1. Classification (GTDB taxonomy): domain Bacteria; phylum Pseudomonadota; class Gammaproteobacteria; order Steroidobacterales; family Woeseiaceae; genus UBA1847. Next base: position 16,717 of record CAZSIQ010000057.1, on the reverse strand, counting down.
GGCAAACACCATACTGATCATCGAGAACGACGAACTTGTCAGCGCGGCCATGAGCCAGCGACTGGCCTCGTTCGGCTTCGATGTCTTTACGGCCGCAGACGTCGTTGAAGCCGACTCGATTGCCAGCGACAACCATCCGGACGTCGTGCTGATTGATACGTCGTTTACCAGCGACGGTGCGGAAGGCGGTGCGTTCGAGCAGTCGACGTGGGCCTCCCAGGTGCCCATCGTCCTGGTCGCGGAGTCGGACCGCCAGGTCGCGGTCAACGAATCCGTCAACGCCTGTGGTCTGCTGGCGATGCCCTTCTCTGGAAATGACCTGCTGGATTCAGTCAGCAGTGCGCTTTGGCATGATGCCGAGGCTGCGAACGAGCCCTGGTAAGACAATCCCCGTTTCAGGCGCCCTGGTAGCGGTCGCCAAAAACGCGCCGGCGCGAATGCGCCGGGCGTAGGGTCACCACGGGCCGCTCATCCCTGAGCATCGTGGTTATCTTTGACTGGACCTGCGTTTCAAGGTCCAGGCGGTTTCCGGGTTTCTTCAGGATACGGACGGTATCCAGACCGATTGAGGCTGCCAGCGTTCGTGCAGCATCAACCACCCGCTCACTCGGTGCGGCAAGCAGCAAAACCTTCGCATCCGAGTCGGTATCAACAAGGTGATTTAACAGATCAGCGCCACCGCGGCCCAGCATGTTCAGGTCCAGAACGATGACGGACGGCAGCAGTTGCTCCATGACGATCTCGAAATCGTCTATGTAAGCTGTCGAATAAACGTTGCAACCTAATCGTTCAGAAGCTGCCGCGCATGCGTCGCGGACCGCTGCATCCGCTTCGACAATGAGTATGCGACTTTTGCTGGTTATCATTCTCTACGCCCAAGTAGTGTAATGCCTTGCCTTACGCCGCCGATGCGTTCTGCATCGGTCGGTGGGTCTCGATTTCCGTACGCTCCCGCACGAAAACGATGTACCGGCGATCCTCATCACGCGCCGGCATACAACTCAATTCAGCAACAAATTTCTGCCCACTCAGTGCCTTGCCGATAATCGAAATCGAGTTGCCGGAACGGCAGCAGGTGGGGTCCTGCTTCACCAGCTCAGCAAAAGAGTCGATGTCGCTGCTGTCGCTATCGATGAACTCGCTGATCAGCCAGTCGAGCTTCATCGGCATAAACATGTTTACAGGCCAGGAGAACAACTGTGCGGCGGCCTGGTTTGCGTCCGTAATCTCGCCCTTTTCATTGACGGCGAACGCGCTGTCCGTAAACGACTCGAGCAATTCGCTCGTCGACTCAGGCGCGCGATGGTCTTCGCGTCGCATGCGCATTTCACGGATCAGGAAGGAACTGGTAATGGCGGCGGCAACCGCGACGAGCGAAGCGACAGCGCTGCGCAGCGCAAGCGCCTCGCCCGTCGGCAGCAATGCATTCTGCATTGAGGTGCCAGCCAGAGTTGTTGTCAGGAACGCATCCAGCAGCCAGCAGCAGGCACCGAAGAACAGTGCAACGGCAAGTGACTCCGGAACCAGCACGGGTTCTGCGACAGTGGCTACCTGTGCGCCTGCGCTGTGTCTTGTTGACTCGTTTCTCATAGTTGGGCCTGTTTCACTGGCGTTTCCTGAGGCTTGCTATTTTCTGCCCGCGGCAAAAGTCCGACTATCGGGAATAGTCTGAAATGCCCTGGGGATTTCCCCCCATTTGCGGAAAGCCACTGTCGGATTACTATGCAATTCGTGGTCAAATAGGCCCCCTGGCAACCACCAGTGGACAGGATTTCAAAAATCTGGTGGATTTAGCCGCCCAGTCTGCCCGCCCCGGAGTTCAAGCAATCGATGGACACGCGCTCGACACAGCCGACGATGATTCGATTGCCGTATTTGCGGCACGCGTGGCTGATTGTCCTGGTGGTAGCCGTTGTCATCGGCGGTCCGGTACTCATGGGGTACTACGTGCCAGTGCCATTCCTGATTCAGCTGGCCGTCGTCGCGGTCGCCGCCAGTCTTGGCGGCCTTGGCTCCGGCGTCTTCTCCGGGTGCATCGTCGGCACAGTCATCATTGCGGCATATCTGCTGGGCGTCGGGCCGCAAGTCCTGACTGGTCAGCTGTTCACTGCTCTCATCGGCGCGACCCTGATGATCGGGATAGGCGCATACATAGGCTATATCCGGGGGAGCCTGAAGATTATTGAAGAGCAAATGCGACAGGAGCAGGAACTACTCGCTGACCAGGCGGACATTGCGTCAGACCAGGCTGATGAGCGCAGCGCCGAACTCGAGCTCGTGAAGGATCGACTCACCCAGGCACAACATCGCTTGCGCAGCGTTACGCGGCGATGGGTGGACACGCAGGAAACGGAACGGCGCAGCCTTGCACGCGAACTGCACGATGACATCGGCCAGTGCCTGACCGCGCTTCGCATTAACCTCGAAAGCAACAAGAACATCTTTGCCAGTGATCCGGCGGCAAAGCGCTTTATCGAAACGTCCTACCAGCTCGTTGATGAGGTCATCGCCAGTGTTCGCGAGCTGCAGCTGAATCTTCGCCCCAGCCTGCTCGACGACCTGGGCTTGTTTGCCGCGCTGCGTGAATACATCAACATGCAGATGGCGCGCAGCAACATCACGCTTGAATTCAAGACGACCGGCAGTGATGTCCAGATCGATCCGAGTCACAGCATAGCCGCGTATCGAATCGCCCAGGAGATCGTGTCCAACATTCACAAGCACGCGCAGGCCAGCAAAGTCTGCGTCATGATCGACGTAAACCCGGTCAACCTGACAATCGAGGTCGAAGACGACGGCGTCGGTTTCAGTGTCGAATCCGGCAACGACGAATCACTGCACTACGGCCTGGCCAGCATGCGGGAACGTGCGATGCTGATGGGTGGAAGCGTCGAGGTCTCGTCCCGTGAAGGCGAAGGAACACGGGTAACATTGACGATGCCGGTACGCAATGTTGAGGAGAGTGACGCCGCATGAACAAGCAGAAAGCCCTTCTTGTAGACGATCACAGCCTGGTCCGTAACGGTATCCGCGAGATGATCAACAGCAACAGCGACCATACCGAGGTCATCGCGGAAACGGATAACGGTCGCGACGGCCTGAAGGTCCTCGGCGATCGTCACATCGACCTGTTGATTACCGACCTGTCGATGCCGGACATGGACGGTATCGCACTGATCAAGGCTGCGCGGAAGCGCCTGCCGGACCTGAACTGCATCGTACTCAGCATGCACACCGCCAACGAATACGTTGCGGCCGCTTTCCGCGCGGGCGCCTGCGGGTATTTGCACAAGAACGCCAGTACCAACGAATTGATGGAAGCGCTCGACCAGGCGCGTAAGGGTGGCTACTACATGCACCCGAACATCGCCGGTTCACTCGTCGACATTCTCCGCCAGTCCGATGCGTCGTCGGACCCGCTGGACCGGCTGTCTGATCGGCAGCGCGACGTTCTCAAACTCCTCGCCGAGGGCAATAGCACCAAGGCGATAGCCGAGATCATGAGTGTCAGCCCGAAAACGGTTGAGACGCATCGCGGTGCCATCATGGAACGCCTGGGCATTCGCGACGTTCCCGGGCTGGTCAAGTTCGCAGTCGCGCACGGCCTCGTCGATCTCGAGACGTGGTAGCACGTTAAAGACAGCCTTCGACCGGGACCCGCTGGCTGGCGATTGCACGACCCGATCGGACATCCGCACCGGCTCTTTGCAACGGGACTGAATTACCCGGCGTAACCGAACAAGCGCTCGTCGCGGATCTTCGCGGCAACCTGCTGTGGCACCTTGTCCTCCCAGCTCGCGTCACCGCTCGCAATCTGCGCCAGTACATCGTGCGAGAAAATATCCAGGTATTCCTGCGATGCCCCTTTCAGGGGCACGACGCAGTCGCGTGCGACGAGATAGTCCAACAGGTGAGACAGACCGCTGTCGAGATTGAGTGAATCGATGTTCTCGACCGCACCGGTGTCCGGGTTTTTCAGCGGATAGACCAGTAGCTTCAGCTGGTTCTTAAAGAGACGACCGAAGCTCTCGAGGATGCCACCCTGGAGTTCTTCGTAGTACTGCTCATCGAAGAGGCTCTTGAGACTGGCAAGCCCCATCGCAATGCCAATCGGCCTGTGCGTGTAGCGGTACAGGTAAGCAGCCAACCTGAAGTAGCGCAGGTAGTCCGAGATCATGACCGTGCAGCCGGTTGAGGAAACCACCTCGGCGCGACTGAGGAAGTCGTTCAGGCAGACCGCCGAGTCTTCCTTCAGGTTGTGCATCGAGATTTCCATGATCGGCACCGTCTCGCCCGGCTGCACACCCGCGTGCTTTTCAAACGCCTTGAGCGACGACTCCAGCATGTCCATGTTGACGTGCGTGATCGGCCGGAATCGCCCGCGCTGGACGAGTACAGGCTTTTTACGGAGGGCCTCGGACGGCTGCAGCACAGTTCCGTCGGCGGCAAACATCGCCGCGCCGGACAGGCCGAGTTCGACCAGTTTCAACGACAGGATACGATTATCGACGCCTTCGAATGCCGGGCCGCTGGCGTCGATCATGTCCACTTCGATACGCCAGTCCGACAGGCTCTGTCGCAGCAGCGACAACATCGTCTCCGGCTCCTGATGATATCGATAGGCCGCGTGCACGAGGTTTACGCCGACAATACCGACGGCTTCCTGCTGTGCCGCGTTGTTGTCATCCAGCAGGCGAATATGAATGATGATCAGGTTGTCATCGCCGCCCGGCGTCACCTGGAATCGCAGCCCCATCCACGCGTGGCACTCATTCGTACCCTGGAAGTTCCGCGCAGACACGGTGTCCGCGAAAGTAAAGAAACAGGTGTCCGCGCCGCGCTTTTCCGTCAGACGCTCGCGGTTGAGCTTCTGCTCGTAGGCGAGCATGGCTTCCAGTCGCATGCGACTGACGTAGCGGTCACTGCTGCCGTAAATGGCGTCGCTAACCTGCATGTCATAGGCAGACATACTTTTTGCGATGGTCCCGGCCGCACCACCGGCCTGGAAAAACCAGCGCACCACTTCCTGCCCGGCACCAATCTCTGCGAAACTCCCGTACAGGCTGTCATCGAGATTAATGTCGAGCGCTTTTTGTAGCGTCGAAAGCTCGTGATTCACGTGTATCCCCATAATCCACCGGCCTCATACGCCGTATCGGCGAGCGGCCACGCTTGCTTGAATTCTATGAAACCCCGGCATTCCCATCCACGGTGCCCTGTCTGCACCTGAATGCCGATATTTTGCATAATACTGTGACCTGTGTAGCGTCTCCAGGTGCCCTGTCTGCACCTGAATGCCGATATTTTGCATAATACTGTGACCTGTGTAGCGTCTCCAAGCCCTTGTTTTTCGATAGCATTTGGTCTTTCGTGGACGGACACCACGAATTGACGGAAATGAGCTCTATCTGCAGACATACTTTTGCCGCGTTTGCGTGCCTGGCCACGCTCGCTTTTGTGCGCCCCGTATACGCGGCGCCGGGCGATGTGCTGTTCAGCGACGACTTCAACGACGGCAGCATTGCGCCCTGGACGCGCTCGGTCAACTCCCGTTCCAATGTCTCGAACGCCGGCGGTTTCGCCAGCTCCGGATTCGGCGCGTTTACCCGCCGCGGCCCGGTCACTGTCACCGGACCGACGTTCAACGCCGCCGTACCGGGCGCCCAACTGTCCCTCTGGGTTCGCCGAGGCAGTGATGCCTTCAGTGAGGACACGGACGCCAACGAAGACTTCGTCATTGAATACCGACGCGCAGACAACACGTGGGTAACGCTTGCGAGTTACCTCGGCGCCGGCACCAACGGCCAGATCTTTACCGACTCATTCGTGCTTCCCGCTGACGCGCTGCACGGCTCGCTGGCCCTGCGTGTTCGCCAGACAGCGGGCAGTGGTACCGACTTTGACTACTGGCACTTCGATGATGTGGTCGTTACCGAGATCGCACCCGCGCCGCCGGTGGTCGTCGGCAGCTGCGATGAATTCGAGTCCGGGCTGACCAACTGGAGCATCAACACCGGCAGCGGCGTCGCCGGCATCAACACCAATACCTTCTCGTCTCCGAACAACGCGCTGTTTCTGAACGGCGGAACGGTCGACGTCACGTCCAACGTCATTGATACCAGCGCACCGGATTTCACCAACCTGACGCTCTGGATCCGTCGCGGCGCCGACGCTTTCAGTGAAAACCCGGACGGTGGCGAAGACTTCCAGGTGCAATACCTCGATGACACGAACACGTGGCAGACTCTGGAGACCTTCCCGGGCGGCGGCTCACCGGGACAGATTTTCACGCGCAGTTACAACCTGCCGGCGAACGGGCGACATGCGGGATTCCGGGTTCGTTTCCGCCAGCTGGGGGGGTCGGGAACCATTTACGACTTTTGGCATGTCGATGACGTGTGCTTCGAACAGGTCCTGCTGCCAACCTTGCAGGTCACCAAGGTCGCACAAACGATTTCGGATCCGGTTAACGGTACGGTAAATCCCATGTCGATTCCGGGTGCGGTAGTTCGATACACGGTCACCGTGACCAACGTCGGCCCGGGCACCGTGGACGCAGACTCGCTGCGACTTACTGACCCGCTGCCCGGTGATGTCGAATTGTTTATCGACGATGCCGGTGGTGATCCGATTGTTTTCTCGGACGGAAGCACACCCAGCGGCCTGAGCTTCAGTTATCCCGGCAACGTGCAGTTCAGCGACCAGCCTGGCGGAACGACCTACGGGTACACGCCGGTCGATCCGGGTGACGGCTTCGATCCGGCAATCACCGGTTTCGAATTGGCACCGTCGGGCACCATGAATGCCGCGTCCGGCGGCAACAACCCGAGCTTCACGTTCACGTTCCTGGTTCGCCTGCGCTAGCGTTGACTTGGGCGTTACGCGTTGTCATCGTGCATCGATGACGCACGCCTCGATTCAGTCAAAATTGCCGGGTGTCGGCACCACCATCTTCACCGTCATGAGCCAGCTCTCGGCTGAGCACGGCGCAATAAACCTGTCGCAGGGGTTCCCGTCGTTCGAGCCGCCTGACACCCTGCTTGAACGGTTCCAGTTTCACCTGCGACACGGCGCTAACCAGTACGCGCCGATGCCGGGACTTCCGGCACTCACCCATGCGATTGCCGACAAGATCGAACGTATGCACGGCTATCGCCCGGATACAGGCAGCGAACTCACCGTCTGCACCGGCGCTACCGAGGGTATGTTCTGCGTCATTACGGCGATGATCCGACCGGGCGATGAAGTCATTGTGCTGGACCCGGCTTACGACGCCTACGAGCCCGCGGTTGAGCTGGCCGGCGGTGTTACCCGGCATGTCCCGCTGGCGATTGTCGACGGCGAATTTCGTCCGGACTGGGAGCGTGTCGCGGACGCGCTGTCGACGAAAACGCGGCTGCTGATCCTCAACTTTCCCCACAACCCGACGGGCGCGGTACTGACCGCCGACGATCTCGATATCGTGGCAAACCTGCTCAGGGATACCGATACGTTTGTCGCGGCCGACGAGGTGTACGAACACATCCTGTTTGACGGCACGCCGATGGCCGGCGTCACCGCGCACGACGAACTTCGTGAGCGGAGCTTTGCCGTGTCCTCCTTCGGCAAGACGCTGCACGCGACGGGCTGGAAAATCGGCTACGTGTCGGCGCCGGCTGCGCTCACCGCCGAGTTTCGCAAGGTGCATCAGTTCGCGACCTTCGCGGTCAACACGCCGGCGCAACATGCTGTCGCCGACTTTCTGAATCAACACGCTGGCTTCGTCGATGAACTCTCCACGTTTTACCAGGAGAAGCGCGACCACTTCGTGAGCCTGCTCGCCGATTCCCGACTGGAGCTCGTACCGACAAGAAGCACGTTTTTCCAGCTCGTTGACTATTCAGCCATCAGCGACGAGGTGGACACGCAAATCGCGAAACGCTGGACGATTCAACACGGCGTTGCGTCTATCCCGCTTTCCGTTTTTTGCGAGACGCCGTTAACCGGCCAACGCCTGCGATTGTGTTTCGCCAAAGATGACGCGACGCTCGAACGGGCCGCGGAAACGCTCCGTCGCCTGTAAGTCCGGTCCGCTGCCAGGCGAAGCATCGCCAGAGCAAATCGATCAGGCCGCGCTCTGTGCCGCTACCTTTCTCCACTTCGAGCAATCAGTTCTTCCTGCGGAAGGATGGCCTCAATGCGCTGCATCACGTCGAGCTTGCTGACCATGTCGTGGATGTAATCGAGGTTATCGGTCTCAAGCACCAGCACATCGCTCAGCGTATAGCGCGCGATCCAGTCCTCGTACAGCCGATCAAGGCGCTTCAGGTACGCCAGCGGAACATCCTGTTCCATCGCCCTGCCCCGCAGCTTGATTCGCTTTCTCAAGGTTCGAGTGCAGCAACGCAGGTAGATCATCAGGTCCGGCGGCCGTATGGCGTCGAGGATTGCGGTATACAGCGCCTGGTAGGTCTTCCAGTCCCGCTTCGATATCTTGCGCATCTGGTGCAGCGCCGTGGCAAAGATCTCGGCGTCTTCGAAGATCGTACGGTCCAGCGCGACGACGCCCGGCTGGCGGTCAAGCTCCTGGTGAAGGCGAAACTTGTTGCCCAGGAAGTACAGTTGAGACTGGAATGCCCAGCGACGCATGTCCTTGTAGAAATCCGCAAGGTACGGGTTCTCGTCGTTCGGTTCGTAGAACGGCTGCACGTTATAGTTGCGGGCGAGGAAATCGACCAGCGTTGATTTGCCTGCACCCATGTTGCCGGCGATGGCGATTGAGCGTTTCATTGGCGGTAACCTTACCGCATTGTCGCGGCAGCGGGTTGTCGCAAACTCGACGGGAGACAGACGGGATGAGCATAGAAGTCCGCAAGGTGCTTTTCAGCGCCGAGGAGATTGACGAAAAAGTCACCGAGCTTGCGAAACGGATATCGGATGACCACCGTGACTCCGGGCACGTGGTCCTGATCGGCATTCTCAAGGGCTCGTTTATTTTCCTTGCTGACCTGAGCCGTAAACTGGATATCGACCGCACCGTCGAGTTTATCGCGGTCTCCAGCTACGACGGCTCTACCAGTGGTGCTGTTCGAATGATCATGGACATGCGAGGCGACATCGCTGGCAAGCACGTGATCATCGTCGAGGACATCATCGACACCGGCAACACGCTCAAGTACCTGATCGAGACCCTGAAATCGCGTCACCCGGCATCGCTGCGCACCTGTGCCCTGCTGCACAAGACCGAGGCCACGGTCGTGGACATCCCGGTGGACTACGTCGGGTTCCAGATCGGTGACGAGTGGGTGGTCGGCTACGGACTGGACTTCGACGAGTTTGGCCGCACCCTGCCTTATATCGGGACCATTGATCCCCAGCACTGACGGGAAACCTGCTCTGCGTGTTTACTTGCCGTCGGCCGAATGCGTGGAGACGCACAGGCAAAAAAAAACGGCCCCACCGGAGCCGTTTTTCTTTGCTACCTACGTCTGTACGTAGCGCCTGGCCCCCCTGATTCCCCCGCCAAGCCGTACTTGAGGTATCGAGCGTCTGTTGTTGTGCTTTAGCGACGCTTCGATGACGTGACGATCCCAAAAAACACGGGGTCTGTCAATAAAAACGTCACTTTTTGTATCAAAAATGTCGCATTACTATGGTTGCGTTGCGAAAAAGCTACACAACCAATGCCGATTCGGGCTCGATACGGTTCTCAAGCGTGCCCAGCAGCCCCAGGTCCACCGCCAGCTCGTCCCCTGGTTTCAGCCAGACGGGCGGATTTCGGGCTGCACCGACGCCACCAGGCGTACCCGTCGCAATGACATCGCCCGGCTCCAGCCGCGTGAAGCTGGAGCAATACTCGACAAGGGCCGGGATGTCGAACAGCAGGTCGCCGACGCTCGCTGACTGCATCACCTCAGCATTCAGTCGGGTGGTCAGCGTCAGCGCTCGAACATCGCCAACCTCGTCCGGCGTGGTTAGAGCCGGTCCCGCAGCCCCGGTGCGCCAGAAATTCTTGCCCGCGGTGAACTGGCTCGTGTGCCGCTGGAAGTCACGCACACTGCCGTCCATGAACGGCATATAGCCTGCGATAGCGGTATGCGCCTGATCCCGGGGCACGCGCTGACAGGTTTTGCCGATCACCAGCGCCAGCTCACCCTCGAAATCGTAGTGCCCGGAATTGGGTGGCATCGCCAGCGCTGCGCCGTGACCGACGATCGAGTTGGCGAAGCGCACGAATACCACGGGCTTTTCGGGCGGCTCGCGTCCCATTTCCCGGATGTGCGGCAGGTAATTGACGCCCACGCACAGGATCTTGCCCGGGTTTGGTATCGGCGGCAGCCAGTCGGTCGGAGTGACTTTCCCGGCTCGCTCGAGCGAGCCACCGGTTAGCAGGCCGTCCCGTTCGAGCAGTGATTTCAGATCAGGAAACCGCGAATACGTCTGTTCAGACAGTTGATACGTGTCACCGGCCTCCTGCACGCCGTAGGTCGCACGACCCTCGTGGATAAAACTGACTAGACGCATGAGGCTCCCTCGCTCGGCATGCCGGGACTATACGCGCTTCTCCGTCTCGACTTCTCCCTGCGCGCCCACGCGGCTAGACTGTGGAGTCATGAAAACGCTAATCATGACTATAGCGCTGCTGCCATTGGTCGCCAGCGCCGCACCCACCGTCTTCACCAACGTCAACGGCTACACGTCAACTGACAACGGCATCGTCCAGTTCGACGCAATCGTCGTTGGCGAAGACGGCCGGATACTCGCAACGTCTGCCGGCGAACCGGCCGGCGAGTTTGCCGGCGCAGAGATCGTCGATCTGGACGGCGCAACCGTTTTGCCCGGTCTCACCGATGCACATGCCCATCTTTTGGGTCTCGGTGCACTGCGGACCCAGCTCGACCTGTTCGGTATCGACAGCCTGGAAACCGCGGTGAGCATGATCGGCGAGTTCGCCGACCAAAACCCGGGTTCCGGCTGGGTACTGGGACGCGGCTGGAACCAGGTGCTGTGGGAATCAAAGGAATTTCCAACAGCCGGTGATATCGATGCTGTCGTTAGCGACCGTCCGGTCTGGCTGCGACGGGTCGACGGCCACGCGGGCTGGGCCAACAGCAAGGCGCTGGAGCTTGCGGGTATCGACAATGACACGCCCGATCCGATCGGCGGCAAAATCATCCGCGATGAAAACGGCCGGGCGACCGGCACGCTGATCGACAAGGCGATGTACATGGTATCGGCCAAGGTGCCGCCGCCGACCAAAGACGAAATCCGCAGTGCCTACCAGGCAGCTTTCGCCGATGTGAACTCGCACGGCATTACCGGCGTTCACGATGCCGGTATCGCCAAGGAACACGCCGAAGTGCTGATATCGATGGCGGACGACAACGAAATCAGCATCCGTTTCTACGGCATGGTATCCGGCGCCGGCGAAAACCTCGACGCGATCGGGAAACCGCTGGTCGCCTACGGCAATGACCACCTCGACATTCGTTCGGTCAAGCTCTACCAGGACGGTGCACTCGGCAGCCGGGGCGCTGCCATGATCAAGCCCTACTCGGATGACCCCGAAAACCGTGGACTGCCCTTCTGGACCGCCGACGAGCTGTACAAAAAAGTGGCCAAGGCCGACAGCATGGGTTTCCAGGTGGGTATCCACGCGATCGGTGACAAGGGCAACCGGATGTGCCTGGACGCATTCGAGAAAGTCCAGGGCGGCAAGCCTTCAGAACACCGGCATCGCATTGAACATTCGCAGATCGTGGCGCTGAACGACATCGAGCGTTTTGCCGAGCTGGGGGTCATTGCCTCGATGCAGCCGGTGCACGCAACAAGCGATATGAACATGGCGGAGGACCGCGTGGGCCCGGACCGTATCAAGGGCGGTTACGCCTGGCGCAAGATGCTCAACAACGGCGTTGTGATCGCCAGTGGCTCAGACTTCCCTGTCGAACTCGTGAACCCGTTCCACGGCCTTTACGCCGCCGTATCTCGCCAGGACCGGGGCGGTATGCCGGCCGGCGGCTGGTACCCGGACGAGGCCATGAACCGGGCCGAAGCGCTGCATTCCTTTACGCTGGCTGCTGCCTTTGCGGCACACCAGGAAGATCGACTCGGCAGCCTCGAGGCGGGCAAATGGGCCGATTTCATCGTTGTTGATCGCGATTATTTCGAGATCGACGTCAGTGAAATTGACGATATCCAGGTCATGCAAACCTGGGTTGCCGGCCGCAAGGTCTACGACCGGGAATCGATTGAGTGATCGTCGAACAGCTCTGGGTCGGTAACAGCTACCGCAATTTCAACTACCTCGTCGCCTGCGAGGCGACCGGCGACGCGCTGGCGATCGACCCGCTGGATTACGAGCAATGCCTGCGTGTCGCTCGCGAACGCGGATGGACGATCACCAAGATCGTCAATACGCACGAGCACGGCGACCATATCGGCGGCAACAAGGCGATGGTGAAGGCGACCGGTGCCGTCATCATTGCGCACAAGGACGCGGGCAACCGCATTCCGAATGTTGGTCGCGGTGTCGGCGCGGGTGACGTCGTCGAGGTCGGCACAAGCGTTGAACTCGAGTGCCTGGACACACCGGGACACACCATGAGTCACGTCTGCCTGATGTCCCGCACCGATCCGCCCGCCCTGTTCAGCGGGGACACGTTGTTCAACGCCGGTGCCGGCAACTGCCACAATGGCGGCCACCCGGAGGAACTCTACGAGACGTTTACCAACATCCTCGACAAGCTCCCCGACGCGACACGCATCTACCCGGGTCATGACTACCTGCTCAACAACCTGAGCTTCACGCTCGATCGAGAGCCCGGCAACGCCTACGCGAAGACCATGCTCGAGAAGTACCGAGACCAGGACCCGGCCAATGCGTATGTCACGACGCTCGGCGAAGAACGCCGCATGAACACGTTCTTCCGGCTCGACAGCCCGGGCGTTACCGAGACGCTGGAAGCCGAATACGGCGGCCGGTTTGGTCCTCGCGAGACCTTCCTGAAGCTGAGAGAGCTCAGAAACAACTGGTAGCGTTTCAGTGATATCGCGGAGGGGGCAAGGTGGCTATAATGCGCCCCTTTTCGCCGGCCTCCCCCCATGAATTCCACCGAAAAACTGCGCAATATTGCGATTATCGCCCATGTCGACCACGGCAAGACCACGCTGGTCGATCGACTGCTGCAGCAGTCCGGCACCCTGGACGAGCGGGCAACCATCCCGGATCGCGTCATGGACTCCAACGACCTGGAGCGCGAGCGCGGCATCACGATCCTGTCGAAAAACACCGCAATCAAGTGGAATGACTGGCGGATCAACATCGTCGATACACCAGGCCACGCCGATTTCGGCGGCGAGGTCGAACGTGTCCTCTCGATGGTCGACGGCGTGTTGCTGCTCGTCGACGCCGTGGACGGCCCGATGCCGCAGACGCGATTTGTCACGCAAAAGGCGTTCGCGCACGGTTTCACCCCGCTGGTCGTCATCAACAAAATCGACCGTGACGGCGCCCGGCCTGACTGGGTACTGGACCAGACCTTCGATCTCTTCGACCGCCTTGGTGCGAGCGACGAGCAACTCGATTTCCCGGTCGTCTACGCATCAGCCCTGCAGGGGTTCGCAGGCCTGGACGCCGACGTATCCGGCGGCGACACCACACCGCTTCTGCAGGCGATCGTCGATCACGTCCCGCCGCCGAAAGTAAAGGCAGACGGCCCCCTGCAGCTGCAGGTGTCGAGTCTTGATTACAACCCCTACGTCGGCGTGCTTGGCATCGGCCGCATCGCCCGCGGTACGGTTCATGCGAACTCACGGGTCAGCATCGTCAAAAACGACGGCAAGAAAACGTCGGGTACTCTCGCGAAGCTTTATGGCTTTCACGGGCTCGAGCGTGTTCCGGTGCAGTCTGCGGGAGCCGGCGACATCGTTGTCTTCTCGGGTTTCGAAGACCTGCAGATCTCAGACACCGTTTGCGACAAGGACCAGCCGGACGGCTTGCCCCCGCTGAGTGTCGACGAACCGACGATCAGCATGACCTTCCAGGTCAACAAGAGCCCGTTTGCCGGGCAGGAAGGCAAATACCTGACGAGTCGCCAGATTCTCGAGCGTTTGCACCAGGAGCTGAAGCACAACGTCGCCCTGCGGGTCGAAGAGACCAATGACCCCGACAAATTCGTCGTCTCGGGCCGCGGCGAACTGCACCTCTCTGTCCTCATCGAGACGATGCGTCGCGAAGGCTTCGAACTCGCCGTTTCGCGTCCGTCAGTTATCGAACACGTTGTGGATGGCAAGGTGCAGGAACCGTACGAACTCGTAACCGCGGATTTCGAGGAAGACTACCAGGGCTCGGTGATGCAAAGCCTCGCAGAGCGTAAAGGCGAGCTCCTCAACATGACGTCAGACGGCCGCGGCCGTATGCGTCTCGAATACCGCATTCCGGCGCGGGGGCTGATCGGTTTCCGGACACAGTACCTGACCATGACGGCAGGCACGGGCCTGCTGTACAGCGTCTTTGACGCCTATGGGCCGAAGGCGAAGACGGACATCGGCCAGCGCAACAACGGCGTCATGGTGTCCAACGTCCAGGGCAAGGCACTGGCCTTCGCGTTATTCAACCTGCAGGAGCGCGGCTCGCTGTTTATCGGTCACGGCAAGCAGGTGTATGAAGGAATGATTGTCGGGATCCACAAACGCAGCAACGACCTGCCGGTCAACCCGACCAAGGGCAAACAGCTCACGAATATTCGCGCTGCCGGGACTGACGAGAACATCCAGCTTACGCCGCCGCTGAATTACTCGCTCGAACAGGCGCTGGATTTCATCGACGATGACGAACTGGTGGAGATCACGCCGGAGAGCATCCGCCTGCGCAAGAAGTTGCTGGCGGAGGGTGAACGGCGACGCGACGCGCGCCTGAAATCCAAAGCCGAGGCAGAAGAAGCCTAGAAACTGACTTCGGCGGCCAGCTGGTTCAGCAGTCGGTCGCCCGGGTCGCGCGCAGCGACCCACAGCCAGTGCAGTGCGTGGTACGCCCGCTCATAGACCGCGAGGCGCGCGAGGATTACGTCATCGCAGGTGCCGAAATAGGCTTCTGCCAGAACCGACGTCTCCCGTGCATTCAGCTTGTGGTGGGCAATCAGGGTCGCGAGATCGAACAACGGTGAGTTATCGCACGCGTATTCCCAGTCGATGATGCGGATATCGTCATCGTAAAGCAGGTTGCCAACGACCAGGTCGTTGTGGGAGAACACCAGCTCGGCCGATTCCCAGGGCAGAGCGGCCACCGCAGCGAGACAGCGCTCGGCGGTCTTCTGGTCAGGCGCGTGCATCGCGTAGTGAGCTGCCGGAGCCATACCGTTGAATCGCTGGCCGCACAGCGGCAGTGAATGCAGCTCGCGAAGGCGAAGCCCGATGCGCACGAGCATCTCTTCGTCGTGAAGGTCGTCGTCGGTCAGCACGCGTCCGTCAACGTACTCGGTCAACAGGCAGTCGTCATCAACGTAGTAGACGCCCGGGGCCAGCCCCCGTGAAGCAGCCAGTTGCTGGATCTCGGCCTCGTCGTGGCGGGAGCGCTTGAACGGAGCACGCGTCTCTTCCTCGTACTTGAACATGGCGCGTCGACCGCTGAGTGTCAGTCGATAAGCGGATCGCGTATGCCCCTGTTCAACGCGTTCGATATTGGCGAATCGCCATTCCTCGACGCGTTCCAGCAACATTGAACGAACCTTATCCTGTGACATGCACTCTCTGCTCCATAGATCGTTTCCAGGCCGCGATGCCAAACGGGATCATCGCAAGGTAGACAAGAAACAATATCGACGTCAGGTACAAATCTCTTGATAAATATAGACCAATTGACGCTAAGTCTATGATTAACCAGTAGTACCAGTTCTCAAAAACCTTGCGTGCAACCAGCAAAGTCGCCCAAAACGCGCCGAAAGTTGTCAGCGAGTCAAAAAAGGGCAGCGCAGCATCGGTCCACGACGACAACAGGAAACCGCTGATCGCACTCAGTCCTGTAATTACGACCACGGCGGCGATGTGAATGTTCAACGACCAACGCACAATCGGCCGCTTGTGCGACTCGTCGCGGCCCAGTCGCCAGACCCGGAATCCATACGCCGCCATCAGCAGGTAGTACGCATTCAACAGCGACTCCATGTACAGCTTTGCGTCAATGAACAGGTAAACGTAAGTGCCGGAGCTGATCGCCGCGAACAGCCAGCAGGCGATGTTCTCGCGAATAGCCAGCAGCAAATAGAGAATGGCCGCGACAACCGCAACCCACTCCGCGATCGACGTCGCCGCCACCTGCTCCGTGAACGTTTGCCACATACGGCTCAGTCCTCGAGCGGATTATTCAGGATCTTGATGGCGAAAATCGCTTTCGGTACCTGCTCGAACGTCGCGCGGATCTCGGCATGTAGCGCCGCCATGACGACGTCGTAGTCACCACGCAACTGGGTACTCAGTCGGTTGGTCTCCACCTCGATATCGTCGTGCTGGTTCAGGCGTTCTATCACATCCTTGATGGGCGGAATGAAATCCGCGTCGAACGGGTACAGGCTGATGTCGACGGCAACTCGCATGCTCAGAATCTCCATTCCATCGTTGCACCGACCAGGCGCGGATCGCCGGCGCGGGTGTATACCGTGTCTTAGATCGGAAGAGCACACGTCTGAATCTCCATTCCATCGTTGCACCGACCAGGCGCGGATCGCCGGCGCGGGTGTAT
>CAZSIQ010000056.1:0-20552 GCA_964606915.1 uncultured Woeseiaceae bacterium | reverse complement strand
GTTTTAAGTCTTCTCAGGAGAAGAGATAACAATGAGCAGTATTGAAGAACAGGTGAAGAGCATCGTAGCCGAGCAACTCGGCGTCAAAGAGGACGAAGTAACCAACGATGCTTCCTTTGTCGACGACCTGGGTGCGGACTCGCTTGACACGGTTGAGCTGGTGATGGCTCTCGAAGAGGAATTCGAAACCGAAATTCCGGACGAGGAAGCCGAAAAGATCACGACGGTCCAGCAGGCCATCGACTTCGTCACCGCTCGCTCCAGCGACAGCTAAATATCGGTAGCGGCGGCACCGTTCTGGTGCCGCCTGCTATCCGGCTTTCTGCCGACTCCCAAAGCTTCCATGAATCAACGACGCGTTGTCATTACCGGTATGGGCATTGTCTCGCCGGTGGGCAGCCAGGTCGAAACCGCGTGGCAAAACGTGCTCGCGGGTCGATCCGGTATATCAAGAATCGAACACTTCGATCCCAGCGAGCTGCCAACGCAGATCGCGGGGATGATCAGTGATTTCGACGCCGACAAGTACCTGGCAAAGAAAGACCAACGCAAGAATGATCCCTTCATCCACTACGGAATCGCGAGCTGTTTCGATGCTCTCGACGACAGTGGGCTGGAAGTCACGGACGAAAACAGTGAGCGTATCGGTGTGGCAATGGGTGCCGGCATCGGCGGCATCCAGTTCATCGAAGATAACCATGTGAAGATGCAGGGTGGCGGTGCCCGCAAGGTGTCACCGTTCTTTATCCCGGGGAGCATCATCAACATGGTGTCCGGCCAGGTCAGCATCCTGCGAAACCTGACCGGCCCGAACATCTCTGTCGTTAGCGCCTGCGCGACATCGACGCACTGCGTCGGCTTCGCCGGCCGCAGCATTGCTTACGGTGATGCCGACGTCATGCTCGCGGGTGGCGCCGAGTACGCGACCACGCCATTGACCATGGCCGGTTTCTGCGCCGCACGCGCGATGACAACCCGCAACGACTCGCCCGAAACGGCGAGCCGGCCGTTCGATACCGGACGCGATGGTTTTGTGCTCAGCAACGGCGCCGGTTGCCTGGTGCTCGAAGAGCTCGAACACGCCAGGGCCCGGGGCGCGACGATTTACGCGGAGCTGATCGGTTTCGGCATGAGTGGTGATGCCTACCACATCACGTCGCCACCGGAAGACGGCGAGGGCGCACGCAAGTGCATGACGGCGGCCATTCGTGATGCGGGCATCGACCCATCCGACGTCGATTACCTCAATGCCCACGGAACCTCCACGCCTGCCGGCGATATCGGTGAGACCGTCGGCATTCGACGGACCTTCGGTGACGCCGCGGACAAACTGCTCGTCAGTTCAACCAAGTCATCGACCGGTCACATGCTCGGCGCGGCCGGTGTTGCCGAGGCGATCTTCTCGATCCTCGCGATCCGTGACCAGGTCGTGCCACCGACGGCAAACCTCCAGGACCAGGACCCCGCCTGTGATCTTGATTACGTGCCCAATGAAGCTCGCCAGGCGAGTATTACGACCACCGTCTCCAACTCGTTCGGCTTCGGCGGCACCAACGGCAGCCTGGTTTTCCGCAAACTCGACTAACGCGAATGGCGAACGGTTCCGGTCGCCTGATCGACTTTCCCGACTCTTTAGACCTGTTAGGGCTCCACGCTCACGCACCGGAGCGCTACCCGTTCCTGTTGCAGAGTACCTCCGGCGTCGGCGGCCTTGGCCGCTACGACATTCTGTTTGCCGCACCCGGCGAACACATCAGCTCGGACGATGGCGATTTCCTGGCATTGCTCGATACGGCGTTCAAAAAGACCCGGCAGGAGCAACACGCCTCGACACCGTTTGCGGGCGGCTGGTTTCTCTACCTGGGCTACGAGCTTGCCGGCGACGTTGAGCCATCCCTTGAGCTTCGTCCGGATACGCAACTGCCGGCGGCTTTCGCCGTCCGGTGTCGTGCTGCCATTGTGCGGGAATGCGAAACCGGTCGGACAACGCTGGTCTGTGAGGACGGCGTGGATGAAAGCCTGCAGGCCGAGCTACAAAGCGATATGGCAGCCGTCGAGTGGGAGGCCGGAACACCCGGGGTCCTGCACGTCGAAGAAGACCAGCCTGCGGAGTTTCTGCAGGCGGTTCGCGCTGCGAAGCGCTACATCGAGGCCGGCAGCATCTACCAGGCAAACCTGTCGCGTGCGTGGCGAGTCACGCTGGATTCTGCAACGCGTCCGGCCGATATCTACCACTCGCTGACGCATGCCAATCCGGCGCCGTTTTCCGGCATCGCGCGATTCGGCGATACCAGCATCATTTCGTCGTCCCCGGAACGCCTGCTGCGGCTTCAACAGGGTGTTGCCGAGACCCGGCCCATTGCCGGCACGCGGCCGCGATCCGACGACGAAGGCCTGGACACCGCGCTGTCGGACGAACTGATCGCTCACCCGAAGGAGCGCGCCGAGCACATCATGTTGATCGATCTCGAGCGAAATGACCTGGGTCGATTCTGCATGCCGGGGAGTGTGGAGGTTGATGAGCTCATGGTCATCGAGAGTTACGCGCATGTGCATCACATCGTGTCCAACGTGCGCGGCATACCGCGGCCGGAAACCACACCGTCAGAAGCCATCGCCGCTGTATTCCCGGGTGGGACCATCACGGGCTGCCCCAAGGTCCGCTGCATGCAGATCATCAGTGAACTCGAAACCAGTCCGAGGGGCGCCTACACGGGCGCCTTCGGCTACCTGAATCTCGACGGGTCGCTGGACCTGAATATCCTGATCAGAACCATGGTGATGAACGGCAATACGCTGAGTTTTCGCGCTGGCTCGGGCATTGTTGCTGACTCTGATCCGGAACACGAACTGCTGGAAACGCGTGCCAAAGCGAAAGGCATGTTGAAGGCCCTTGGCGAATGACCGCGTGGTATTCGACAGGCGGACGTATCACGGCTGTCCCGGCGGACGACCGAGGCTTGCAGTACGGCGACGGGCTGTTCGAGACGATCGCAATACGAGAAGGCAGGCCGCGACTGCTGCGTCAGCACCTCACGCGCCTCGCTGAAGGATGTCGACGACTGGAACTGCCGTACCCGGGCGACGACCAAGTTGAGGCGTTGCTTCGCGACATCCTGGCGGACAATTCGGAGCCTGTTAACGGCATCGTCAAATTGGTGCTCACCGCAGGCGAAGGGCCCCGTGGCTACGCGAGGCCACCGACCCCGACACCTCGATTGATCGGGCGTTTCTCGGCCTATCGGGGCCTTGATGCCTCGCTGTATGAACAGGGAGTAGCCGTTGACTGGTCCGATATCACGGCGTCGATTCAACCGGCTCTGGCCGGGATCAAAAGTCTCAACCGGCTGGACCAGGTGCTGGCGAGACAACGGCTGGGAGGCCAGTTCGAGCACCTGCTTTGCGATCTCGAATCACGAATCATCTGCGGTACCATGAGCAACGTCATGCTGGTCATCGATGAACAACTCGTCACGCCCGACCTGTCCCGCGCTGGTGTCGCAGGCGTTATGCGCTCGGCCATCCTCGAGACAGTGGACGACATCATCGTCAGGGATGTGCACGCCGAGGAAGCCGAGCGTGCGTCAGAGATTCTGCTGTGCAACAGCCAGTTCGGCGTCCTGCCGGTTGCAAGCCTGGGTGGGCGCCCGTTACGCAACCACGCCGCATTCGAGACCATACGGCAGGTGCTTCAGATCGTCGGGGTCACGGAACCGTGAGACGCGTCCTGATCCTTCTGGGCGTGCTGACATCGTGCGGACTGCTGGCGGCGGCCGCCGCTGCAACGAGCTACCTGCGCTTCCTGAACGGCGAGATACCCGCAACCGGGGAAGAACTGGTATTTGTTATCGAGCCGGGCTCGACCTTTTCGGGTGTGACCGAGGACCTGACCGCGCTCGGCATCATTACGCATCCAACCTGGTACCGGGTGCACGGCCGGTTGACGGGACTTGAGGGCTCTATACAGGCTGGCGAGTACTCGATCGATGCCAGCCTGACACCGAAAAGCCTGCTTGCCCGGTTCGTATCCGGCAATGTCGTCCTGCACGCCTTCACCATCGTCGAAGGCTGGAACCGATGGGAACTGCTGGATGCCCTGGAGGCCTCCGACGTACTGGTTGATGACTTCGATGAGGCAGACTGGGCCGGTTTACTGGAGTCCCTGGGTAGCGAACACAGTTACCCGGAAGGCCTGTTTCTCCCGGAAACGTATCGCTTTGCACGAGGCACGACGATTTCGGCGCTGCTCGAGGAGGCCTACGACGCACTGCAAGTCACGCTTGCCGAGGAATGGGAACAGCGTGCCGAAGAAGCGGCGGTAACGACGCCGTATGAAGCGCTGACACTGGCCTCGATCATAGAAAAGGAAACCGCGCGGGTTGACGAGCGAGAGCGCATATCCGGCGTGTTTACTCGCCGGCTCAACACGCGAATGCGTCTGCAAACCGACCCGACGGTCATCTATGGCCTGCTGCCGTCCTTTAACGGTGACCTGACGTGGAAGGACCTTCGCACTGACACGCCGTATAACACGCGAACACGACGGGGACTTCCGCCGACACCCATCGCGATGCCTGGCAGGGCGGCCATCTACGCTGCGCTGCATCCGGCCGATGGCGAAGAACTGTATTTCGTTGCTACCGGCGAGCCGGACGGCAGCCACGTGTTCTCCGTGACGCTCGAGGATCACAATCGGGCGGTTCAGGCGTACCTGAAGAAGCTCGACAGCCGGCGTTCGGGTAACCAGCCGTGACGCGCGGGCTGTTCGTCACATTCGAGGGCGGTGAAGGGGTTGGCAAGTCGACGCAGATCAATACCTTCGTGTCCGCGCTGCGCGAACTGGGCATTGCTGTGCTCGAGACGCGTGAGCCGGGCGGTACTCGCAACGCGGAACGCATCCGCTCGGTGCTGAAAGATCACACTGACGAGATCATGCCCGACGTTGCCGAGATGTTGTTGATGTTCTCAGCCAGGGCGATCAACGTAGCAAACACGATTCGCCCCACGCTCGAGCAAGGCAGCTGGGTGGTTGCCGATCGGTTCACGGATTCCACCCGCGCATACCAGGGCGGTGGACGCGGGTTGCCGGCCGACCGCATCAACACCCTCGCGGACTGGGTGCACGGTGATGTGAATCCCGACGTGACAATCCTGCTGGATGCACCGGTCGAGGTCGGTATGCAGCGCGCCAGTCAGCGGGGCGAGATCGATCGCATCGAGACCGAGAAGATCGATTTCTTCAATCGCGTGCGCGACACCTATCTCGCGCTCGCGACGTCCGATCCGAACCGGTTCATCGTGGTGGACGCGAGCCGCCCCCTTGACGACGTGCAGGCCGAGATTCGACAGATCGCCGAGCGCCTGGCGGCTCGCCACCGGGGGCAGGCATGAACTCAATGCCCTGGCTTGATGCCGCAACGGACAACTGGCTCGCGTCGCAGGATAACGATCGCCTGCCGCACGCGGTCCTGGTCACCGGTCCACCGGGTTGCGGCAAACGTCGCCTGGCGGAGTGGATGCTGGCGAAGAAGCTGACCAGTAACGCGTCGCAGCGGCCGGTCTTTGCTGATGACAAACTGGAACATGCCGACCTGCATCGCCTCTCGGTGCCGGAAGACAAGACCACGATCGGTGTGGACCAGGTTCGCGAGCTGATCCGATCGCTAACGCTGACGAGCTATGAGGGTCGAGGCAAGGCTGCCGTTGTCGAACCGGCCAACCTGATGACGCGATCTGCCGCCAATGGCCTGCTGAAAACGCTGGAAGAACCCCCCGGGGACGCGCTGTTGATCCTCGTTTCGGATCGGGAAGGGCGGCTACCGGCCACCATCCTCAGTCGTTGCCAGCGGATTGCCGTATTGCCACCCACCGAGGTGGAAGCCGTCGAGTGGCTGGACCATGTTCGCGCAGGAAGAGACTGGCGTCGCGCCCTGTCTGCCGCCGGCGGTGCGCCGATCGCCGCACTCGCCCTTGAGGAGCAACTCGACCTGATGGGCGACATGCAGAAGCGTTTCCTGGCGATTCAGGCGGGCCGCGAATCGGCGTCAGCGGTCGCCGCGGAATGGGCGAAGATGGACACCGATTTCGTGCTTAACTGGCTGGCCGGAACGGTATCGAACCTGCTGAAAGCCTTGAATTGCGGGCAAAAATGGGCACAGGGTCTCGATTTCGATGTTTCTGCGATGCAACGCATGGACACGCGAAACCTGTTTTGCTATCTAGACATAATCAACCGCCTGAGAGGCGCGAACAAGGGCAGTTTTAACGTCCAGTTGGCGCTGGAACGGCTTCTGGTGGACTGGGCCAATGACCTGGCCTACGTCAACGAGAATCAACAGGATTTGCGTGCAATTTTCGCAGGAAAGAGATGAGTAAACCCGGCCTCCTGACACTGACGATCAAAGACAAGAGCGCGCTGTATCTCGCGTACATGCCGTACGTCGTCAATGGCGGGCTGTTCATCCCGACAAACAGCTCTTACAAGCTGGGCGACGAAGTCTTCATGCTGCTCAACCTGATGGGCGAGGACGAGAAGATTCCGGTGGCGGGCACCGTGATCTGGATGACACCAAAAGGTGCCCAGGGCAAACGCACCGCCGGCATCGGCGTACAGTTCAGCGACCAGGACCAGGGCAACACGCAGAAAAAGATCGAGACCTACCTGGCAGGGGCGCTGGGCGGCGACAAACCCACTCACACCATGTGATTTTCGTTGGGGTGGCCGACTCGTCCGAGTCTGGCCGTCGGACAAGCGATAGCAGGCCTAGCCGGCCTTGATCCCGCCTTTCAAAACGTACGCGTTGTAGCCACGTTCATTCAGAATGTAGGCGCCGGCCGAACTGCGTCGACCCGTATCGCAGCAGACCACGTATTTCTGGTTTTCATCCAGCATGTTGATCTTAAGCCGGATGAAATACAGCGGTATGTTGATCGCGCCGTCGATGTGGTGGTTCTCGAATTCACTGGGGAGGCGGACGTCCAGCCACTGACCGCCTTCAGCGACGATTTTTTCGGCCGTATCCTGGTCGACCCATTCCAGCATGGGTTCGTTGAGCAGCGTCTTGAAGTCGTCTTTGCCAAGACGCATGACGGACCCGTCGCTGATCATCGTCACCGTGGCATTACGCTTGGCATCGGAGATCAGCGCTTCCTCACCGAACGTGTCACCGACACCCAGCTCGGCCAGCTTGATACCGTCCTTGCTGAGCGGGGTCTCGCGCGTCACCAGGGCACGTCCGCGGATCAATACGTAGAAGTAGTCGCCTTCGGCGCCCTGTTTCAGAACGATGTCCCCGGACTTGTAGTTGATCTGCTGCATGCGCATGAAGATCGCCTGGATGTTCGCCGGGGGAATCTTGTGGAAGGCCTTGGCCTGGAGGAGGGTGGTCATCCAGTCCTCTTCGCTTTCCTCAGCCTCGCCCTGCAGTTCGGACACCTCGTAGGTGCCGGTCTGGTCCCACGTCAGCATCACATCGAGCAGGTCGCTGTCGATGGACAGGAACTGGACACGGTCCAGCGCCTTGGCCATGGCTATGCGGGGAATTGAGGGTGCGACCGGGTTGCGCGCTGAATCGCTGCCGCCGACGATGGTCTCGACCACCTTGCCCTGGTCGATCAACTCGAGCTTGCCCGACACGATGTAGATCGTGCGTTTCTCGGTATCGCCTTCCTTGAACAGCACCTGGCCCGGCGACAACTCACGCAGCTGCACCTTCCGGCTGAGCGCGTTGAGGTTATCCCTCTTGAGGCCGTCGAGCGGGGTAAACTGGCGCAGCAGTTCGATATCTACGTCGCCAGACATGGCACATCCTGTTGTGTCACCGTTTTTATCAACTCGGGTGATTCTTATGACTTGTTCAAGGTACGGGAAGAAACGGACACGATCCCGTGAATTGGCCGGTATTCTACCCTCAATTCAATAACTTCCGATACACCTGATTTCGCGCAGCGTGAACGACGCCACAGTTGTACCTGTGCTGCCACGCACGCCCCGGCCTACAGCGAATTAAAGCCTTCATGCGGTCGGAAATGATCACCGTGGGCGTCCGCAAGACGATTCAGGGCGTCCTTGACGTTTTCCAGGCCTCGCGCACGAGCGTAATGAATCGGGCCGCCCCGGAAAGGCGCAAATCCGGTGCCGAAAATAACCCCGGCATCCAGCAGGTCCGGGTCCGCGACAATGCCATCCGCGAGGCAGGCCACAGCTTCGTTAACCATCGGCAAAATCAGGCGGTCCTCGATATCGGTGGGAACCGCACCGGTCGCTTCCGGCTTGATGGCCTTCCGGCCCTCCCACGAGTAGAAACCTTCGCCGGTCTTGCGGCCGAGCTTGCCGTCCTCAACCATCGAAACGAGCCGCTCGGGCACGGGGCGGTCCATGGCCGCACCCAGCACCTTGGAGACGCTGAGCGCGACATCAAGACCCACGTTATCGATCAACTCAACCGGCCCCATGGGCATGCCAAATGCCTCGGCGGCCTTGTCAATATTCGCCAGCGCGACGCCGGATTCGACCAGCGCCATAGCCTCGGCCATGTACGGCCCGAGAATGCGGTTAACAACAAACCCCGGCGCGCTGCGACATTCCAGCGGCAACTTGCCGATCTTCTTGACGAAAGCGAAGCCCGCATCCAGCGCTTCCTGCGTGGTGTCTTCACAGCGGATCACTTCGACGATCATCATCTGCGCGACCGGGTTGAAGAAATGCAGCCCGATGAACGACTGCGGATCTTTCAGGTCATCGCGAAGCTCTTCGAGTCGAATGCTCGACGTGTTGGTCGACAGAAGTGCACCGTCCTTCATCGACGGCTCGAGTGACGCATACAGAGCTTTCTTTGCCTCCGTATTCTCAAATATCGCTTCGATGATCAGGTCAGCGTCCGCCACCTTCACGGCGTCAACGTCAGCCACCAGGCGGTCGCTTGCTGCCTTGCGTTTCGCGTCATCGCGGATGCGCTTTGAGAACAGCTCCTGCGCCCGGTCCAGCGCCGGTTGCACGTACTTCATCTCGCGATCCTGCAGGGACACGTTCAGGCCTCGCAGTGCACACCAGGACGCAATATCGCCGCCCATGACACCTGCGCCGACGACGTGGACGTTCTCGATCTTGCGCTCTGTCTTGTTGCCCTGCGACTTGAGCTGGTTCTGCAGGAAGAAGACGCGCACGAGATTGCGTGACGTGTCGGTACACATCAGTTCGGCGATTGAACGCGCTTCCGCCTCGTAGCCCGTCGAACTCGACGCGCCGTGCTTCGCCCACAGGTCAATGATCGCATACGGCGCCGGGTAGTGGTCCTTGCGCGCCTTGCGGGCCACCTGCTTGACGAGCGTCGGCTTGATGAAGCCACGCACGATCGGCAGATTCAGGAGCTTCTCGACAAACGGCGCCGACTGCTTTGGCTGCTTCGCGGCAATCAGCTCCTTCGCTGCCTGCCGCCAGTTGTCATCGCTGGCGATTCGATCGACGAGGCCGAGTTTGCGCGCCTTGGAGGCGTTGATTGGCGCTCCGGTCAACATTAGCTGCATGGCCGGTCGAACACCCATGATCTGCACCGCACGAACGGTGCCACCGAATCCCGGGTGAATGCCCAGTTGCACTTCTGGCAGGCCGAACGCCTTGCGATCGCCGGAGAATGCCAGGCGGTAGTCACAGGCCATGGCCAATTCGAGGCCGCCACCCAGCGCAAACCCGTTCATGGCCGCCACGGTAGGGCACGGCAGCGCTTCCAGCTTGTCGAGGACCTGCTGGCCGAGACGAATCAGCTGGTAGGCCTCGTCCGGGTTCTCGATCTTCGTGAACTCGTTGATGTCGGCGCCCATGATGAAGCCACTGGACTTGCCGGAATGGACCACCACGCCCCGCGGGTTCTTCTCGGGCAGCGGTTCGAGCAGGTCGTTGAGTTCGCTGAGAACCGGCCCGGACAGGACATTCGCACTGCCGTCAGACTTGTCCAGCCTGAGCCAGACGATTCCATCCGCATCGGATTCCGAAGACCAGTGTTCCTGTGACATCCATTAACCTCTTGTCTGCATTACCGGACCTCGAAGTCACACACCATGGGCAGGTGATCGGACAAGCGGATGTCCGGGACTTCGAGATTGGTTACGTCGATTCCGTCCTGGTAGAGGATGAAATCCAGTTCTTTCCTTGGCGACCGGCTCGGGTAGGTCGGCAACCCCGCCACGTTTGCCGACATCAGGCTCGAGGCCTTCATAAACAGGTAAATCTCGTTTTCACCCCAGAACGTATTAAAGTCGCCCGCGACAATGACCGGCTTCTCTGTCGCTGCGATCAGGTCATACAGGTGGCGGAGTTGCAGGTGGCGATGGCGGTATTTCAGTGACAGGTGGACCAGAAAGACCGCGAAATGCTCCATCTCGAGCTCAATGATGAGCTTCTTGATGCCGGTATCGAAGTAGTGAAACTTTTCACCGTGCACGCGAGGTGCAGCCAGGAAGGCATTACCCTGTTTTCGTACGATGGGCAGCAGCTGGTTGATCGAGTTTTCGCCGTACTTGGTTTCGTACGACGTGTTCATACCCAGGTCTTCGGCAATCTTCTCGGCGTGATTGACCATGCGGGTCCGAATCGAGCCGGTGTCGACTTCAACGAGACCGACGATATCCGGATCAACGGAACGTATAAACTCGGTGAGCTTGGGCAACATGAACTGGTTACCCAGCACGTAGCCGGCGCCGGGAAGGGGCACATGCAGGCTGGCACTGTCGCCGAGCGCGTAACGGATGTTGTAGAGCAATAAGCGCATGGCGATGTGGCGTGCACGATGAAGGGTGGAACCATACCTAAACCCTTGCGCCAGAGAAACACCACAGCAACCCGGCATATCGCCGTGCTATTGGATACACTATCGCCAAGGGACAACCAGGGGGCCTTGCGTGTCAGAAAGTAATCCGTATCGCGTGTTTGTTACCCATGCCTTCGAAGAGAGCTTCGACTACCTGAGGGTGTTCGAATTCCTCGAGAGTGATGATCGCTTCTACTACCTGAACCGGAGTAAGCCGGAAAACATGCCGGAAACAGGTGGTCTCGACGCCATGAAGGACGAGCTTATCGAGCAGATCAAGGAGGCCGAGGTCATCGTCGTGCTGCCGGCGGTTGCCGAGTCGCAGCCCGACCTCGTTCGATTCCAGATGGACGTGGCAGAAGCGAACAAGATCGGCATCGTCGCGATGAAGCACGTCGGCGGGCTGGGCGATATCCCGAAGGACGTCGAAGAGCGAGCCAAGGAAGTCGTTGAATGGAATGAGCGCGAGATGGTGGACGCCATCAAACGCGCCGGTCGTGGCGAGGATACCCAGCGCTGGGAAGTGATCGACTTTCCGGGTATCGAGGAGCTCATGAAAGACAATGAAGACGAAGAAAAACAATAGTTTGCAATGTTTTTCTAGAGTATTTTGGAAGTTATAGCGCACCGCGGGGCCAGCGGCTACCTGCCCGAACACACGCTTCCTGCCAAGGCGCTGGCGCATGCCATGGGTGCCGATTTCCTGGAACAGGACGTCGTCGCGTCTAAAGACGGTCAACTGGTTGTCCTGCACGATATCCACGTAGACCGCGTCACGAACGTCGCTGATCGGTTCCCTGATCGCCGTCGAGCTGACGGTCGGTACTACGCTATTGATTTCACCATGGATGAGCTCCGCACCCTCACGGTCCATGAGCGGTGCGGCGCAGACGGGAACGCGGTTTACCCGAAGCGCTACCCGGTTGAGGACAACAGCTTTCGCCTGCATACGCTTGAAGAGGAAATCCGCTTCATTCGAGGACTGAATCGTTCGACTGGCCGGTCGGCGGGGATCTACCCGGAGATTAAGAAGCCCGCCTGGCACAAGGAGGAGGGCATCGACCTCTCGGTCGCCGTGATCGAGACTTTGACCGCCAGTGGTTACCGGTCAGCGGAAGACCCGGTATACCTGCAGTGCTTCGATGCCGCAGAGACTCGCAGGATTCGCTTGGAGCTCGACTGCGACTTGAAGCTGGTGCAGCTGATCGGTGAGAACGACTGGAACGAGTCTCCAACGAACTACGACGGCCTTCGCACCGGGGCCGGCCTGCAGTTCCTGCTGAAGTACGCCGATGCGGTTGGACCGCGAATCCAGCATCTTTACCTCCTCGATGCGAGCGGTACACCGGTACCCAGTGAGTTTGCATTGGCGGTCCGATCGGCCGGCGTACCCTGTCATCCGTACACCTTGCGAGCCGATGAGTTGCCGGCGGGTTTCAAGGACATAGCGACGCTGGTCACATTTCTGCAAAAAGAGGCGCGAGTCAGCGGTGTGTTTGCAGACCATCCTGACCTCGCAAAATTGGCGATAAATCGACGCTAACGGGCTGTTTTTACTCAGAATAGGTGGTATACATGGCACATGGTTACCGTAGGGGGACAGGTGACCTTTGCGTGCGAAGCTTCGCCCGGATTGAGAACTTCGTTCTTGTCTGGTGTGTCCCCGGATATTAGGGTTGTGCGATGTTTGTTGACCTGCCGCTAAACGTCATGCTGGCCGCGCTCGGTGCGTTTGTACTGGGCTGGGTCCTGTCGGTGATCAACAGCGCATTGAGCCAGCGCTCGAAGGCCAAGAAACGTGATGCTCGCGACGACCGAATTCGTTCGCTGGAAGCCGAACTGCGAGTCGCGCAGACCGATCTCGAAAAAGCACGCGAGAACATCGCCGACGTTGAGAAGCAACTCGACGACACACTGGAGGGCATCGAGAAGCGCGACAGTGTCATCTCGCACCAGCAGGAAAAGATGGACGTTCTCAAGCGGGACCTGACAGACTCTGTGAAGAAGACCCGCGAACTTCGTTCGGAGCTGACCAACCGGGCCACCGAAAACGTCAAATCCGAGGCGAAGCTCCGAGAGGTTGAAACGGAGCTGTCGATTGCCCAGGCTTCGACCGATCTCATCGCCACCGGAGTTCTCGACTATTCCATTGCCCCTGAAAAGCCCGAGGAAGACAACGACGAGGATGCAGGAGACGTTTCCAAAACGGCGTCCTGAATGGCTGGTTGCAGCGCTGCTGCTGACCGCGGGCTGTAGTGAACCCCGAATCCCGGTTTCCATCCCTTTCGAAGCCGCTTTCAAAGGAAACCCCATCCATTGCACCAGCGACGGCATTGCGCTGACAGACCTGCGCCTGTTCGTCTCAGGAGTCACCGCGGAGATGCTGGATGGTCGAGCGGTCGATATTCCGCTCATCGTGGACGCCAACTGGCACAACGGCGCCGTGGGATTGATTGATATCGAGGATGGCCGCGGCGCCTGCGACGGGGGCACGATTGAAACCAACAACACACTGAATCTGCATTGGCCGGAAGATGATGTGAAAGCACTGTCCCTGACCATTGGCGTCCCGTTCAGCGAGAACCATGCGGACCCGCTCAAGGCGGCCGCGCCGCTGGATGACAGCGCCATGCACTGGCACTGGCGCTCGGGTTACAAATTCCTCCGCGCCGGCGTCGAATCGGAAACTGACGGATTCTGGCTTCATCTCGGCAGCACCGGCTGCCAGGGAACCACAGGCAACATCACGGGATGTTCGCAGCCCAACCGTGTCACGGTAAAACTTGATGGCTTCGTCGCCGGCCAGTCCGCTGCCGTGGTGCACCTCGACCAGTTGTTTCACCAGGTTGACCTTGCCGATGGTCTGCCCGGCGACTGTTCCTCCGGACCGCTGGAGTCAAGCTGCGAGCCTGTTCTGTCCAACCTCGGCCTGGCCAGCACGCCTGCGAGACCGTGGCTGACGATGGAGCGACGATGAGGCTGCTGCTGGGACTCCTGTCCGTCATGCTCTTCATTGGCGGCGTCGTTTTCCTGTTAAACCAGGATCGTGGTTACGACTGGGCAATCGGCGACCACCCGGTGCCGGCCGTGCCCGCGAACAACCCGATGAGCGACGCCAAGGTCGAGCTGGGCCGTCACTTGTTCTATGACACGCGACTGTCGATCAATGGCACCGTCGCCTGTGCGAGCTGCCATATCCAGGCCCTCGCATTCACAGACGGCAAACCGAAATCCATCGGCGCTACCGGCGATATTCACCCCCGCAGCTCCATGAGCCTCGTCAACGTGGCCTATGCCAGCCGGCTGACCTGGGCGAACAGCCTCATCGCAAGTCTCGAGGACCAGGCGCTGACGCCGTTGTTCGGCGACGACCCGATCGAAATGGGACTCGGCGGTCGCGAGGACGAGCTCGTCGCGCTGCTTCGCAATGACGAAACCTACGCCGCGATGTTTGCCGAAGCATTTCCCGACGACGCGGAACCCGGCAGCATCATCAATATGGTGCGGGCAACCAGTTCCTTCGTGCGCAGCATCGTCAGCTTCCGATCCCCGTACGACCAGTACCTGGCGGGCAATGCCGACGCCATCAGCGACTCCGCGAAACGCGGCGAAGCCTTGTTCTTTTCAGAACGACTGGAGTGTTTTCACTGCCACGGCGGCTTCAACTTTACCGACAGCTCGACACACGAGAGCGCGAGGGTGGATCGATTCGGGTATCACAACACCGGTCTCTACAACATCGACAACACCGGCGCGTACCCCGAAGACAACCCGGGCCTGGCCGACATATCCGGCGAGCGTCGCGACATGGGACGGTTTCGCGCGCCAACGCTTCGAAACGTCGTTCTGACCGCACCGTACATGCACGACGGCAGCATCAGTACGCTCGAGGACGTCATGCGGCACTACGAACGAGGCGGCCGGAAAATCGAATCCGGCCCGTTCGCCGGTGACGGTAACACCAGCCCCTTCAAGTCGGAGTTCGTTCGTGGATTCGAGATCACCGACCGGGAACGTGACGACGTTATCGCCTTTATGAATGCCCTGACCGACGTCGAGGCCATCGTCGATCCGCGCTGGGCGTCACCGTGGGGGACGAACGTCGGTACCCACTCTCGCCTCGAAGCCGGTGGCGCGCCAGGCGAACCAGAGGAACAGCCAGTACAGCTGCATTAGCAAAGCGGCAATCCACTCGATGCGATTTTCCATCGCATCCGCATCGTTGAGGATGTTTTTGAGCACGAGATTCAACACGCCGAGCGCCCAGGGCAGGGCGGCCAGCCAGATCAGTGCCGTGGCCTGCCTGACACCTTCAAACCGAACCGTCCTCGGCTCGACCTTCGCAACAGCGAGTGCCAGCGTAAGCTGGGCCACCGCGGTGCCACCGAAATAGAAGTAGATGCCGAAACGTCGCATGAACTCGTAGAACGGTTGCTGCGTACCGAGGAAGGTCACATAAACAACGAGCGCGATCGCACCGATCGTGCCCGCGATCAGTATTGTCCGGTGTGCCGCTCTGGATCCATGGTGCATGCCCTTCAGCCATTCAACGGACAGGAGCCAGCAGACAAACAGCAGGCTTGCCAGCGGCAGCTGGACGGCGCGGAACATCCAGCTCGCCGGTTCGTATCGACCGGTCGCGCTGATCGAGGTACACCCATCCAGCAAGGGCATGCAGGATGGGACGAGCTCCTTGCTGGACGCGATCCAGTAGGCGATCGTGACGCCGGCAAAGGGAAGCACGGCAACCAGCAGTGGCAGTAGTCGGAGGGTCAAGGCGATGCGTGTGTCACAAGCCGAATGAAGCCGGAATCATAGCTGACAGCATCGCGTTTTTTTATACCGAGCCTGAATCCGAAACGGCCATTTAGAACCAGTCTCACCGTCAAGCCATTCGAGGCGATGCGAGGATACACTCACGGAAACAACAATAAGCGGGGGTTCCAATGAGCGTGATTCTCTACTGGCAGGCTGTGCTGCTGGCTTCCATCCTTGTCTTCTTCGCCAGCGCCATCGTCTGGATGGTGATGCCGTGGCATAAATCGGACTTCAGGAAAGCGCCGAACGAGGATGCGGCCCGAGAGGCGCTGAAGGGTATTGAGCCGGGTCATTACATGATTCCGCACAGCACCGACCCCAAGGACCTCGAGGACGAGGAAAAGAAACAGAAGTTTATCGATGGGCCGGTGGCGTACTTCAACGTTCAGGAGGCCGGGATTCCGCAGATGGGGCCGCGACTGCTGAAGATTTTCCTCTTCTACGTGTTCGTCAGCGGTCTGTGTGCCTATGTGCTGAACTTCTTCGGTGGCGACGACGCGACGTACCTGGAGAAATTCCAGCTCACCGGCGTCGTTGCCTGGGCGGCCTACGGCCTGGGACACGTGCAAGACAGCGTCTGGTTTGCCAAACCGTGGTCAATAACCGTCAAGAATCTTTTCGACGCGTTCATCTACGCGCTGCTGACCGCCGGCGCGTTTGGCTGGCTCGCCTAGGTTGAAGCGAGTAGGGCGGTTGCTTACGCCAGTCGGCGTTCTTTCAACGCCTCGGCAGCCGCATCGAACTCGTTTCGTGCGCTGCTGGCTGCCGACCGGACGGCGCCGATATCCGCTTGTTTCGCGCTGGTCTCCAGGGTCTTGCTGAGCTCTGACAGGCGATGTGCACCGACACTCGCACTCGACGACTTCAGCGAATGAGCCGCCTGGGCGACGCCGTCAAGATCGTCCGAGTTGGCTGCCTCAAGCATTGAATCGACCAGGTCCGCGGCCGTTGTGCAGAAGGTGTCGATGATCCCGTTCAGCAGCGTCTGGCCGTTGTCGGGATCGATCGCGAGGATCTGCTCGATGGCCGTCTCGTCCAGCACATCCGGCCCGCCGTCGCTCGTGTCCACCTGGTCGTCGACGGTCGCGGGCAGGGCCCGGTCAACGCCTTTTACGAGCGGCTGCGTGTCCGTCCCGTCAATTGAACCGAGTTTCCGCTTCCATGCGGACAACACGTCGACGAGCTGCTGGCGTGTGAACGGTTTACTGATGAAGTCGTCCATGCCCGCATCGATACACTTCTGCCTGTCGTCAGACAATGCGTTTGCGGTCAGCGCGATGATCGGTATCCGGCCCGAGTGCGCATGCTCTTCGCGGGCCCTTTGTGCTTTGGTCGCGGTGTAACCGTCCATCACCGGCATCTGGCAATCCATCAGCACAAGATCGGGACGGGCTTCATCAATCTTTTGCAGCGCGATTTCTCCGTTGCCCGCCTCGATCACGCGACAACCCACTTCCGCCAGCATGAGTTTGGCGACCATCATGTTGATGGCGATGTCTTCAACCAGCAGCACGTCGAGATCGAAATTCGGCGTCTCGTTGTCCGCCTCAGACTGTTTGACCGGTTTTGTGACAACGGCTGCGTCCTCACGACACATAAGCGCCTGCAAGGACTCGTACAGGTTGTTTCGACGTACCGGTTTGGACAGGTAGACGTCGATATCCGGGTTGGTGCTCTGCTGGTCATTCGTCTCGGGAAGGGCAGAGCTCAGCAGCATGATCGCCGGCTTGCCAAGCGCCTCCGGCCGGGAACGGATCGATCTCGCCAGCGCGGGCCCGTCCGTTCCCTGCATACAGTAGTCGAGCAGCACGACATCGTAGGCGCAGTTGTTCGATACGGCGCGCCGCATCGCCTGCTCAGCCTCGGCTGCATCCATCGCCACATCCACCGCAATGTTCCAGCTGGCGAGCTGTTCGCGCAGGGTTCTGCGGTTGGTCTCGTTGTCATCGACCACCAGCGCTCGCGTGTTGTCGAATTCCGCAAATCCGTTGGTCGACAGCGCATTGGCATGGTCGATGGCCGACAGCGGTATTTCGAACCAGAAGGTCGACCCTTTGCCGATCCCGCTGTCCAGGCCAATGGAGCCGCCCATCAGCTCAACCAGCTGCTTGGAAATCGACAGTCCGAGTCCTGTGCCGCCGTATTCACGCGTCGTGGAAACATCGGCCTGGGCGAAGCTGTCGAAGATCAGCGCCTGCTGGTCTTCATCGATACCGACACCCGTATCTCGCACGGAGAAGCGGTAGATCGACGCATTATCCTCGCCCGTGACGATGTCCAGACCGACTTCAATTTCACCCTGCTTGGTGAACTTCACGGCGTTGCCAACGAGGTTCATCAGGACCTGGCGCAAACGGGTTGCGTCTCCGCGAACCAGGGTCGGCACGTCGGGACGAATGGCACTGATCAGCTGAACGTCGTTGTCACGTGCCTGGGAGTAGAGCAGGTCGACAATGCCCTCCACGATATTGGCCAGGTCCAGTTCCGCCTCTTCGAGCACCAGTTTGCCGGCCTCGATTTTCGAGAAATCGAGAATGTCATTAATCACCGCCAGCAACCCTTCGCCGGACTGCTGGATCGTTTCAGCGAATTTTCGCTGGTTGCGATTCAGGTCGGCAGACAGCAGCAGTTCCGACATACCGAGTACGCCGTTCATCGGCGTGCGGATCTCGTGGCTCATGCGGGCGAGGAAGTTGCTCTTCGCGCTGTTGGCCTGCTCGGCGTTTTCCTTGGCCTTGACCGTCTCATCAATCGCGACCTTGAGCTTCTCGTTGGCGTCTGCCAGCTCAAGATCGCGCGAGTTGATTTGCTCCAGCATCTGGTTGAAACCGTCCATCAGCGTTCCGACTTCGTCGCCGCTGCCGCGCTGTGCACGCAGGGAGTAGTTTTTCTCCGCAGTCACGCGCTGCATCAGCTCCGACAGATGCAAAATGGGTCGAGCGACAAAGGTCTGCAGTCGCGAACTCAGCGTGACGGCAATCAGAATGGCGAGGAGGAGGGCAGCGACGGCAACGTACGCGATGCGCTGCAGTGAGGTTACCAGTTCCGCCAGTGAGGCCCGCACGTGCAGGTAGCCGACGATTTCATTGTCGAAATACACGGGGCGGACAGAATCCAGGTAGTTCAGTCCTTCAAACGACTGCACCGGGGCGCCGGTCTGTTGCGCCATCGCCGTGAGGCGACTCGCCAGTTCACGAGATTCCGCACCGTTCAAGCGAGGAAACACGGGGTTCGCGTAGTCCGCGAAATACTCACCGTCCGCCGTGAACAAGTTGGCACCGATGATCGACCGGTCGGCACTGAGCGAGCTCAGGACCTGGGCGGCGAGCAGCTCGTCCTCGAAGGTTAGCGCTGCCGTACTGTTGGTGCCGATAACGTCAGTCAGGGTTCCGACATGACCGGCGGTGTTGTTCCGGTAGTTGTAGGCCTCGGAAATGCCGAACAGCAGGGAGGCGAACAGGACGGCCGATACCGCGGTCAGCAGCGTGAAAACGATCAGCTTCTGCGTGATCGGGCGATCTTCGAAACGACGATGGGCTTTCACATCAGCCACTTCGACCACC
This sequence comes from uncultured Woeseiaceae bacterium, assembly GCA_964606915.1. GTDB lineage: Bacteria > Pseudomonadota > Gammaproteobacteria > Steroidobacterales > Woeseiaceae > UBA1847. Next base: position 1,366 of record CAZSIQ010000056.1, on the reverse strand, counting down.
CACAGCAGCCGCCAGCTGCAATAACTGACCGCCTATTCGGAGGCCGGTCCGCTCATTGGCATCCAGGTTTATTTCGAACCGCACCTTGTTGCGGCGAATCATGACGCGAACGATGCTGCCGTCCGACGCGTAGCCGTCGGCGTCTCCGAAGGTGAGTACCGGCCTCTCGGCAATCGCCGATGTCCAGGCCTGCGCGTCGCCTTCCGCATTCTCGCCGAAGAACAGGACATCACAGTTTTCGGCGGCATCCGCCGGTAAGCGAACGTCGACCGCTTCGACCATCCGCCCGTGAATTCGCTCGTCCGCAAGGGCCGTGATGGCCGAGAGCATGTTCCGGTCCCCCGCAACGCAGAAACGCATCGCTTCGCTGTCGGATGCAAAGGCGTCCGGCGGCCAGGCAACGAACTTGGCGATCTTGTGCATGATCGCCGCCTTCACCGAGGTCTCAGCATCACCGCTCGCATGGAGCGGGGCGGCTGACAGCACGGTCAGGAAAAACACCAGCAAGCTGTGTGGGATTACACGCATGAAGTCGATAGGCACTCGTCGTTGAAACTCAACGAATTAAAAATTCCAACGAATCTCTACGAAGCCATTCGGCTCAATCTGTACAGGCGCCAGGTCGCTGATTTCGGACAGAAATTCCACGTGTTCACCGGCAAACAGGTTGCGGCCCATCAGTGAAAACGTCCATGACGGTGTCGGTGTCCATGCAAGACGGACATCCACCGCCGTATAGGCGTCGATACCCTGTTGTTTCAACTCGTCAACCCAGCGAGCGAACACGTCAAACTCCAGCTCGTCTGCCAGGTTCGCCGACGAACGAATGGACAGCTGGTGATCCGGGCTGTCCTCCTCGATTGCCAGCTCGGCGGTGTTGCCGCCATCCGGTGCACGGTTCTTGCTGCGTACGTAGGTGTAGCTGGCCTGGATACGCCAGGAATCGGTGATTTCCTGCGACCACCAGAGCTCGGCACCCATCGTGTCCACGTTGCTGCTGTTGCCGATATCCAGTGGAATCTTCACGAATTGCGCGGTGCCAAGGCACAGCGGATTAACCAGTAACGGCGTGCCGTCCGGCTGGCAGCTGGCGGCACCAATCGAGAAGCTGCGCAGCTCGTCGAACGAGTTGTAGAACACGGCGAGGTCGAAGATGCTGCGGTTACTGCGCACCCGGAAGCCCGCTTCCTTTGCGATGACCACTTCCGAACGCATCATCGGGTTGCCGTCAATGGTCGATACCAGCGGCACCGGCAGCGGGAAGTCGGGGAGGCCGGGCGGCAATACACTGGTTATGATGGAGCCGTCCTGTTCACCACTCGACGGCAGACGCGACGAGCACGACACCGCGCCCCAGAGCGGTGCC
>CAZSIQ010000055.1:0-21411 GCA_964606915.1 uncultured Woeseiaceae bacterium | reverse complement strand
AACCTCGAAGAAGATTCAGATCCGCAGCGCGCGAGTGTCTCGCGCAAGATGTTCTACAACGAAGCGCACATGGTCGGGATGCTGCAGCACCCGAATATCATGCCGATCTACGATGCCGGCCAGGAAGACGGCAAGTACTACGTTGTTACCGAACACATCCAGGGTGCACGTACACTGGCGGCGTACTGCAAGCCGGATAACCTGCTGCGTGTCGATGACGTCGTAGAGATTATCTACAAGTGTGCGAAAGCACTGCACTACGCACACGGCCGTGGTGTGATCCACCGCGACATCAAACCAAGCAACGTGATGCTGACGATCGACAACGACGTTCGCATCATCGACTTCGGCATCGCCATCGTCAGCGATTCCGATGTGTCCCGCATTGAAGGGATCGCCGGCTCACCGAGCTACATGAGCCCGGAACAGGTGCAGTCTGAAGACCTGACGGCACGATCAGACCTGTATTCACTCGGCGCCGTCATGTACGAGCTGCTGACCGGCTTCCGCCCGTTCCGTGCAGACAACCTGTCGAAACTGCTGCACCAGATCGTCTACGCAACACCGCCGCCGATTCATACCTATCGCGAAGACCTGCCCGAAGAGCTCGAGCACGTGGTCGCGATGACGATGCAGAAGAACCCGGACACTCGTCCCGCCAGCGGCGCCGTGATGGCGGCCGAGCTGACGCGTGTTTACAAGGACCTGCGCCAGAAGTACGACACGCTCGACAACCAGGAACACTTCGACCTCCTGCGCACGCTGCGTTTCTTCCACGAGTTCTCCCACGCCGAAATCTGGGAAGTGCTGCGAGCGTCCGACTGGGCAGAGTATCGCGACGGTGATGACATTGTCCGCGAAGGTGATTCAGACGATCGCTTCTACATCATCGTTTCCGGCAACGTCGACGTGGTAAAGAGCAGCGACTTCGTTGGCGAACTGACAGCGGGCGACTGCTTCGGTGAAACCAGCTACGTTCGCGGCGCCAAACGCCAGGCGTCGATCGTTGCCAAGGGGCCGGTCACGATGCTGCGCGTCAGCTCAACGCTGATGGAGCAGGTGTCGTCCAGCTGCCAGCTGCGATTCAACAAGCGTTTCCTGCGTGCGCTGATCACGCGTCTGCAGGGCAACGACGACAGCGCCAACCTGTAGCTCGTTCCGGCTTTGCTGCCGGGAAAGGAATTCCCCGGGCCTCACCCTGACAGTTGCTATCGGTTAGACTCCGGCCGTGCCATACCGGAGTTCGTCATGACCCTTCGCCTGATTCTCGTTGCAGGTCTTCTGCTCGCATCCTCTGCCCACTCGACTGAACTGCGCGACTCGATCAATCGCGACTACGACGAGTATCTCTGGCCGCTGTTCGATCATTTTCATCGTAACCCCGAGTTGTCGCTGTTCGAGTTCAAGACTGCCGAGCGCATGGCAAGTGAATTGCGCCGGGCAGGATTCGACGTCACGGAGAACGTCGGGGGCACGGGCGTTGTCGCCTTGCTGGAAAACGGTGAGGGCCCGCTGGTCATGATGCGCGCCGATATGGACGGGTTGCCGGTCGAGGAGAAATCAGGTCTCGAGAATGCGTCGACGGCTGTCCAGCAGGACCCTATTTCGGGGCAGGTGATGCCGGTCATGCACGCCTGCGGTCACGACGTACACATCACCAGCCTGGTGGGAACGGCACGCCATATGGCCAGCCATCGCGATGACTGGAGCGGTACGCTGATGCTGGTTGTCCAGCCCGCCGAAGAACGTGTGCTCGGTGCTCGCAACATGCGTGACGATCGCATCTGGGAGCGCTTCGGGACGCCGGACTATGCGCTGGCCCTGCACGTGTCCGCGAGCGATGTTGCCGGCGTCATAAACGTCACCGAGGGCAGTCCTTATGCGGGTGCAGATACCGTGGATATCATCATCCACGGTATCGGTGCTCACGGTGCCAGTCCGCATCGCGGCAAGGACCCGATCGTACTCGGCAGCCAGATCGTGCTGGCGCTGCAAACGCTGGTAGCCAGGGAACTGCCGCCGCGCGACCCTGGCGTGGTGACGGTCGGCTCCTTTCACTCAGGTACCAAGCACAACATCATTTCCGACCGCGCGCACCTGCAACTCACGGTGCGAAACACGAGCCTCGAAACCCGAGCGATACTGCTCGACGGCATCAAGCGGATCGCGGAGAACATGGGGCGTGTCGCCGGGCTACCGGAAGACAAGCTGCCCCAGGTGATTGTTTCGGAGGAGAGCGTACCGCCGACGATTAACGATCCTGCGCTCGCCCGTCAGCTCAAGTCGGCCTGGATCGACGCGATGGGCGAGGAACGGGTCGTGGATATTCCGACCAAGGGTATGGGTGCCGAGGACTTTCCGTACTTCACGGTGAACCCGGATATCCCGAGCGTTTACTGGAAGATCGGCGGTACACCGAAGGCGGATTTCGAACGCGAAGCTTCGGGCGGCGCGCCGGTGCCCAGCCATCATTCGCCGCTGTTCAAGATCGCGCCGCAACCGTCAGTGACGGCCGGTGTGGAATCGACGGTGGTTGCGCTGCTGAGTATCTTTAACGCGGACTGATCACTCGTCGTCCGCGGCGAAATCTTCCAGCGTCTCGCCGCCGCCGGCGCTCTTCAGCAGGATCTCGACTTTCTGCTCGGCGTCTTTTAGCGCGGATTGCGCGTTGCGCGTGAGCTTGATGCCTTTCTCGAATTTCTTCATCGCGTCTTCGAGCGGGAGGTCTCCTTCTTCGAGTTCCTCAACCAGCGTTTCCAGGTCGGCGAGTGACTTTTCAAGATTGGCTTTCGTGCTCATGAGTGAATTCCGTGACGGTTCGCGGCAACTTAGCGGCACGCAAACCCTGCGTCAATGAGCTGCCCTGGATCGTCTTGACCGTGCGGGTGCATTGAACGGTCATTTGACAGTGCCCGGTGGCGGTCGTACATTGAGCCATCTTTAGACACGGTCTAAATGAAAATCAATCTCAATAACTGAGGGGGTCAACATGTCTCTGAAAGGCAGCAAAACAGAAGAAAATCTCAAAGAAGCATTCGCCGGTGAGTCACAGGCTAACCGCCGTTACCTGTACTTCGCAGCGAAGGCGGATGTTGAGGGTTACAACGATGTAGCCGCTGTATTCCGCTCCACGGCGGAAGGCGAGACCGGTCACGCACATGGCCACCTCGAGTACCTCGAAGCTGTAGGTGATCCGGCAACGGGTATGCCGATCGGTTCGACGGCTGAAAACCTCGCCGCAGCAATTGCGGGTGAGACGCACGAGTACACGGATATGTACCCGGGCATGGCAAAGACGGCTCGCGATGAAGACTTCGATGAAATCGCAGACTGGTTCGAGACGCTGGCCAAGGCAGAGCGCTCCCACGCCAACCGTTTCCAGAAAGCACTGGATACGCTGGACGACTAAGACGTCACCAGGAAGCCGGGGCCAAAAGCCCCGGCTTTTTACTTTATGAGCCATAAACGCGAGGGCAGTCTCGAGGCGCCCACCCGTCACCCGCTGGACTGGAAGTCCGACGAGTTTTACGACGAAGGCCCGCTCTTCGAGGAACTGGAGCGCGTCTACGACATCTGCCACGGCTGCCGCCGCTGCTTCAGCCTGTGCAACTCATTCCCGACCCTGTTCGATGCCATTGACGAGTCCGACAGCATGGAACTCGACACGGTGCCGAAGAAGGCCTACTGGGACGTCGTTGATCACTGCTACCTGTGCGACATGTGCTACATGACCAAGTGTCCGTACGTACCGCCGCACGAGTGGAACGTCGACTTCCCGCACCTGATGCTCAGGGCGAAGGCGGCCCGTTTCAAAAAGGACGGCGCGTCGTTTCGCGACAAGGTGCTCAGTTCGACGGACACTGTTGGCAACTTCGCCGGGATACCCATTGTGTCCACCGTCGTGAACGCGGTGAACAAGAGTTCGGTCGGTCGCAAGGCACTTGAAAGCACGCTTGGCGTCCACCAGCACGCGCCGGTACCCGAATACCACTCGAGTACGGCTCGCAAGCGCCTCAAGCACCTGCACGATGTGGATGGGTCAGCGGCGGTCGCCACGGAACGCACCAGGGGCAAGGTCCTGCTCTATGCAACCTGTTACGGCAACCGCAACCGACCGGCGATGGACGAGGATCTCGTTGCGGTTTTTGAACACAACGGTATCCCGGTCACGATTGCTGAAAAGGAAGCCTGCTGCGGCATGCCCAAGCTCGAGCTCGGCGATCTCGAGTCCGTGGCGAAAGCCAAGGAGGCGAACATACCCGTGCTGGCGGCGTGGGTTGATAAGGGCTGGGACATCGTGACGCCCATCCCGTCCTGCACGCTGATGTACAAGCAGGAGCTGCCGCTGATGTTCCCGGACGACCCGGATGTCATCAAGGTGCGAGACGCCATGTACGACCCGTTCGAATACCTGATGCTGCGCCACAAGGACGGTCATCTGAAAACGGAGTTCAGCCAGTCGCTTGGCAAGGTGTCATACCAGGTGCCGTGCCATTTGCGTGTGCAGAACATCGGCCTGAAGACTCGTGACATGCTGCAGCTTGTGCCGGACACCGAGGTCGAGGCGATTGAACGTTGCTCCGGTCACGACGGCACCTACGCGGTGAAAAAGGAATTCCACGACGTGTCGAAGAAAATCGCACGGCCAGTGGTCAACAAAGTGAAGAAGGGCGACGCTGAACATTTCGTCAGTGACTGCCCGATGGCAGCTGAGCAGATCGTCCAGGACCTGGACGACTACGACGCCGGCCACCCCATGAGCCTGCTAAGGAAAGCTTACGGAATCTGAAAATGATGGAAAAACTGACCCGGGAAGACCTGTTTTCGCTCGAGAAATACGCCGAGATTCGCGATGAATTTCGCGGCAAGGTGCTCGAACACAAAAAGTTCCGGCGTATCGCGCTGGGCACCAACGCCGCACTGTATTTCGAAGACCGCCTGACGATGCAGTACCAGATCCAGGAGATGCTGCGAATCGAGAAGATCTTCGAGGCCGACGGCATCATGGAAGAGCTCGACGCCTACAATCCGCTGATTCCGGATGGCAGCAACTGGAAAGCCACGTTCATGGTCGAGTTCCCGGATATTGAAGAACGCAAGCAGATGCTGAACCTGCTGGTCGGCGTCGAGAACAAGGTGTTTGTCTGTGTCGACGGCTTCGATCGTGTCTACGCGATCGCGGATGAAGATCTTGAGCGCTCGGACGATGACAAAACCTCGGCGGTGCACTTCATGCGCTTCGAGCTGCCGTCGGAGCAGGTGGACGCGCTCAAGGGCGGCGCTGCCCTGTCAGCCGGCATCGACCACGAAAACTATGTAGTCGACGTAAACCCGGTGGCTGACGGCATTCGCGCGTCCCTGATCGGCGATTTGAACTAGAAAAAGCGCCGCCTTTCCCCGATTCACCGCGCGCTCGGACACTGTTCGGGCGCCGCTCGTGTGCCGTTCAGGCGTTCGCCCGGTCGCTGGTCCACGGTTGATCCTGTCATTTACACAGGAGCATTACCGTGACGAAGCTTGGGAAACTTTTGGGTGTCGTGCCTGTCCTCTTTCTTATGACAGGGTGTGCGGGTCTCTCCGCGAACCAGCAGTTGGACAGGGATATCAGGAACCTCGAATACGCCGAGCGTTTCAAGCTGGATAGCCGACGCTGTTTCGCCAATGGGGGCCGGATCGTGGTTGATGCGCTGGGCGAATTCGGGCGTGACGGTGTACCGAAACACCGGGCGCGTTACGTCTGCGCAACGTAGGCACTATCGCGAAATAATCGTGATTGCTTGCAACCCAAAGCCGGCTGGCGTGCATCCAATACTGGGGATAGCCAAGAAAGGGATGCCAGCCCATGCCGGTCGGTACGCGGTTCAAACTGGAAGACAATCGGGTAGACCTGGATCGTTGCCTCGTCGAGAGAGGTGGCGACCAGTACCGCCTGAAACCCAAATCGGCAGAGGTTCTGACAGTGCTCGTGTCGGCACCGGGCCAGGTGATACCGCGTTCGGAGCTGTTTGATCGAGTCTGGCCAAACAGCGACGTCAGCGACGACGTCCTGACGCAGTGTATTACCGAACTACGCCGTGCACTGGGTGACTCCGCCAGGGCGTCCACGATTATCGAAACTGTGCCTCGTAAAGGCATACGACTGGTGGCCACCCCGATCTGCACGGAGCGAACACGCTCCGCGCTGCCGTCGTGGAAGCACTGGGCGATGGCCGGCTTGCTGGCGGCGGCTTCGGTCGCGACCGCGCATTTCACACTGAACTCTGCCACGCCCGATCTCGTCGACGATGATGAACGGAAGCTGGCGGTGCTTCCGTTTGCCGACCTGAGCCAGAACGGCACATATGAATACTTCACCGATGGCCTGACCGAGGAGCTGATCAATCACCTGGTCAGCGTTGAAGGCCTTCGGGTCACCGGCCGCACATCGTCGTTCTATTTCAAGGACAGCAATGACGACCTGACGGCGATCGGTCGCGAACTGGGTGTCAATCACATCCTCGAGGGCAGCGTCCGGGTATCCGAGAGCGAGCTGCGTATCACGGCGCAGCTGATCGAGGTGAATTCCGGTTTTCACCTCTGGTCCGAGACGTTCGACCGTTCGTTGTCGGATATTTTCGAGGTGCAGGAAGAAATCGCCGGCAATGTCGCCCAGTCCCTGCAGCTGAAGCTCGGCGTTGGTGCCTACAGCGAATTCTCCGGCGGCACGGACAACGCCGAGGCATACCGGCTGGTCATGGAAGGCAACGGTCTCTACAAGAGCGGTCACGAGGAGGGGCGCGTCAGCGACCTGTTCGAAGCTGTCCAGATGTTCCAGCGTGCGACGCAGCTCGACCCCGGCTACGCGATCGCCTACGAGCGCATCGCCGCCGCTTACCTGTACGGACGTATCCGGCTGGGCACCGAATACTGGGAGTCGGTGTCCGACCAGGCTCGCCAGGCGATCGACCGGGCGCTGGAACTGGCGCCGAATTCCGCAATCGCGCTGGAGACGGCGGCCTACCTGAACGTGATTGAAGGCGACCTGTCCGGCGCGGACGCGTATTTCGAACGCTTTCCGGAGGCAGACGTACCGAGGTCGCTGGATCGCTCAGAGGCCTACATCGATATGCGCATGAAGGCGGGGTACATCCTCGATTCGGAGCGCATCATTCGCGAGAACATCCTGATCAACCCGAAGGACTGGAGCAGCAGTATTTTTCGGGCGCACGGCATGATCTCGGCGGGCCGACCGGAAGAGGCGCTGAGTCTGCTGGAGATGGTGTACATGGGTGGACCCTCGCATGTGCCGATCAGCTTCGAGGGGCTGATCGCTGCGCTGTCGGTCGGTGAATCGACAGCGATTGAGCGCTGGCTGGACAGGACGATCAAGTATGCGTCTCCCGTCGAGCGCGACATCCTGAAGCAGATTCGCCGCAAACGCGGGGATCCAGAGGAGCTGCTGCAGTATCTCGAGCAGCTCGCCGACGAAACACGCGATCATGACTTCATTGTTGCCGCGTTTGCGGGGTTCTACGACGATCCTGATCTCGTGCTCAAGACCTTCGTAAGGACCGCGGACCTGTGGGTATTCTGGTATCCGTTGTTCGACGATGTCCGCGGGCGCCCGGAGTTTAACCTGCTCGTGCGGGAGCTCGGCCTGGTGGATTACTGGCGCGCCAACGGCTGGAATGACTTTTGCGAACCCACATCAGGGGAATCCTTTATCTGCAGCTGAGCATTTGAAACGACAGGTGCAGAGCGAAATCATTCCCGCTACACTTTTCGCTTGAGCTTTTCTCTGGCACAAGCAACCTATGAGCAGACGATACGACGCTGCGGACATTGAAGTCCTTAGCGGGCTTGAGCCCGTGCGTCGGCGCCCGGGTATGTACACTGATACGACCCGGCCCAACCACCTCGCCCACGAAATCATCGACAACAGTGTCGATGAAGCGCTGGCCGGGCACGCGAAAAAAATTGACGTCACCGTGTACGCAGACGGATCACTGGAAGTCACTGACGACGGCCGCGGTATGCCGGTGGATATCCACCCGAAGGAAAAGATCCCGGGCGTCGAGTTGATCCTGACCCGGCTGCACGCGGGCGGAAAGTTCTCCAACAAGAACTACCAGTTCTCCGGCGGCCTGCACGGTGTCGGTGTCTCGGTCGTCAACGCGCTGTCGAAAAACCTCGAGGTCTGGATTCGCCGCGGCGGCAAGGAATACAACATGAGTTTCGCCGGCGGCAAGAAGCGCGGCAAGCTCGACGTTGTTGGCACCGTCGGCAAGGCCAATACCGGCACAACCTTACGCTTCTGGCCGGACGCCCAATACTTCGATTCATCGAAATTCTCGGTCAACCGCCTGAAGCACGCCCTGAAGGCCAAGGCCGTACTCTGTCCGGGCCTGCGTGTTCGACTGAAGGTTGAGAAGCCGGCCGAAAAGGAAGAGTGGCTCTACGAAGGCGGTCTCGAGGAATACCTGAAGGAGGCGATGGGCCCGGCAGAGCGATTGCCGGCGGAACCGTTCTCAGGTGCCGTCAGCACGGACTCCGAGGGCGTGGACTGGGCGCTGGCCTGGGCCGTCGATGCCGGCCAGGTCGTCACCGAGAGTTACGTCAACCTGATTCCCACGGCGCAGGGCGGCACGCATGTGAACGGTCTCCGCACCGGCCTGACCAATGCCATCCGTGAGTTCTGTGACTTTCGCTCGCTGTTGCCGAGAGGCGTGACGCTGGCGCCTGAAGATGTCTGGGATGGCCTGAACTTTGTACTCAGCACCAAGCTTGAAGATCCGCAGTTCTCCGGCCAGACCAAGGAACGCCTGTCGTCGCGCGAGTCGGCAGCGTTTATCTCCGGTGTCATCAAGGACGAGTTCGCCGTCTGGCTGAACCAGCACCCGGAGACCGGCGACCAGATTGCACAGCTGGCCATCGGCAAGGCGCAGTCCCGGCTCAAGGCCGCGAAGAAGGTCGTTCGCAAAAAGGTCACAACGGGACCGGCATTGCCGGGCAAACTGGCCGATTGCACGTCCCAGGAGCCTGAGTTCTCCGAGCTGTTTCTCGTCGAGGGCGATTCGGCGGGTGGTTCTGCCAAGCAGGCGCGTGATCGGGCGACGCAGGCCATCATGCCCCTGCGCGGCAAGATCCTGAACACCTGGGAGGTCGACTCGGCCGAGATTCTGGCGTCCCAGGAGGTGCATGACATCAGCGTGGCGCTGGGCATTGATCCCGGCAGCGCCGATTTAGGCAACCTGCGCTATCACAAGATCTGCATTCTTGCCGATGCTGATTCTGACGGGCTGCATATCGCGACCCTGCTGTGTGCGCTGTTCCTGAGACATTTCCGCGAGCTGGTACTCGCGGGCCACGTCTACGTGGCGATGCCGCCGCTGTACCGCGTCGATGTCGGCAAGGAAGTGTTCTACGCACTCGATGAATCGGAACGCAAGGGCATTCTCGACCGCATCGAGGCCGAAAAGAAGAAAGGCAAGGTTTCCGTGACACGCTTCAAGGGCCTCGGCGAAATGGACCCGGAGCAGCTGCGTGACACGACGATGAACAGGGACACGCGGAGGCTCGTGCAGCTCACCGTCAGCGGCCGGGACCGAACCGACCAGATGATGGATATGCTGCTGGCCAAGAAACGCTCACGGGATCGCCGCGAATGGCTGGAAAGCAAGGGCGACCTGGCTGAGGTCTAGAGAGCAAAGCAATGCAAAATTCACTGAATCTGGAAGGCGTCGAACAACAGTCGCTCAAGGAATACACGGAGAAGGCCTACCTCGACTACTCGATGTACGTCATTCTCGACCGGGCGTTGCCTCAGATTGGCGACGGGCTGAAGCCGGTGCAGCGACGCATCATCTACGCGATGAGCGAACTCGGACTGTCGGCCACGTCGAAGCCAAAGAAGTCCGCCCGGACCGTCGGTGACGTGATCGGCAAATTCCACCCGCATGGCGACTCGGCGTGCTACGAGGCCATGGTGCTGATGGCACAGGACTTCTCCTATCGCTACCCGATTGTCAGTGGTCAGGGCAACTGGGGGTCGACCGACGATCCGAAGTCGTTCGCGGCGATGCGCTACACCGAGTCGAAACTCGCGCCATACGCCAAGAGCCTGTTGCAGGAGCTCGGGCAGGGCACCGTGGACTGGATACCCAATTTCGACGGAACCCTGTCGGAACCGGCGTTGCTGCCGGCACGATTGCCGAACCTGTTGCTCAACGGCACAACCGGTATCGCGGTCGGCATGTCGACCGACGTGCCGTCGCACAACCTCAACGAGGTGGTCAGTGCGCTGGTTCACCTGATCGACAACCCGAAGGCGAGCATCACGGACCTGATGAAGCACATCAAGGCGCCGGACTTCGCAACGGGTGGCGAGATCGTCTCGCCGCAGTCAGACATCAACGAAATCTACACGACGGGGTCGGGCACGCTTCGACTGCGCGCGAGCTACCGCGTGGAGAACGGCAGCATCGTCATCTCGCAGTTGCCCTACCAGATCTCCGGTAAAAAGGTGCAGGAGCAGATTGCGCTTCAAATCACCAGCAAGAAGCTGCCGCAGGTCACCGATATCCGCGATGAGTCGGACCTGAATGAACCGACACGCCTGGTCATCGAGAAAAAGCGCGGTGTGGATGTCGAGCAGCTCATGTCTCACCTTTTCGCGACAACGTCGCTGGAGCGTACGCTGCGCGTGAACATGAACGTGATCGGCCTGAACGGACGCCCGCGCATGTTCAACCTCATCGAGATGCTCGCTGAGTGGCTGAAATTCAGGAAGGAGACCGTCAAGCGGCGTCTTGAACATCGACTTGGCATCGTGCGTGACCGCCTGCACATTCTTGACGGGCTGCTGGTCGCTTACCTGAACATCGATGAAGTCATCGCGATCATTCGCAACGAGGACGAGCCCAAGCCGGTACTGATGAAGCGCTTCAAGCTGTCCGACCTGCAGGCTGAAGCCATACTCAATCTCCGTCTCCGCAACCTCGCCAAGCTTGAGGAGATGAAGATTCGCGGCGAACAGGACGAGCTCAACGAAGAGCGAGACGTGCTGGAGAAGACGCTGAACAGTGCGGCACGCCTGAAGACCCTGATCAAGAAGGAGCTGCTCGAAGATGCCGAGGCCTACGGCGACGAGCGGCGCACACTGATCGTCGAGCGCGAGACCGCGCAGGCGCTGGATGAAACGCAGCTGGTCGCCAGTGAGCCTGTTACCGTCGTGTTGTCCAGGCGCGGTTTCGCTCGCGCTGCAAAGGGCCACGATATCGATCCCACGACGCTCAGCTACAAGTCAGGCGATGCGTACCTGGCCTCGGCACTTGGAAAAAGCAACCAGCAGGCGATGTTCATTGACAGCAGTGGCCGGGTGTACAGCGTCATCGCGCATACGCTGCCGTCTGCGCGAGGCCAGGGCGAGCCACTGTCGAGTCGATTCAACCCGCCCGATGGCGCTGCGTTCTGCGGCGCGATGATCGGTGAGCCTGAACAGAAATACCTGCTCGCGAGCGATGCCGGTTACGGCTTCATTTGCCGGCTGTCGGATCTCGCGTCACGCAACAAGGCGGGCAAGGCCGTGTTACGTGTGCCGGCCGGTGGCAAGGCCGTGGTACCGGCACCGGTACCGGGCGGGTCTGAATGCGTCATCGCCGCGGTCAGTTCCATCGGACGCCTGTTGATGTTCGAGATGGATGAGTTGCCGGAACTTGCCAAGGGCAAGGGCAACAAGCTGATCAATATCCCGTCGAAGAAATACCAGGCGGGCGAAGAGAAGCTGATCTCGGCGACGGTGGTGCCGGAAGACGGCAATCTGCTCGTCTACAGCGGCAAGCGTGTCATGACCCTGAAGTGGAACGACACAGACGCATACTATGGCGATCGCGGGTTGCGCGGTGCACTGCTGCCGCAGGGCTGGCGCAAGGTCGACCGACTGATGGGCGTGAGTAAGTAGCCCCGGTCAGATCGCCTTGGTGTCGACGCGGCCGCTTTCGACTTCCATCTCGACGGTGTCGTCGTCGCGCGTAACGACTTCGACGGTGTGATCGCCGTCGGAGGTCATGACTTCCAGCGTCTTGTCGTCGTCTCCCTCGGTCATCGCCGGCATCTCGGCCGTAGCGTCCATCGCCGGCATTTCAGCGGTGGCTTCGGAAGCCGGCATTTCTACCGTTGACTCGTCGCGCTCCATGTCGACCGTCTTGTCCTCGGCAGCGAGAACCTCGGTAACCTCGAAATCTGACGGGTCCAGCGTTTCATTGACGTTGGTGTCGTCCAGGTCGGACAGCGTGTGTTCAGTCGGGGCAGTGACCTCGGCCGTAACGTCGAGCTCGGCGATGTCGGAAATCTGCACGTTGGTCGTGGCGTCGTCTTCGTCTTCCATCAGGCGGTCGTTGAGTTCACGCGCGGCTTTCTCAATTTCCATGTTGAGCGCCTGCGTTGCCGTCAGCTCGTCCTGGTAGTCCTGTTCGAGGATGTCGTAGTCGATCGCGTCGTTCAGCGTGTACTCGTCGTCGTCACTGCCGTCGACTTCGATCGCCTGCAGGTCACGCTCGGTGACCTCGTCGGACGTCGGCATCTTGGTGACATCGACGATGACGGACATGTCGTAGTCGTCGTCATCCGGCATAACTTCCGAGGCGAGGATCGAGGACTCCTCGATTTTCGGCGGCGGAATAATGTCGGTGGTCTCTGAAGCCTGTGCAGCCGCTTCACCTTCCGGCAATTCAAAGTCGATCGCCTGGGTCGCATCAAAGCCTTCGTCGAAATTCACGTCGACCTCGCCATCGAGATCGTGTCCCAGGATCATGTCAGCATCGAGGATCGGGTTCTGGTCGGTCGGGCTGTCGTCGTCGAGCGAGAAGTTCGATTCCTCGACTTCCATGGTCGTTTCCGGCTCAAGTTCGCGTCGACGCACCGGCTGCGTGTCGACCGCAACCGGCGTGGAACCGAAGCGACTGAAGATTCCCCGGCCGAAGAACAGCAGGGCAAGCAGAAGACCCAGTCCACCGCCGGTGAACAGCAGGGTGCGGCCCCACTGGCTGCTTTCCTGGACAGGCGCTACGGCCTGTACCGGTGCGGGTTCCGGTTCGATGCGAGCGACAGCGCGATTCGGGTTGTCGCTGATCGCCGGGCTTTCGAGCGGGGTATCCGGGATGACGATCGTCTCATTGGCTTCGGCGGAGAACGGGTCTGTCTCGACGGCGGTGTCAGCCGCATCGACCGAGCTCTCGACAACCAGGGTTTCGACCGATGGCGTTGATTCGACGGTCGATTCAACAGCCGCAGCAAGCGGCGACTCGATCGCCTCCGCAGCACTTGCCTCCTCGGATACCGAAGTCACCGCTGCCGAGTCAGCCGTGGCGGGCGCGGTACTGACCGCCGGCGTTTCAGCCACCGTCTCAAAACGTGCGACCTCGTCGCCGACGAAGTCCGGGATCGTGAGCCAGCTGCCGGCCTTGAGTCGATTCGGGTCCGCATTGATAAAGGCGTCCGGGTTGGCTTCGAAGATTGTATTGACCGCAGGCCACAGTGCGATGCTGCGATTCTCAATGCGCTGGACGATCTCCGACAGCGATTCTCCCGGCTGCACACGGTAGCGAGCCCCCTGGACAACGGGCTCGCTACGGGCCGGTGCGCGAGGCGAGGGGGGCGCCTCGCGTCTCACCGGCGCTGCGGCGGACACCGTTGCTGCTGCGCGCGCTTCGGGCGCCGGTGTGACCGCCAGGTTAACCGGGTCAATAAACATCATGTATTCACGCGTCAGGTTCGGCGTGTACGGGCAACTGATCGACAGGCGAACGGCAACCATGGGTTCGCGGACCGGTCGCGTGCTGGTCAACGTGATAACGCCATCGGCAACGCGTACCCGCGTACCGGGTATGGTCGGCAGGCCGCTGCTCGACGGTCCGTTAGCAACGTTGACGCAGTAGTTCTCGAGGGTTTCGTTCGGACCCAGCGCGTAGGCGATGCTCGCGCGTAGCGGCTGCCCCAGCGTCGACTGAACCTGGATATCACCCAGCTGGATCGCGCCGGCCGGTGCTGCGGCGACGCTGCCGCCAACGGCGACGATCGCCGGGAGTACAGCTTGTGATGTGGAACGTCGCGGCGAACCTGTCGAGTCGTGCTTGGTCAAAGTGGTATCCCCCGGGGATCTGGTGAATGGACATCCTGTCCAAAACTACCCGTATTGTACGAGGCCGCCCTCGAGGCCCGTAGCGCATGGTTCCCTTAACAAAGTGTGACCTGCGTCACACTTGATCTCGCCTTCCTTGCGAGAACTAGCCGGCGGCCATCAACTCCGCGAGCGTCTGCTGCTTGGTATTGGAGGTGTCATCCGACAGCACAACTTCTGCTTCGTGAACATAATGCCCCTGCATGTAGTCGAGGCCCAGCTGGAAGAGTACCGCCATTGCGTTGGCGTTTTCGACGCGTTCTGCAATCGTCTTGATACCCTTTTCTGACGCGGCCTTGACGATGCGCCGCACCTGGGCCTGGATGTCCGTGTCGGTCATGAGGGAGTGCATCAGTTCACCGTCGATCTTGATGTAATCCGGTTGCAGGATGCCGAGGATCTGGAACTTTTCGTCGGACGTGCCGAAATGCTCGAGCGCAAACCGGACACCGATAGCTTTCAGGTCGGTCGACAACTGGCGCGTATGGCGAATGTGTTTTGCAGCATCCCGCTCCGGGATTTCAATCACGAGGCGCGACGCATCGAAATCCGATTCATCGCAGGTTGTACGAATCCACTCGGCCGTCGACTCGTCGGTAATCGACTGCCGCGACATGCGTACGAAGACGCGATCCGCCTCGCTGCGTTCGCAGTGCTCAATCGCCGCCTTGATCATCCAGCGATCGATGCTCTTCATCATGTTGGTGCGTTCGGCGGCCGGCAGGAACTCCGACGGCAGGACAGACTTGCCCTGTTCGTCGAGCATACGGACCAGCAGGTCGTACATTTCGACCGCGTCACTGCGCAATCCGGCGATGGGCAATTGCGCGAGGGCAAACCGGTTGTCCATCAGCGCGCCCTTCAGACGCTTCGACCAGACGCCATCGAGTTCCTTCTGGCGCGAGTCCTCTTCGTCGGCCTCACTGAGTATGGCCTGGCTACCACCGTCCTTGCGTGCCTGGCGACAGGTTCCGACCGTTTCAGCGACAAACTCCTCGAAGCTGTCGAAGCGGCTGCTGACAGCGCAGACGCCGACGCTGCAGGTAATCTGGGCCGAGATGTCGTTGACCTCGAACGTCTGTTGACTGACGTAGTCGGCCAGCTGCTGGCCCCAGACCTGGCCGTCGCGTTCCTTGCCGCGTTCGAGCAGGACCATGAACGCGGTGCCTTCGAAGCGTCCCGCAATGTCCTTCGGATGCATTCGCTTGCGTACGATTTCCGAGAACTGTGCGAGGATTTCTTCAGAGTTGAGAATGCCGACCTTGCTGACGATAGCGTCAAAATTGTCCGGCTTGATATAGGCAAGCAGTTGCAGTCCCGACGTCGGTTTCTTGATGAGACGCTTTTTCAGGCGTTCGAGAAACTGCGCACGGTGAAAGAACAGTGTCGTGGGATCACGCTGCAACGCATCGTGCACCAGCTTGGTCGGCTCCTTGGAGTGCAGTTCTTCGTAGGGAATACGAATCTGCACGCAGGGATCGTTGTCGAACTCGATGCGGGTCAGTTCGATGCTGAGCTCACCCAGCTCGCTGCCGTCGACAGCCGGCTTCGCCTTGAGTTGTTCACCCGGGTGCCATTTGCCCTCGAGTGTTGCCACCAGCGCGCCCTTGAGTGCAGCACGACTTTCCTCGTCGAAGGAGTCCATGACCGGCATGCCCTCGAGTTCGTCCATGCTGGCGGCGCGGAACGCTTTCAGCCATTCCTCGTTGGCCTCGACAACGACACCTTCCTGGACCAGTGCGATTGCGCTGGTTGAGGATTTCATGTGGTCGCGGATCTGGCGTTTGTATTCGGTCGCTGACTGCAGCGTGGAGTTCAACGCACGCTCGACGCGCAACGCTCGAAGTTCGCGCTTGATCACGGCTTGCAGGCGGCTGATGAGGCCCAGCGAAACGAGGTCGCTTGCGCCTTGCTGCATTGCGTCTTCGATAGCCTGCTCGTCGGCCGATTCGCGAACGGCGATGACGGGAACTTCCGGATCAAAACGGTCTTTCTGTTTGATCACCCGGCGCACGGAGTCGGGATACGAGTCGGCGTTGTGGATGATCAGTTCGACGCGCTGGTCGCACAGCGTATCGGCGAGTGAATTCGGCTTTTCGACCCAGTGACAGTGCGTGGCCATGCCCGCATCGCGAAGGCTGCTGTTAACCAGGGCAACATCGTCCTGGTTGCCGCTCAAGACGGCGATCGAAATGCTGTCGTTATTGCTCAATCCTAAGTCCCTGCTGGATTCGTGCCGGATCCATCCGCTGGATCCGTCTTGCCTCGGCGATCGGTAGGCCGGCCGCCGGGCCCGTGCGCCGCGTTGTCATCAGCGCTTGGCCTTATGTGCAGTAGAGTAGGCTGCCGCGCAAAGGATTGGCGTGACGGGCATCTAACTTTAGGTGCCAGACCCTGGGGTTCCAACCCCTGAAATTTCAGGGATTTACTGGTTTATACCTAAGGCTGCGGTATTATTGCGCCCCGCCGGCACCCGGCAGCTCGTATTACGTCAAAAGGACGCACCATGGCCAGCTACGCAACCAACGAATTTCGCTCCGGCCTTCGGATCATTATCGACGGTGATCCCAACATTATTGTCGAGAATGAGTTTGTGAAGCCCGGCAAGGGCCAGGCGTTTAATCGCGTACGCATTCGCAACCTGAAGACCGGCAAGACGGTCGACAAGACCTTCAAGTCCGGTGAGACGGTGGAAGCAGCTGACGTCATGGATACGGAGATGCAGTACCTCTACACGGACGGTGAGTTCTGGCACTTTATGCAGCAGGACACCTTTGAGCAGTATGCCGCCGATGCAAAGGCGGTGGGCGACGCGAAAGACTGGATAACCGACGGGGACGTCTGCAGCATCACGCTGTGGAACAACGCGCCGCTGATCGTCGAGGCTCCCAACTTTGTCGAACTGGAAATCACCGAAACGGATCCGGGCGTGAAAGGGGATACCGCGAGCGGTGGCGTCAAGCCGGCGACGCTGTCGACGGGTGCGGTGGTCCGTGTCCCGCTGTTCGTCGATCAGGGTGAAGTCATCAAGGTTGACACGCGTTCGCGCGAATACGTGTCACGCGTCAAGTAACGGCGGTCAGATCCATTCCGGGCCGAGACGGGCGACGAACTTTTCGCACAAGGCCTCCAGCCCGGCCTGGTCTTCCTCGCTGAATCGATCCGGTGACGGACTGTCGAGGTCCAGCACACCGTAGAGACGGTCGCCGCTGATCAGCGGAATCACAATTTCGGAACGCGAGGCGGCATCGCAGGCGATGTGGCCTTCGAAGGCATGCACGTCGGCAACGCGTTGCGTCTTACGCGTCTCGGCCGCGGTACCGCAGACGCCTTTGCCGATGCCGATGCGGACACAGGCGGTGTTTCCCTGAAAGGGCCCGAGAACGAGTTCGTCTCCACGCAGGATGTAGAAGCCCGCCCAGTTGAGGTCGTCGAGGTTGTTAAAGAGCAGGGCGGCCGTGTTCGCCGCGTTCGCGAGAGCATCGGTTTCGTCGTCGATCAGTGCATCGAGTTGCGATGCAAGCAGCGTGTAGTTGGTCATGTCAGCCCTCGTGGTCGAATAACAGGACGTCGCGTATGTCGGTCGTGCCGGCCGCCACCATGTGCAGGCGTTCAAAGCCCAGTGCGACACCGGAACACGCCGGCAGTCCTGACTGCATGGCGGCCAGGAAACGCTCGTCCAGTGGCAATACTGATTGATGTTTGTCGCGCCGGATTTCAAGGTCGCCTTCGAAACGCCGGCGCAATTCTTGGGCATCACCGAGTTCGACGAAACCGTTGGCGAGTTCCATGCTGCCGAAGAAAACCTCAAAACGCAGAGCAACGGTCGGGTCCTCTGGATCGAGTTGCGCCAGCGCGGCCTGGTCTGCCGGGTAGGCGTTGATCACGGTCAGCGTGTCGGCGGCAAAGGTCGTGGCGACACGATCGGCGAACAGAACATCCAGCCAGTCCTGGCGTCGGTCGCCGAGGCTCGCCGCGAGGTCGTTGTCAAAGTCGGCAGCCGTCCTGATCCCATCGATGCTCTCGGTGAGCGGATCAAGACCGATCGCGTCGACGAATGCGTCCCGATAGGTTTTCTGAACGGTGGGTGTCTCGCGGTCCAGGACGGCGCCGATCAGCGCCAGCGTGTCATCAATGATACCGGATTCCTGCATGCCGACCCGATACCACTCGATCATCGTGAACTCGGGTTGGTGTCGGCGACCCACCTCGCCACCGCGGTACACGCGGCTGACGGAGTAGATATCCGGGAAGCCGGCCGCGAGCAGGCGCTTCATCGCAAACTCGGGTGACGTATGCAGGTAGAGAGGGGTTGTGCTGTGCTTCCGGTCTTCAACCGTGAGGCTGTGCAGGTGCGGGTCGCTGACCGCACTGGCCGATAGACTGGGCGTGTCGACTTCCAGCACCGACTGTCCGTCGAAGTATCGGTGCACCCGTCGCTTGAGTGTCGCACGTTCCGCCGCGGTAGCCGGTCCGTTCAGCGGCCGCCAGTCCATGCTGCCTAGTCCCGGGTTCCGAGGCGCTGGCCCATCCGGACGGTAGCATCGAGTTCGATCCCGGCATCAAAGCTCATGTCCTGCAACAGCATGACCACGGTGGATCCCATGTTGAACCAACCCAGCAAATCGCCCTTGTTGACTGTAACAGGGTGTCGGTCCAGCGGCAGCGACTCGACCACCCCTTTACTGCGCGGCCGGATTTCGCCGGTCCACGGCGTGCTGATGCTGCCCACGTTCAATGCTCCGACGAGACTGACCATGCAGCGGCCGTTACCGGTGTCGAAATGCAGGTTGAGTCTTTCATTGCGACGGAACAATCCAGGCACGTGCTGAGCCGTCGCCGCGTTGACGCTGAACAGGTCGCCCGGGACGTAATGCGCAGCCACTAACGTGCCGTCCACCGGTGCGTGCACACGATGATAGTTGAACGGTGCCAGGTAGATAGTCGCGAACTGGCCGCCGTGGAAGGCTTGCGCCGTCGCGAGGTCGACAGCCAGCAGTTCTTCGACGCTGTAATCGCGACCCTTCGCCTGCACGATCGTGCCGTCCGTAATCGAGCCGAACTGGCTTAGCCTACCGTCCGCCGGTGAAACGACGCTTGCCGCATCGGTGTCGATTGGCCGGGCGCCGTCTTTCAGTTCTCGAATAAAGAAGTCGTTGAAACTGCGGAAATCATCAGGGACCTTCGCATCGACATCGTCAAGGTCAACATCGTAGGCGTCGACGAAGCGTGTGATCAGCCAGTTCTTGAACCCGCTGTGTCGAATGCGTGCCACCCGGTAGATGAGCGCGGTGAGCAGGTACTTCGGAAGTACATACTGCAGCGCTGCAAACAGCCATCCCGCCATGTCAGTCCTCGCTGACGCTGACGCTCAGGAGCAGCGCGTCGTCAGAATAGAAGTTCAGCGTGACGTTCGACAGGTCTTCGCTCGCCCGCATCAGCATCAGGTGCTTGCCGCCGCGTTCAAAGACCACCTGGTCTCCGGGCGGGACGATGACTTCCGGAATCTCGCGCATCCGCGAAATGTCATTTTCAATAATGGTCTCGTGCATCTCGACGCTGCCGAATTGAGGGCTGCTCACCGAGGTGATGCGCGTCGGTTCACTGCTGTCGTTACGCAGAACAAAATAGCCGGCGCTCATCGACATGCCGGGCATCGGTCGCGTGACTTCGACATGACTGACCGCGAGTGGCGGTCCGGACTCGGTGCTGCAGGCGGACATCAAGAGTGCGATGAGTATGGAAAGGCGTTTCACAGGGCGAGCACTCCTTCGTAGTCTGCTGCGATCAGTTCCGCACGCTGCGGCGCCGTGTACAGGCCTCTTACCTGGGCGTCCGGGTCAATCAGCAGGACAACGGACGAGTGATCGACATTGTAGAAGCCGGTTTCCTCGTCGGTCTCAGCCTTCTGGAAAAACACGCCGAGGTCGAACGTCAGCTCACGGAGATTCTGCAGTGACCCGGTCAGACCGGCGACGCCGTCTCCGAAATAGCCAATGTACTCCTTGAGCTTCTCTGGTGTGTCCCGATCCGGGTCGACGCTGACCAGCACAATTCTCGGCAGCGGCTCCAGTCCGCCGTTGTCAATCTGGCGCCGCGCTGCTGCCAGGACCTGCAGTGTCACGGGACAGATATCCGGACAATGCGTGAACCCGAAAAACACCATGTCCCACTGGCCCTCGAAAAACTCGCGCCCGACCACGTTGCCGTCAGCATCGACGAGGTCGAAATCAACCACCGGCTGCGGAGCCGGATAGAGCGTCGCCGTCGTGATCGCCGGGGTCTGCGGGCGTTGGCTGAGGTAGAAAAGGATGATGCCGGCCAGGGCGACGACGCCAAGCGTCAGGAAGAGGACACGTGCAGCTTTCACAGGGGCTCCGAGGGACAGGGGACGCGAGATTCTACTGGCCGAAACGGCCGGATGCTATGCATAGAGCAACTGCTGCGTGATAAGTTCTGCCCGGGCTACGGACAGGATCGATGCAGACACCGACTACCAGCATGGCGGGCGAACTCATAGACGAGGTTGCCGAGCACTTCCGTACAGCGGGACTGAGTTACGGGCATGGCACCGACAACCCGGACGACGAGGCTGCATGGCTGGTGTTTTCCGTGCTCGGCCTGTCCTTCAGCGACGGGCCGGACGCCTACGACCGGGCGGCGTCGACCGAGGAGCTGGCGCGGGTCCGTGAGCTTGCGAAGCGACGCGCGGACGAGCGTCGGCCGCTGGCCTACCTCCTGAACGAAGCCTGGTTCTGCGGACTCGAGTTTTACGTGGATGAGCGAGTGCTGGTGCCGAGATCGCCAATTGCCGAACTCATCGTTGAGCGTTTCGAGCCGTGGGTGGACGCGGAACGCGTCGAGCGCATCCTGGACCTGGGCACCGGCAGCGGCTGCATCGCGATCGCCAGCGCGCTGGCATTCCCGGATGCGCAGGTGGACGCCGTGGACGTGTCCGGGGATGCACTGGACGTGGCGGCCACCAACGTTGAAAAGCACGCGGTGGGTGATCGCGTCTCGCTGGTTCGGTCGGACTTCTTTACCGATGTTCCGCCGCAACGCTACCAGCTGATCGTCACAAATCCGCCGTACGTGGACCGCGACGACATGGCGGATCGTAGCGAAGAATACCGCCATGAACCGGAGCTTGGCCTGGCGTCCGGCGATGACGGCCTCGATGCGACCCGAGAGATCCTGAAAGAGGCATCGCGCTTTCTTGACGACGACGGCATACTCGTCTGCGAAGTCGGGAATTC
>CAZSIQ010000054.1:0-21520 GCA_964606915.1 uncultured Woeseiaceae bacterium | reverse complement strand
GGCATCACGGCGCTCATGGCTTCTCCGGACGCACGAGACGGTGCTGGACTATGGTGAAGATCAGGATGATCACAAACAGGGCTATCGACGCTGCGGCTGCATAGCCGAAGCGGAAGTACTTAAACGCACTGTTGTAGATGTAGTAGCTCATCGTCGTTGTTGCATTGACCGGGCCGCCGTTACTCATGACGTAAATCTGGTCGAAGACCTGGAAGGCGCCGATCAGGCCGAGTGTCATGACGAAGAAAATCGTGGGTCGTACGCCGGGCACCGTGACGTGCCAGAAGCGCCCCCAGATTCCGGCACCATCCAGGCTCGCGGCCTCGTAGAGCGACTTCGGCACACTCTGTAGTGCAGCGAGGAAGGCGATCATGAAGTAACCAGATGTCGACCAGACGTTCAGCGCCATGATGGAGCCCAGCGCATACTGCGGTGAACCAATCCAGTCAGGGCCCTGTATACCAAGGTATGACAGCAGGTAGTTCAGAAGTCCGGTCTTTGAATAGATCCACAGGAAGATCACCGACGTGACAACAGAAGAGGTGATCGCTGGCAAATAAAACGCCGCCCGGAAAAACGACTGTCCCGGCAATCCCTGGTTGACTGCGGACGCCAGAAGCAAAGCCAGGAACGTCTGCACCGGCACCACACCAAAGGCGTAGATCAACGTGTTCTTTAGCGCGATGTGGAAGACATCGTCGCCAGCGAGTTCCACGAAATTATCAAGACCGACAAACTGTTTGTCGGGGGACAGCAGGTTCCAGTCGAAAAACGCGAGTGGCACCGAGAACAGGATCGGACCGAACGTGAAGGCCGTCAGAACTATGAGCGCCGGCGCGAGGAATGTATACGCCCTCAGGGTGTCGCGAGCGCGCTGGCTCCAGGTTGAAGGCTGCAGAAGCGTCATTTCTGCTTCCAACGACGAAGGCGTTCGTCGGCTCGACCAAGCGCCGCATCGATTGGCTCGTCCACGAGGAACACGGCCTGCATCGCCGTCTGCAGCTCGTCAAGCAACCTCTGGTCCGAGCCAAGCTGCCAGGTCCTCGCGTTTGCCGCAGCCTCGATAAATACGCGCTTCGCCGGATCCTGAAGAGCACCTGTCGAGTCAACGACTGACCGGCGCGGCGGCAATCCGATATCCAGTTCCGCCCAACGCGCCTGCCCGGCCTTGTCGGTCAGATAGCGAAGCAACTGCCAGGCGTCGTCAGGGCTTGTTGAGTCCTTCGGGATGACGTAGCCGACGACGTAAGCAATCGAAGAATCTGTAGTGCCAGCCTTGAGCGGCGCGACCTCGTACGGCGTGTCCGCAAATGTTGTATCGAGGAAGCTGACGGCCCACAAGCCAGACACTGCCATCGCGACCCGCCCGCGACCGAAGGCTTCCATGTTCCACGACGCACCGACATCGGTCGGCACGACTGCGATTCCCTCCTTGCGGAGATCTCGCAACATTTCGACGGTATCAATCGCCTTCTGATCATCAACCCGCAGTCGGCCATCGGGATCGACGAGATCACCATTGTTCTGCCAGATGAACGGAAGGATGGCCTCAAGACTCTCCGAAATCCCCAGCCCGTACTGATCTACGACACCATCTCCGTCGACATCGATCGTTAGCGTGCGCGCATAGTCGAGGAGCTCATCCAGGTTCCGGGGAGGCTCGGTAAGCCCTGCTTTGCGAAACATCTCGGGATTAACGAAAAGAGCGACGGTCGAATAGTCCTTGGGTATTCCATAGAGCCGGCCATCCCGTCGGAACGCGTCCAGCAGCACGGGCTCGAAGTCACCGATATCGAACTCCGGATCTCGCTCGATAAACTCGTCGAGCGGCATCAGCGTGTCATAGCCGATCAGAGAGGGCGCCCAGAACGCATCCAGCATAAAGACATCCGGTGCTGTCCCTGTGCCGAGCATCAACTGAATTTTCTCGATGTAGTTGGCCTGAATAGGATGATAGGCCAGGTTGGTTTCCGGGTTCGCAGCCGAAAACTCGGCAACGATCTCCTGCATGGCGTCACTTTCGAAGGGACTGGATACCCAGCCGGACAATCGAATGCCCTGCTCCTCGTCGGCGCCGCATCCTGCGAGGACGACGGATACCACTGTTAAGGTGACCAAGAAGCGGCTTCTCATGCCAGCGACAACTTGTGGGAACCGGGTGACACGTCGAAATTAAAGCAGCGCTCGCCCATCGACACCAGTAATGAGAAGCCTTTGTCGCAGGTGACCTGGATCTCGAAGGCTTGCGGTTCGAAAACAAGGGACACTGTGCCCCCGTCGAACGAGAGATTCTCGATACCGTGCCGGTCTCGCCTGCTCAGCTGCCACCGAATTTCGCCGGCGGGCGCATCAAGGTCAAGACCAATCTCGGATTCAATCAGAAGGGCGATCGGCCCGCAGCCAGTCCAGCCAACAAACTCGGGGCGCGCTATCTGACCAGGCGCTACGGAATCCGGCGCGTAGTTTTCCCAGAACGTTCCTGTATCCCGGAACACCTCCAGAACAATGTCGAGGTGATTGCGTGTAATCGTTCGAGCCGTTTCGAATCGGCCGTTTACTCGCATGGCCAGCGCGGCAAGGTAGACCATCGGTGGCCACACGGAGCCTCGCCAGTAGTTGCCCTTGGGATCGAACAACTCATGATCGGCTGACAGACTCGACACGAGGTGACGTCGCCCCAACCTGTCGGGATCTAGCAGAGCCGCTTCCACGGACTCAACGCGCTCAACCGGTTCATCCGGGAGCAACATGGGCCAGAGTGTCGCAGGTGTCAGCACGTCACTGACGGTACCGTTCGGCAGCCGGTCAGCGTAGAAGCCCAACTCTTCGTTCCAGAAGCTGTCGTGCAGATAGGTTCGAAGCTGCTCGTAGTCTTGTGCAAAACGGGTCGCAATTTCGGTATCGCCGATCACACCGGCCAACTGACTGATACGAAGTGCAGACAACGCCATCTGCGCGGTCATGCACACCCAGGTGTAACCGAAGTCTTCGTGTACGTCGATACCGCCGGCGGCATGGGCTCGCGGTGAATTGTCCATGCCGGAGCCCAGCGCATTGGTCCAGAAACCGATACCGTCGGCGGAGCGTCGATGTTCGCAAAGCCATTCGTGGTAGCGAAGCAATGGCGGCAAGACCGCACCGATCCGTCCCGTATCACCAGTCAGGCAGTAGAGCGACCACTCGGCATCGGCGAACAAGGGCGGATTAACGCTGCTCTTGTGATCCTTCGGCCAGAAATCCGTGCCAGTGACCGAGTTAATCTCACGGCAGATAAATCCGTCGTCATGCTGTTTGATGTAAAAGTTGTCGAGCGACCCGTAGGCGCGGAAACGACCCGGCGCGTAGCGCAGGAAGCGCAGCATGAAGCACGTATCCCATTGGAAGATGTTGTGACTGAATGCTGCATCGCAGTAACCGACCAATTCGGTCGATGGGTCCGGCGTGCGGAGTTTGTCGTGAGCGATACTCCAGGTTCGCCAGTAGAGGTCCAGCCAACCTTTATCCTCGTTCAACACCGGGCTCGGCAGCCTGGCCTTGACCTTCTCCGGTATCGATGGCGCACGATAGTCGAGGTCGATACCCTGAACATGCGCTTCCGCAATGTCGTGTACGTTCTCTGCCATGGTAATTCGCCTTGTCAGGGTTGGGTCGCGACGAAGACCTGCACAAATGATCTTCGCCGCGACACCGCCAGCTTGTTAGCGCGGCCAACTAGAGGGGGAACCGCGCTGGCTGGATGCCTGTTACGAGTGGATCAGAACCGGTAACCCACACCAAACGTGACGTTGCGGCCCTGGACCGAACGACCGATGAAGCCGTCGGAGGTTGAGCCCGCGCCCGGGAATGCGTTTCCGGCATTACCCTCGATACGAACGATCGCATCTTCGTCGGTGAGGTTATGGATGCTGAGGCGTGCGTACCATTTCTCGTCGGCGCTATCGAAGATCACACCGGCGTCCCACTTGGTGTAGGAATCAAGCTCGGCCGAGTTGTCGTCGAAGGCGTAGACCTTGCCGACATGCCGGGCGTTCAGCGTGAACAGCAAGTCACCGTAGGATGATAGTGGCAGCTCATAGGATGCACCGACGTTCAGGAGAGACTCGGGCTGATTGGCGATAGTCAGGCCGTTCAGGTTGGTCAACCCGGCCAGTGCTGCATCCAGTTCGGCCTGCGTCGCACCGCTCCCCGGAGCGAGCGTCGCTGAAGCACCGCTGGCGAACTCCGGCGCCTGGGACGTGCCAGTGAAAGTCAGTGTAAAGACGTCCGTGATGTTCCAGTTAGCTTCGATCTCGAGACCGACAGACTCCCGGTCCGTGCGAACACGAGCGACTGTATCGACACCGTTGAGCACGATTCCTCGATCCTGGACATCGCCTTCCTGCGTCATGTCGAAAAAGTTCGCGGCGATATCAAAGCTGCCGCCCTGGTAACGAAGACCCAGCTCAATGACTTCGGTCTTGGTGGCGCCCGCCGGCGACGGCAGGTAGCCCTCGGTGTAACGACCGTAGGTACCGAAGGTGTCGCTGATCAGGTAATTCACGCCCAATGTGTAGCTCGTTTCGTCGGTGGACCAGCGATCAAACTGAGTGAACGGGCCGTTGAATCTGAAGATCGACAACTGCGCGGGACTGACGCCGGAACCAGCGGCCGGGATCGGCTCAAGGTCGCCGTACACCGGGCCGTTCGGCGTGCCGCCGATGGCGAAGTTGAACTCGTCATTGCGAAGACCAACGTCCACAGTCAGTTTCTCGAACTGGGCTTCGTAGGTCAGGTACGTAGCGTTGATGGACCATTCGAGCTCTTCTCGACCCAACCAGTGGTTGTGCGTGAGGTAGCCCTGGTCGGTCAGCGAATAGGTGTTGCCGTCATCACCCGTCACATTCACGTCGATTCGACTCGCCTGCGGGCGAACGTCCACGAGGCGGAACGACTGGCGGTTGTTCTGCTGGCGATCGTAATCGAGGTAGTAGTAACCGATGGACGCGTAGTGAGCGACATCGCCTGTATCAAACGAGACATTCAGTTCCAGGTCTTGCTGGAAGCTCTTCTGCGGGTTGAACTGATTGAATGCAGCAATCGGCATAAACAGGCCGTTGCCATTCGCAAGCGAGGTCTGCGTGCTGGTCGCCGTGCCCGCCAATGCATCGATCGTACCGGTATCGAGCACAGTACCCGACTGGTTAACCAGAGAGTAGCTCGTCGGCGAGACGCCAGCCGGCAGTGCATAGCTGTAGCCACCAACACCCGGACCCAGCGCGCCGATATCGAACGGTACGTTAAACAGCATGTTCGAGACGATATCGTTGCCCGACTGGATATCACCATTCAGGAAGAAGCCCGCCGAGTAGTAGCCAGAGAAACCCGAATCATCATCGGTCAGCCGGTTACGGCTGATGAACTCAACGTCGGCATCACCAACAACCCAGCTCTTGCTGAATTCGGTGCCGATGTAGGTCATTTCACTTTGGTTGCCGTCGGATAGATCCAGCGTGCAGATATCCGTAATCGTGCAGTACGTCGATGAGGTGACGATTTCCGGACCCAGAAGCGAGCCTGTCGTTACATCCGGACCGCCCGGAATCTGCTGCGGGTTACCGGCACCACCCAGCAGCGGCGTGCCGAGATAAACGATGGCGCTCTCGCGGAAACTGCGACCAGACACTTTGAAGTAACCGGAGTCGTCCTCGAAGTCATACCGCAGGTTCGCATAGAGGTTGCTACCGGCGTTAGCGTCGAAGCCCACGTCACGAATACCCTCGTCCGTCGTGTAGTGACCTGCAACCGAATACGTCAGACGGTCACTGAGAGGGCCTCCGATCCATACCTCAGCGCGCTGCATGCCGAAGTCCGACGTCTGGAAGAAGACTTCGCCTTCATGCTCGTCGGGGTTGCCTTCCTTGTACTTGAAGTTCACCACGGCGCCGATGGCCGCCGTACGCAAAATCGGGGCGTTGCCGCCGCGTACAACATCGATTCCGGCTGTCGCCGTGTTTGAAATGCGATACAGGAAGTCCGGTGCATCACGCGTAATAGGCAGACCGTCCTCTTCGAACTCGAGGAACTGCGTACCACCGGCACCGATTCCACGGAAACGGAAGTCGTTATTCGTATTGCCGAGCGCGTTGTTTGTTTGCAGCGACGGAATTGCGAGCAGCGCGTCAGCAACGCTGCGCGGTGCTGCCTGGCGCAGATCTTCAGAGTCGATCCGCGTGTACGGAACGGAGGCATCGATCAGGCGAATCTCGCGGTGACCGACGACGACGACTTCCTCGAATACGCCTTCTGCTTCTTCTTCGTCATCGCTCTCGTCCTGTGCCAGGACCAGCGAAGGCATGACGAGCGCAGTAAGCGCAAACCATTTATGAAACGTTTTAAATTTGTCTTCCATGGAACCCCCCACAGACTTTTTCGATGATATCACGGGATTTCTCGGGATAAACCGTTGGTTTTTATAGATAAAAACCGAGCGACTTTTCCCGGAGTTCCCGATTGGAACCCCTTGCCAGATTTGAAACGTTTCAAATCTGATGGGTCGAATATAGACACAAGTCCGCAGTGAGTCAAACCTGATCGAAGAAACTCTGTGAAAGTGGCCGATTCAGCCTGTGGTAGAACCGCGCTCCACGAGGGAGGGAGCAATCAGGATCTGCGATTGCTCGGGCGCTTTCCCGGATAAGACGCGGGCCAGTTGTGCAACCAGGGTTTCGCCAACTTTAGCCATCGGCTGGTGCAATGAACTCAAGCCGGGCTCCACGAGCGCTGCGGCCGCAATATCGTCGAAGCCGACAACGGCAAGATCTTTCCCCGGCTTAAGACCTTCGCGACTCAGTCCCGCCATTACGCCAAGTGCAAACGTATCAGACACGCAGACGACAGCATCGAAGCCCTGGCGAACGAATTCCGGTCCCAGCTCCATACCGGTGGTGTAGCTGTCTTCCTCGCGAAAAATGCAGGACTCGTCAGCTTTGACACCTGCCGTCGAAACGCCATCTTTCCAACCAGCAAAACGCTCGTCACCGGTTAGTGATCCCTCCGGCCAGCCGAGAAACGCAATACTTCGCTTGCCGCTGGCCACCAGATGTTCAACGGCAGCACGGGTGCCTGCGCCACCGTCGATATCGATAGCCACGCCCTTCCCTCCCGGCGCGGTTCTTCCGAATGCCGCGAAAGGAACGCCGGCTGCTTCCAGGAATTCGACACGTGGATCGTTGTATTCAATACCAGCGAGTACGAATGCATCCACGCCACCTCGCTTTAGTACATCGCGGTAAGCATCCAGTTCGCTCTGACCGTCCTTCGGTGTGAACAGCAGCACCTCAAATCCTATCGCTCCGGCGCATTCGACGACCCGATGAAGAAACACGTCCATTGCAGAGTTGAGCTTAGACGCATCCGGCATTCGATAGCCCAGAAGTCCAGTCTGGCCGCGCATACTTTTTGCTGCTCGATTGGGCGTATAACCCAGCATCGAGATTGCGTTCTCCACACGCTCACGAGTCGCCTTGGAGATGTTGGGATGTCCGTTAACGACGTTGGACACCGTGCCAATGGATACACCGGCAAGTCGACTGACATCTTTGATGGTTGGCTGGGACATAGGCGGCAATACTATATGCCGTCCGGTTGAAACGCTTCAAACGCTATCTGAAAAACTCAAGGCGTGTACGGTCACCATCAAGCCTCAGCGAGAACGGCACTGACGCTGTGCCGGCAAACCAGGCCTGTTCTTCAATAGCCGTTCCCTTCCGCGGCAGGTCCACGAATCCTTGCACCCGCAGGTCCTGCGTGACGTACCACGAGTAGTCCTGTGACGGGCGCGACGCCGGGTTTGCTACAACCAGCCCCGAGTCGTTCAACAGACGATACCCGCCATCGATGCAGTCACTTACAGCACCGTAGAGGCCTGTCGGGCCAGAGACTTCCGGACTAAATGTGTAGGACGGAGTGCTCCAGAACAGGTAATACAGATCGTCGATTCGAATGATGTGTGCGCGTTCGAGCTCGGTCGAGGTCCCCTCGGACTGAATGAGAGGCGCAAGGTGTTCCCAGCGCCCGCTCAACTCGTCGCGCTTAGCCAGGCCGATGCAACCGTTCCATTTCGAATCGACCTGGGCAGAGGATGCGCTAAAGACCACATAGTCGGCGCCGGAATCACTTACCAAGAAAGGATCCCGGAACGCGTTTATCAGGCCGGGTTCCCCGGCTGCCTGGTCGGCGATCAGATAAGGTCCTTCGTCGGCGCTTACGACCTCGTCAACCTGAGTCCATTCAAGACAGCTTTCGGGATGCTCCAGTGCGGACTGAGACACCGTAGCGGCCCACAGACGCTGCTGGTAGCCCGAACCCGGGGTGTCACGAAGTCCGGCGGAGGTGAAGTACGCAATCAGCTTCTTTTCGTTAACAACGGCCATGCCCGCCCACTCGCGGTTCCCAGGATGGGTATCGCGTAGCTGAAGGTCTCCAACGTAATTCCACGTTCCGGCTGAAAACTGAAGAACGGCGAGACTCGCGATGAAATGCCTGTGGTCAGGATCATCAGATGCAGGAGCCGTCAGCGCTAGCCAGTATTCGGCGTCGCCTTCTCGATAAGTTGCACCCGTTACATCGATAACCGGCGCGAAATCCCAGAACCATCGGTCGTCAGCGATGTGGATCAGGTCGGACGGACCGTAGACCGGCAGACGCTGGGCAGGATCAACGCAGATTGGGTTTGGGTGCCAGATTGTGGTCATCGCGGGCCCGAGTGATAGAGAGTTTGGCGCGCGATGTTGATTGGAGTGCGTCTTTGGAGTCAAGCGCGGGGTTAGTGCTTGAGTGATCCCGGAACGCTTGATCGAACCGGGAGGTTCTCTTTGTCCTGGACACTTCCCGGAAGGATGGCCTCCCTTTGGTCGGCGCGTCCTCGCTGCGGTTGATTCCTCGCTTCGCTCGTCACCCCTTCGGGGCGCCCGTGGGGCGTCCTGATCGGCCTAGCCGATCGGTCTCGGCTCGAACCGCAGCTCTTCGAGCTGCAGAGGTTCGAAGACTGCAAGGCGTGGGAATGGTACCAATCTGATACAGGAAGGATTGATCAAAACAGCCTAAGGGCTGTTTTGCCCCTGCGGGCTTCGCGGCTACGCCGCTCGTCGTCAATCGCTGGCGCGATTGATCGAACCGGGAGATTCTCATCTGCCTCCAGACACCCCAAACAAAAAAGGGCCCCCGTTGGGGACCCTTTTTTGTTTGGCGCGCCCGGAAGGATTCGAACCTCCGACCGCCTGGTTCGTAGACTGGGATTCTATAAACCCGAAACCTTTGAAATCACGAAAGTTTCTCGTTGCTACTGGGGAATATTTTAGAGTTTAAGTGTTAGTTAAGTACTTGTTTTTCAATAAGCGTCGATGCGTTTATTCCCCAGGTAACGGGCGCACATGGAGACTAATAATGTTTCCGAAATACCAGTCGCGCCCTTCAAGAGAAATTGGAGAAACTTTGTGAAATTGTTCCTACGAGAAGGAGACATCATAGATAAAAGAAACCCCGCTGACGCGGGGTTTCGGTGGCTATTTACTTGTTGGTTCCACAGCTAAGCAGCTTTGCGGTCTCCTCGCTTGTCTCGATGCTTATTGTAGGCAGCATCAAGCAGTCGCTGAGCACGCAGAAGCAGGGTCTTAGCCTCTTTATACATTCTCTTTTTTTCCATTTGCGTGTTCATACGAAGGGCTTCCTCTTTAAGGTCTCAACGTTCTGAGACAGTTTCTCCTCATCAGATTCGACGATTGCATCACCGATGTCTTTCACCAAGATGCAATAGTCTAGTGCCTGCTGGCACAGGTGCGGATCGAAGTCGTCCATGAGAGCAAAAATGATCTTCCGCACACTCTCCATTATCTCGGCCACTTCCGAATACGTCGGATTGTGGTCCTGAAGAACACTGAGTTCAAAAGACTCACAGTTCCTCAATATCCTGTTAGCTGTCTGCAGTATTAAGTAGTACAGCTCTCTAGCGTGCTCTTCCCTTTGCACTGCAGCTTCCATATTCACATGTGTCCAGTGTAAAAACTGTGACACGGTACCAGATATGGTAGTGCCGTCAATTACTTCAATACCTTGATACTAGACGTATTTTCGGCATCTGGACATGAATCTTGACTTAATTCATAAGACCGGGAAATGACACGAATATTCCCCATTCGCCGATTTATTCCCCAGTGGAGAAAAAAGAAGGGAAGCAGAACCGTTGTAAGTTACTGACTTCCCTTGCATTTTTGGCGCGCCCGGAAGGATTCGAACCTCCGACCGCCTGGTTCGTAGCCAGGTACTCTATCCAGCTGAGCTACGGGCGCTTTGTCCGTGTGTTGCGGGCGGCAGGACTGCCTCCCGAACAGGGCCGCACATGTTACTGATGCGGGGCAGTCAGGTAAAGGCGTTTGTGGACTTTTTTCGGCGAACCGCGCGCTGGGTCCTGACTGCTAAAAAACACTGTAAAAGCAATGGCTTCGGCGCCATACTGCCGGCTGGGGACAGGGGTAATATTGTATGACCGTTCTACCGGGGCTGCTTCTAGCACTCGCGCTCGCGCTTCTCGGGCAATTTTCTTCCATCTATATCGGCGAAGACCTGATGGGTATGCCGAAGAGTCCCGTGTCGCCGATCATGATGGCGATCATCCTCGGGATCATTATCCGCAATGTCTCGAACCTGCCGGTGTGGGTGGATCCGGGTATTCAGTTCGGTCTTGTTCGGGTGTTGAGGATCGGCATTGTGCTGCTCGGTATCCGGCTCAGTCTCGGCGAGGTGGGCGAGATCGGGCTGAAGAGCCTGCCTATTATCGTCGGTACCGTGGCCGCGGCGCTGGTGATTGTCACCTGGCTCAGCATCCGGGTTGGTCTTTCCGGGCGGCTCGGGACGTTGATCGCCGTGGGCACCAGCATCTGCGGGGCAACCGCGATCGTCGCAACGGCGCCGACCATCGGTGCCCGGGATACGGAAACCAGTTACGCCGTTGCCTGCATCACGCTATTCGGTGTCGCTGCGATGATGCTGTACCCGATCCTCGGTCACTTTGTGTTCAACGGCGACCCGTTCCTGATCGGGCTGTTCCTGGGTACGTCGGTACATGAAACGGCACAGGTCGCGGGTGCGGCGCTCGTGTACCAGCAGTTCCATGATGCGCCGGCAGCGCTGGATGCCGCCACGGTAACCAAGCTGGTGCGCAATCTCAGCATGCTGCTGGTCATCCCACTGATGGCCGTGTTTTACCACCGTAACCACTCGGAAGGGGCCCACACGCCGTCGTGGTGGTCGATGATCCCACTGTTCATCGTTGGATTCGCCCTGATGAGCCTGCTGCGCACCGTCGGCGACATGGGCGACAGGCCCTTCGGTCTGCTGGATCCCGACCAGTGGCGTTGGTTCGTTGATCACACCAAGGAACTGGCGGAGCTGTGCCTGGCCGTTGCCATGGCCGCCGTGGGACTCGGTACGCGGTTGAAGGACCTGACGGCGATCGGACTTACGCCACTCGGCGTCGGGCTCGTGTCCGCCCTGCTCGTCGGCGGCGTTAGCACCTTGCTGATCCTGCTGCTGTACTGATCCTGTCCGTCAGCGCTAGTCGTAGGACTCCAGCAGCAGGTTGGATTCTGTTGACGTGATGCCGGGGATCAGCCGGATCGCGCCGATGACCTTGTTAAAGCTTGGCAGGCTGTCGGCATGAATCTCGGCGATCAGGTCCCAGCGACCGGTCGTGTGGTGCACGCGGCCGACGTTCGGGTTACCGCGCAGGGTATCGATAACGCTGGCCTCGTCACTGCTGTTGCACTCGATACTCATCAGTGCGTTGATCGGTGCATCGCTTAAGTCGTCGGTCAGTCTCAACGTGTAGCCGAGAATTACACCGTCTTGCTCCAGCCGCCGCATGCGGTTCTGCACGGTCGCGCGCGATACCGCCAGGCGCTTGGCGAGTTCCGCCACCGGCAGGCGCGCATCGGCTCGCAATAATGCAATCAACTTCTGGTTGGTCGAGTCCAGTTCCCGCATTGGCTTGTTTTATCTGTCAAAAAGTCAGCTATTATTAGCAAAATGCCACCTATATTGGCAAATATGCCAATTCTATCTCTACATATTGACAACTCCCGTCCGTAAACTAGAAGTTCGATTAAAGAGGACAGCCCATGACCCGTTTTGTAGATACCCACGCGCTGGCCCAGCTCGTCGATACCGTCGGCATCGACCAGTTCCTGCGCGGCATGGTCGAGACCATGAGCGAAGACTTCGCTCGCTGGGACGAGTTTGAGAAGAGTGCGCGCGTTGCCAGTCACAGCGACGTGGGCGTTATCGAGCTGATGCCGATCTCGGACGGTGTCGAGTACGGCTTCAAGTACGTCAACGGTCACCCGGCCAATGCCGCCAAGGGTATCTCGACGGTCATGGCTTTCGGTGCCCTGGCCGATGTTGATACCGGTTACCCGAAGCTGTTGTCCGAACTGACGATCACGACGGCCTTCCGCACAGCCGCCGCGGCGCTAATTGCTGCTCGCACGCTGGCTCGCCCGAACTCTCGAATCATGGGCATGATCGGCTGCGGTGCACAGAGTGAATTCCAGGCGATCGCCTATCACACGTTGCTCGGCATCGAAGAAATTCGCTTCTACGACGTCGATCGCGACGCTATGTCGAAGCTGGCGACCAATCTCGAGGATTACCCGAACCTGGCAGTGATCCTGGTCGATTCGGCCGCTGAGGCTGCGCGCGGGAGTGACATCGTTACGACCTGCACCGCCGACAAACGCTGGGCAACGATCCTGACACCAGACATGGTCGAGCCGGGCATGCACATCAGCGGGCTCGGCGGTGACTGCCCGGGCAAGACCGAGATCCACGAAGACGTGATACGCAGCGCGAAGGTGTTTACGGAATACACGCCGCAGACGCGCATCGAGGGCGACATCCAGCAGCTGCCGGAAGACTTCCCGGTGACGGAACTGGGCGACGTTCTGGGCGGCAAGGCCAGCGGTCGAGACAGCGATGAGCAGGTCACCTTCTTCGACGGTGTCGGCTTCGCCATGGAAGACTATTCGGCCTTGCGCTACGTGCTGAAACTCGCCGAGGAACACAACATTGGCGAGATTATCGACCTGATCCCGGACATCGAGGATCCGAAAGACCTCTTCAGCCTGGTGGGCGGCCGCAAACTGGCGTTGAAGAAAGTCATCGGCTGACCGGATCTTTCTTGTTCAAAGAAAAAGGGCACGCCTTGGCGTGCCCTTTTTGTCGCTGCGATTTTCTTTGCAGCCTAGCCAGCGGCGGCCAGTGCCTGGTCGATATCGGCGAGAATGTCGTCGATGTGCTCGATACCGACGCACAGACGAATCATGTCCGGCGTGACACCGGCTGATTCGAGCTCGGCTTCCGTCAACTGGCGATGCGTTGTTGACGCCGGGTGCGCCGCCAGCGACTTCACGTCGCCGATGTTGACAAGGCGCGTAAACAACTCGAGCGCATCGTAGAATTTCACACCGGCATCGAAGCCGCCCTTGATACCGAAGCTCAATAGCGCAGACGGCTTGCCGCCGGCGTACTTCTGCGACAGCTCGTAGTACGGTGAGCTTTCGAGTCCACCGTAGCGGACCCACTCCACTTTCGGGTGCGCCTCGAGGTGTTTGGCAACGGCCAGCGCGTTGTCGCAGTGGCGATCCATGCGCAGCGGCAGCGTAGCCAGCCCCTGCAGGATCAGGAACGCGTTCATCGGGCTGAGCGCTGAACCGGTGTTGCGCAGCGGCACGGTACGCGCTCGGCCGATGTAGGCCGCGGGACCCAGGGCTTCCGTGTAGACCACGCCGTGGTAGGAGTCTTCCGGCTCGTTGAGCATGTGGAAACGCTCGGCGTGGTCCGCCCACGGGAACTGGCCGGCGTCGACGATGACACCGCCGAGCGAGTTGCCGTGACCCGCCATGTACTTGGTCAGCGAGTGCACGACGATGTCGGCACCGTATTGAATCGGCTTGGTCAGGTACGGCGTGGCAACCGTGTTGTCCACGATCAGCGGTACGCCGTGTGCGTGGGCCATTTCGGCCAGCGCTTCGATGTCGACGACATTGCCCGCCGGATTGCCGATCGACTCGGCGTAGACCGCCGTCGTCTTGCTGTCGATGAGCTTTTCCATGGCGGCGACCGAGTCGTCTTCAGCGAAGCGAACGTCGATACCCAGTTTGGGCAGCATGTGCTTGAACAAGGTGTAGGTGCCGCCGTAGAGCAGCGGGACGGTCACGATATTGTTGCCCTGCTCGGCAATGTTCAGGATCGCGTAGTTGATCGCGGCGCTGCCAGCGCTAAGACACAGACCGGCGATGCCGCCTTCGAGCTCGGCCGAACGTTGTTCCAGCACACCCACCGTCGGGTTCATGATGCGCGAGTAGATGTTGCCTTCAACCTCCAGGTTGAACAGCGCAGCACCATGCGCCGCGTCATCGAACTCGTAGGCCACCGTCTGGTAGATCGGCGGGCTGACCGCCTTCGTCGTCGGGTCCGACTTGAAGCCGGCGTGTATCGCCAGTGTTTCGTCTTTCATGGTCGCTCCTTAGCTATTGATTCCGGATACCCAGGGGATCCTCAGGATCTACGCCCGGCATGAATTGCTTGTGACGGTCGAGGTTGGTGAGCTGGTAGACGATACCCAGCCAGTTATTGAACAGCGCCTTCGCAGTATCGCCCCAGGTATTGTCGAGATGTGGCTCGACCTGCTGCTCGACGATATCGATCAGGGATTCGGGATCGGACCAGGCGTCTTCGATCATGTCCATCGCCGCCAGGTTGAAATAGTTTTCGGGCAACGGCGGCTGAAACTCCAGGTCACCTCGAATGTAACGATTGGCTTCGCGCTTGTATTCCTTCAGCAGGCTGTTGCGATCGTACTCGGGGTGGCCCTGGAAATAGATCACGCGAGCACGGTCGGGGCTGACCGCAAGATGCACACCGCCCTCTTCGCTTTCTGCCAGCACATGCAGGCCCGCGCCTTCGAGTTGCGCTCGAGAGATGTCGTTGTAGCGAGAATGCGGTACATCAAATCGCGTGTTGATATCCCGCACCAGCGGATGGTCTGCGTCAGTCAGCCGGTGGCGATAGACGCCCCAGCGTTTCGACGGCAGCGGTTTCCGCTCAATGTCGTGGCCGTGCTTCAACAGCGCGTGGGTGGCGAGGCACGAGCACAGCGTGGATGCCACGTTGGATTCGGCCCAGTGCACAACCTCCATTAGCGGATCCCAGAAGGCTTCCTGGTCGAGCTGCGGATTGGCCACATTGGCGCCGGTAATGATCAGAGCATCAAGGCCCTGCGACTTCAGGTCTTCAAACTGGCTGTAGTGCGCCTCGATGTAGTCACGCGTTGGCTTGCTGCGAGACAGCTCCGGCAGCGAAAATGGGTAAACGAAAAACTGCGCGATTCGATTGCAGCTGCCAACCAGGCGAATGAACTGTCGTTCGGTCGCCTGCAACGCCGCGTCCGGCATCATGTTGAGAAAACCGATATGCAGCTCACGAATATCCTGCGACTTGGCTCGATCAATCGACAGCAGGTCGTGGCCCTGGCGTTCGAGCTGGGCAAAGGTCGGCAATGTCGAGTGAGCGACAAGAGTCATTTAGAGGGCAGGCTTATAAGCACCAAGCGTGCGACTGTGCCAAATATGCCGCGCTGTGGGTAGCAGTGATTCGGATGTAACTATATGGATGGAGGGAATAAGGCGCGTTAGTTTTTGGGGTCCCGCGTCGACGCCTGTTCGACGGCCCCGTCATCGGCGACCGGCGCTTGCGCAGATGAACACGCCTGCGACCACGCAAGGTCAACAAACAGCAATAAAGCGAGGCACAATGCCGCCAGTCGTTTCATGATCATTCCCCGTTCCCTTAAGCTTTGTGACCATGCAACTGGTAGCGGGTTCCCAGACTCGGCGATGGGCAACGGTTGGCGGTTGTTTCAAACGTCGCCAGTACCCCGATGGCGATACGCGCAAAATGGATGCCGCCGAAACCGTGTACTACACTCCGCCGAGCTCGACCGAAAAGAACGACCCCGTACGACCCATGGCAACACCGCCAGCGCAAGAACAAGAAAAAGAACCTGGCAGCTACCTGTTCAGACGCGTCATCAAATGGCTCGTTTACCCGTTGCTCGTCTTAAACCTGCTGTTCTACATCAGCGATGACTTTTACCGTGCGGTGCAGGTCTTCACGGGTGGACTGTGGCTGTTCGACTGGATCGTCGAGTTCGCCTCGTCGATCGACACCCTCTCGAGCTTTATCCTCATCATCATGCTCGAACTCGAAACGCACGTCATCGAGGACGAGGACTGGAAAGGCTGGGTTGCCCGATCGATCAGGCTGACACGATCTGTCTGTTACGTGTTCGTCGGTGTCGCAGCCGTGGGGTATTTCTCATCGGTCGTTCAGAACCACCGCGACCTTGGGCAAGTGAATGTCGACTCACTGTGTGAGCTGGTTAGTGATGACGTGTCGTTCGTCCACAACCTGCAGTACACGCTGCTGGATGCGTCGAATTGCGCGAGCCTGAGCGACGAGACCGTCTTTTTCTACATGGGCGAAGAGGCGATCGTCACGACAGCAAGCGGGCTCAGGCTGGAACGGATCCTTGCTTGGATCGACGCGTTGGACGCGCTGGCGTGGATACTGATCCTGGTCTCCATCGAGCTCGTCATACGGCTGCAGGAAACGAAGTCGATCGGCGGCCAGCGTTTCAGCAGGATCTACAAAGTGAAGATCGGCTTATACACCGTGTTGCTGCTGAATGCGGCGATTTGGGCGTACCTGTCCCACTGGTTCTACGTCTGGGATGCACTGGTCTGGATCGGGGCGTTTCTGGTGATCGAGATGAACATCAACCAGTGGCGGGATGAGATTCGGGCGGAATTGGA
The DNA here is from genome assembly GCA_964606915.1 of uncultured Woeseiaceae bacterium. GTDB lineage: Bacteria > Pseudomonadota > Gammaproteobacteria > Steroidobacterales > Woeseiaceae > UBA1847. The sequence continues at coordinate 4,616 of CAZSIQ010000054.1, read as the reverse complement.
TGCGGCGGGTTGAGGTTTTTGGGTGGCTCTACGCCTAGGCCTTAGTTCAGCAGGTAGAGGCCCGGGTCGGGGGGCACACTTCTTTCTCCGTCGCCCTTCGTTTTAGTTGGGCAAATGCCGCAGCTGAGGGATTGACTCGAATCGGCTTTGGTCGATTCTCGCCCCTTCGGGGCGCCCCAATCCGCCCACGATAATGAGGACCCTGAAAAGGTGACTGCGGATTGATCTTTAGTCATCTGTCCGGTCTCGCGGAGTGCCAAGAACTCAACAAGAGGGATGGACTCGAATCTCCCTAAGGTCGATTCTCACCCCTTCGGGGCGCCCTGCGGGCGTCCAAATCGCTTTCGCGATTTGTCGAACCCGGAGGGGGCGAATCATCCCCTCGCTTCGACGCAAATAAGAACGCCCCCATTAAGGGGGCGTTCTTATTTGTGGCGGAGAGAGAGGGATTCGAACCCTCGATACGCTATTAACGTATACTCCCTTAGCAGGGGAGCGCTTTCGACCACTCAGCCATCTCTCCGGAATTTCTTCCCAAAACAGGCACGCGCGATTGCGCGGTGAGCCCGAAAAAGGGCGCACAGTTTACTGACCGGACCAAGTGAGGACAAGCCTCCACGGCGGACTATTCGCCGACGGCGGATTTCTCCGGGGAATCCCCGGATTTCTCGTTCTGGATCCTTTCGAAGATCTCTTCGCGGTGCACGGCTACGTCTTTCGGCGCGTTGATGCCGATGCGCACCTGATTCCCTTTCACCCCAAGGACAGTGATCGTGACATCGCTCCCGATCATGACTGTCTCACCGGCGCGTCGCGTCAGAATCAGCATGATTTCCTGCTCCTGCTATTCGTCATGGGGCTCCCTCGCCCCTTTTTGTACGCGTCGTACTCCCTAAACCCTTGGAATACTAGCCGATTTCTGCCCGGGATGGACATAAATCCGGAAAAAAACCGGCCCGGGTGTTTTCATCAGAAACGGTCTAGCCAGACAGCTGGTTCTCGATCCACGTCGAAACCGACGCCAGTGCCGCGTCCAGTGCGGCCACATCGGTGCCGCCGGCCTGGGCGAAATCAGGGCGGCCACCGCCCTTTCCGCCCACCTGCTCGGCGACCGGACGGATCAGGTCACCGGCGCGAATCTTGTCGGTGTTGTTCTTGGTGACGCCGGCCGCAAGGCGAACCTTGCCGTCGTCCACCGAGCCCACCACGACGACCGCGTTCTGTAACTTGTCCTTAAAGCGATCCACGGCGTCACGCAAGGTCTTCGCGTCGGCACCGTCCATGCGGGTCGCCAGCACCTTGATGCCGGCAATCTCGGTGGCCGAGTCCGCCGGGTCACCGGCCTGTCCGGTGATCAGCGCCTGTTTCGCAGCCGCCAGTTCTTTCTCGAGTTCCTTATTACGTTTCATCAGGGCCTCGACCTTGTCGAGTGCCTGATCAGGCTGTGCCTTGAGCAAGGACGAGACGTCGCCGAGCACGGCGTTGCGTTCGTCGATCCAGTCGAGCGCGCCCTTGCCGGTCACTGCCTCAATGCGACGGATGCCGGCAGCAACGCCACCTTCGGACGTGATCTTGAAGACGCCGATGTCCCCTGTCCGATCGACGTGGGTGCCACCGCAAAGCTCGACCGAGCGATCACCCAGTTTCAGCACGCGCACCTCGTCGCCGTACTTTTCACCGAACAGTGCAATCGCCCCGGCATTGACAGCGTCGTCGTAACTCATGAGCCGGGTCTCGGCCGCGCTGTTCGCGCGAATCTCGTCGTTGACGAAATCCTCGATCGCCTGCAGCTCGTCCGGTTTCACCCCCTCGTAGTGCGAGAAGTCGAAGCGCAGTTTGTCGGGCGCCACCAGCGAGCCCTTCTGGGCGACGTGTTCGCCGAGAATCGTGCGCAGCGCTGAGTGCATCAGGTGCGTGGCCGAGTGATTCAAGCGGATCGCCTGGCGGCGCTCCTCGTCGACGATCGCATCGAGCGAATCACCGACCGCAAGCGTTCCGATCTCGACGTGACCGTAGTGAACGTGCGACTGGCCGCCCTTCTGCGTGTCCGCCACGTGGAACAGCTTGCCGTCATCGGCCAGCACGCCCGTGTCGCCGATCTGGCCGCCGCTCTCCGCGTAGAACGGTGTCGACTCGAGGACGACAGCACCCTCATCGCCGGCGGACAAAGTGTCGACCGCCGCACCGTCTTTAAACAGCGCAGCAATGCGGCTGGATTCCTCGACACCGTCGTATCCGGTGAAGCCGGACTCGATGTCCGTCTTGATAGCACCGTCGGCGGCGGCCGAGAATTTGCTGGCCGAGCGCGCGCGTTCGCGCTGCGCTTCCATCGCGGCTTCAAAACCGGACTCATCGACGGTCAGTTCGCGCTCGCGTGCAATGTCGGCGGTCAGGTCGACAGGAAAGCCATAGGTGTCATACAGCTTGAACACGACGTCGCCCGGAATCGTTTTGCCGTCCAGGTCTCCGATAGCGGACTCGAGAATCTCCATCCCCTGGTCCAGCGTCTCGGCGAATCGACGCTCTTCTTTCTCCAGCACCTTTTCGACGTGCGCCTGCGAACTGACAAGTTCGGGATAGGCCTCGCCCATTTCCTTTGCCAGCGGTGCGACAAGTTTGTGGAAAAACAGGCCGTCGTAGCCCAGCTTTTTGCCGTGGCGAATCGCACGGCGAATGATGCGACGGAGCACGTAGCCGCGGCCTTCGTTGCCGGGCAAAACGCCGTCGGTTACGAGAAACGCACACGCGCGAATATGATCGGCGATCACGTTCAGTGAGCTGGAACCGTCGGCTTCAACACCGAGCGCCTCGGCCGCCGCGGCGATCAGGTTACGGAACAGGTCGATGTCGTAGTTCGAGTGCACCCCCTGCAATACGGCGGAGATACGCTCGAGGCCCATGCCTGTATCCACGGACGGTTTCGGCAACGGCGTCATCGTGCCGTCCGCAGACCGGTCGAATTGCATGAAAACAAGGTTCCAGACTTCGACGTAGCGATCGCCGTCTTCATCCGGCGATCCTGGCGGGCCGCCCGGGACGTCGGGACCGTGATCGTAAAAGATCTCGGTGCACGGCCCGCACGGACCGGTGTCGCCCATTGACCAGAAATTGTCCTTTTCGCCGAGGCGCGTGAAACGCTCCGGATCGATGTTCATTTCCTTCAGCCAGATGTCAGCGGCTTCATCGTCGTCATGGAACACCGTCACCCACAGGCGTTCGGGCTCCAGGCCGACGACCTCGGTCAGGAACTGCCAGGCGTACTGAATCGCCTCGCGCTTGAAGTAGTCGCCAAAGCTGAAGTTGCCGAGCATCTCGAAGAAGGTGTGATGACGAGCTGTGTAGCCCACGTTCTCAAGGTCGTTGTGCTTGCCGCCGGCCCGCACACAGCGCTGGGACGATGCGGCGCGGTTATAGCTGCGCGGATCGTCGCCGAGGAATACATCCTTGAACTGCACCATGCCGGCGTTGGTGAACAGCAGGGTCGGATCGTTCCCGGGGACCAGTGGGGAGCTGGCGACGACCTCGTGGCCGTGCTCAGCGAAGAAATCGAGAAACGCCTGGCGTAACTCTTTGCTCGTCATGGACTTCATAGGGTTCAGGCTTGGGCCTGCAGGTGGTATTTCAAGCGCGCTAGTGTACGGCAGAACCGGGCGCTGCCCAATGGCAGGCTGCCAGCCTGCTACAGGTCGCCGCAGGCGGTGGCGATATGGTCCGAATCGAACCCGCGGTACTGCAGGAAGCGCATCTGGCGCGCCTTTTCCTTGAAGTCGATTGCTGGCGCCGAGCCAAATTTCTTGGTGCGAACCTCGACGGCCAACGCGTACCAGTCGCCATCGAACTCCGATAGCGCGGCATCGATCAGGGTTTCGGGGACGGATTTGCCGCGAAGCTCGGCTTTCACGCGAGCCGGGCCTTTGCCGGTCCGGTATCGAGACTGGACGAAGGCGTCTGCGAACCGCTGGTCGCTCTGCAGCCCTTCATCGCCGAGCTGGATAACGACGTCTTCGGCGACGTCGGTAGCGAACCCCGCTTTTTCGAGCTTGCTGATCAGCTCACTGCGCGTCTGTTCGCGGCGGGCCAGGAGATCCATGGCCTTTTTTCGAGCCCCGGCAGGATCGCGCCGGACCTCATCGTCCGGCGCTACGAGTTCTGCCAGTTCGTCCTGTAATTCGCTCAAGCTTCCTCAGCGAGCTGCTCTTCACCGTCACCCTCGGGGATCTCGAGGTCTTCCGGCAGCAGCTTCGCGCGGATCTTGGCTTCGATTTCCTGGGCAGTTTCCGGGTTGGTCTTCAGGTATTCGCGGACGTTTTCCTTACCCTGGCCGATGCGGTCCGAGCCGTAGCTGTACCACGAGCCTGCCTTGTCGATGAGGCCGTGTGCGACACCGAGCTCGATGATTTCGCCTTCGCGCGAGATGCCTTCGCCGTAGAGGATCTCGAATTCGGTCTGCTTGAACGGCGGTGCGACCTTGTTCTTGACGACCTTGACGCGGGTCTGGTTGCCGATGACTTCGTCGCCCTTCTTGATCGCGCCGATGCGACGGATGTCCAGGCGGACCGACGAGTAGAACTTCAGCGCGTTACCACCGGTCGTCGTTTCGGGGCTGCCGAACATGA
>CAZSIQ010000053.1:0-21843 GCA_964606915.1 uncultured Woeseiaceae bacterium | reverse complement strand
GTTGCCGCAGCCATGCGCGCGCCAAGCAGGCGAATCTCGTGCTTTACCGGGTCCGGATCCGGAATATCGGTCCACTCGACGTCGAGCTCGACGCCGGGCTCGATATCCGGTGTCGCTGACCAGTTGTGCGTCCGTGCGGCCGAGTTGTCCCGGATCGCGAGCGCCTGCAGCCGGCCGCCGTCTGCGAGATCGCCCGGCGTATTCGGCAGGAAACGGTAGAACAGGCTGTGGTAACGATCCTCGGTCATGTAGACGATGTCATTCATGATCGCGCAGGCTTCATGCTCGAAACGGCCCATGGCTTTCAGGGGTATCGGTTCGACCAGGCCGTTATGCGCCGACGGAACTTCGAAAATATAGCCGTGATTCCGGTCGCGATAGACCGGGGTGCCGGACGATGACAGCCCCGTACCGGCGGACGCAAAGGTTTCTTCGCAGCTCAACCAGCTGCCCCACGGTGTCGGCCCACCGGCGCAATTGATTTCCGTACCGGCGAGGCTCAGGAACTGGGCCTCGGTCTTTCCCGTGGCGGGGTTATAGATTGTGGTCGTCGTGCCGCCAACACCGGGTGTCTGGCCTGCGCCGGGATCGTAAAACCGGGCCATGAGCTTTTCCGGCACGTCACCGAGGCCATCGCGAAAGGCCGACATGTCGCTGTGCCACGGGCCGCATTCGTGATTGCAGACGAGGCGGACCCGGCCGTTATTGTCGTCGAATGCGGCCATGCCGTCGTGTCGGCCCGGCACGCGAAAACCGTCGTTCATCCGCGCGCCCTTGCGAGATACGACCTCGTAGCTGAAGCCCGGAGGTAGCTGGATTATTCGACCCGGATCGGCCTTCAGCTGCCTGCTGTTGGCCGCGGCGCGTGACTGTGCACCAAGACCGGGCACGGCGGCAGCGGCGGCCAGGCTCTGCAGGAATCTTCTGCGGTCCATCAGGATCTCCGGGTGAAACAGGGTGCATTTCCTTCGTCTACTGTACCTTGTCATACCTTTTTTGCCGCGCTATGACATACTCCGCCGCATGAAAAGAAGAACCAAGATCGTCGCGACCCTGGGGCCGGCCACCGACGACAAAAAAACACTGAAAAAGATGATTCGACACGGGCTCGACGTGGCTCGCGTGAACTTCTCGCACGGGAATTCCGACGACCACCGCAAGCGTGCGGACATGCTGCGCAAAGCGGCCGACAAGGTTGGGCGCCAGGTAGCGCTGATGGGTGACCTGCAGGGCCCGAAGATTCGCATCTGCCGCTTCGAAGATGGCAGCGTCATGCTTGAAGACGGCGCCAGTTTCTTTCTCGATTCCACGCTGGGCACGGAGGCCGGAACACTGGAAGGCGTCGGCGTCGCGCTGGAAACGCTGCACGAGGACGTGGTTGCCGGCGATATCCTGCTGCTGAACGACGGCCTGATCGTGCTCGAGGTCGACAAGGTCGACGGCACACGCATTCACACGACAGTGGTCAATGGCGGCCGACTGTCCGACAACAAGGGCATCAACAAGCGCGGCGGCGGCCTGTCTGCCGAAGCGCTGACGCCGACGGACAAGGAAAACATCAAGCTCGCGGCTGAGCTCGGCATGGATTACCTGGCGGTCTCCTTCGTCCGTACCGGCGAGGACGTCGAGCTGGCGAGGCAGCTGTTCCGGGATGCGGGTGGCGAAGGTCACATTGTCGCCAAAATCGAACGTACCGAGGCCGTTGAAAACATCGATCCGATTATCGAGGCCTCTGACGTCATAATGGTGGCGCGCGGCGACCTCGGTGTCGAAATCGGTTACTCAGAGCTGACCGGCATCCAGAAAAGCCTGATCAGGGCCAGCCGCAAGGCCAGCAAGGTGGTGATCACCGCCACGCAGATGATGGAGTCGATGATCGAACACCCGATTCCGACACGTGCCGAGGTGTCCGACGTCTCCAACGCTGTGATGGACGGTTCCGACGCCGTGATGCTGTCCGGCGAGACCGCGGTCGGCAAATACCCGATCAAGGCCATTAAGGCGATGTCCGAGGTCTGCGAGGGTGCCGAGAAATTCCAGCTCCGTTCGGGCTTCACCCGCTACCGATTGGGTGAAAGCTTCACGCATGTCGACGAGGCGATCGCGCAGGCCGTGATGTACACGGCAAATCACATGAACGTCTCCGCGATCATCGCGCTGACGGAGTCGGGCAGCACCGCGCGCTGGATGTCACGCATTCGCTCCGACATCCCGATTTACGCGCTAACGCCGCACGCGACGACGCGACGACGCGTTGCCATGTACCGCGGCGTCTACTCGGTTGGTTTCCAGATTGAACGTACGTCGGATTCGCAGAAGCTCTACCGCGATATCTTCGACGCAATGCTGGAGAGCGAGCTCGTGAGCGTGGGAGACCTTGTGGTCTTCACGAAGGGTGACATGCACGGCGTGTCCGGCGGCACCAACGCCATGAAGATCCTGCAGGTCACCGACTCCTGATCCTGACGCGTATGGCCTCGATTGTCGCCGGCGTGCTCCCGAACGGCGGCGTCTGCCGCTAGACTGTGGTTCCTCGCCGGTAGCAGCCGGCTAATCTGTCACGAGTGTCGTCATGAAGAAGTGGATTGTTCGACTGCTGGCCGGGTTGTCTTTCCTGGCCGTCCTCATCGCCATAGGCGCATGGTTGTTGGTGCGCGGCAGCCTTCCCGAGCTCGACGGAGAGCTGGTCGTCAAGGGTCTCGAGGCCCCGGCATCGATTCAACGTGATGAGGAAGGCATTGCCACCATCACCGCCGAGAACCGGCGCGACCTGGCGTTCGCAACCGGCTACGCGCACGCTCAGGATCGATTTTTCCAGATGGACCTGATCCGCCGACAGTCGGCGGGCGAACTGTCCGAGCTGTTCGGCGCTGCAGCGATCAACGCTGACAAACGCTATCGATTCCACCGTTTCCGTGCTCGTGCCCAGGCGATTCTCGCTCGCCAGTCCCCGAAAGATGTCGCACTGATCGAGGCATATACGGAAGGTGTGAACGAGGGCCTGAACGGGCTCGCGGTCAAACCGTTTGAATACCTGTTGATCGGCGCCACGCCAAAGCCGTGGAGCGTCGAAGACACAATCGTCGTTGTGTATTCGATGTACATGCAGCTGAACGATGACCGTGCGCGACGCGATGTGCGCCGCGGATACGCGCACAGCGTGTTGCCTCCGGAGGTGTTCGCCTGGATGTACCCGCTGGGCACCCGGTGGGATGCACCCATCATGGGAGAGGCCGACGTGACGGGCGACTACCCGGACCCGGACACCTATTCGGTGCGTGAACTGGAAAAGGGCGGCGAGCAGGCGCCGGCGGGCGAAGAAGGGCGACCACCGCTGAACGGCTCGAATAACTGGGCCATCGGCGGTGCGCTGACGGCGAACGGTGGCGCGCTGGTTTCCAACGATATGCATCTCGGTCACGCGGTTCCGAATATCTGGTACCAGGCCCGGCTGGTGACCAACGATGATGCGAAACGCGATGTTACCGGTGTCACGCTGCCCGGCGCGCCGTTCGTGATTGCCGGCAGCAACGGCCGGGTCGCGTGGGGCTACACCAACAGCTATGGCGACTGGAGCGATGCCGTGATCATCCAGCCCGGCGCGACCGAGGGTACCTACCGGACGCAGGACGGTGATGAGGCGTTCGTCGTTCACACCGAAGAAATCCGTGTGAAGGACGCCGACCCGGTGAGCTTCGAGATTCGGGAGACGCGCTGGGGACCCGTCGACCCCGATGTGTCGTTTGAGGGCAAGGCGATCGCCGTCAGCTGGATCGCCCATCATCCCGAGGCAGTTAACCTGAACATCATGGGTCTCGAGACGGCCGAGTCGCTCAGCGACGCGATGGAGCAGGCCAACACCTTCGGTATGCCGCCGCAGAACTTCGTCGGTGGTGACGCAGACGGCAACATCGGCTGGACCATTGCCGGCCGGATTCCGGTCAAGGGTGATTTTGATCCCATGGTGCCCGCCGACTGGAGCGAGGCAGACGGCTGGACCGGCTGGCGTGAGCCGGACGAGTATCCGCGTGTGGTGAATCCCGAGCACGGCAGGCTCTGGACGGCCAATGCGCGGGTGGTCGACGGCGAGGCGCTCGAGATTATCGGTGATGGCGGCTACGACCTCGCGGCCCGGGCGCAGCAGATTCGCGACGGCCTGTTTGCCAAAGACCGCTTCACGCCCGAAGACATGCTGGCGATCCAGCGTGACAGCCGGGCGGTCTTCCTGACGCCGTGGCGGGAGTTGCTGCTGGACACCCTGAGCGATGAGCTGGTGGCCGACGACGCGGACCTTGTCGAGTACCGACAGCTCGTCGAAGACTGGATTCCGGCGGCGGCGCCGGAATCCGTAGGCTACCGACTCGTCCGTGCGTTTCGCTGGGAAGTCCGGAATCGTGTGTTTAACGGCCTGGCAACGCCGATTCGGGAAGCGCTCGGCGAAGACGCCAACCTGCTCATCAGTAACCAGTTCGAAGGACCGCTGTGGTCGCTGGTCAATGATCGGCCGATGCACCTGCTGCCGGCGGACTATGCGTCCTGGGATGACCTGAAACTCCAGGCGCTGCGTTCGATCATCGATATCTACGACGAGAACTACGACGGCGGCCTGTCCGAACGTTCCTGGGGTGAGTACAACACAGCGCGCATCAGTCACCCGGTCAGCCAGGCGGTGCCGATGCTGTCCGGCTGGCTCGATATGCCCGGTGAACCGCTGTACGGCGACGCGAATCTCCCGCTGGCGCAGGGCCCGGCCTTCGGCGCATCCGAGCGCTTTTCCGTGACGCCGGGCGATGAAGAAAACGGCCTGATGCAGATGCCGACGGGGCAGAGCGGGCATCCGTTGTCCCCGTTTTACCGCAGCGGACATGAGGACTGGGTCAACGGCACACCCAGCCCGTTCCTGCCGGGCGAACGCCGGCACGAACTGACGCTCGTGCCTTACGGACTTGATGCCAGCCCGTGACGGGTTAGTATCGAGCGTCTATGAGCACACAACGCTTCCAGGGTACCGAGCGCTATATTGCGACGGACGACCTGAAAATGGCCGTCAACGCGGCTGTGACGCTTGAGCGCCCGATTCTCGTCAAGGGAGAACCGGGAACGGGCAAGACTCAGTTGGCCGTCGAGGTCGCCGAGTCCCTCGGCATGCCGCTCTTCGAATGGCATATCAAGTCCACCACGAAAGCCCAGCAGGGTTTGTACGAATATGACGCCGTGGCGCGGCTTCGCGACTCCCAGCTCGGCGACGACAAGGTGCACGACATTGCCAACTACATTCGTCACGGCAAGATCTGGGAGGCATTCGAGTCCGATACGCAACCGGTCCTGCTGATCGACGAGATCGACAAGGCCGACATCGAGTTTCCGAATGACCTGCTGCAGGAACTCGATCGCATGGAGTTCTTTGTCTACGAGACCGGGCAGCTGGTCCGTGCACGTCAGCGCCCCGTGATCGTGATCACCAGCAATAACGAGAAAGAACTGCCGGATGCGTTCCTGCGCCGCTGCTTCTTCCATTTCATCAAGTTCCCGGACCGCGACACGATGGCGTCCATCGTCGATGTGCATTTTCCCGACCTGAAGAAGGAGCTGCTCAGCGAGGCGCTGAACGCGTTTTACACGCTGCGGGACGTGCCCGGCCTCAAGAAAAAGCCGTCCACCTCGGAGCTGCTCGACTGGATCAAGCTGCTGCTCGCCGAGGACATTCCGCCCGAGGCGCTCGCCTCCAAGGACAAGCGCAAGATCATTCCGCCCATGTACGGCGCCCTGCTGAAGAACGAGCAGGACGTCCACCTTTTCGAACGCCTGGTATTCCTGGATCGCCAGGCGCAGTAGCGCATGCTGATCCCGTTCTTTTTCCAGCTGCGTGAAGGAGGCCTGAAGACCTCGATCACGGAGCTGCTGACGCTGCACGAAGCCCTGGGTGCCAGGATCGCCGGCTACAGCGTCAACGACTTCTACTTTCTCGCTCGCTGTTGCCTGGTCAAGGACGAGTCACAACTCGATCGTTTCGATCGGATTTTCGGCGCCTACTTCGACGGTATCGAGGACGGCCTCAAGGGCCTGTTTGCCGAAATCCCCGAAGACTGGCTCCGGCAGCAGGCCCAGTTGCAGCTGAGCGAGGAAGAAAGGGCGAAGATCGAATCCCTCGGCGGCTTTGACGAACTTATGAAAGCGCTGCGCGAGCGTCTCGAAGAGCAGGACGATCGTCACGAAGGCGGCAACAAGTGGATTGGCACCGGTGGCACGTCACCGTTCGGCGCCTTCGGCTACAACCCGGAAGGTATCCGCATGGGTTCGGCGAGCGGGGGTAATCGCCGCGGCGTCAAAGTCTGGGATCGCCGTGACTATCGCAATCTCGACGACAGCATCGAACTGGGTACGCGCAATATCAAGGTGGCGCTTCGCCGGCTGCGCAAGTTTGCCAGGGAGGGGGCCGCGGACCAGCTGGATCTGGACACCACGATCGATAAAACCGCGCGCAATGCGGGTCTTCTGGATATCCAGATGGTGCCGGAGCGACACAACGCGGTGAAGGTGCTTCTGTGTCTCGATATTGGCGGTTCAATGGATGATCACGTGCGTATCTGCGAAGAGCTCTTCTCCGCGACCCGTAGCGAATTCAAACACCTCGAACACTATTACTTTCACAACTTCGTTTATGAAAGCCTGTGGAAGGACAATCGGCGTCGTCACGACGAACGCATCGCCACGATGGATATCGCCCACAAGTACGGTTCGGACTACAAGCTGGTGTTTGTCGGCGACGCGACAATGAGTCCGTACGAAATCGCCTACCCGGGCGGCAGTGTCGAACACTGGAATGAGGAGCCCGGTGCCGTCTGGCTGCAGCGTTTGCTGGATACGTATCCGAAGGCGATCTGGCTGAATCCGGAACCTGAACAGCGCTGGGATTTCACACCGTCGATCCGTATGACGCGGGAACTGATGGGTGACCGGATGTTCCCGCTCACGATTGCCGGCCTGGATGCCGGCATTCGCAAACTGCAGTAACCGCGCCGCCGGGCAGCGGCGCGGTCTCGCTGCCTAGCTCGACGTGGCGCCGAGTGTCTCCAGGTCTGCAATTACCTCTTCCGAGTGTACGTCCGGACGCACTTTTTCGTAGTGCTTGGCGATCTTGCCGTCCGGGTTGATGATAAACGTCTGGCGCTTTGCCATCGTGCCCATGTAGCCCAGCACGTCATAGGCTTTGGACAGTTCACCTTCAGTATCGGCGAGCAGCGGGAAGGGGAGGTTGTACTCTTCCGCAAACTCCTTGTGCGAATCAACGTCGTCGAGGCTGACACCGATGATCTGCGCATTCATGCGCTTGAACGCAAAAATGTTGTCGCGGAACTCGCAGGCTTCCGTCGTGCAGCCCGGCGTGTTGTTTTTCGGGTAGAAGTACAAGACGACCCACTGGCCGCGGTAGTCTTCCAGGGTGTGGACCTTGCCGGTCTGGTCCGGCAATTCGAAGGACGGCGCCGCGTCGTCGACGGCCGGGTTTGCCAGCGCAAGCGCAGTGGTCAGAAGGGCCGCCACGGCAATCGCGATCTGCTTGATTCTGGTCACGGGAATTCCTCTCTCGTAAGTAGTTACGGGTATTCACCCGGTTCAGGCTTCAGTGTACGTTTTCTGCGAAGGCAGTCGTTCACGTCAGAAGCCGCCAAGTGTACGATTTCCTACTGCGAGGAAGCCAAGGACTGTTGTAAGCATTTGTAAATGAGCGATCCGGATTCAGTAAAAAGTGCGCTGGTCCTGCCGGGCGGCGGGGCGCGAGGGGCCTTTCAGGTAGGCGTATTGAAGGCGGTTGCGGACATGATGCCTCGCGGCAGCGTCAATCCGTTTAACATACTCAGTGGCACATCGGCAGGCGCCGTCAACGCGGTGGTGCTGGCGTCCAAAGCAAAGCGCTACCGGGTCGCGGTTGCCGAACTCGAACGCGTCTGGCGCAATTTCCGCTGCCATCACGTGTATCGCACCGACAATGCAACGATGCTGAAGAGCAGCCTTCACTGGATGTTCTCGATCGTATTGGGCGGTTTTCTCGTCGGTACACCCACCTCCATGCTCGACAATTCACCGCTTCGTTCGCTGCTAAGCCGAAACGTTCGCTTCCCGAGAATCCAGCAATCCCTCGATAGCGGCTGGCTGGACGCGATTGCGATTACCGCGGCGAGTTACCGCAATGCGCGCTCAAGCACGTTTTTCGAGTGCCGCGACGCTTTCGACGACTGGTCGCGCACGCGGCGGGCCGGCGTCAGGTCCGAACTGCACCTGGACCACGTCATGGCGAGTATCGCCGTGCCCATGATATTTCCGCCCGTGCAAATCAACGGTGAGTACTTCGGCGACGGTGCGATGCGCCAGGCCACGCCGCTGAGCCCCGCCGTACGGCTGGGCGCTGACCGCATTCTCGTTATCGGCGTTCGCGACGAACTGGCCGACACCCGGGTTGAAGAGTCGCCGCAACCGCCGAGCTTTGCGCAGATTGCCGGCTACATGCTCGACACCCTGTTCATGGACGGCCTGTATTCGGATCTCGAGCGCATGACACGCATCAACCAGCTCATCGATACCGTCGCACCGGAGGACCGCGTGGAGCCACTGAAGTCGATGCGCCCGATCGACACGATGGTCATCGTGCCCAGCGAGGACATTCGCGATATCGCGCATCGTCATCGCAAGGCGCTGCCGTTCGCCGTCAGTGCCCTGTTGCATGGCATTGGCGGTCGCAAAAGCAGCGAGAATCGCCTGCTCAGCTACCTGCTGTTCGAGCGTGAGTTTACCCGGGAGCTGATCGAGCTGGGCTACAACGATGCCATGCGCGTCAAGGATGAGCTCATGGACTTCGTGCAAGGCCTGCCTGTTCCGAGGTTGTTCGCGCCGCACTGGGTCGAGCAGGACCTCGACATCCTGCACCGCTGAGCTAGAGGAGCAGGAGCGCTCCCAGCCCCAGGAATGCACCGTAACCGATCACGTCGGTGACGGTCGTCAACACAACGCCGCCAGCGAGTGCCGGGTCGATATTCAGGCGCTTGAGTATCAGCGGAATCGAGAAGCCGGCCAGTGCCGCGACAGAGAGGTTGATGACCATGGCTGCGGCGATCAGTCCCCCGATGCGGGCGTCACCGAACCACAGGTACGTAAATGTGGCGACAACGAACGACCAGCCCAGGCCATTGAGCAAGCCGACGGCCAGCTCCTTCTTCAGTATGCCGACCGCATTGGTCTTGCTGATCTGGCCGAGCGCAATGGCGCGGGTGATGATGACCAGTGACTGGGTACCGGCGACGCCACCCATACTGGGCACGATGGGCATCAGGACCGCCAACAGCACGATCTTGTCGATGGTTGTCTGGAACATGTCGACCACGGCGGCCGCGAGGAAAGCGGTCGCCAGGTTAACGCCGAGCCAAAGCGCACGCCTCGACGCACTCTTGACGACCGGGGCGAACATGTCGTCTTCCTCGTCGAGGCCCGCGGCGCTCATCAGCGAGTGCTCGGCTTCATCGCGTATGACGTCGACGACATCGTCAATGGTGATACGGCCGACCACCTTGTAGTTTTCGTCGACAACGGGCGCGGACAACAGGTCCCGGTTCTCGAATTCCCAGACGACCTGGGTCGACGGCGTGTGTGCCGGGATCGGCATGACCTCGGTCGACATCACGTTGGACACGAGCAGCTCCGGGTCGTTGGTCAGCAGGCGGGACAGGAACAAAGAGCCCACGTAGCTGTTGTCGCGATCCACGACGAACACGAGGTCCGTGCCGTCCGGCATCTCGGCGCGGGCTCGCAGGTAGCGAATCACCACTTCCAGGGTCACGTCGGGACGCACGGTCACGATATCGACGTTCATCAGGCCGCCGGCGCAGTCCTCGTCGTAGGCGAGAACCTGCTCGAGACGCTCCTGGTCGAGCTTGTCCAGCGACTGCAGGACCTGGCGCGTTACGGCCTCGGGGAAGTCTGCGAGGAGGTCGGCGAGATCGTCGAACTCCATGCCCTCGGTCGCCGCGATCAGGCGGTCCGTCTGCATACCGCGAATCAGGTCATCACGAACCTCGTCGGCGACCTCAACAAGGATGTCGCCTTCATCATCCGGGTCGACCATTTCCCAGAGAACGGCGCGCTCTCGGCGAGGCAGGGATTCGAGGAGTCGGGCGACCTCAGCCGGGTGCAGGCTGTGGATCATCAGTCGGGCAGAACGGAGGCTGCCGCTGTCGAGGCGCTCGCGAAGCTGCTGCAGGTTGGCCTGCATGTTGTCCCGGACTTCCATGATGCCGTACTGCCCCTACGCGTTCGCCGCCGCGCAGAGTGTAACCGCGATCGAAAGCCGACGCACCCGCACTCAGGCGTCGTGCGTCAGCTTGCTGAGTTCGTTGTGACGAGTAAGAACCGGGTCGTGGCAGGACTTCAGCGAGGCGGACAGTTTCTCGGTCATGTACACCGAACGATGCTGCCCGCCGGTGCATCCGAGCGCGACGGTGAGGTAGGCGCGATTGGCCTTGGCGTAGATCGGGATCCAGCGCTGAAGGAACGCGAGGATGTCGTCGTGCATGGCTATGAAGTTGGGTTGCGCTTCGAGAAAGTCCGAGACTTCCTTGTCGAGTCCCGTCAGGCCTCGCAGCTCAAGGGTCCAGTACGGGTTTGGCAGGGTGCGCAGGTCAAAAACGAAATCCGCGTCGCTGGGTAAGCCGTGCTTGAACCCGAAGGACTCGATCAACAGCGACAGGGTACCTGACTTCCGGCGTTCCACGCGTTCGCGAATGATATCCGCGAGCTCGTAGATGCTGGTTCTCGAACTGTCGACGATCAGGTCCGCCATGTTGATGACCGACGAAAGCAGTGCTCGCTCCTGGCGAATCGCGTCCTTTAACTCGGCCGCCACTTCCGCGAGCGGGTGCCGGCGTCGCGTGTCTGAAAAACGCTTCAGCAGGATGTCATCGTCGGCCTGCAGGAAGATCACATCGACCTGGATATTCTGCCGCCGGAACTCCATCAGGATATCGGGCAGCGCTTCGAGATCCTGAGGCCGGTTACGAGCGTCGATGCCCAGTGCGAGATCGCGGCTTTTCGGCGCCGCGCCCGACGTCATGTCGACGACCGCCGATTTCAGCAGGGCTGCCGGCAGGTTGTCGATGCAGTAGAAACCGAGGTCCTCGAGGACGTGCAGCGCAACCGACTTGCCTGACCCCGACAGGCCACTGACGATCAGCAGGCGCATATCGTCCGACATCCGCCTGCGTCCGGTGTCAGCGGGCAGCCTGCGCCGATTCGGTGACGATCGGTTGGCTGGCTTGTATGAGGATGTCGTAGAGGTCGCGGCTGGAGTTCGTTGCACGGGCGTTGGAACGCCAGTGATGGCCTTTCAGCAGTTCGGCGATGTCGCGGATCTCTTCGTAGTGACTGGCGTCGATGTCTTCCGGCACGATCAGGCCGAAGATCAGGTCAACGGGCTCACCGTCAGCGGCATCGAAATCGACCGGTTCGGACAGCTTGATCATCGCGCCGACGCTTTTCGACAGGCCCTTGATGCGGCAGTGTGGAAAAGCGACGCCCAGGTCCAGGCTGGTGCAGCCGAGTCGCTCTCTTTCGGTCAGTTTCTCGAAGATCTCATCGACCGGGATTTCCGGGTTCGGACGAGCGAGCAGCTCGCTCAGGATTTCGAGGCAGTGTTTTTTGCTGCGCGCCTGGGCATTGCACAGCACGGACTCCGGTCCGAGGAGATCTTCAACGTTCATGGTTAAAAAAGGGAGGTGTCAGTTCAGACGAATTTCCGTTTGTCGGTATCACGCGCGTGGTGGTCAACCAGCTTTTCCTTGTGCTTCCTGACGCGTCGATCGAGCTTGTCGACGAGTCCATCGATCGCGGCGTACATGTCTTCTTCCGTCGCGTCCGCGTAAATCGTACCACCGTTGACATTCACATTCGCCTCCGCTTTGTGTCGGAGTTTTTCGACGGTGAGGATGCAGTGCACCCCGGAAACGATGTCAAAGTGTCTTTCCAGGCGCTCGACCTTGGTTTCCACGTAGTCGCGAAGTGAGTCGGTGATGTCTACGTGATGGCCAGAAACGCTAACTTGCATATTGTATCTCCCGTTTTCGGAGACCCCGCTGCCGCTCCCCCTTTGTAGCTGCAGGACCCGGTCCCCGGTTCCGACCCCTCTCAAGGTCGACAAGTCCGGCATCACCCGGTACCGGGCGCAGGCCGGACGGTTGTGAACCGTCAGCCGTAGTTACTGACGCTGCCGTCGTTCGCTGGACGAGGCAATGTTCATAGCTTCACGGTACTTCGCAACGGTCCGCCTCGCAACCTTGATCCCCTCCTCCTTGAGCATATTGGCGATCTTGCTGTCGCTCAGGGGTTTTGCAGGGTCCTCGGCTGCGATGAATTTGCGGATTTTTGCCCGAACTGACGTCGATGACTGGTCGGTACCGCCCGACGTCGACAAGTGACTGGAGAAGAAGTACTTGAACTCGAGGACGCCGCGCGGCGTGTGCATGTACTTGTTGGTAGTTACACGTGAAATCGTTGATTCGTGCATGCCGATTTCCTCGGCAATGTCCCTCAGCACCATCGGTTTCATGGCCTCGTCACCGTGCTCGAGGAATTCAGTCTGTCGCGCAACGATGCTGCTGGCCACTTTCATCAGCGTGTCATTGCGAATCTCGAGGCTGCGGATAAGCCAGCGCGCTTCCTGTAGCTGGGATCGCAGGACCGCGTGGTCGCTGGAGCCGCGAAGCAGTTTCGCATACTGTTGGTTGACGGACAGCCGTGGAACACCGGTCGGGCTGATTTCCACCTGCCAGCGTCCGTCCACCTTGCGCACGAAGACATCCGGAATGACGTATTCAGCGGCGGCCGGACTGACCGCCTGTCCGGGCCTCGGGTTGCAGCCGCGGACCAGCGACAGGGCTTCGTGCAGGTCGTCGTCGGAGACGCGCAGACTGCGCTTCATTTCCGGGTAGGCGCGACCCGCGACCTGGTCGAGATGCTCGGCTGCGATGGTCATCGCCAGCTTCAGTCCCGGGGTATCCGGAGAGAGCTGGGAGAGCTGCAGGTGGATGCACTCCGCGAGGTCCCGGGCGCCGATGCCGACCGGGTCCAGGCCCTGGATGCCGGTCAGCGCGTCGAGAATCTCGTCCGTCGTGGTTTCAAATTCGGTGGATACGACCGAGGCGATGTCTTCCAGCGAGGCTGTCAGGTAACCATCGTCGTTGATGGCGTCGATGATCGCTTCGCCGATGACGGATTGGCGCTCCGTGAAGTCGCCCATTTCCAGCTGCCAGATCAGGTGGTCGAACAGTGTCTGTCCCGACTCATCCGCAAATTCGCTGATCGGTCGACCTTCACCGTTCCAGCCGCTGTCCTGGCCGCGTTCCGTTGTCTGGCTCTGCCACTGCTCCTCGGTCTTGATCGTCTCGACTTCGGCCGTGGTTTCTGCGCTGGTCTGCGGCACATCCGGGAGATCTTCCATCTCCAGCATGATGTTCTCTTCGAGGGCTTCCTGAATCTGCGCGTTGAGGTCGAGAACCGGTAACTGCAGCAAGCGAATCGCTTGCTGAAGCTGCGGCGTCATTGTCAGCGTCTGGCCGAGTTTGAGCTGCAGCGTCGGTTTCAGCATGTTGTCAGGAACTCGAACATAGACGGTGAACGGGCACTCCGCGAAGTGGCCAGATAGTTATAACTCAGAGCCTGAAGTCCTGTCCGAGATACACTTCTCGAACGTGCTGATTTTCGAGAATATCTGCCGGAGATCCAGAGGCGATGAGACTGCCGTCGCTAAGTATATAGGCACGGCCGCAAATTCCTAAGGTCTCGCGGACCTGGTGGTCGGTGATCAGGACGCCGATGTCCCGCTCGCAGAGGTGGCGAATGATTCGCTGGATGTCGAGTACCGAGATCGGGTCGACGCCCGCAAACGGCTCGTCGAGCAATACGAACAGCGGGTTGGCGGCAAGGGCACGCGCAATCTCCACGCGTCGCCGCTCACCGCCCGAGAGACTGATCCCGAGGCTGGATCGCACGTGGTTGACGTGCAGGTCGGCGAGCAGTTTTTCCATCTCTTCCTCGCGACCTGACTGGTCCAGATCGTCGCGATTCTCGAGAATGGCCATGATGTTCTGTTCGACGCTGAGCTTGCGAAAGATCGACGCCTCCTGCGGCAGGTAGCCGAGACCCAGCCGTGAGCGTTTATGCATTGGCAGGGCCGTGAGGTCCTGGCCGTCGAGCAGGATCTTGCCGGTGTCCGCAGCGACGAGGCCGACAATCATGTAGAAGGCGGTGGTCTTTCCCGCCCCGTTGGGCCCCAACAGGCCGACAACTTCACCACTCTTGATCTCGACGGAGAGGCTCTTAACGACCTGGCGGAGTTTGTAGCTCTTCGAGATGTCCTGAACACTCAGGATGCTCATGGGGGCGAGTCTCCCTCGCTCTCGTCATCGCTGGGCGTGAACGTTATCTTGACCTTGCCGTCATCGCCTTCGGAGCCCTGCGCCTGGATGCGTCGCTCACGAATGTTGTAGACGAGGAAGCCAGAGGCAATCTGGTTGCCGCCCTCGATGATTTTTGCGTTGCCTGAAAACTCGATCGCCTCCGCCTCGAGGTCGTACCGAAGGATTTCGGCTTCAGCGTAGGTCGTGATGTCGCCGTCGGCCCGCGTCAGCTCGAATCTCGCTGGCTGGCCGCTGATGCTCGCGACCCTGAGCTGGTTGTTGTCGAACTCGAGGTTTGCGGCCTCGCAGTCGATTCGACCGTCCTCGACAACGATGCTGACATTGCCCGCGAGCTGCCAGACAGAATCATTGAAATCCAGTTTGCTGGCGCGGCCGGTGTCGGCTTCGATACTCATCAGTCCCTGGTTCAGGCGCAGCCCGCGGAACGTCATCATATTGCTGTCGATGTCCGTATCCAGGAAGTCGGCATCCAGCGATATCGGAAGCCTTGAATCCGTTAGCTGGGCATGTGCCAGGGAGAAGCCCGCAAGGGCGATGAGTATCAGGAATCGGGCCATGGTCTTCAGGGAACAAATTTGCCGCTGACGTTGGATTTCAGCTCAAGCTCATTGTCTTTCAGCGATGCTAGCATGCCGGTCGCCGTGAGACTGCGTTGGCCGATGCGAATCTGTACGCGCTCATCGGTTTCCGCGACAAAGCCCTCCGGGTCCAGCTCCAGGTAGGCCGTTCGAATCTCGGTCGGGTTGCCGCCAAAGCCGTCGCTGCTGAGTGCGGTGACGTGGCCGGACAGCTGGATGACCGGCTCATCGGGGTCAATCAGGGCGGTGTCTGCATCAACGCGCCACGGCACGTTACTGGCATCCGAGTAGCGCACGTTCACCTCGGTGAAGGAAACCGTCTGGTTAGGCAGTTGCTCGGCGTACTCGGCATTGATCTCGTACACCAGTTCACCGTCTGTCCCCGTACCGAAGATCCTCGCCGAGCGCAGGTAGTAGCCTCGGGTCACGGGCTCAACCGGCGTTGCGAGCTCTTCGACAGCGCTGTTTACGGACGCGAGGTACCAGCTGCCGAAAGCGGCGATCACCAGGACGGCAAAGCCTATGATTGTTCGACCGTCCGTCATGTCCGCGCGTTGCGAGACGCGAGCACCAGCTCGCAGACCTCACGGACCGCGCCGTTCCCGCCGGGCAGTTCGGTTGTGTAGTCACAGTATTCGCGAATTGCCCGAACGGCGTTGGCGACGGCGATGGAGAAGCCAACCTTGGTGAGCAGCGGCAGGTCAGGAATGTCGTCCCCGACATACACCGAGTGTTCCGGTGACACGCCCAGATTGCCGGTGAGTTCATCGAACACCGCCATCTTGTCCGAACTTCCAAGGTAGACGTGCTCGACGCCAAGTTCTTTCATGCGCAGTTCAACAGCCCGGGATTTTCGCCCGCTGATGATCGCGACATGGATGCCGGCTTTCAGCAGCTGACGAACACCGTAGCCGTCCTGGGTTGAAAACGCCTTCGTTTCGACGCCTTCGTCGGACAGGTAGAAGCGCCCGTCGGTAAACACACCGTCGACGTCGAAGCCGACGAGTTGTGTGTCCCTGAGCTGTTCCCTCGGTTTAATCACATGATGCCTGCGCGGAAAAGATCGTGGATGTTCAGAGCGCCCTGCAGGGTGTTGTCGTCTTCAGCCACCAGCAGCGACGTAATCTTGTGCTCCTCCAGCCTATGGACAGCTTCGACCGCCAGAGTTTCCGGCGAGATGGTCTTGGATCCTTCGTGCATCACGTCTCGCATGGTCGTTTCGTGAACGTCGATGCCGTCATCGAGTATGCGGCGCAGGTCACCATCGGTGAAGATTCCCATGATCCGGCCGTCACCGTCGACAACCGCCGTCATGCCCAGACCCTTCCGGGTCATCTCGACCAGGCCGTCCCGCAACGGCACGTCCGGCAGCACGGCCGGCACATCGTCACCGCTGTGCATGATGTCGCTTACCCGGAGCAGCAGGCGCTTGCCCAGGCTGCCGCTGGGATGCGAGAGGGCGAAATCCTCTGCGGTGAAGCCACGGTTCTCCAGCAGTGAAACCGCGAGCGCATCGCCCATCGCGAGCGTGGCGGTCGTGCTTGCCGTGGGCGCCAGGTTGAGCGGGCAGGCTTCCTCCTCGACGGACACATCGAGGTGGATGTCGGCCGCACGCGCAAGCGTCGATGTTGGCTTTCCGGTCATCGAGATCAGCTTTGCGCCCATACGCTTGACCAGCGGGAGTATCGTGACAACCTCGTCCGTCTCGCCCGAGTAAGAGATAGCCAGCAGCAGGTCATTGCTGGTGATCATGCCCAGGTCGCCGTGGCTGGCCTCGGCAGGGTGCATGAAAAACGCCGGTGTGCCGGTGCTCGCCAGCGTCGCTGCGATCTTCGTTGCGATGTGACCGGATTTGCCCATGCCGGTCACGACAACGCGCCCCTCGACACCCGCGCACAGTCGACAGGCGGCGACAAAGTTGTCGTCCATACGATCACGCAGGCGGCTGACCGCGCTGGCTTCGATATCGAGAACCCGTGCGGCGAGACGCTTCAGTTCGTCATCGTCGAGCTTGTTTTGCAACAGATGGACTCGTGGCGGAAAGCCGGAATTATACGTTTGTCACCGCGACGTAGCCAAAGTACGCGATGTAGGCGCTGAACAGTGCGCCGCCCTCGACGCGGGATAGCTCGGACTTGCCGTCGTAGTCATAGGTCATGGCGAACAGCACAAGCGTGAACGCGACCATGACGAACACGTGCAGCGACAGCACGGAAGGCGCCAGGTTGTGCGGGTCGATAGCGGCTGCGACACCGATCACGGCCAACAGGTTGAAGATGTTGGAACCGACGATATTGCCGATGGCCAGGCCGAACTCCTTCTTCATGGCGCTGATCAGCGATACGGCGAGCTCCGGCAGGCTGGTGCCCAGCGCAACCAGCGTAATGCCGATGACGACGTCGCTGATACCAAACTCGGTAGCCACGTTGATCGCGCCATCGACCAGCAGCTCGGCACCGAGCAGCAGGGCGCTCAGACCGACGAGGAACCAGACCACGGCCATCTTCGTGCTGACGTTCAGCGGTATTTCGGCCTCGTAGTCGTCCTTCAGCGGATCGTTGGCCGAAGACTTCATACCCAGCTTGGCCAGCCAGATCATGACGATGACGAGCCCGGTCAGCATGACGAGGCCGTCTACCCGGGACAGGTAGGAATCGAGAAACAGCGACACCGTCAGCAGGGAGACAGCGAGCAGTGCAGACATTTCCCGGCGCAGCGTCGCCGACCGTAATTCGATCGACCGCACCATCGCGACTGCGCCGAGCACAAGACCGATATTACATATGTTGGAACCGATCGCGTTACCCAACGCGAGGCCGCCCTCGCCACGGCCGGCAGCCACGGCGGAGACCAGGATTTCCGGCGCCGAGGTCGCAAACGCAACAATGGTCAGGCCGATCAGGATGGGGGCTACACCGAAATTCCTGGCGGCAGCTGAAGCGCCGTGCACGAAGCGGTCGGCTCCCCAGATGAGCATGGCCAGGCCAGCTATGATTTCGAATGAGCTAAACAGCATCCTGCGCGCAAAAAGCTGCCACATTGAGGTTCCGGGCGGGTGCCGTGGAGCCTGCTTCGCGGCGGGGCGCGTATCATACACGAACCGGGGCAAGTGAAGCCCCCCCAATTTGCGGGTACACTTCGCGCCCCTGATTTACCCCTACGGACGACTCATGCAGCCGGAAAACATCGAACAACTGATACGCGACGGTCTGGGCGGCTCAGACGTGCGTGTGATGAGTGACGACAATACGCATTTCGAGGCGGTGGTCATCAGCGCGGATTTTGAAGGCAAACGCCCGCTGGCCCGCCACCAGATGGTCTATGCAACCCTTGGCAGCCTGATGGGTAACGAAATCCATGCGTTGTCTATCAAGGCCATGACGCCCGCCGAGGCCGGACAGGACTAACTTGGACAAGCTGCTGATCAAGGGCGACGCCACGCTATCCGGCACCGTCGCGATCTCCGGCGCGAAAAACGCCGCCCTGCCTATTCTGGCGTCGACCCTGCTGGCGACCGAACCGGTTACGATCAGTAACGTGCCGCAATTGAAGGATGTCGCCACGACCATTGCGTTGCTGCAGACGCTCGGCGCTGTCGTCACGATTGACGACAAGCTGAACGTGGAGGTCGACGCAACGCAGATCAACAACCACGTTGCTCCCTACGAACTCGTCAAGACCATGCGTGCGTCTATCCTCGTGCTCGGCCCGCTGGTGGCGCGGTTCGGCGAGGCCGACGTATCCCTGCCCGGCGGTTGTGCCATCGGCGCGCGGCCGGTCAACCTGCACGTGGCCGGGCTACAGGCGATGGGCGCCGAGGTGACGGTGGAAAACGGCTTTATCAAGGCGCGCGCCGACAGGCTCAGGGGCGCACATATCGTTTTCGACACCGTAACGGTAACGGGCACCGAGAATCTCCTCATGGCCGCCGTTCTGGCTGACGGCGAAACGGTGCTGGAGAATGCGGCCCGTGAGCCGGAGGTTATCGACCTCGCCGAATTCCTCGTGGCGCTGGGCGCAAACATCGAGGGTGCCGGCAGCAGCACGATTACCGTGCAAGGTGTCGAGCGACTCGGCGGCGGATCCCACCACGTCCTGCCGGATCGCATCGAAACCGGGACCTACCTGGTCGGCGCCGCGATGACGGGCGGACGAATTCGTACCACCGGAACGCGACCGGATACGCTCGAGGCTGTCCTCATCAAGCTGGCCGAAGCGGGCGCCAGCATCGAAACCGGTGAAGACTGGATCGAACTCGACATGCGCGGGACGCGTCCGGAGGCCGTGGATATTACGACGGCGCCGTACCCGGCATTCCCGACCGACATGCAGGCCCAGTTCTGCGCACTCAACGCGGTGGCGAACGGGGTTGGCACGATCACCGAGACCGTGTTCGAGAACCGCTTCCAGCACGTCCTGGAGCTGCAGCGAATGGGTGCGGATATCCAGTTGCAGGGCAATACGGCCATTATCCGGGGCGTGGACTCACTGTCTGCCGCGCCGGTCATGGCGACGGACCTGCGTGCGTCAGCCGGCCTCGTGCTTGCCGCAATGGCAGCCGAAGGCGAAACGCTGGTGGATCGTATCTACCACGTCGACCGCGGCTACGAGCGAATCGAAGAGAAGTTCCGCGGGGTCGGGGCGACCATCGGCAGGGTCAGCTAGGCAGGCTGCGAAGGCGCCATCCGGGCGCCGCCATCGTTCGCCCGGGCTGATGCCCGGACTCCGTTCGCCAGCTCGTCACCGCTACGGCGTCGGCGTTTCTTCCGGGCGGTCGCCGGCGGTGACGCGGGTCTGGTACTCCTGGCCGTCGCGCCAGACCACGAGATCCACCTCGTCGCCGGGCTGTGTGCCGCCGACGATCAGTTGTGCCTGGCGCCGCGACTGAATCGGGCGATTGTTGATTGACAGTATGACGTCGCCCGGACGCAGGTTGGCGCGATCTGCCGGCCCGCCTTCATAGACTTCGACCAGCATGATTCCCCGGTTGCTCTCCAGCCCCAGCAAGTCGCGTTCCGCCCGCGTCAGGTCGCTGGGTTCCAGGCCCATGTAGCCGCGAACGACGCGCCCGTTACGGCGGATCTCGTCAACGACGCCGCGCACCAGGTCCACGGGTATCGCAAAACTGATGCCCTCGGTGCTCGTGTCCTGAACGAGAACGGCGGTGTTGAGACCAACCAGTTCGCCGCGCGTATTGACCAGCGCGCCGCCGGAATTGCCGGTGTTGATGGCGGCGTCCGTCTGGATGAAGTTTTCGAAGGTCGCGAGATTCAGGAGGCCTCGGCCGGTCGCGCTGACAATGCCCTGGGTGACCGACTTGCTCAGCCCGTAAGGATTGCCGATAGCGAGGACGACGTCGCCGATCCTCAGGTCTTGTGATGAGCCCATCGTGATGGCGGGCAGGTCGTCGAGTTCGACCTTGAGCACCGCGATATCCGTTTCCGGATCCACGCCGACCGTCGTTGGAACCGCGACACGACCGTCGCTCAGCTGGATACGAACGCTCTCCGCTTCGGCGATAACGTGATAATTCGTTACCAGATAGCCTTCAGGATCGACGATGACGGCCGATGCCAAGCCTGTATTGACGAGGAAATTCGGCTGCGAACCGTCGCCGGTCAGGTGCTCTACGAGTCGCTCCGTGTAAACGTTGGCAACCGCAGGTGCGCTTTTGTCCACGGCATCGGCGTAGCTCGACCGCGGTGCGCCCGCGTCGCTATTGACCAGCGACAGCAGGTCGGGCCGCAGCAATACAACGAGGAAAGCCGCCGCAAGGCCGACCACCACGGACTGAAGGAGAAAGAGGATTGCGGACTTGATACCGGCCAAGGTCTGTATCTGTTTCAAGTTGTTATGAATACTGGTGACTGTCTGGCCAATGCTTTGAGCGCATGTGTATACTACGCCCGGTTTGGCGCCCATGCCGGTCAGAACCGTCATCCTGACGACAAACCGGGACCGCTGCAAATATAATTTTTTCAGCTGGCAACGGCACTTACGAAGCCTGAGCGTCCAGCCTGGACCGGCGCCGAAACGACGGCCACGTCCCCGCTGAACACCGCCAGCATCTTCCAGATCTGAGTTTCAGACACATATGAAAACACGGTGCGTAGGAGTTACCGATGACCGATAACGCTGCTGATAAAGTTGACAACAACCGTCGGCACTTTTTGAGCGTGGCGACGACCGTGACCGGTGTTGCCGGCGCGGCCATGTTTGCTGTGCCCTTTATCTCTTCGCTGAAGCCGAGCATGCGCGCCCAGGCGGCCGGTGCGCCGGTCGAGGTACCGGTCGGTGCGATGCAGCCGGGCGAGATGCTCCGCGTCATCTGGCGCGGCAAGGTGGTTTTCGTCCTGCGTCGTTCGGAAGAGATGCTGTCTCGCCTTGCGGACAACGTGCCGAACCTTCGTGACCCGAATTCCGAGGTGGCTGACCAGCAGCCGGATTACGCCGTCAACGACACGCGTTCCGTGCGCAGTGAGTACCTCGTGATTGAGGGCGTCTGCACGCACCTGGGCTGCGCGCCGATCACCGACTTCCCGGTACGTCCGGCCGAAGACTGGTACGGCGGCTTCTTCTGCCCGTGCCACGGCTCCAAGTTTGACCTCGCCGGCCGCGTTTTCGCAGGCGTCCCGGCGCAGACCAACCTCAAGGTTCCCCCGCATCGATTCGTCCGTGACGACCTGATCATCATCGGTCAGGACACAGGAGCAGCGTAATGGCGAAAGCACAAGCGGAAGTCGGACAGGAATCCGGCGGCGTGATCAAATGGATTGACGATCGTTTCCCGCTGATGGAAACGCTTC
>CAZSIQ010000052.1:0-22228 GCA_964606915.1 uncultured Woeseiaceae bacterium | reverse complement strand
GATGAAGAGCTGTATCTACGAAGGGCAGGTTAAGCACAGTCGCCGCACGCCGAAACCGCACAAGTTTCGCTACCGACTGTTCTTCATGTATCTCGATCTCGCCGAGCTCGAGACGGCCTTTCGCGGACGCTGGTTCTGGTCGACATCCGGGCCGGCCCTGGCACGTTTCCGCCGGGAGGATCACCTCGGTGACGCGGACGTACCCCTGGATACAGCGGTACGTAACCTGGTCGAAGTCGAAACCGGCGAGCGTCCGAACGGCCCGATTCGGCTGTTGACACATCTCAGCTACTTCGGCTTTTGCTTTAATCCTGTGAGTTTTTACTACTGCTACGATGAAGACGGCGAAACCGTCAGGACCATTGTTGCTGAAGTGAACAACACGCCATGGGGTGAGCAGGATATCTACGTGCTGCCGGAGTCGGCGAACATATCCGACAGCAAGATCAAACGATTCCAGCCGTCAAAGAAAATGCACGTTTCGCCGTTCATGCCGATGGACATCGATTACGACTGGTGTTTTTCAGAGCCGGCAGAGCGCCTGACGGTCTTCATGGCGAACTACCGTGAAGGCGAGCGGATTTTCGATGCGTCGTTCGCGGTGACGCGTCGTGAAATCACGGGCGGCGCACTCGCGCGTGTACTCGTTTCGTTTCCGTTGATGACGTTAAAGGTCGTTGGCGCAATTTACTGGGAAGCCCTTAAACTCTGGTTGAAGCGGACGCCGTTCCACTCTCATCCGGGCAAAAAAATCGTGGTATCACAACAATGAGAACAGAATCCATCGACTCTCGAGAATTCCTTGAAGGATCTCGCAAACCGACAGGGCTGGACAATCTTGCCCGTAAAGTCGTCCGTGCCCGTCTCAGGGAGTTTACCTATGGGGAACTCAAGTTCACTGAGAACGGACGCACGGAAGTCTTCGGGCGGTTGACGCCTGATTTTCCGGTAGCGGCGCACATCGAGGTTCATGATCCGCGGTTCTTCTCGGACGTTGCCTTTGCCGGGACCATCGGTGCGGGTGAAGCCTTCATGCACAAGCACTGGAGCTGTACAGACCTGACATCCCTGGTCCGGATCCTGCTCAAGAACCGAGAAGTTTTGGAAGGCATGGACAGTGGCGCTGCCTGGCTGACCCGGCCGTTCCAGAAGCTGTTTCACTGGCTGAACCGCAACACGGAAGAGGGCAGTCGCCGCAATATCGCCGCGCACTATGACCTCGGCAATGACTTTTACAGCCTCTGGCTCGATCCGACCATGATGTACTCGAGTGCTTTCTTCGAGTCGCCACAGTCGTCACTCGAAGAAGCGTCTATCCGCAAGCTCGACAAGATCTGCCAGCAGCTGGAGCTGAAGCCGGACGATCATGTGGTTGAGATCGGGACCGGCTGGGGCGGGTTTGCGATGCACGCTGCCAAGCACTATGGCTGCCGCGTAACCACGACGACGATTTCGAGAGAGCAGTACGAGTGGGCCCAGCGTTCAGTCAAAGAGGCAGGTCTCGACGACCGTATAACCCTGAAGCTTGAGGACTACCGAAAGCTGGATGGTGAATACGACAAGCTGGTGTCTATCGAGATGATCGAAGCGGTAGGCCATGAATTCCACGATACCTTCTTCAGGAAGTGCGCATCGCTGCTGAAGTCAGACGGTCAGATGCTGATCCAGGCGATCAACATCGCCGACCAGCACTACAAGCGGTATACGAAGAGTGTCGATTTCATCAAGCGGTATATTTTCCCGGGTGGCTGCCTGACATCGGTCACGGCGATGTCCGAGACACTGACACGCGTCACCGACATGCGAATCCTGAATATCGAAGACATCGGACCGCACTACGCATCAACCTTGCGTCACTGGCGAGAGCGCTTTTTTGAGAAAATTGAAGCTGTGCGAGCACAGGGATTCTCGGACGAGTTCATACGTATGTGGCATTACTACCTGTGTTACTGCGAAGGCGCTTTCATCGAAAGGTCCACCGGCGTCATCCAGATGCACGTCGTCCGCCCACACGCGAGGCCGGCTGCACTTCCAGTCGGTTAGCCGGCGCTTGGCCAGCGTCGGTTCTATCCGTCATACTCCCGGAGCTGCGTTGAGGGGGGTGATATGCAGGGAATCGTCGTCAGGGTATTGATTATCATGCTGGGGCTGGTCGTAGCCTCGGCACTCGTGCCCGGTGTGACTATTGAAGGGCTCGGCAACTTCATTCTCGCTGCCATCGTTCTTGGCCTGGTCAATAGTGTTGTTCGACCGATCGCCTGGCTGCTGACGCTGCCCCTGACCATTGTGACGCTGGGCCTGTTCCTGCTCATCCTTAACGCTGCCATGTTCGGCCTGGCGGCCGCTTTACTGGACGGTTTCGCTGTGTCGGGTTTCTGGGCGGCACTTTTTGGAGCGATCGTCGTCAGTATCACCGGGACCATCGCCTCGTGGACCATCGGTCCGAGTGGCCGTTACGAAGTCTATGTCGTGACACGAAAATGAGGAGTGAGCAATGACGACTCGTACGATTGAATACTCAGAGAACGATACAGCGCTGGAAGGTTTCTTCGCCAGTGAGTTGTCGGCAGGCGCACCCGGCGTGCTGGTCTGCCACACCTGGGCAGGACAGGGCGACTTCGAAAACAACATCGCGCGTTCTCTATCGGAGCTTGGGTATGCGGCATTGGCGGCGGACGTCTTTGGCAAGGGTGTTCGCGGCAGCACGCCGGAGGAGAATGCCGCGTTGTTGCAGCCAATGCTGGACGACCGCGCTCTGCTGTTACGGCGCCTGAAGGCCAGTATCGAGTGCCTGCGTGCGCAGCCGGAAGTGGATGAGACGCGAATTGCCGTGATCGGATTCTGTTTTGGCGGGCTGTGTGCGCTCGACGTGGCGCGCAGCGGTGCGGATATTCGTGGCGTCGTGAGTTTTCACGGACTGCTCGGTGCGCCGGATCTGCCCCCGGGCGATGTCACGGCGAAAGTACTGGCGCTGCACGGCTGGGACGATCCGCTGGCAACACCGGACAACGCGCTCGCCTTTGCAGGCGAGATGAGCGGACTGGGTGCTGACTGGCAACTGCACGCGTACGGCGGCACCGTCCACGCATTTACCAATCCGAATGCCGCAGACGCGGACGGCGGTATGTTGTTTAGTGAAACAGCGACGTTGCGGGCCTTTCAGGCAATGCGGAATTTTCTCGAAGAGGTCTTCTGAACAACGAGTTCAGTCAGTCAGCGGGGTTCTACCCGCGCCAGCGCCGGGCAAACCACGGTTTAATCGCTTTAAAGAGCGTCTGCCGCGGTTGCGTCGATCCGGGTCGTAATCTGGAGCCCGGGACGCGATCGCGTCCCGGGCTCTTCGTTATGCAGCCTGTTGTCCCGTCACAGCGCTGTCATCCGGGTGGATGATCAACACATCGCATTCGATATGGTCGAGCGTGCGCTGCGCCGTGTCGCCGACCATGCGTCGTTTCATCGGTGAGCGCGACAAGGCTCCCATGATGACCAGGTCCGCTGAGTGTGTACGGCTGAAGGTCGGCAGAATTTCGTTGGGCCGGCCGGGCAGCTGATGTACATCGTCCGGGGCTATACCGTTCGCACTGGCCAGGTTGTCCAACAGTGCGCGATGTTCGCTACGCATCTTCTCGTCAAGCTCGTCGATCGGCAGCTTGACCGGTTTCATCGTCCACATGGCCCGATGTCCTATCTCGGTCAGCCGCTGATAGGTGTGCAGCAGCAGGAGCCGGGATCCATCGGTCGTTGTGAAGCGCCTGGCCTGATCGATAATTCCCTGGTCGAGCGTCGCCGGCTTGTCGTTGGCGTGCGTCGGGTCGACGGCGGCGATGACAGTCGGTGTTGCCGACATCGCGTGCGGCTTCACGAACCAGAGCGGCTGGCTGAGCTTGCGGATCAATTGCCAGTCGAGGTCCGACATACTCGCCCGCTCGGACGGGCGATGGTAATGCGTACCTTTGACGACGTACTGCGGATCAAGCTCATGCGCGGCATTGAGAATACTCTCCGCCATGGATGTGTCCTGGTCATACTGTGTCGTGACCTTGAGATCGTCACCGCGGACCTTGTCACGAAGCTCTTCGAGCCCCTGCTTGTCCATAGCCCGCAGTTCCTCTGCGAGTGCCGCGGCTTCGTCGATGATGATGAAGCTGTTCAGTAGTGGGCCAGCGTGACTCTCACTCATCAGGAGTTTCAACTCGGAACCGGTTTGCCGGGCGAGCCAGGCGGCGCGTTCTGCAACGAGTTCCGGATAGTTTTCGAGTTCGATGACCGCGAGAATAGTGTTACTCATAGAGGTCCCCCCTCATACAATTTGTGCCTTATATCACCGTACTCCTGGCCCGTTTTTTCAACCATAGGTAGCTCACCACGGGTGCTGCGGTGTTTACCTATCGACGCTCTCCCGCCCTATAATTTGCGTCGGATCGACAGAGAAAAACACTATGCGAATGCTGATGCTCACGCTTATGCTCGTAGCGACGCCGTTGCAGGCGGATACGCTGGAATCGGTGATTGACGATTACTGGGCGTATTACCTCGACGAGTTCCCCCTGGCTGCCAAGCGCGCGGGTGTAAAGACCGGGAGCGACAGGCTGGCCAGTGTCGACGACGAGAGTCGTTCGAGACGCCTGCAGTCCGAGCGTGGTTTTCTCGATCGCCTGAGGCGCCTCGATTCCGACGCGTGGGACGACAACGAACGCGTCAATGGCGAATTGCTCGAGTGGATTCTCGAGGATTCCATTGGAGCCTACGAGCTGGATCTGTCGCGTATCCCGTTCAACACCTTCTGGGGTTTTTTCATGGCGGCCATCTCGGCGAGCGATGGCATTGCGACAAACGAGGCGCAACACTACGAGGACTACATCGCCCGGCTGAACGATATTCCGCGCTACTTTGATGAAAACGTGGAGAACATGCGGCGGGGCGCGGCGGACGGATTCGTGTTGCCGCAGATTGTCATCGACGGTGTG
Organism: uncultured Woeseiaceae bacterium; assembly: GCA_964606915.1. Lineage (GTDB taxonomy): Bacteria > Pseudomonadota > Gammaproteobacteria > Steroidobacterales > Woeseiaceae > UBA1847. Next base: position 17,261 of record CAZSIQ010000052.1, on the reverse strand, counting down.
TTGCCGGCGGTCAGGGCACAGGTGAAAGACAGCGCCGATCAAAGCAGCTTTTTCAGCCCGTTCGAGAACATCAACGATCGCATTCCGGCAGGTGAGAGGGAGTCGCTGCGAAGCCGTGGTCGCAAGGCCATCGAAAACAGCGTGATGCCGGCGTTCGCTGCCGTCGCCGAATTCCTCGAGAACGAGTACACGGCGTCGGAGACACTGGGTGCGGAGGCGTTGCCTGACGGCAAGGCATTTTACGCCCACCAGATTCGACGCTACACGACACTGACAGACACGAGCAGTGACGAGATTCACGCCATAGGCCTTAAAGAAGTCGCTCGAATCCGCGCCGAGATGGAGGCCATCATCGAACGCGTTGACTTCGACGGAGACTTCAAGGCATTTACGGAGTTCATGCGGACCGACCCCCGGTTTTACGCCACGTCGGCCGAAGAGCTGCTCAAGGAAACCGCGTGGATCGCGAAGCGGATTGATCATGTCATGCCGGGATTCTTCGCCACCTTGCCGAGGCAGAGTTACGGTGTGGTTGCGGTCCCTGATGAGATCGCCCCTAACTACACAACCGGGGCGTATCGCGGCGCGCCACCGGGCGGCAGCCGGGGAGGCGAGTACTGGGTCAATACCTATGCACTGGACCAGCGGCCCCTCTACGAGATTGCGGCGCTGACACTGCATGAGGCGGTGCCGGGCCATCATCACCAGAGCGCGCTGTCGCTCGAAATCCCGGGTGCCCCGGACTTCCGGAAATCGCTGTACTTCAGTGCCTACGGCGAGGGCTGGGCGCTGTACGCGGAGTTTCTCGGGGAGGAGATGGGCATCTACCGCGACGACTACGAGCGCTTCGGCCGACTGAGCTACGAGATGTGGCGCGCATGCCGCCTTGTTATCGACACCGGCCTGCACGCGAAAGGCTGGTCACGGGAGAAGGCACAGGCGTTTCTCGCCGACAACACCTCGCTGTCGAAGGGGAACATCCGTGCCGAAGTGGATCGCTATATTTCCTGGCCCGGGCAGGCCTTGTCCTACAAGCTGGGGGAAATCAAGATTCGCGAGTTGAGAGCCTATGCGGAGGATGCCCTGGGAGATCGCTTCGACATCCGGACCTTTCACGACGCGCTGCTCGTAAACGGTGCGATGCCGCTCGCGATGCTTGAGCGGCAGGTGATTCGCTACGTCGAGCGCGAGCTGGAGTAAGGGATCAGCCTTTCTTGCGGAAGCGGCTGAAGAAGCCTTTCTTCTCGGTTTCCTGCTCTTCTTCCTGTTGTGCCATGGCTTCCGGATCGATTTTTAGCGCCTTGAACGTCGCCGTCATGGATATATCGATCTGGTCCTCGATAGGAACGGGCGCGGGCTTCGGCGTCTTCTTTTTGACCTTGGTCGCCTCCGACGGCGTCTCATCCGGCTGTCCGCTGCCCGTCGGGGGCATCGGTTTGCCAAGATTCGCGTTGAGGGCGCGAAGCGTTGCCAGTCTCTGCGACGCCGAAGAGTCCAGGCCTGCTTTCGGCTGATTGCCCTTCAGGTCAATGGTCTCGGCCTCACCGGGTACTTCGCCCCAGGTGTCCTCGAATTGCTTACGCAGGTCGTCCTCGGTCTCTGCGGGCTCCTGCGACAGCGTTTTGCTTTCACCTGTCTGCTCGAGACTGAGCTCCATCGGCTCAGCGGCCTTGGAGTCCTGTTCTTCGGCTTCGAATTTCTCTCTTGCGACCTTCAGGACCTGGGAGGCGACCATGTTGATCTCGTCGCCAAACAAGGTCTCAGCAAGCTTGTCATCCATGTCTTCGAGCGAACTTGCCTTGGAGAGGTCCTCCATCATGCGATGGACTTCAGTGTCACTCGGTCCTGACGGATCGTCTTCTTCCGCCTCCGTGTCGTCGCCTTCGGCCGCGCGTGCAGCAGTGAGCTCCGCCGACTCCCGGTCGACTTTCTCCTGGATCGAATCATCCAGCGTTATCTCGGGCATGACCACCGGTTCGGGCTCTTCTTCCGGCTCTTCGACCACCGGCTCCTGCTCGGCGACGAGCGCTTCTTCGTCCACATCTTCGTGAAGCGCGAGTTCCAGGGCGTCGAGGTCCGGACGAAGCTCGGCAAGGGTCGGATCCCGATCCCAGGCGGGAACGTCCTCAGGCGCCAGCTCTGGCTGTGCCTCTGCGACGGCCGGTTCGATAGTCTCCACGATGTCTGTGACCGTCTCGGTTGCAGGCGGCGCGGGCGGCTCCATCGGCTCCGCCACGTCAGTCAATGTCTCGGCGTGCGTTTCTTCGATAACCGGCAACTCAACGGCCGGGTCCTGTGCGACCGGTTCAACTGCGACCGGTTCTACAGCGACCGGTTCCTCTGCAACCGGTTCCTCTGCGACAGGCTGCTCGACTACGGGCTCCTTGACGGTTACGACTTCCTCAACCGGCGCTGCAAGGACAGGCATCTCGCCGACCGGGGCCGAAGCGGGCTCGTCAGACGGATTCTCATCGATCTCGAGCGCTTCCAGCATCTGGGAAACAGCCGCAAATTCCGCGGTCAGTTCCTTGAGGTCAGGCAGTTGCTCGTGATCGTCGTCCAGTTCCGCGGCAATCTCGGCCAGCGTCGGTGTACGGTCTTCTTCCGGCTCGTCCATCGATCGCGGGTCGAGCGCCTTCATCTCGGGCTGGGTGTCCTGGATCAGGTCCGGAATTTCAAAATCGTCATCAGCCGGAGCCGCCTGTTTCGACGGTTCGGACGGTGCGGGTGCAGCTTGCGCCCGGTGCACCGGGATTTCGGTCGTGATGCCAAACTGGTCGCGCGCAACGTCGGCCAGCGTGGCACAGCTGACTTTCTTCTCGCCGATTGCCGCTGACGCCGCGAGGCTGGCTTCCGTGAGATTGTGGGCATCGCGCAGGATGCCGCAACTGAGAATATGCAGCAGCCCCGGGTAGTCTTTGCTGAACAGGGACTCGAAGTTGCCACCTGCCTGGGTAACAGCCGCTTTAACGAAGGACTCCAGTTCATCGACCGCCAGCGGTCCCATTTCAGCCGTGCCGGTCAGGCGCGTGCGAACTTGCGACAGGGTGTCCCGGTTCATCAGTTCCGGCAGCTTCTCATCGCCGCAGATGACCATCGCGATGCCGGCTTCGCTGCTGCACAATACGTCAATGTCAGTGAGGGTGTCGTCGCCCGTTTCGGCACCGTCCTCAACAATAATGACGAGGCGCTTGCTCTCTGCACGCAGCTGGCAGACCTTGTCCTTGAGAAAACCGAGTTTCTTCAGCGTTCCGCCTTGAAGATCGCTGACGCCCAGCTCTCGAAGAACCTGGTCAACGATCTCGTCGGCGTCCAGTTTCGTGCGTCCGACCTTGGCGATGACGAATTCGCCCGGGAGCAACGTCAGCGCGCAGGCGACCGCCACGGACTTGCCGCAGCCAGCCGGTCCTGCGACCGCAACTGACGGATTGTGCGTTTGTAACGCCTGCGCAAACAGCGCAACGACCTGCTTCAGCTGGTCGCTGGCAAAAAAGAAGTCAGCACCGTTTTTATTCTTAAAAACAGAATGTTGCAGACCAAAGTGTTTTTGGTATTCGCTCATTGAATAGCCCGCAGCTACCTTTTCTGGCTGGTAAATCCCGATAAAGGGCGAGTTTGGCGGCTGCGACGGGCGATTTCGCGGGTTTATGTCACAAAACAGACAGTTAGCGTGTGCTTGTAACAACCCGTAGCTATTCGAAGAAATCGCTGCAATAGGCGGTCAAATCCTTGAGAATACGCGAAATTTCCGAAGGTCCACCTGATGCTACGTAAGCTACTGCGAATCGCGCTGATTACCGGAATCCTGCTCTCGTCCGTGATCGTCTTCATGACACTCACGGCGACACGGCCGGAGCCGCCCAAGCGTGACAATGTCTCGACCGACCTGCTCGTGGAAACCGTTCGGCTGGAACGGGTTAACGCCGAGTTCGGCGTCAGCAGCCAGGGCACGGTCCGTCCGAGGACGCAAACCGTGTTGAGCGCCGAAGTTTCAGGCACGATCACAGCGATTTCGCCGAAGTTCGTCGCAGGTGGCCTTTTCAACGCGGGTGACGTGCTCATGCGCATTGACCCGACCAACTACGAAGTGGCGGTGCGACAGGCCGAGGCCGTCCTTGCCCAGCGCCAGATCGAGTTCGACGGTGCCAGCAAACTGCGTACGCAGGGATTCCGTGCCGAATCGGAGTACGCGTCGGCCGCCGCCGCGCTGGCCAGCGCCGAGGCGGAACTGGTTCTCGCGAACCGAAACCTCGAGCGCACGTTCATCCGTTTGCCCTACGACGGACTCGTGCGAGCCAAAGAAGCTGACCTCGGCCAGTTCGTGAACCCGGGCACGCGTCTTGGCATCACCTTTGCGACCGATGTCGCTGAAGTACGGCTGGCCCTGACGGACCGGGACCTGGCGTTCGTCGAATTGCCGGGAGAGTCCGATGATGCTCCCGCGGTCACGCTGACGTCGGTTCAGCGGGGCGAACTGCGTTCCTGGGAAGCTAGCCTTGTGCGATCCGAAGGCGTCGTCGACGAGAGCAGCCGCGTAACCTACGTCGTCGCGGAGATCGTTGATCCCTACGCGCTGAAGTCGAACGCTGTGCCCATTCCGGTCGGGACCTTCGTCAGCGCGGAAGTCGCCGGCACCTCAGCACAGGACATCCTGCGCGTGCCGCGTTCCGCCGTTCGCGGCTCGAACCAGTTGATGTTCCGCGACCAGGAAAGCCGTTTGCGCATTCGTGAGGTGATGATCATCCGCGCCGATGCGGACTACGCCTACATCGGTGCCGGGGCGGCAGACGGTGATGAGATCATCACCACGGCGCTGGAGTCGCCCGTCAACGGCACGCGGGTGCGAACCGCAGACAGTGACGCCTCGACGCCCGGACTGGCGAACGAGGAAGACTCCTGATGTCGGCGCCCGAGCAAAAAGGCATCATCGCCTGGTTTACGCAAAACCACGTTGCCGCCAACCTGCTGATGTTCATCATCATCGCAGCAGGAACGGTTTCAGCATTCAGCATCCAGAAGCGAACGCTGCCGGATTTTGACGTCAACAACGTGCAGGTCCGCGTGCCGTATCTCGGTGCCGCACCGCAGGAGGTCGAGGAAGGCGTCGTAATCAAGATCGAGGAAGCGGTACAGGATATCGACGGCATCGAGGACATTCGCTCGGTCTCCGCGGAAGGTATCGGAACCGTCACGGTAGAGGTTCGGGAAGACCAGGACATCGATGAAATCCTGAACGAAGTCAAAACTCGGGTCGATGCAATTTCCACCTTTCCCGGCCTGACCGAGAAGCCGGTCATTTACAAACAGGAAATCCCCAACCAGGTGCTGTTTATCGCCGTGTACGGCGACATCGACGAATACAGTCGCAAGATGCTCGCACAGCAGATCGGCGACGAACTGGTCAACCTGCCGGACGTCAGCGAGGTGAATTACCTCGGCGATCGCGCGTTTGAGATCAGTATCGAAGTTTCAGAGCAGGCGCTTCGTCAGTACGACCTGACAATGTCCGAAGTCTCCCAGGCAGTCAGGAACTCTTCCGTCGATCTCCCGGGTGGCACGATCAACGCAAGCGGCGGCGATATTCTGCTGCGTACGATCGGGCAGGCCTACACCGGTGTGGAATTTGGCGAGATCGTTCTGCGTACATTCGGGGACGGTACGCGACTGACGTTGTCCGACATCGCGACGATCGACGACGGATTTGTCGAGGACAACCTGCTGGCTCGCTTTAATGGTCGTCCGTCCACGTCGGTCCAGGTCCTGACCAGCGATCGAATCAACGAACTTGAGACCTCGCGCGAAGTCCGTGAGTACGTCGAGCGGAAATCGGCAACGCTGCCAGAGGGCGTGGATCTCGAAATCTGGGGCAATCGATCGCCGTACCTGCAGGATCGCCTGGACATGATGCTCAAGAACATGTTCTACGGCGCCTTGCTGGTGTTCCTGATGCTGGCGCTGTTCCTGAGAGCGAAGGTCGCATTCTGGGTCGTCATCGGCATTCCCGTGACGTTCCTCGGTGCGCTCTGGCTGATGCCGTACACGCCGACGCCGGTGACGATCAACATGCTCAGCTTGTTCGGTTTCATCATGGTGCTAGGCATCGTGGTCGATGACGCGATCATCATCGGCGAGAGTATCTACACAACGATACGAAAAGACGGACACTCCACGACAAACGTGATTCGAGGCGCACATCGCGTGGCAGTGCCCGCGACGTTTGGTGTGCTGACGACGATTGCCGCCTTCGCACCGCTGTTGTTCATCGGCGGCGCCGGCGGTCCGTTCTTTGAAGCGATGTCGATCGTTGTGATGCTCTGCCTGCTGTTTTCGTTGGTCGAATCCAAGCTCATCCTGCCGGCTCACCTCGCAGCAACAAAATTTCCGGAAGTTGACGAGGACGACCTGTTCCACCCGCAGCGCAAGATTCCACTCCGCGAAGTCGTGCCGAGGTTTTTCCTGCGGATCAACCGTCGTGTCCAGCATGGATTGCACTACGTCATCGACAAGCTGTATCGACCGGCGCTGGGCGTCGCGGTCGACAACCGTGGCGTGACCCTGGCGACATTTGTCGCTGTACTGATTATCTCCATCGGCATCGTTGCAGGCGGTAAAGTCCGCCTGGTCGTGTTCCCCGAGGTCGCCGGCGAGTTCATCCGTGTAAATGTACAGATGCGTGACGGAACGCCACAGGAAGAACGCGACCGTGTCATCCTGCATGTCGAGAACGTGCTTCAGACCCTGAACGACGACTACAACGCGGCAAACCCGGACCTGCCGCCTTACGCTCGCGTGATCGCCGCCTTCGGCGCCGGGCGATCGAGCGGCCAGTTGTTTGCAGAACTGCCCAGGGACGTTGAGCGCGACTTCGACGCAAACGATGTGATGGCCGCGTGGCGTGAAGGTATTGGTGAAGTCCCGGCGATCAAGGACCTGACCTTCACGTTCGGTTTTCCGCTCGGAGGCGGATCGCCGATCAGTTTTCAGCTTAATGGCGACAATATCGAATCGCTGGAACGGGCGGCAACCGAGATAGCGTCGCGACTGGTCGCTTATGACGGCGTGTTCGACGTTATTAACTCGTCTGCCACCGGTTCGCAGGAAATCCAGCTCAATATCAAGCCGGAGGCCGAGGCTCTTGGGCTGACCCAGTCGGATCTTGGCCGCCAGGTTCGGCAGGCGTTTTACGGCGAAGAGGCGCAGCGCATCCAGCGCGGCAAGAACGAAATCCGCGTCATGGTTCGCTATCCGGAAGGTGAACGTCGTTCGGTGTCAGATCTCGAGAACATGTTTATCCGGACGCCCGCGGGTGAAGAAGTGCCGTTCAAATCGGTGGCGGAAGTGACGTTCGGCAGTGCCTATTCGTCCATCAGTCGCCTGAACCGTACGCGAACCGTCACGGTGTCCGCCGATATCGATGCCAATATCACGGAACCGCAAACGGTGATCGCGGATATGCAGGCGAACATCATCCCGGACATCCTTGCCCGCAACCCCGGGGTGCGCTTCGGGTTGGAGGGTGCCGCCCAGGAGGAGGGTGAGTTCCTGATGAATACCGCTATCGCCTTTTTGGGGGCCCTGGTATTGATCTACGTGCTGATCGCCATCCCGCTGAAGTCGTACGCCCAGCCGTTCATCATCATGTCGGTGATTCCGTTCGGCGTCATCGGCGCCATCATCGGCCACCTCGTGCTGGGTGAGGCGATCAGCATGTTCTCGATCTTCGGCCTCGTTGCACTGGCCGGTGTCGTTGTGAACGACAGCCTGATCATGGTGGACTTCATCAACAAGGCGAGGCTCTCAGGCGTACCGTTGCGCGAGGCGGTCATCGAATCCGGTACACAGCGATTCCGGGCGATCATCCTGACGTCGGTGACAACGGCCGTCGGGCTGTTCCCGATCATCGTTGAGACGAGCGCCCAGGCCCAGTTCCTGATACCCATGGCGATTTCGATCAGCTTCGGCATCCTCTTTGCTACGGTGATCACCCTGTTCCTGATTCCTTGTTTGTACATGCTCCAGGTTGGCTTCTTCGACACGATGCGCTGGCTGTGGGACCTGCTCCTCGGCCGTCCCGATCATCGGAGCGCTTCTGAACCCGCCTGACAGCATAGACCGCAACGGGATCGCGATTGGCCTCACAGCGTATTTCATGTGGGGTGTCCTCCCGCTGTACCTGATCTGGATCAGCGAAGTGCCTGCACTTGAAGTGCTGGCGCATCGGGTTCTCTGGGCGGTACCGTTCGGCGCGATGATTCTCACCGCCCGCAAACAGTGGGGCGAGGTCAGGATTGCCCTGACCCACAAGCTGGTATTCCTGGTGTTTGTTGCCGCCGCGATCATGATCGCGATCAACTGGCTGCTCTACATCTACGCCGTGCAGAGCGCGCAGGTTTTCCAGGCCAGTCTTGGCTATTACATCAACCCGCTAATATTCGTAGCCGTTGGCATGCTGTTTTTCGGTGAAGATCTTCGGCTGCTGCAGCGGCTGGCTGTCCTGCTTGCTGCAACCGGCGTGACCGTGCTCACTATCAGCGGTGGCGAGTTCCCGGTCATTGCGATGGTGCTTGCGGTGAGCTTCACAACCTACAGCATCATCCGCAAGAAAGCCGTGATTGGCGCGATGCCCGGGCTGTTCGTCGAGACGTTAATCCTGTTGCCCTTCGCCGTCGGCTACCTGCTGTACGCGAGCGTGCAGGGCACAGCCGTGTTTCCTGTAACAACCATTGACATGCAGCTGCTGCTCATCGCAGCGGGCCCGATCACCGTCGTGCCGCTCTTGTGTTTCGCCATTGCGGCCCGACGCCTGCGCATGGCGACAATCGGTTTCATGCAGTTCCTGGCACCGAGCCTGCAGTTCGTCATCGGCTACCTCTACGGGGAGGCGCTGACGGTGCCCCACCTGGTCTGCTTCCTGTTTATCTGGGCTGCAGTGATCGCGTTTTCGACGGATGCGATCAGGGCGAGCCGGCGGCCGGTGCCCGCCTAGCGGGCTCCGACGGCTAACGCGCAGTCTCTCCGCCCTCACCAAAAATCCGGAGCAGGTCACGGGCAGGTCTCGCGAAGTCAGAGAAGTTCTCCACCCTGGCGTTCGCCGTCAGTGCGACAGCCAGCTCGTGCTCGGGATAGACGATCAGCCAGGCATTTTGAACCCTTGCTAACTCCGCCATGGTGAACCTGCCATACGTCCGGTCCGCCTTCTGCCAGGGGAAAGCGGTCACTGCGCCAGCCGATGGCGTAGTACTGCTCGTTTATCGTGCCGTCGGCGAGCTTCTGCGGTTCCCAGAATGCCTGCACGGTCTCTGCGGCCACGAACCCGCCCTCAAGGTGCGCTACCCCCAAACGAACGAGGTCGGTTGGCGTGGAGACTAATCCGCCGCCTGCGAGTTTGCTGCTGAGGTCAACGTCCCGCCACGGTCGGAATTTCTCGCCCTTCCTGCGGTAATGAACCGCGCGTTCGGCGCGGGACGGACGCACGTGGTCGGCGCCGGTGTTGCTCATCTCCAGTGGCTGTAGCACCTCAACCTGAAGCAACTCCATGAACGACTGACCACCGGCGGCCTGGAGCACAGCGCTGGCAAGCACCACGTCGAAGGAGGAGTAGTAGAACGAGGTCCCAGGTTCATACAGCAGGCGGGAGTTGTTGAACTGGGACAGCGCATCGGCGACGTCGTCGTAGCGTTTCAGCAGGAAAAGCGAATCCAGCAGGCCCAGCCAGTCCCGGTTGTTTTCGTAGCCGGGAATGCCGGCGGTGTGGGAGTGCAGCTGACGAAGAGTCAGCGCTTGCCACTTGTCGGGAAGGTCCGCCTTGTAGCTCGAGATCGGCTCGTCGAGGTCGACGATGCCCCGGTCAACCAGCCTGGCCGTCAAGGTCGCGGTCACGGCCTTTGACGTGCTGCCAATTCGAAACTGAGTCTCCGGCGTTGCTCGCGTGGCACGTTCGATATCGGACCACCCTATGGCTCGGGACCAGACGACCTCGCCGCGAAAAGCGACAGCGGCGGACAATGCCGGCACCTCGATCGCCTCGTAATGCTGTGCCAGCCAGCGGTCGGCTTCCGATGTGCGTCGCGCGCTTGCGGTGTCGACGTGGGCGTCAGCGGACGGAGAGTCCACAGGTACAGGCGGAAGTTCAACAGGGGAACCTGCACACGCTGCGAGTGTGCCAAGGAGGACCAGCCAGCTCGTTAAGCGGAGCGCGCGAATCAAGCGCTCTCTCGCGGAAAGCGGTTTTCGGGGCGGTTCGACGCTATCGATCTGAGTTGGCCAGGGTTGGAAAGCCGGTGCAGATCGCCAGCCTGTCGTCGTGCTCACACGTCTCTTCCGGACGGGTTTTCCGCCGCCGGTTCCGGGTCTCTGACGACCAGTGGGCAGAAGCGTGCCTTGATAAACCCGATGGCGCCAATCGGCACTGAGATCACCAGGAGTGCGGCGTACAGTCCTTCGGCCACGAGGACGATCAGCCCGATTGCGACGGTTGCGATCAGCGTTACCAGGAAGAACGTGACCCTAAAAAACCACTGGATACCGACACGGCTGTGACAGTTCTGGCAGTAGGCATCCGACAGAATCAGTTCAGACACGGGAACTGAATCGTGCCGACAACTGGGGCATTGTCTCTTCAAGAGTCCGTTGGCTCTCCGATGCCGACGAAGCCCGTCATCTTCGAGATCAATTCTCCGTCGAATTCAATGAAGTACTGACCGAGCTGCGTCTGATCGGTACCGTCAGGCCCCTTGCCGCCGAAGGCAACGGTCGCCCGCGTAGCGCCGCCAATCGTGCTACTTGCCACAACCCGGGCGGTCCAGCCGGGTGCGTTTGCCGAGAACATGCCGACGTATTGATTGAGAGCGTCAATGCCGCTGACAGGCTGTGGTGTTCTCGGGTCGACATAGATAACGTCCGGCGTGACAGAGCGGGTAATTCTCTCGAGTCGTTCGTCGCCGGCCTCAAGCTGCCATGCGTCAAAGAAGGTATCGATCGGATCAGTCATAGCTCACTCCAGTTAAAGGCCCATGCCCTGGAAACCGGCACCGCCGGGGTGGTAGATGTTCGACGAGTATAGCGGACACCACTCGCTGCGGAAGCGATTGGCTGAAACGCCGTCAGGCGCCGGTCAATGAAACGGCGACGATAATGGCGATCGAGATCGCTGCAATCGCAAGACCCCAGGTAAGCAGTGAATCGTAGAGCTTCTTCGGGTTTTTTGAGACATCCGCTGTGATTCGATAAAACTCGTCCACGTCGATACCGTTCCGGACCTCGTAATCCGGATCGAGAATCAGCTTCTCCGCCTCATCTGCCTGTTCGTCCAGATAGACCCAGAGGCTCGGCTCGTTCATCACGAACGGCGAGATCATCTGCGCGGTGTTCTCTCCCTTTACCACGGACGGAATCCCGTTGACCTCCAGCAATCCCCTGAGGTGATAGAGATAGGCAAGATCGGTGCTCTTCGTCAGGTATTTCATTGTGTTCTTCAGCAGGCTGCGAACGGCGTCGCGTCCGTCTTTAGGTGAAAAATGTCAGTCCAGGTCTTCCAGGTCGCAAAAGCTATTACCCAGGATAAACTCGTCGAGCAGCTCGTCCAACGCGTCCAGTTTGCTCGCGATTTTCTCGTCCGCCGCATCAAGGATGTGCCACTTGTCGCTGTTCTCCGGCCAGGACAGAAACTCGTTGTAACGTTCATCCGTGTCGAATGGCGCGCCGCTTTCGAATAACTGCGCGATATCCCGTATCACGACGGCGGCGAAGGGCGCTCCCAATCGCTGCAGTGCAGCTATCGTGTCGTCGAATTCCGTCGCGGCGTCCCAGGGGTTGTAGATGTACTGTGACAGCCCGCCGTTGCCGACCTGGTAACGGAAGTTCGACACGCGTATCCAGTCGTGTTCGGCTTCCGTAATGGCCTCTCGTCCGCCAACCCGGTACCGGTCAAAGATGTCATCCCAGGTTCTGTCGAGCTTCGAGTCCGGCATGTTCCTTACCCGATGTCGCGGTCCGGTTTCATTCGGACACCGTGTTCGTTGCTATTGGTCTTCGGGCGCGCCTTGTCGCTCGCCGACAGTATAACGTGCGATCAATCCTCTCCCATTTCATGCTGTATCCAGCCCACGGATTCGGCCCAGGCCCGTTTTTGCCTGCGCCACTCTTTCCTGTTTTCCGGGGGATTTACGTTCACTAACTCCGAACGAATTTCACGTGTCCTTTCGGCCAGTGAATTCAGTCCGACGCTCGCACGATACTCATCGACACGAGCGTCGTCGGCCAGGGGCAGGGGACTCATTTCACCGTTGTCGTCCCAATCAAACTGGGTGCCGAATTTTTGTGGTCGACGCTCGAAACAGGCAATCCGGTCTTCAAGGTAAGCCGCCTGGTGCGCCGGTGCTTCTCCGTTCTCGACAGCTTGTCGAATCAGCGGCAGACATCGTTTTTGAAGCGCAGGGTTAGCTATGGCATGTTGCAGAATCAGCCAGGCTGCGTTGGCACCGTCGTCGCCGACCCGTGATGTGCCGGGCCAACCCGTGGCGTCAATTATCCGGATCAAGGCCTCGGCATTTTCTGCGTGTACCGCCGCCATCCGCGGATGGTAGCCGGCGCCGAGCTCACCGCTTGTCGCCAGTTCTGCCCGTGTCTCGTGATCGAGTGACGCCAGGTCCAGCAGCTGTTTCCTGAGTGTTGCGTCCAATGTCATGCTCTGAAGATGTCGGCCGTTACTTTACCGGAGCTCGACCGGTGATCGACAGCCTTGTACGACTCACCGGTCACTACGGTCGCAAGCAACCACGTTCCTCGTCATCGGCTTTTACCTATTGCCGGGTTCACCGGCCCATCTACACTGGCAATAAAGGGACGCCGCCAGTCCCTGTACGGTCGATGTTGAAAACGGGGTAAAGACGTCATGACTGTAGCGAGATCCACTATCGTTCTGCTGGCTCTTGTGGCCGGCGCATTCGCGGCCGTGATCGCGCTGGCGCAGGACAACACGGGTCAGCTTCTGATCAATCAGCCGGTCGGACAGGACACGTACGCTGCGCAGCGTGAAGTCAGGGTGGACACCGAGATTGACGGCGACCTTGTGGCTGCCGGCCAGACGGTTTCTGTCAAAGGTCGAGTGACCGGAGACATTATTGTTGCCGCCCAGGATATCGAGATTCGTTCGGTCGTCGATGACGACGTTCGCGCGGCCGGCCAGCATATTCGTGTTCTGTCGCCGGTGTCGGGACACATGGTTGCTGCCGGACAAACGGTGACCGTGGCCGCACCAATCAGCGACTGGGCCTGGTTTGCAGCGCAGACTGTCGACGTGACGGGCGACGTGGGTGGCGAACTGAGCATCGCCGGCGACACGATCACCATCAATGCCGTGGTTTCCGGCAATGTCGACGTCATCGGTGAATCGCTGACGATCGGACCGAATACGGCCATTGAAGGCAATCTCACCTGGCGCAGCGAGAACAAGGCAGAGATCAGTCCCGATGCACGAATCGACGGAGAACTGATCGAGCAGGCACCACCCGCGATCCTCGCAGCTGACGGTGTTGGCGGTGACCTGAAGTTCACACTCAGGCTTATTATCGCTGTCGCCATCCTGTTTCTGCTGTTCCCGCGACCGCTGCGTGCAACGGCGGAGCGTATTGCCACTCGTCCGCTTGCGTCGCTGGTTATCGGTGTCGCCTTTCTCGCGACGATGCCGGTGGCGGCAGTGCTGCTGTTCGTGACCGGGGTCGGCTTGTGGCTAGGGTTTGTCGTGCTCGGCATTTACGCCGTCGTCTTGCTGCTGGGCATGCTGTCTGGCCTGTACAGTATCGGCGACCTTGCCGTGCGACGGCTCGTGAGCGAGCCTGTCGCCTGGCAGATGCTGGTCGCGGTTTCCGTCGGAGTTGCGATCCTCGGATTGCTGACCTACATACCGTGGCTCGGCGTTGCTTCGGTGTTCGTGGTCTGGCTGTTGGGTGTCGGCGCGCTCGGGTGGAACAGCTGGCTCGGTCTACGCAGGGTCAGTGAGGCCGCGTCCCCGGCCTAGAGGCCTTTTCCCGTCGGTTCCGGTGCATCGTCTCTCGTGGTCAGTTGCCGATCAGGAGCCTTGATCGCGACCCGAACAGTGTTCGAAACAGGAAGACGGTGGCGAAACTGAGGGCGAGGGACGACACAAAGTAGGCAACGGTCATGACGTACAGCGACCAGGGCTGAAAGGCCTCATCCATCAAAAAGGAATAGAGGAGCTCGGCCACCAATACCATGTAGAACGCGTGCAAAAAGTAGATTGAGAATGCCGCGTCCGCAATGGGGGACAGCCAGTGCACTCGTTGTGGCTGAAGCCCTCTGAACCAGATAAGCACAAGCACAGCGGCACCCATCTTCTGCAGGTACCACAGCGACTCCTGGACAGAGTAAAAGCCAAAGTGTTTCACGCCGTTCATTTGCAGCACCAAAATCGCCACCGAGGCCATGACCACGACCGCGATGAGGAGACCTCTGTATTCGGCGAGTCGATCCAGGTGCTCATCAAGACGCTCGCCCAGGTGCAATCCGAACGCATAGGCACCCAGGAAGTAGACGAGGGTCTCAGGCTGCACCTGGCTGACGCCGTCAATGAACTCCGGCCGCGAAACAAGCAGTGGTGCCAGGATGACCGTCCACAGCGCATGGCGTCGGACGCCGCCGTGGCCAACCAGTGTCCAGAGCAGCGGAGTGAACGCCAGGATGATCAAGAGGACCGGGATGTACCAGTAAGTGAACTGTGCTTCGCCTAGCAGCAGGTTGCGAGGCAAGCCGTCGAGATAGGCGCCGACGTCTTGCTGTAACGCGATAACGCCTGTTCCTTCGATGTTCCAGGCCTGAAACGTGAAGACGATCGAGCAGACCAGGTAGGGGACCAGCACGTAGAAGAACTTGCTGCGAAAAAACCGACCGAATCCCCGGCTCTGCAGGACCGCTGCGAACAGCAGACCGGATATCAGCGAAAAGTAGAGCGTCGCGCTGTGAAACAGTGTTTCATTGATGGCCGAAAAGGCCGTGGTCGTGTCGATGTATCCGTATGACGGTATCCACTGTGCGATCGCCGCCGCGTGGATTGCGACAATATTAAGGATCGCGAATCCACGAAAGTAGTGGACATGGTGAAGATACCCGTTGGTTTGCATGACGCCGAGTAAATGGGTTGCCTGGCTGCCCAGGCTTCGCCCTAAGCCTTGGTAAGCGTCAGCTGCCCGGTGCCCGGTGCGCCCAGCAATTCACTAAAGCCGGTAATCGTTGCCTCGATGGT
Organism: uncultured Woeseiaceae bacterium; assembly: GCA_964606915.1. Classification (GTDB taxonomy): domain Bacteria; phylum Pseudomonadota; class Gammaproteobacteria; order Steroidobacterales; family Woeseiaceae; genus UBA1847. The sequence continues at coordinate 2,002 of CAZSIQ010000052.1, read as the reverse complement.
GCTACCCGCGCTATCCAGTGAACCGATAATCGAACCGAAGTGCGCCTTGTGACTGGCATCACCGCGGTATTCGAGCTTCAGAAACTCATCGTGCAGGAAGCCGCCGGTCAGAATCTCAATCTCGATGCTGTGGCGAACGCCATCGTGTTCGGCTTCCAGCTTGCCGTAACCGCTGGTTTGGCGCATCGCGGCCTCGATATCCAGGGACACCTTGTAGTTCACGGTTTCGCCGCTGGGCAACGACTTGGCGCTTTCGCCCTGCCAGTGACCGGTCAGCTGTCGCTGTCGGCCGGCCATGGGTTGATAATCCGAGATCTTTTCGGCGCCGTTTTTGACCTGCATGAACATGTAGGTCGCTCCCACCGACGCAACGCTGGAAAGCGCCACCATCACGATCGTTTCCATATCCGCCCCCTGTCCGGCGATCTTTGTTGTTCTTGTCTCTGCCGGATCGAGTATAGCGACTTAACGAAACCAGCGTTGCTCTGCCTTCGCGGCTCGTCCGAACAACAGGGCAGAGGTCAGCCAGAAAAACGTGAACACGGCTGTCATCATGACGAGACTCTGTGGCCACGCGGGACTTGAGGCGCCGAGATCGAGGGTGATCGCGAAGACTGCAACACCGACCTGGGCGAGAGCCATCGTGTACAGCACCCGCGTCATACCCGCGGCCCGAAAGCGAACGAACAGTGCGCCCACGGCGCCGACGCCGAGTACGCCGAAAAACAACAGGTTGGCCGGGTTTTCTTCGTTGCCGATGATGCCGACGGCGCCGTTAATCCAGGCGACCAGGAAGCCACCGACACCGGCAAGCGCCATCGCGAAGCGATACGCCGGGCTGCGGCTGTTTCGTCGTGCCACGACGATAATCAGCAGAAGGGCTGCAATCATGCCGCCAAAGACCAGGAAGTCGAGCGGGTCCCAGTTCATAGTGTTCTCCACGTTCTGTCAGGAGTGTTTAGCATGTCAGGCGCCGGTGGCAAGCGACTGGCGGTAATGTGGCAATACCGTGGCAGGTGTCCGTGGTGCCGTGTCGGCTGCTATTCTGCGGCAATGAGGTTGCCGAATTGAAAGCGGCTGAGCTTTACAAGCAGTGGTCTGCAGCTGTTGAGAGCGACTGGAATCGCATGGGCCTGCAAAAACTGAAGGGTCGGAGCTGCAAGTGGTTCATCGATATCGGGGACAGCACGTTGCTGCTGTTCGTAGAGATGAACTCGAAGTACCCGTGGACGGTGCAGGGCGGTGGCAATTTCTCCATTAACGCCTTTGTGCCTGAACAAAAGCCGGTGCGGCCCGAAGACTACGTGGAAAACATCTTCGACAACGTCGAGTTTTTCTCGCTGTGGACAGAGGACTTGATCGAGCGTCGCCACGCGGCAAACCGACGCGTTTACGAGAAAATTCGATCGCTCGACAGGACGGAACTGTACGCAAGCATGGCGGAGGCCTATGACTGTACGCCGGAGCAGGCAGAATCGCTGGGCCTGTACGAGACAGAGCTTGAGATCATTGCGATGGATGTCGAAGAGCCCACTGACGTGTTAATCAATCCGCCACTGTACTTCTATGATTCGAGGGATGTGGCGGCCTGGTCAGCACTGGTGACAGACGCACTGGGGGTTGTACTACCGCGAATTCAGGAAAGTGATTGGCGGACTTTACGCATGGGAGAGCCCGTTTGAGTAGCAATTGGAGAAGCGTTGTCGACGGCGTCCCATGGGCGCGGTTGTTCATCGAAGGCGGTGTCATTGTCTTCAGTATTCTGCTGGCCTTCGCGATCGACGCCTGGTGGGACGAGCGCCAGGAGCGGGAACGCGAAGTTCAACAGCTGGCGCGCGTGAGTGCGGAGCTCAAGCTTAACGAGGACTCGTTTACCGCCAAGTTGACGGACCTGCGACGAGCGTTTGCCGCCGCCGTCGTTCAACAGTCGTGGATGGGCGAAAATCCTGAACCGGTTGACGCGGACGAGCTGACGCAAATCTGGGATCGCATCCTGGGCATC
>CAZSIQ010000051.1:0-22348 GCA_964606915.1 uncultured Woeseiaceae bacterium | reverse complement strand
GACTCGATACGAGTGATGAGCGCAACCTGATTCTGTCGGAGGAAGATGTAGCGCAGCATGTTGCCGACGGCTTGCTTGTCGTTGCCCTTAACGTCCGTGTAGGACGAGGACACCATGTCCATCAGCGCGCCGCGGTCCTTGTCTTCAGCGGCCTGCTCGCCTGCTGCGAGCCATGCGCGAATCTGTTCCTCGCTGTCGCTGGCGGTGCCGCCGCAGGCTGCCAGGCAAGTGAGGATTGCGAGCAGGAAAAAAACTCTCATATACCCCTCCCCCGGGCGTGCGACTCGTCGGCGCCAGCCAACACTGATAGAGTCTAGAGAGCCTAAAATGTCGTTTTAGAGACAGCCGGCGATTCTGTGAACCAGGTCGCACTCTGCCGTGAGGCTTCAGGCGTCGAGGGAATGAGCGATAAACCACCCCGGCGACATTTGCGCAAACGGAGCGATTGATGAGCACATCCATTGACGATGACCCGATGGCGTCGACCTTCGCCGACGATGACCAGCTGCGAATCGAGGCGATCCTGTCCTTCTGGTTTCGTGAGCAATCCCTTAGCGCGCCGCAGATCGACCAGCGCATGGACACCTGGTTTGGCGAGAACGAGGGTTTCGACCAGGAGATCCGCGAGCAGTTTATGGACGACGTGCAAAAAGCGTCCAACGGCGAACTGGATCACTGGGCCGAGCACCCTCGGGGACGACTGGCACTGATCCTGTTGCTCGACCAGTTTCGACGCAACATTTATCGCGGCCAGGCCGAAGCGTTCGAAAAGGACGCGACCGCGCTGAAACTCTGCGTCGAGGGCGCGCTGCAAAAGAAGGACCAGGGTCTCACGCCGATCCAGCGTGCGTTCTTTTACATGCCGTTACAGCACGCAGAGTCCCGAAAGGCACAGAAGAAATCCGTCGCACTGTTTGACCAGCTCGCGGATGCCGTATCGCCCACGTACCGGGAAACCTTCCTGACGATCTCGAGTTTTGCCGAACTGCACCACGATATTGTCGACCAGTTCGGTCGATTCCCGCATCGCAATCGCGTGCTCGGCCGGGAAAACACCGCCGAAGAAAACGAGTTCCTCGACGACGGCGCGTCGAGCTTCGGCCAGAACTAGGATCCGTTACCGGATCGCCGCGTCAGGATGTAGAAGCGGCTGCTTAACAGTACCGCGGCCACGCACAGGCCGGCCACGAAGCCGCTCCAGACAAAGTACGGCTCCAGCTTCCACACCACGGCGGCCATAAACGCGAGCGGAAAGGCAATCACCCAGTAAGAGAAGGTCGTCATGATCATGGGCAGGCGCGTGTCCTTGTAGCCACGCAGCGCGCCGGCCGCGCCCACCTGCAGACCGTCGGCCACCTGGAAGATGGCCGCCATCAGCAACAACGAGATCGCGATGCTCGTGACCGTCGGGTCGCTGGTGTACATGCTGACGATCGGATCACGAGCGATCAGCAGGATCACCGCCGACACCACCATGGTGGCCGTGCAGATCACGATGCCGATCAGCCCGGAGCGTCGTGCATTGTCGGGTTCGTTTCGTCCGAGCTGGTAACCGACGCGCACCGTCGTCGCCGCCGAGATTGCGAGCGGGATCATGAAGGTCGTCGACGCGAAGTTGATCGCGATCTGGTGAGCCGCCGCAATGTTCGCACCCAGGGTACCCATCAGCAGTGACACGGCGTTGAAGAGACCCGCTTCAGCCGTCACGGTGACGGCGATGGGAACGCCGAGCCAGACGATTTCCTTGAGGACGTCCGGCCGAACGGGCGCGACGCGAGAGAAAATCTGGTAGCGACGGTACATCGGGTTCAGCAACATGTAGCCGCCCAGTACGAGCAGGATGACCCACATCGTGATCGCACTGGCAACGCCGCAGCCTACGGCACCCATCGCCGGCGCACCGAGCTTGCCGTAGATGAACACCCAGTTCAGGAACACGTTGCAGACCAGCGCGAGCAGCGACGTCCACATGATGGGCTTCGTGTAGCCAACACCCTCATTCGTGAATCGAAGCGCCAGGAACACGAAGATGCCCGGTGCGCCCCAGGATATGGCGGCGACATAGTCAGCCGTAATATCCCGGAAACTGTCGTCGATCGTCAGGAACTCGAGGAATCCCGGGACCGCATACTGCGAGATGGCAATCACGGGGATCGCCATCGCGAGTGCCAGGTAGACCGCCTGGCGCGTGTAGCGGCCGATCAGGTGATCGTTACCTGCGCCGGCGTGTCGCGCCGCGATCGGTGAAATCGCCATCATCATGCCGAGCAGCAACATGAAGAACATGAACCAGACGCTGCTGCCGACGGCGACGGCGGCGAGCGCCTCGGCGCCGAGCTTGCCGGCCATCACCGCGTCAGCGAACTGCATGCCGGCGATCGACAGGTTGTTGACGATCAAAGGCCCCGCGAGCTTGAGCAGCGTTCGAGTCTCGCCGCTGAAATAGGTGCTGGCGGTATCTGTCCGGGTGGCGTCGTGCATAAGGCCGGCGATGATGGCACGGCGGGTCGATGCTGTCAGGGAAAATCGGACCGCGACCGGGAGTATTCCCCGGCTTCAGCGCTCCCGCGGATTCGTGTAAAGTGCGGCGCGTCCCGGTTCCGGAGAAGGTCTTCTATGTTGCACGACGGAATGTCCCAACGCGTCGCCATCGTCGGCGGTTCACGAATTCCCTTCTGCCGCTCGCACTCGGTCTACAAGGGTGTGTCCAACCAGGAGCTTATGACGGCGGCGCTGAAAGGTGTGGTCGACAAGTTTGACCTGCGCGGCCAGACGCTGGGCGAGGTTGCGCTGGGCGCCGTCATCAAGCACTCAAAAGACTTCAACCTGGCGCGTGAGAGCACCATCGATTCCGGCCTGTCCATGCAGACACCGGGTGTCGACCTGCAGCGCGCCTGCGGTACCGGCCTCGAGGGCGCCATCCTCGTCGGCAACAAAATCGCCCTCGGCCAGATCGACTCGGGTATCGGCGGCGGCACCGACACGATCAGTGATGCACCCATCGTGTTCAAGGACAAGTTCCGCCACATGCTGCTGGAGATGAACTCGGCACGCAGCCTCGGTGGTCGCCTCTCGGCACTCGCGAAGTTCCGGCCCGGCATGCTGGCACCGGATTTCCCGAGCGTGCTCGAACCGCGCACGCAACTGTCGATGGGTGAGAGCACCGAGCTCACGGCCAAGGAATGGGGTATCGAGCGCCAGCACCAGGATCACATTGCCTACCTGAGCCACATCAAGGCGGCTGCCGCCTACGACGAGGGCTGGTATGACGACCTGGTCGTGCCGTTCATGGACTGCGAAGAAGACAACAACATCCGACGCGACACGACCCCGGAGAAGCTCGCCAAGCTCAAGCCGGTGTTCGACCGCAGTCCTGAAGGTACGATGACCGCGGGCAACAGCACACCGCTGACCGATGGTGCGGCAGCCGTGTTGCTTGCCAACGAAGACTGGGCGCGCAAGAAGAACCTGCCGATCCTCGCGTACCTCACGTTTGCTCGAGTGGCCGCCGTGGATTTCGTCAACAAGGAAGGGCTGCTGCTCGCGCCCGCGTACGCCGTCTCCGACATGCTGAAGCAGGCGGACCTGACACTGCAGGACTTCGATTTCTATGAAATCCACGAAGCGTTTGCCGCACAGACGCTGGCAACGCTGAAGGCCTGGCAGGACGAAGGGTTCTGCCGCGAGCGCCTGGGTCGCAACGAAGCCATGGGCTCCATCGACATGGAACGCCTGAACGTCAAGGGCGGCAGCATTGCGATGGGGCACCCGTTCGCAGCCACCGGCGCCCGCATCCTCGGCACACTGGCCAAGATCCTGAGCGAAAACGGCGGCGGACGCGGCCTGATCTCGATCTGTACGGCCGGCGGCATGGGCGTTACGGCGATCGTGGAAGGCGCTTAATCCCCTCCCAGGGAGGCGCGACATAATTCGACGTTCTTGCGTCATCCCGCCCCAATCGGGATGATGTCGCGCTTCAATGACAAGAATATCCGGCGAACCGGAATCAACCGTGGGGGTTCTGCATGGCAGAATTTAGCGCCTTTCTGGCGACTTTAAACGGCATTCTCTGGCACGAGTCTGTTCTTTACGCGATTGTCCTGACGGGCGTCCTGTTCACCATCTGGAGCGGCTTTTCCCAGTTCCGCGCCCTGACGCATGGCCCCAAGGTCATCCGCGGTGTCTACGATGACCCGAACGACCCGGGCGCGATCAACCACTTCCAGGCTCTGTCTGCCGCCCTCTCGGCAACGGTCGGTCTCGGAAATATCGGTGGTGTCGCGCTGGCCATTGCCCTGGGTGGTCCCGGGGCCGTGTTCTGGATGTGGGTCATCGGCTTCCTCGGCATGTCGATCAAGCTGACCGAAGTCACGCTGTCCATGCTGTATCGCAACACCGACGACCCGGACAACCCGCACGGCGGACCCATGTGGGTCGTCTCCAAAGCGTTTGAACGTCGCGGCATGGCCGGGCTCGGCCGGACCATCGGCGTCATCTTTTGTATCACGCTGCTGATCTCGACGATGACCGGCGGCAACATGTTCCAGGCGTGGAACGTCGGCAACCTGACCGAGGAGTACTTCTCGGTTCCGACCTGGCTCACCGGCATCGTGCTGGTTGCGATCGTTGGCAGCGTCATCATCGGCGGCATCAAGCGCATCGGTAAGGTAGCCGCAACGCTGGTGCCGTTCATGGTCGCGATGTACCTGCTGGCCGGCATCTACGTTCTGGCCGTCAACTTCGGCGAAATTCCGGCCATGTTCGGCCTGATCGTCACGTCCGCCTTTGCACCGACAGACGCTGCGGGCGCGTTTATCGGTGGCACTGCCGCCTCGGCTTTCCTGTTCGGCATGAAGCGCGCGGCGTTCTCGAACGAGGCCGGCCAGGGCTCATCACCGATCGCTCACTCGGCGGCCAAGACAGACGAGCCGGTGCGCGAAGGCATCGTCGCCGGACTGGAACCGTTCATCGATACGCTGGTGGTCTGCACATTTACGGCGCTGATCATCCTGTCGACCGGCATCTGGAACCGCGGACCGGATGCGAGCTTCGAGCAGATGCCGGTGGTGTCCGGCAGCGCCGGTGGCTGGGAACTGTCAAACACGACGGTTGACCAGAATGAATGGACGGTCGACGAGCGCGCCATTGTCATCGTTGCTGCCGACGAATGGGAAGAAGGCCTGGATCGTCACAAGCTCGAAGGCGCGGTTGTCGATACCGGTGCCGGCTACGTGATCGACTGGGAGACCTACAGCGGCACGACAGAGCCCTCCGTTGTCGACGGTGGCTACTACCGGACCTACGTTGGCGCAACGCTGACCGCGAAGGCCTTCGACAGCGTTACACCGGGCCTCGGCATGTGGCTGGTGACGATTGCGGCCTGGCTGTTCGCCATCTCGACGATGATCTCCTGGTCCTACTACGGTGAGCAAGGGGTCGTATTCCTCGCCGGTGAAGGCGCCGTGATGGGTTACAAGGTCATCTTCCTGTTGCTGGCCTTCATCGCGACGCTGGGTTTCATCAAGACAGACGCCGACCTCGACAACATGACCGGCGTCGGCACCGGCGTCATGCTGTTCGCCAACCTGCCGATCATGTGGATCTTCGGCTACCAGGCGATGCGCGCCTACAAGGACTACATCAATCGCCTGAAAGACGGCCGCATGGGCCCGGATCACCCGCCGCCCAGCATTGAAGACCTGTTGTCCGGAAAGGACGTCGAAAAGCAGAGCTAGCGCTCGGCCGATTCTGAAACAGCGAAAACCCGGGAGTCACATCCCGGGTTTTTGCTTTTTGAGTTCGTTTAGTGCCTTTTCCAGGTGCTGGCGGGCGGCCCCTGTCACGTTACCGCTCTGGTATTCGTTGACGACGAATGTCTCAACCTTGTCGACCAGGTCGTCGATGCCGCCTTCATCGAAACGGTATTCGTCTTTCAGTGACTGCGGCGCGTTGTCGTAGACACCGAACAGGTTGATCCACTGCTCGCTTTGTTTGCCCATGCACACGACGCGATAGAACGTCGTGCGATCCTCGGCGGTCTTGCCGAAGATGCTGACGATCCCGGCAATCAGCGACACGGGTACGAGTATCAGGTCACGAAAGCCGTCCGCGATCAGTTTTACCTGCAGTACCGCGACATCACGGATCAGCGTCCATCGGTCCGCTTCCTCAACCGCATCGGTTTTCACTTCTTCAAGTGAGGTGTCTTCAGACATGATTTGTTACAGCCCGGGCTCGATTTCCGCGAGTATAGCGGTTGGCAGGCTGCGGGGCTTTGCAGTAGGGTTGCGGCTGACCGAAATGGCCCGTTCCAATGCCCACTTACGACAGTAACCCCTTGTACAAGCACGGTGATCCCGACTCGCTCGGTGTCCTGCTTGTAAATCTCGGGACACCGGATGAACCGAGCACGTCGGCTGTGCGCCGTTACCTCGCACAGTTTCTGTGGGACGGTCGCGTCATCGAACTGCCGCGCCCGCTCTGGTGGCTGATCCTCAACGGCTTCATCCTGCGTTTCCGTCCGTCCCGTTCGGCGGAGGCGTACAAGGAAATCTGGACCGACGAGGGTTCGCCGCTGCTGCGATTCTGTGAAGACATGGCGAGCGGTCTTACGCAGCGACTGCAATCGGCCTTGCCTGGACCGGTACAGGTTGCACTGGGTATGTCCTATGGTTCGCCGTCGATCGACAGCGCTCTGCAGGAACTCTACGACAACGGTGCCCGTCGCATCGTGCTGTTACCCCTGTACCCGCAGTATTCCGGTACCACCACCGGCTCGGTGTTCGATGCCGTCACGGCGGCCCTGTCGAAGCGTCGCTGGGTTCCGGAATTTCGCTTCATCAACCATTACCACGACAAGCGTGGCTACATCGGTGCACTGGCATCAAGTATTCGCGAGTACTGGGACGCACACGGCCGCGGTGACAAGTTGATGTTCTCGTTCCACGGCGTACCGAAGGACACGCTGTTAAAGGGCGACCCGTATCACTGCCAGTGCCAGAAGACCGCCAGGCTGGTCGCAGAAACACTGGAACTCAAAGACGATGAGTGGGTACTCTGTTTCCAGTCGCGTGTCGGGCGCGCCGAGTGGCTCAGGCCCTACACCGATGAGACCATCGAGGAGCTCGGTGGCGAGGGGCTGAAGCGACTGGACGTCGTTTGTCCGGGTTTCTCGGCTGATTGTCTTGAGACGCTCGAGGAGATCGCGATGCAGAACGCGGAGTTGTTTACGGAGTCGGGCGGGGAGTCCCTGCACTACATTCCGTGCCTGAACGCCCGGGAAGACCACATCGACTTCCTGTCGCAGCTTGTCCAGCAACATGCACAGGGATGGCTGGAGTCGTCACCGGACTACAGCACCGGTGATATCGCCCATGAGCGAGATAAAACCCGGGAGCGCGCTCTGGCTCTCGGCGCGGACGAATGAGCGGCGTCGGGAAGTTTCTCGAACTCAGCGTCCGCACGCCGGACATCCTCGAGTCCCTCTCCTTCTACAAGAATCTCGGCTTTCGCGAGATGACGACCGGCGACATGTACAGCCACAAGTACGCCGTTGTCAGCGACGGCATTCTGAATATCGGCCTGCACGATCGCGAGTTTCGTTCACCATCGGTTTGTATCGTGCAGCAGGACCTTGCACAGCACGCACGCTCGATGGTCGATCACGGTTTCAACTTCGACGTCATGCACCTGGAGGAAGACCGGTTTAACGAGGTTGCCGTCGTTGACAGCGACGGCCACGCGCTGACCATGGTGGAAGCGCGCACGTTTCACGCCGACGAAGAAGACGATGATGACTCGCTGCTCGGGACGCACTTCGAAATTTCACTCCCGGTTCGCGACACGATGCGAGCCGCGCGATTCTGGGGACCCGTCACGCAGGTCGTAGAAAGCATCCGCGAAGAGCCGACCGTGCATATGCGCTTCGATGCCGGCGGCATCCCGGTCGGCCTGTCAGAGAGTATCGGGCTGGAGGGCACCTCGTTGTGCTTCAAACTGCAGGATCCCGACCGCCTGGCGCACGTCCTCGAACGCGAGCAACTCAACTACCGTCGATATCCGGGTTTCGAAGGCGCGCGTGGCGTCATCGTCGCACCGGAGGGCACACACCTGTATCTGTTCGACGAGGACTTTCTCGGAGAGACGATCAGCGTCGAGGAATCCGACGAACCGTTTCCCGGCGACGACGCCTCAGACTGACGCCAGCAGCTTGCGGCACAGCGAGACCGACTGGTCATAGTAGGAGCCGCCGAACAGGTTCAGGTGATTCAGTACGTGGTAGAGCTTGTAGAGGTCGGATCGCAACTCGTAGCCGTCAGCCATCGGCCAGCTTGCCTCGTAGGCCTCGAGAAACTCCGGCCTGAATCCGCCGAACAGCTGCGTCATCGCAATATCGGCTTCGCGATCACCAAAGTACACGGCCGGATCGAAGATCACCGGTTCGCCGGCCACGCACGCCCGGTTACCGCTCCACAGATCACCGTGAAGCAGGGACGGTGACGGCGTGTAACCGCGAAAGAAATCCGCGATCTGATCGACAAGTCGTTGACCGAACGACACAAGCACACCGTCGTGGCCCTTCGCGAAGGCAATACGCAACTGGTGCTCGAGTCGGTGCCTTGCGAAGAAATCGATCCAGTCAGCGGTGGGTGGATTCGGCTGGGGCGTAAAGCCGATGGTGTTATGTCGATGCCAGCCGTGCCTGTCGCTTGTTGTTCGGTGCAGTTTTGCCATTGCGTCGCCGAGCGCGCCGTCGGCGGCCGACACATCAGTATCGAAGGGCAGGTACTCCATCGCAAGGTAGGCGGATCGGCAAACACGCCCGCAGCCGTGAACAGCCGGTACACGGATGACGCCTGCGCCCGCAAGCTCTTCAAGCCCGTCAGCCTCAGCGCTGAACATGTCCTCGCAGGACGCCTGGCCAAACTTCATGAAGACATCACCGGATTCACAGGCGATGCGGTAACCGCCCGTCGTGTCACCGCCACCAAGCTGGGACACCTGGTTGACCGAACCCAGGCCGAGCCGCGTGAGCTCCGCGTCTATCGCGTTGAGATCAAACAAGACGACTTACCGATAGATATCCGCGACGCGCTCGACCTGTCTACGCAGCGCCATGCCGAAATCCGCCTCGTCAAACAACGCATTCAGTTCACCGAGCCTCGGACCGCTCGGGCGAATGAGCGTCTCGGTGTCGTCGATGGGTACATCGCAGGCGATGCCGGTGAGTTGCCGCGACAGCATGGCGTTGTCTTTGTGCTGTTCGAGCTTGGCACCGAGTGATTTCGCGCCGCGCACTTCCACTTCATGAACCCGATCGAGATTCTCGTACAGGGTTTCAAGACTGCCGAAATGGTCAAGCAACGCACCCGCCGTTTTCTTGCCCACGCCGGGGACCCCGGGAATATTGTCGACAGCGTCGCCGGCGAGCGCGAGGAAGTCCGCAATCTGCTCCGGCCAAACCCCGAAAACCGTCGGTACCTGCTGGTAGTGAATCTGCCCCTTGCCGGTGAAGTCCCAGAAGACATCGTCCTCGGTCAGGAGCTGCGCCAGGTCCTTGTCACGACTGACAATCGTCGACGGGCGGCCTTCCTTCCGGCCCTGGTACACCAACGTGCCGATCAGGTCATCGGCCTCGTAGTCGGGACTCGCGAGCTCCATTACGCCCAGTGCACGCGTGAAACGGCGGCACTGCAGGAACTGGCGCTTCAGCTCTTCGGGCGCCGGTTCACGATTGGCTTTGTAGGCGGGATAGATGTCGTTACGAAACGAGGTCGCAAGACTTTCATCAAAACAGACGGCAAGGTGATCCGGCTTGACCCGTTCAACGAAGTCCCCAAGGAAACGGGAGAAACCGTAAAAGGCGTTAACGGGATTCCCGTCACCGTCGACCATGTCGTCGGGCATCGAATAGTACGCCCGGAACACGTAGACACTGGCGTCGATCAGGTACTGCATCCGGCAATTATAACCACGACCGGGGCGGTTACACGTGCGTCACGCGCCTGCAGGTTCAATCCAGCTCCAGGCCGAAACCGAGGGCGTAGGTCAGGTCTTCCTGTTCATTGCCCAGCACCGGGTCTGATTCCCAGTTCCAGTTGAGCTGCATATTGAGAAACACGTCTGACCAGACTTCCCAGCGAAAGCCGGTTTCCGTGTCGGCAACCAGGTTTTCGCGGCCGTCGACATTCGACAACACCAGGTGGTCGTGGAAGAACTCGAGATCGGCAGTCAGGTCCTGGCGGAACGCCAGTTGCCAGCGTGCCGCAGTCGAGTCGTTGCGCTCTCCGCCGATCGACTCCCGTACCTGCACGGCGGCCAGCGAAACCTCCAGCAACCGGTTGGCGTCCTCGAACACCTGGTAGCCGATGCCGAAACCTGGCGTGATGCGATTCGTCAGTCCGCGAATCGGGTCGCGTTCATATCCAATGCCCGCAGCGAAGAACCACGGGTCCGTAAAGAACCAGCTATACAGGTAGGATGCGTTTTGCTGCTCCTTGGTCAGCAGCGAGTCCTGTTCCTGTCGGTCGTAGCGCAGGTCGAGCTCGTGGCGATGGTCACCCAGCTTGACGCTGCTGTCGGCCTGCCACAGCAGGTTATCGGTTCGGGTATTGCCGCGGGACAGACTCCACGACAAGTCGGATCTCACGTTCCAGTCGAAGTAGTCTTCCGGTTCTTCAAGCTCCTCGATATCCATCGGCGACAGGGGCTGACTGCCGGATGCCGTGAAAAAGAGGTTCTCGCCGGCGGCGTCCGTACCGAATCGTCCGCTGATCTCGCTGTGGTCACGCAGCTCGACCTCGAATTCCCGCTCTGACTCGATTCGAAGAACCTGATCGAGGTCGACGGCAAACTCGTCACCGTATTCCGGATCGATGAACAGCTCGCCGTCCCAGACACGCTTCACCTCGCCACTTATGCGGTCGCCGTTCTTCATGAACACAACGTCGGCGGCAGCGTTTGACGCCAGCGACAGGCACACCACGAAGCCGAGTGAGATCAGATGACGCACTTACTTGCCCGACATCAGGTAATCCGCGACGGCCTGGTAAGCCGGCAGCGATGTTGGGTCAATCATCGCGTTCTTGGCCACCGGAAACGATGAGAAACGCACGATAACCATGTCAGCCGTCGGATCGATGTAGATCGTTTGTCCGTGCACACCACGCGCCGCATACGCTTTGTTGTCATTGTGTAACAGCCACCACATGCCGCGGTAACTGCCACCCTCAAGTGTTGTGTAGCCGGCCTTCGCGAACGCCTCCTTGCTGCCACCCTTGCGAATACTGCGAATGGCCTTGCGTGGAACCAGGCGCTCACCGTTGATCCTGCCGTTGTTTAGCATCATGAGCCCGATACGCCCAAGGTCACGCAGACCAGCCGTAAGACCGCCGCCGGCGAAGGGCACGCCCAGGCCGTCAACGGTCATGTACGCATCCTGTTCGGCACCCATGCGGCTCCAGATGCGTTCCGACAATAGTTCAGACACCGCTTTGCCTGAGACTCGCGACACGATCCAGCCCAGCGCGTCCGTGTTGATGGTCATATAGTGAAACGCGTCACCGTGGCTGCCCAGGGGTTGCACGGTTTGCAGGTATTCAAAATAGCCGTTCGGGCCCTCGTATCCTTCAGGCTTGGGCAGCGGGCTTGCCGCAGCGGAGTAGACCCAGATGTCGGCATTCGGATCAGCGTAGTCCTCGCTGTACTTGAGCCCGGTCGTCATGTCCATGACCTGCCTGACTGTCGCGTTACCGAATGCGCTGTCGGCCAGCTCCGGCACGATCGAGGACACCAGGGCCGTATCGTCGAGCTCGCCCTCAGCCACCAGGATCTCGGCGAGCAGGCCGGTCATCGACTTGGTCATGGACATGGCCGCGTGCTTGCCGGTCTCGCTCAGGCAGCCCGAGTAGCGTTCGTAGACGATATCGCCCTTGTGCAGAATCAACATGCCGTCGGTGTAGTTCGCAGCCAGCGACTCCTTCCAGGTCATCGCTTCGTCGCTACCGATGGGCATGAATGTCAATGCGTCGATAGCCTCCTCATCGAGTGCGTAGTTGAGCGGCACGGGCGCCGCAATTCCGCGGCTGACTTCTTCGGTCGGCAGAAACTCGCGCAGGTGACAGACGCTCCATCGCAGCTTCGGGAAGCTGAAGTAGTTGGCGTCCGGTTGCGTGATCAGTTTGTCCGCAGACGGAGGAAAGCCCTGCATCCAGCCCATGTTGCGAGGATCGGATTGCTCAGCATCAAGCTGCTGGGCATGGGCAGGCAGGACAAGGGCACAGATTGCAGAGAACAGAAAGAAGCGACGTACAGCGGTCATCAGGATCACCTCGAGTATCAGTGACGTTCAGTCTGGCGCTATGGAGATAGCAGACGCAGCCCGGCGTCGCCGGTTGCGATATCTACGATACGTCAAACGCGCTAGGCGTCAAACAGGTTCGCCGATCCAGTGTTGTAGTAGTGCGAGTCGATGATCTCGTGACCGGTCAGCAGGTGATCTGACAGGCGCGCGTGCAGCGGGCTGGAGCGCGGGATGTGCGCGAGCAGGTACTGCATCTGGTCGGCAAGTACCCGGCGACCCTTGAGGTAGATGTACTCGGCGTAGGTCGGCGTGAACGGTACCGCGATCAGTTCCATGTGCGCCTGTTCCGGCGTGCGACCGCCTTTGAAGTTGTTGCATCGACGGCACGCCGTCGCGACGTTGCTCCACTTGTCGAGCCCGCCCTGCGAGACCGGGATGATGTGGTCGCGCGTCAGGTCACGCGTGGCGAAACGGTTTCCGCAGTAAAGACAGATATTTGCGTCACGCTTGAACAACGTCCGATTGTTCAGCGGCGGAACGTACTGATCGCGATTGGAAGCCAGGCTCTTGCTGGTTCCGTGCGTCGCAATAATCGAGCTGACCTCGACTGTGCTGCGCGCCCCGGAGAGACTGCAATATCCACCGAAGACGGTGTAAAGCAAAGTGCCGCAGTCGTAGGCGACCTGGTCTGCGTGGTAGAGACGCACTGCTTCCCGGTAGTCGATCCACTCAAGTGGCATACCGGCGACATCCGTACGCAGAACCTGCTGCGACAATTCGGTGGCGATTCCTGCAAGCATAGACACACCCCGTTGCGTCGTTTGCAGTCGCACTCAGACCGACTGCGTGACCGTAGTGTGCAGGAGTGATGCAAAAAATCAACAGCCACTCCGGCATCCGCTGCGGAGTATTCCAAAGACGTATTACTGCTGTGTGACCGCGATATTTTTTCGGCGACACGTAATGGAGCGCCGTGTCTTGCACCGCCGTAAGCCGTGTTATGCTGACCGGCCGCCCACCGGCATACCGTTCCGCGAATCGCTGCCGCGCTCCAAACCCTTTCCTCGTTGGTTTGCAACCACGTTCACGTTATTGTTTGCGGCTAAACCACAGGTCGTCCGACTTTCAGGTATTCATCGAGGACCCGATATGACGCCTGCGCGATCTCGAATTCTGACGGGCTCGTCATCACGAGCCACCTTTGCCAGGGCCGGTCTTCTCGGGCTGGTCCTGATCGTGCCGGCAGTTTCGCCTGCACAGGAGGAAGATGTCATTGAGGAGATCGTCGTCACCGGCACCCGGCTGGTACGCGACGCCAATCTTGTTTCCACCCTGCCGATACAAACCCTGAACCGTGAACAGATTGAGATGTCGGGTGAATTCGAGATTTCGGAACTCGTCAATGACATCCCGGCCCTGCAGTCATCATCAACGTCAGAACAGAGCTTTGGCTCGCAAGGCAATACCGGGCCCAACACCAACGTTCTCTCGCTGCGTGCGCTAGGGCCAAATCGAACGCTCGTGCTTGTAAATGGCAGGCGTCATGTAGGTGGGCAGGCCGGTTCCAGCGCGGTCGATATCGGGTCTATTCCTGCAGCACTCGTAGATCGGGTTGAGGTGCTCACAGGAGGCGCCTCAGCCGTGTACGGCGCCGACGCCGTTACCGGTGTTGTCAACTTTGTTCTCCGTGATGACCTCGACGGCTTCAGCATCGACCTGTCCACCGGCGTCTCGGACGAAGGAGACGGTGAGCAACTTCGGCTTTCTGCCGCGTATGGACTGCAACTTGCTGACGGTCGAGGCAACCTGACTGTTGCCATCGACTATCTCGACGACAAAGGAGTGACCCTGGCGGATCGTCCCGGTGAGGTTTACGCGTCCGCGCTGCCCCTGCCCAATCCAGCACGTCGATTCCAGGTTGGTGACATCGATGGGTCAGCCACACCAAATTTCGCTCGCCTTTTCGATCCGTTCACCACCGGCGTATACAACTACGGCTTGCCCATTCCGAGCCAGGAGGAGTTCGAGTTCTTCTACGGACTTTTCTTCGGAGAATCACCGGTATTGAGTGAGCAGGAACTCGCCCTGTTCGACCGCAGCGCCAACAGTCCGCCACTGGCCATCCTCGAACGCGCGACATTTCATATCACCTCCCCCTACGGCAGGATCGTTCCCGGCAATCCCTACACATTCCAGGGTTTTGATCCGTTTACGCCGATCGACCTCGACGCCAACGGTGTGCCGGACTGCCTCGACTCCTTCACCGGCTACAACTCGTCTTTTGCGCCCGCCTCGGTTGGCGTGATTGGCGGGTGCTGGAACGTAGGCGCAGACGGCAGCTACGCTCCGGTCGTCAACGGCCTCATCGCCAGCGACGCCGAGGGCTTCGGAGGCGACTCGTTTGACCAGCTCCGGCAGGACCCGGACGAGATCCTGCTGCCGAACGAACGGGTATCCGTCAATGTTCTCGGCGCGTACTCGATGTCAGACGCAGTCGAGGTATTTGGCGAGCTTAAATTTGCTCGACAGCAGGTCGACGACCAGGCGCAGGAAACGACGTTCTGGGACGGACTTTTCGGCGCCCCTGATAATCCCTTCCTGCCCGCCTTTATCCAGCCGGTCGCTGCCACAACCGGTGGTGTCGCGATCAGTATTGACCCGACTTTCACTGATGCCTCACTGGACGGGCACTACGATACGAGCCGCCTGGTGCTCGGGCTGCGCGGTGACCTCAACAGCGGATGGGACTACGAGGCGAGTGTAAATCTCGGTCGCTATGAGTCTGACCTGACGTTTCGCAACAAGGTATTCGTGGATCGCTGGTTCGCCGCGATAGATGCGGTTTCGGACCCGGTTACCGGCCAGCCCGTCTGCCGCAGCGAGCTGGACCCCAGCCAGTTGCCGCCGACAACGCCATCCAACTTCCCGCGTTTTGACCCGGGGTTCTTCACCTTCACCCCGGGGGAAGGGCAGTGTGTGCCCCTGAACATCTGGGCCGGCCGGGGCGGCGTTTCCGCGGAAGCGCTCGATTGGGTGACGGCGGATACCCCCGAGACATTCACGCTTGAGCAGTGGGTCGTTAGCGGCTTTTTACGCGGAGACTCGGAACGCTGGTTTGAACTCGCGGGCGGCCCGTTGCAACTGCTCGCCGGTGGCGAGTATCGGAAGGAGCGTGCCCGGGTGAAGCTCGACCCGCTTACGGAGGGTTTCCTGCCGGCGGCGTCGCTGCTCCCCTCGGGTACCAACATCGCAGACGTCAGCGCAAATGGTTCGTCACTGTTTCGGCCGTCGGTCACGAGGCGGTCGGAGAGCGGCAGCTACGACGTCGTTGATGTCTTCTTTGAAACGTCGGCACCGCTGCTTGCCGACACGCCCGGCGCTCGCGAACTGACAATCGATGCAGCCGTGAGACTCTCGGATTACTCAACTATTGGCCGTACGACGACCTGGAAGGCGAACCTGTTCTACGAACCCGTCTACGGGCTGGCAGTACGCGGCGGCTTCTCCAGGGCCGTACGTGCACCCAACATCTCGGAACTGTTCAGCCCCGATGCGACGACGGATTTCTTTGTCCAGGATCCCTGCGACGCTGCGTTGATCCAGGCGGGACTGGCTAGCGATCCGCAGCGCGGCGCACTTACCGAGGCCAACTGCGTGCTCGCACTGCAGTCCCTGGGGCTGGACCCCTTTGACCCGACGACCGGCGACTACGCCTTCAGTGATCCGATCCAGGGGGTCAAGCTTGGAGTCTTGAGAGGCAACGCCGACCTGAAGGAGGAAGAAGCGGACACGATCACCGCCGGTGTCGTAATCCAGCCGACCTTTCTGCCGGGCTTCAGTGCCACCATCGACTACTGGCGCATTGAGATTGACGAGGCAATATCGCAGGTGTCTGGCGACGCAATTCTATCAGGCTGTTTCCAGGGGGCGACCCTCAACCCACTGTTCTGTGACCTGTTGGAGCGCAACGACGATGCGGCATCGCCGTTTTTCGGCGGCATCAGCTTTATAGAATCGACCAACATCAATCTTTCGCGATTTGAAGCTTCGGGTATCGACTTCGAGCTGCGATATGCATTCGGCATCGGTCGATACGACCTCGCGCTGGGTGTGTCAGGCACACAGCTACGCGACGCTGTGTTCACCGAGGATCCGACCGGGCAGTCACCGGCGTCAAACGCACTCGGGTCATTCCAGCGCCCGGAATGGGCCGGCAACGCGTTCCTCAACTGGCAACTCGACGACGTGATGTTTGAATGGCAGACGCGCTTTACAGGTAAACAACTACTCCCGTTCGCACGACCCGACACCGCCGATACGCAATTCGGCGATGCGGCACGAGTGCCGTCCACGTCGGTCCACGACCTCACGGCCTCCTGGCAACCGTCAGAGGCCTGGCGTTTTTACGGCGGCGTTCGAAACCTGACGGAGGAGAGGCCGTATATCTCTGAAGTGGCGTATCCGGCGAGCGCCAGGGGCAGGTTCTGGTTCGCGGGGCTGCAGTGGCGCGGACCTTAATTTTCGAGACTCTCCCAGTCGACGAGAAACAGGTCGCTGCCGGTGCGATCCAGCCGGTCCAGCAGCACCCATTGTCCGTCCGGTGACACGTCAAGTTGCGGCTGCTCGTTGATTAGCTCGTAGTTTTCTACCTGTGCAATAACGCGCCCTTCCTCCAGTGTATCGTCGGTAATGCGAATCGTGACATCACGACAGTCAAGATAGACCACCTCGTTGTTCCACGAGGTCCAGCCGGTCGGGTGTTCCTGCTCACAGATGCCGCCGGTCGACAATGGCAGTTCGAGTTTCAGCTCGTTCCCTTGCGGATCAAAGCTGACTACGTCCATGTCTGCGTTGAACGCAAAGTACCGATCGTTGCCGCCGTATTCGACGCGCATCAGGCAATCGCCTATGAGTTCCTCCGAGCCGTTCAGATCGGTCCGCCACAAGGCGAATCCGCATGGGTTCCGCTTTGGACCATTGACGTACAGGTAGTCACCGAGCTGCGACCATCGGGCCAGTATGACGTCAGCTTCGTCGCCTCCGAAGACCGGCGTGGGAATTCCGCCTTGCGCGGAGACCGTGAAGGCCCGTCCGACACCTACGCCGAGCTGGATCGCGCCGGCTTCAGCAACGCCCGGCGTTTTGTAGGATGCAAACGTGACCCTTTGCCCGTCCGGCGCCCAGCTGGGAAAATTGGCGAATCCCATGCGGCTCAACTGTCGCTGGTTTGAGCCGTCGGCGTCGGCTGCCCAGATTTCCCAGTTACCGGAACGAGTCGACTGGAAAGCGATCTGGCTTCCGTCCGGCGAAAACCAGGGATCGGTATCGTCGCGTGTCGAACCGATAATTCGCTTTGGCGGTTCCGCGGGATCACCTTCGGGCCCTGGAAATCGCCAGATGTTGTGATCGCGAAAATGATCCTCGATCACAATCCGGTTTCGCGTGAGGGCGACATCGATATAGTCGGCGTTGGTGCCGAAGGATACGGGCTGCATCTCGGCGGTTTCGACATCAACCTGTGCGATCTGCCGGCTGCCAATCGCGAACCCGAGCGTCCCGATCAGCTTTTTCCCGTCAGGCAGCCAGTCGAACGAGGCGAATTCCCAGGACTGACCCCTCGGTGTCAGGCATCGCTCCTCGCGTGAAGACATCGGCATGATGCAGAGCTTGAAGCCTTCCGCGTAACTCGCGCTGATGAACGCGATCTGTTGTCCGTCTGGTGAAAAGCGCGGCTGTATTCGCGACCAGCCGGCTTTGGATGGCCCCAGCTCGACCAGTTCGCCAGTTGTCGCTGATACCAGGAACAGTGCCTGTTCCTGTTCGCCCTTGCTGTCATCATCGTCGCGGCCGGCGGTGAAAGCGAACCACTGCCCGTCGGATGACCAATCCAGTTCCGCCAGCGTTTGCAAACCGTGCGATGTGAGATCAACCAGCTCGACACTCTGTCCATCAACGATGGAGTGGACAACGATCTTCTGGGTTTCGGATAACGACAGGAAGGCAAACCTGGAACCGTCCCCGGACCACGCCGGCCAGGCATCGTATGTCCCCAGGCGAGTGACCTGTTGTGCAACACCGGTTTCAGCGGTCCGGAAGTAAACGTCAGCACCACCCGCCGGGTCCGGCCTGGAATATGCCACCAGGCCACCGTCCGGGCTGATTGCCGGGAAGAACTCGAACCCTTCGTCGGTCGTCAGGGGCCGGGTCGTAAGGTTGTTAAATGCCTCGAAGCTCGCTGCCGTTGTCTCGCCTCGCTGTCCGGTGTCGGTAAAGACAGAGACGGCAGCCACTGTCGACGCAAGAGTTGCGACAGCCAGAACGCTGGCCAGGACACTTACTCTCCCCGTTGCAACGCGCTTGACCCGGCCGTTCTCAATATCAAACATCCACGAGGCCAGCGTGACCAGCGGGAAACCCGCGATAAAGACAATGATCAGGGTCGTTCCGATCCACTCGGGTGCACCAAGTCGATCGAAGACGGTCAGGAAGATCTCAACGCTGGCCCAGGCGAGCGCGACATAAACGGCGAGCGTCCGGACAACGCGACGTTTTCCCAGCTCGGAGAGTATTGACGGATTATCGTTGTTGTTTTCGTCCACCGGGGACGGAGTGTAGCAAACAGCTGCTATTCTCGACCCGGATTTAGCAACCGAACATGCTTCCAATGACCAACATTGCCGCTATCGAGATCGCTGTCGCACCCGTCTTCCTGCTGGTGGGCATCGCCGGTCTACTAAACATGCTCTCGATTCGGCTTGGTCGAATCATTGATCGAAAACGCGTGATCGATAATCGACTCGAAGATTGCTCGAAGGCGGAAACCGTCGAAGTCTGTCGAGCGGAGCTGCTGATACTTCACAGGCGTATTCGCTACGTGAACAGGGCTATTCAGCTAAGCGTTGCCAGCGCGCTGGTAATCTGTGTGCTGGTCAGTGTGCTGTTTGTAGCGGAGTACCTCCAGGCGAACCTGAGCAACCTCGTGGCCGGATTGTTCATCCTGACGATGCTGATCATCATCGTCTCGCTGCTGGCGGCACTCGCGGAGGTCAACCTGGCCGCACGGCAGGCACAGGAAGAAGCTGTGTCTGCCGCGGGCGTCAGGAAAAGTGATTAGCGCAGGGCTTTCAGGACGGCGTCGAGCATC
Organism: uncultured Woeseiaceae bacterium; assembly: GCA_964606915.1. Classification (GTDB taxonomy): domain Bacteria; phylum Pseudomonadota; class Gammaproteobacteria; order Steroidobacterales; family Woeseiaceae; genus UBA1847. Next base: position 2,903 of record CAZSIQ010000051.1, on the reverse strand, counting down.
TCTTTCGCGTCACCGAACAGCATGCGCGTGTTGTCCTTGAAGAACAGCGGGTTCTGCACGCCGGCGTAACCGGTGGCCATGCTGCGCTTCATAACGATCGTTGTCTTGCCTTTCCAGACTTCGAGAACCGGCATGCCGGCGATCGGGCTGTCGGGCACTTCCTGCGCGGACGGGTTAACGATGTCGTTGGCGCCAATGACAACGGAGACGTCGACGTCCGGGAAGTCCTCGTTGATTTCGTCCATCTCGTAGACGATGTCGTAAGGCACCTTCGCCTCGGCGAGCAGCACGTTCATGTGGCCGGGCATGCGACCGGCGACCGGGTGGATGCCGAAACGCACATTGACGCCCTTGTCACGAAGAACACGCGTAATGTCATTGACCGTGTGCTGCGCCTGAGCAACTGCCATGCCGTAGCCTGGGACGATCATCACTTCCTTGGCATTCTCGAGCAGGCCAGCCGTTTCCTCGGCTTCAATCGGCACAACTTCGCCCTGGTCCTCGTCACCGCCGGCCGCGGTCGTGCCGCCACCGGTGCCGAAGCCGCCCGCGATCACGTTCAGGAACTTGCGGTTCATCGCGCGGCACATGATGTAGGACAGGATGGCGCCGGACGAACCGACGAGGGCGCCGGTAACGATCAACAGGTCATTCGACAGCATGAAGCCGGTGGCGGATGCCGCCCAGCCGGAGTAGCTGTTCAGCATCGACACAACGACGGGCATGTCCGCGCCGCCGATGGCCATGACCATGTGAATGCCGAACAGCAGCGCGATCACCGTCATGATCAGGAGCGGGTTCATACCGTCCCCGGCCGCAGCCTGGGAGACGAACTCGACGCCAAACCAGATTGAGGCCAGCAGCAGGCCGAGGTTCAGCCAGTGACGGGCAGGCAACAGCAAGGGCTTGCCGCCGATTCGGCCGGACAGCTTGCCGAACGCAATGACGGATCCCGAGAACGTCACGGCACCGATCAGGATGCCGATGTAGATCTCGATGTTGTGAATGGTCTTCTCGACACCAGTGTACGACGACGTCGGGTCCATGAAGGACGCGAAGCCAACGAATACCGCCGCTGCGCCCACGAGGCTGTGCAGGATGGCGACCAGCTCGGGCATCTGCGTCATCTGCACGCGCTGCGCGAGCAGGATGCCGATGGTGCCGCCGATCAACAGCGAGGTGATCAGCTGGACGTAGTTCGCCGTAACAACGCCGAAGATCGTGGCGAACACGGCGATGGCCATACCGATGATGCCGTACCAGTTGCCACGGCGTGCCGTCTCCTGGTTGGACAAGCCACCGAGGGCGAGGATGAAGAGAATAGTGGCCGCGATGTACGCGACAGTTACGATTCCTGGACTCAGCATGTCGAACTCACTTCCTGAACATGTCGAGCATGCGACGCGTGACCGCGAAGCCGCCGGCAATATTGATGCTCGTGATCAGCACGGTAAACGTGGCGATCCACATGATGAGCTTGTCGGCGGAACTGATCTGCACCAGTGCGCCAATGATGATGATGCTTGAGATGGCGTTGGTCACGCTCATGAGCGGCGTGTGCAGCGCCGGTGTGACGTTCCAGATCACCATGTAGCCGACGAAACACGCCAGCACGAACACGGTGAAATGCGCCATGAATGACGGTGGTGCAACCGCACCCAGACCCAGCAGTGCCAGGCCACCAATGCCCATCGCGATCGCGGGGCCCATAAACGACGGGGTCTCGTCCTTTTCTTCGACGACCGGTGCCGGCGCGGGCTCCGCCTGCTTGGGCGCCGCGCTCAGCTTCGGTGCCGGTGGCGGCCACGTCGTTTCGCCATTCACACAGATGGTCGCGCCGCGGATAACCTCGTCTTCCATGTCGACGTTGATGACGCCGTCTTTCTCCGGCGTCAGGTCGGTCAACAGGTGGCGCAGGTTGGTTGCGTACAACTGGCTTGCCTGCGTGGCCAGGCGGCTGGGCAGGTCCGTGTAGCCAATCAGCGTGACGCCGTGCTTCACGACGACCTCGTTCGGCTGGGTCAGCTCGCAGTTACCACCCTGCTCGGCCGCCAGGTCGACGATGACACTGCCGTCCTTCATCGACTCGACCATCTCGGCCGTAATCAGTTTCGGTGCGGGTTTGCCGGGGATCAGCGCCGTCGTGATGATGATGTCGACGTCTTTGGCCTGCTCGGCAAACAGCGCCATCTCCGCCTTGATGAACTCCTCGCTCATCACCTTGGCGTAGCCGCCCTCGCCGGAACCGTCCTCGTCATCGAAGTCGAGCATCAGGAACTCGCCGTCCATACTCTCGACCTGCTCCTTGACCTCGGGGCGGGTGTCGAAAGCACGAACGATAGCGCCCATGCTGCGTGCGGCGCCGATCGCGGCCAGCCCGGCAACACCGGCGCCGATGACGAGCACCTTGGCCGGCGGAATCTTGCCCGCGGCCGTGATCTGTCCCGTGAAAAAGCGGCCGAAGTGCTGCGAGGCCTCGACCACGGCGCGGTAGCCGCCGATGTTGGCCATCGAGCTCAGCGCGTCCATTTTCTGCGCGCGCGAGATGCGTGGCACGCTGTCCATGGCCATAACGGTCGCGCCGGATGCCGTCATGGTTTCCAGCAATTCTGAGTTCTGGCCGGGCCAGACGAAACTGATCAGCGTCTGGTCTTTGCTGAGCTTCGACGGCTCGTCGCCTTCCGGTGCCCGGACCTTCAGGACAATGTCACTGTCGTTCCAGATCGCGTCCGCGGAATCGGCGATCGTGACCCCCGCCTCCTGGTAGGCGGCGTCGCTGAACTTGGCTGCCTCGCCGGCGCCGGCCTCAATGGCGACCTCGAAGCCCAGTTTCTGCAGCTGGACGGCAACGTCGGGCGTTGTCGCAACGCGTTTTTCGCCGGCGTGTATTTCTCTCGGGACAC
>CAZSIQ010000050.1:0-23276 GCA_964606915.1 uncultured Woeseiaceae bacterium | reverse complement strand
TGGCCTACAACCCGGGACGGCGACCCGTCATCATTGGTGCAACGCCGGAAGAACAGTCGATTCACCAGCAGATTGGTTACATGGACGCCAACGGCTCAGTACAGCGCGCAGCCACACCGGCCGCAAACAACGTACCGCAGCTTGTTAACACCGCCGTCCTCAACTACATGGCATTGCACAACGAAGTTGGCCTGTTCGACGGATTGTTCCCGGGCCACGGCCTTGGCAACACAGCCATGCTCGACGCGCTGACGGCCTTTACGCCGATCTGTAACGGCACGATTGCTAACCCCGTATAGCAGGCGGTTTACGCGATAAACGCGTTTTATCGTCATCGGGCGCTGCTCTCGACATGACGATTCAGGCCAGCCGGTCATCCGGCTGGCCTTTTTCGTGGTATATGTGTCGCGGCCTGCGACACCGACACAACGACATAGAGATCCATGCCTGACAACCTGATCGAGCTGTTTGCCTGCCCGCGTTGCGATCACTCGCCGCTGGTGCCCAAGGACGGGGAACTGCACTGCACTGCCTGCAAGACGGTCTACCCGTCGATCGGCGGCCTGCCGTGGATGTTTGCCGAACCGCAGGCGTCGCTGGCCGAGTGGCGCAATCGACTGCACATGGCCCAGCAGAAAATCGGCCACGAGATGGAATCCCTCGAACGGGAGCTCGGGCACAAGGACCTGCGGCCACTGTCGAAGCGGCGAGTCGAGCGCTACCTGAAGGCACTGAAGGAACACCAGCGCAAGCTGAAAAAGCTCGTCGCGCCGATGACCGACGCGCCGTTGAAAGGCACTTTCCAGTCCTACCTGGCTTTGCGAACCCGGTTGCCGGTGGACCAGGGTCTGCACACCTATTACCCGAATATTTTTCGCGACTGGTGCTGGGGTGACGAAGAAAACAAGGCGTCAACGGACTGCCTGCGGTCCGTCCTGCACGACAACGCCGAGCTCGGTCGTGTGCTGGTGCTGGGTGCGGGCGCCGGTCGACTGGCCTACGACATCCACCGGGAGCTGGACTGCAGCCAGGTTGTGGCCATGGACTTCAACCCGCTGCTGATGTTCGTCGCCCAGGCGATGGCAAAAGGCGACAAGCTCAAGTTCTGGGAGTTTCCCATTGCGCCGGCGTCGCTTGAGGATGACGCGGTACTGCGTACGCTGGAAGCGCCCGCCGCCACCGACGAGGGTTTTACCCTGGTTTTCGGTGATGCGCTGCGGCCACCGTTCGTCAACGGCAGCTTCGACACGGTTGTAACCCCATGGCTGATCGACATCATCAGCGAGGACCTGCCGGTACTGGCAGCGCGAATCAACCAGCTGCTGGGCGACAACGGTCGCTGGGTGAACTTCGGCTCACTGGCCTTCGCCAGCCCGAAGCGGACGCGTTGCTACAGCCCGGAAGAGGTCAAGGCCATCGTCGCTGAAGCCGGGTTCTCGGACCCGTACGTCAGCCAGAGCACGATCCCGTACATGTGTTCGCCGGCCAGTCGACACGGACGACAGGAAAAGACGTTTTCGTTTTCGGCCTGGCGTGAGAAGAAGGTCAAGGCGCCGCCGCGTCACAAGGCCCTCCCCGACTGGATCGTCACGGGAAAAGAGCCAGTGCCGTTGACCCAGTCCTTCCGGACCCAGGCGATGACCACGCAGATCTACTCATTCATCATGTCACTGATCGATGGCCGACGGTCCATCGATGACATGGCAAAAGTCCTGGAACAACAGCAGCTGATGCAAAAGGATGAGGCCGTCGCGGCGATCCGCAACTTCCTGACCAAGATGTACGACGATTCCCAGCGAGAGGGCGGCCTCTAGACCACGGTTCCCGAGACGGTCTCAGCGCTCGAGGTACTGGAGTTTGTCTTTCACTTCACGCCACTCGTCAGAGTCGGCGGGGGGTTCCTTCATTTCGGTGATCACCGGCCACTCGCTTGAGAGCTCGGCGTTGAGTTCCAGGAACTTCTCCTGTCCGGCGGGCAGCTCGTCTTCTGAGTAGATGGCCTCCACCGGGCACTCCGGCTCACACAAGGTGCAGTCGATGCACTCATCAGGATCGATGACGAGAAAATTCGGGCCCTCGTGGAAACAGTCCACGGGACAGACCTCGACACAGTCTGTGAGTTTGCACTTGATGCAGGCTTCGGTAACGACAAACGTCATGGGAAATCCCTTTTCTCCGGTGACGCTACGCTATGCGAACTCGGTATAGAGTTCAAGGCCGCTCGCGGCTCGTTGAACCCCCGCAATCAGCGGCCCTCGAGCCAGGTAAATCGACGCGACTCCTCTGTAGCCCGGCCGTCTTCGGTGAGCTTGATCAGGTGTGCCAGCAGTGAACGTTCGGCCCAGCCGTGCAGGTGTTCGGGCACATCCACGTAGACATCCGGGACCAGTTCCGCCGCGGTGGCCGTGCCGCGGGCCCGGAAGGCCTGGACGACCTTGTCCTCTCGCTCAAGCCGGTGATCGATGATCCACTGCACGACCCGGTCAGGGTCGTCGATGCGTTCGCCGTGGCCCGGCAAAATGGCGTCGATTTGCAGCTTCAGAACGCGCTTGAGACTCAGGATGTAGTCACGCATATTGCCGTCCGGCGGGTTGATGACGACCGTGGAACCATCGATAACGTGATCGCCCGTGAACAGGCAGTTCGATTCTGCATGCTGGAAGCAGACATGATTCGACGCGTGCCCGGGCGTATGTACGGCCAGTAACTCAAACTCGGTCGTCTCAAGCGATTCACCGTCCTCGAGCTGCCAGTCGGGCACGAAACTCTGGTCCTGGTGGGCCGCATCCGGCGGCGGCATGCCGACCAGTTCTGCGCCGGTTTCCCTGGCGAGTACAGCAGCCCCCGGCGAATGATCGGGGTGCGTGTGCGTAACAAAGATCCAGCGGATCGTTCCGGCCTCGGCCTGAATCCGTTGCAGGTGCTCCGGCAGGGCCGGCCCGGGGTCAATCACGGCGACCTCCTCGAATCCGACCAGGTAGGTGTTGGTTCCGGGCCCCGTCATCATCGAGGGGTTGGGCGCCAGGATTCGTCGTATGCCGTGGCCAAGGTCTGATATTCGCGGCAGGTTCAATGCGATGACTCCGCGGCTCTGCCGGACAGGGCTTGCCTGACGGATGCCAGTGTCGCCTCGGCGGCGGCGATCGTCGGTGCGCCCTGCTGCTCCAGCGCCCGCGCCCAGTCAAGCACGGACTCAATGCTCGCGTGCTTTGCGAGCTGCTCGAGCGTCAGGCGCGTTGGCGGATGCAAAAGAATCGTCTGGCGATCGCCTGCATCGAGCGCATCGGCAGCCGACATCCAGCGGCACTCCGTCAACTCACCGCCACAGGGAGTGGCTTCCTGGCCGTTATCGAACGCAGCGACGAAGAAACGGGTGGCATAGCGCTTTGGCATGTCAGGCGGCGTGATCCACTCGCTGATGTAGCACAGCTGTTCGTAAGCGGGCCGTATGTCTTCGCGTTCCAGCATGTCCGGCCAACGTGTGCCGTCGGCCAGCAGCTCGTCTCGCAGGCCCGGCCGTACATTCAGCGCATCGTCGCCGAGCAGGATACCGGTTTCCTCAAACAGCTCGCGGATGGCGGCCGAGTAAAAGCTCAGTGCGTTTGCGGTTGCCAGCCGCCGGTCGGCAACGGCAGGCTCCAGCCTGGACGTCGTGCCGACCGCCCTGTCGTCCCCGGGCTCGACGACGCCGCCCGGAAAAACGTGCGCGCCACCGAAGGCGGCCTGCGTTACACGGCGAACCAGCAGGAACTCCGGCCCATCCTCTGCGTCTCGGGCGAGTATCACCGTTGACGAGGGACGAGCATCCGGCACATCAGTCATCTGCCGCGGGCGTTCCGGTTTCGACATACGACTTCAGGCGTTGCAGCGCCTCACCGATCACGAAATCCACGGCGGGCGCTATCTTGTCGAGCCCGTCGGGCGAGTAGCCACCCACGGCGTAGGAGAAGCGTACCCGTGTAGTCCCTTCCTGCGCTTCGAATTCCCAGAGCATGTTGCCGTCAACGCCCATGAGCCCGAGCGGGCCGAGACCGCCGGTCATTCGCAGCAAGCCGGTCGGCTGGCTGAGGGTGACCGTGAGGTGGACGATGCCTGCACCGTCACCGAGCGTCTCGCAAAAACACCCCTGCGGCCTGACATCGATGGACATTCGGCTGGCATCGCCGGAGATGGTGTGCGACGGATGCCACCAGGCACCGACCTCGCTCGTCGCTGCAAGCCACACAACATCCGGGGTGGCTTCGATCACAGCCTCGTTTATCGTTACGAAACCGTTGCTCGCGGATGACGTGACCTCGGCACCCGCTGTTGTAATGAATGAAAACGCCGCAATGATGGTTAGGACTGAGCGCATCGTTGTCCCCGGATCGTCATGATGCCGGAGACTTTAGCAGATCGCCGAAGACCTGCGTTCCCTTGCAGACAGGGTGAACAGTGGATCAGAACAGTGAAACAGCAAGAAACACTGCGCTTGCGAAAGCAATGGCAAAATAGACGCGTTCCCAGTTCTTCATAGTCAGTCCTCCTTTTCACCACCAGTATCCGCCGCCTTGACTGAACCCAAACTGAATCACGAATCGGTCGAAAGACTCCTTGAATTCCTGCACTCGCACGGGCCGGTCACCGTGCTCGGCGGCGCCGGAATCAGCACGGCATCGGGCATCCCGGATTACCGGGACAGGGACGGTAACTGGAAGAACGCATCCCCGGTGCAGTACGCCGATTTCACCGGTAAACCACGGACAAGGCGGCGCTACTGGGCGCGCAGCTACGCCGGCTGGGAAAACATCAAGTCTGCCCGGCCGAACGTGGCACACGATGCACTGGCCCGGCTCGAACATGAGGGGCTGGTGGGCACTCTGATTACGCAGAACGTGGACGGACTCCATGATCGTGCGGGCAGCCGCAAGTTGATCGACCTGCACGGCCGACTGGATCGGGTGGTGTGCCTGGACTGCGGTGAACAGCTTGACCGTGAATCCTGGCAGCAGCACCTGGCCGATCTCAACCCGGGCTGGGACGCCAGTGTCGACTACTACAAGCCGGATGGCGACGCCGAACTGCACGACGAGAAAGTGTCCGAGTTCCGCGTTCCCGGCTGTCCGGCCTGCGGCGGCATGATAAAACCCGACGTCGTGTTCTTCGGCGAAAACGTGCCAAGAGACCGGGTTTCCGAGGCCATGCGGCAGCTGGACGACAGCGGAGCGCTAATGGTGGTGGGCTCCTCGTTGATGGTGTTCTCCGGCTTCCGCTTCGTTCGTCGCGCCGCAGAAATCGGCAAGCCGGTGCTGATCCTTAACCGCGGCAAGACGCGCGGTGACGAGATCGCCAGCATCAAGATTGACGACGACTGCGGCACCGTCCTTTCGCGCGTCACGGCTGAAAGCTGATGGACGATCTCAGGGTTGTTTACCACGGCCGCAATCGACGTGATTGCGCTGACCGGGCGCTTGTTCTGAGTGCACGCTCGATACCTTACGAAATGATCGAGGACGACAGCGGCGTTGCGATCATTGTCCCGGCGGATCGTTCGGCGGAAGCTGCCGACGAATTGCGGCGCTATGAAGATGAGAACGCGCCGACGCCGGAACCGAAAGCGGAGCCGGTGGCGGCACACGATCCGGTGCCGGGCGTCATCGCCTATCTCATCGCGGTGGTCGGCATCGCCTGGCTCGCATCAGTGTCGGCCTTCGGCGAAAACTGGCGGTTTGCGGGGCGCGTCGATGGTGCGTTAATCCGCGACGGCGAAATCTGGCGACTGTTCACCGCCCTGACGCTGCACGGCAGCCTGACTCACATCGCCGGCAATATCGTCTTCGGTAGCCTGTTCGGCGTGTTCGCCGGTCGATATGCGGGCTCCGGCGTCGCCTGGCTCGCTATCGTCCTTAGCGCGGCACTCGGCAACGGAATAAACACGCTGCTGCTCGAAGAAAGTCATCGGTCGATTGGTGCGTCGACGGCAGTGTTTGCCGCCCTTGGACTGGCCAGCGGCTTCGCGTGGCGAGCGCGGGTTTTCTCAGACGGGCGCTGGTCAAGTCGAGTGGGCCCAATCGTCGCGGGACTTGCCCTGCTGACCTACACCGGTACCGGCGGTCCGAACACCGACATCGGTGCACACCTTATGGGCTTTGTTGCCGGATTCGGTTCGGGCATCCTGCTGGCGAATCGCCGCCACCTGCTCGGCTCGGCGGATCTGCAACGCGGCGCGTCCGCACTGGCCATAGGCATCCTGGCGATAGCCTGGGTGTTGGCATTGTCTGCCTGACGGAGTCACTGCAGGTTTTTCGACTCGTCAATGCGGGTTAGAATTCGCGGGTCTGGAGTTGATGGCACATCGCCGTTGAAACACGTCCTCGTTTTTCTCACCGCACTTGCGCTGCTGGTCGCCCTTGTTTCCTGGCTTCGCTACGGCGGCGGTGAACCCTATCCCGACCTGAGCGGTCCGGCGCTCATCGACGCGTCCCGCATCGAGCAGGTTGTCAGCTATCGCGAGCCAATCGGCAATATTGCCGTCAATCGCGACGGGCGGCTGTTTTTCACGGTCCACCCGGAAAGTCGTCCGGTCGGCAACAAGCTCCTGGAGTACGTCAACGGCGCCGCGGTTCCCTATCCGAACAGCGAGTCGCAGCAGGAACTCTTCGATACCGTCCTGGGTGTCGTCATCGACGCCGAGAATCGGCTGTGGACCATCGATCATGGCAATCACGGCCTGCGACCTGCGCGGCTTCTTGGCATAGACCTGGAGACAGGCGACGTTTTTCGCAATCACCCGCTGACCGACGATATTGCGCCGAAGGGCAGCTTTTTGCAGGACCTGCAGGTCAGTCGTGACGGCCGAACATTGGTCATCGCAGACGCCAGCTTCTGGCGCAAGACGCCTGCGATCATCGTCTACGACATTGAATCCGGAGCAGCACGACGCGTTTTGGAGTCACATGAATCGGTGTCGGCGGAGAACTACGTGATCACATCCGAAGGACGTTCGATGACGTTCCTGGGTGGCATTCTGTCGTTGCGCGGCGGCATCGACGGTATCGCGATGACCGACGAGTGGTTGTATTACGGCGCACTGAACGGCTCGGGCCTGTACCGCATTCGCCTGAAGGACCTGCGCGATACCAACCTGCCGCTGGTTCAGTTGGCGGCACGGGTTGAACGCGTCAGCAAAAAACCCCTGAGCGACGGCATGAGCGCGGATACCGACGGAAATATCTACCTGACCGCGGTTGAGCACAACGCGCTGTTTCGCGTCGACACGAACGGCAAGCTTGCGACGCTGGTGATCGATCCGCGTCTGCGCTGGCCGGACGCGCTGTCGTTCGGGCCTGACAACTGGCTGTACATTGCGGACAGCGCATTGTCGGAAGTCGTATTCCGGCCCAAAGAGCATATCGAGGCGCAGAGTCCGTACGGTATCTACAGGCTTCGCCTGGACACCGGCGGAATCCCCGGCCAGTAGGCCATGCAGGTCCTGCTGCTGTATGCGACCGTCGTGCTCATCTGGGGCTCGACCTTCGCCGCCATACCCTTCCAGCTCGGAACGGTCCCCATCGAGGTGTCCGTCGCCTATCGATTCGGCATTTCCGCGATAGCACTCGCGCTCTATGCGAAACTCTCGGGCCGCAGCCTGCATATTCCCCGACAACTCCTGCCCATGGTTGTTGTCCAGAGCCTGCTGCTTTTCTGTCTCAACTACCTGCTCGTCTACAACGCATCGGCCTTTATCACGACAGGCCTGATCGCCGTGTTGTTTACAACCATTGTGCTGGTGAATGCCGTCTTCGAAAGCGTGTTTTTCAACACGCGCATGGATCGCACGTTTTACGCGGCGGCTGGCATGGGCGTTCTGGGCATCGCGCTGGTTTTCTGGCCGGAGGTTTCCGCCCTGAGCCTGACCGATAAGGCCGTTATCGGCATCCTGTTCGCGTTGGGCTCCGTGCTCAGCGCGTCATTGGGCAACATGGCTGCCACCGTCAACATGCAGAAAAGCGTCCCCGTTGTGGCGCTTAACGCCTATGCGATGGGCATCGCAACCGTCCTCTCTCTTGGCATCGCGCTGGCACTTGGCCGCGAAATCACGTTTGCCATGACGCCGTCGTACGTAGGGTCCCTGCTGTACCTGTCCCTGTTCGGTTCGGCCGTGGCGTTCGGCGCCTACCTCGCGCTGATCCGGCGTATCGGTCCGTCCCGTGCCTCCTATTGCACCGTGATGTTCCCGATCGTCGCGCTGGCGTTATCGACCGTGCTGGAAAATTATGTCTGGACGCCCATCGCCGCGGCGGGCATCCTTGTCACCCTGCTCGGGAACTGGCTGATCCTGAGCAAACGCCAATAAAAAAACACAAAGGGGATACGCTATGAGTGCGCCAGCTACACCGGAAGCAGAATCATCGACGGACGTCGTCAATGCCGTCACCAACTTCGACGCGGCCGAAACCTGGGGTTTCATCGAAGAATTCATCATGACGACAGGTGTCGAGTTTGGCATCAACCTGATCGCCGCGATCGCCATTTTCTACATCGGCAAGTGGATCGCCAACGCAATGGTCAACGGCCTGCGTACACTGATGCAGAAGAGCGACGTAGACGACACGCTGGAAGCATTCGTCTGCAACCTGGTTCGCATGGCACTGCTGGTCGTTGTCGCCATTGCGGCGATTGGACAGCTTGGCGTCGAGACCACGTCACTGCTCGCTGTCATGGGTGCCGCCGGCCTCGCCGTCGGTCTGGCGCTGCAGGGCTCGTTGTCCAACTTCGCATCGGGCGTTCTGATCGTCCTGTTCCGTCCCTACAAGGTCGGCGACTGGGTCGAGGCGGCTGGTATCTCGGGTGCGGTTGAGGAAGTCCAGATCCTGGTCACGGTCATGAAGACCGGCGACAACAAGAAGATCATCGTGCCGAACTCGCAGATCATGGGCAGTATCATCACGAACTACTCAGCCAACGAGACGAGACGCGTGGATCTGACGATCGGTGTCAGCTACGACGATGACCTTGACAAGGTTCGCAAGGAACTGCAGGCGCTCGTGGATGCAGACGACCGCATTCTGAAAGATCCTGCAGTCACCATCGCGGTTTCCGGCCTCGGCGACAGCAGCGTGGACTTCGCGGTTCGTCCGTGGGTGAAGACTTCGGACTACTGGGGCGTGTATTTCGACCTGACCGAGAACATCAAGAAGCGCTTCGACGAAGTCGGCATCTCGTTCCCGTTCCCGCAGCAGGACGTCCACCTGCATCAGGTCGCCAGCAGCGACTGAGCCGGGATGCAGCGTGGTTGCCGGTCGGCAATTGCCTGCAATGACTCAAAACAGAACGGCGCAGGACCCTCACGGGGCCTGCGCCGCTTTGCATCCGGTTGCCGAATTTTCTAAAGCTTGATCAGCGTCATCTGGCCGTTCGTATAGCCCATCACGTCGATATTCATGTCGAGGCGTGCGCTGCCATCCTGCTCAGGCTCGACGCCCGCATCGTTTGCAGCCACCGGTGCGTGATGAATCTTGCCCAGCGTCACGCTCGGCGCCGATGCGCCGGTGAATGCGCGGCTCATGACGTTGCAGACTTCTGCAAAGTTTTCCATCAGCAACTCATCCAGCGAGCCGTCGCGGACGCTCTCCTCCACACGAGCCGGCGGCACCAGCGACAACGCAGCGCCCAGGCTCGCGGCACCGGCGATATCGCAGCGACAGAGGCCAACGATGTTTAACGCCTGGTCGGTATAGGTTGCGATGTAACCCGGCCCCTCATTCAGGCTGATCTTGCTGCCCGCGTCGTCGGCGCTGACGTTGCGGCCGGTGAGGTCTGACATCCAGGATGCCAGCTGGGTCATTTTCGGTTCATTCCATGACATGTTTATTCGCCCTTGAATCCACTATTTGTCCTTAATCACTCCGAGGCAGCCTGCGCCCGGAGAACCACAACTTTCGCTGACGTGCCGTCGAACATGACGTCGGAATTCGCTGCTTCCTGCGCCGGGTGACGAACAACTTCACCAGCCACGAAGATAGGCAGCCCGAGCTGAATCTCCGGAACTTCCCCGGCCAGGTCACGCTGCATGATGCCGGCGATGATGTTGACGATTTCACCAACCGCATCGGCCATGTCTTCACGACTCGGATCTTCTTCATCCGGCTCCATGAAGAGCAGGGATCGCGTCATGCTCGTGCAGCCCTCTTCCGACGACAGGATGCCGATGTGCAACGGGTCATTGCCCGCCTTGATCGACAGCCATGCGCCGAACGGCGCCTTCGTTTTTTCCGCATTGTCGACCAGCTCAAAATCGCTGCACATCAGCGATTCGGTGGCGACATCCTTCATGCCTTTCACCGCCCAGTGAAGCCACTGGTCGATCGGCATAGATGCAGAACTCATTAGACTACGCCGTCCAGGGCGTCACGCAGGCCGTCAGCCGTGAACGGCTTGGTGAGCATGAAACGGGCACCCGCCTCTCTGGCCTGCTCTTTCATTTCCGGCGTACCCTGTGAGGTCACCATGCCGACCGGCACACCGAGGTCGTTGTCGGTGATGGCCTGCACGAGCTCGAGTCCGTTCATTTCCGGCATCGCCCAGTCCGTCAGGACAAGATCCGGCTTGCCGGCATTGATCGCGTCGAGGGCTTGCCTGCCGTTCTCTGCTTCGGTAACGCTGGCATCAAAACCGGCCTGCTTGAGCGTACGCTTGACGATCATGCGCATGGCCCGGCTGTCATCAACAATCAGAACTTTCATCTTGGTCTCCTTATGTCGCCTACTCCATCCGTTGGAGCTGTGGCGACCCTGCAAAGGGTATCGACCGGCGGGTGCCAAACATTAAGCCGCGGGCCATCTTTTCCGGGTTTTTTTTCGTTCGTTGCGACTGTGTCGAAACGTAACATTTATGCGTTTTGCGACGCCGTTACCGGCAGAAAAACGGGCGTCTCGTCAGCACATGGAACTGGCGAGTGTTTCTATCTGCTCGAGCTGGCGCTCGCCCGGCAGTGCCATGGACTGCAGGTCTTCGACAGCCATACCCAGACGCTTGGAGACACTTGTCAGGTCGAACTTGTGTGGCTCCTCGATATCGAGATTGCCGACGGCCGCAGTTGCCGATACGAGAATCAGGCCCAGGCGCGAACCCGCGAGGGCGGATGAGTCGAAGCGACAACGAAACGCCTCGACAAGTATGTCCGGCAGCGACCAGCGCTGGGCAAGAACCATCGTGGCTTCGCGGTGGCTGATACCGACCGCGCGTTCGAGCGCCTTGTCGAAGCGCATATGTCGCTCGTCGTGTTCAACCAGCACGGCGTTCGTTGCCTCAGGTTCCAGGTAGGCGAGCGCCATGAGCCCGATGTTGTGGCACAGGCCGGTAACGTAGGCGAGCCGCTTGCCGTGATCCGGCAAACCTTGGTCGCGCAGCGCGACGCGTTTGCAGCACTGCGCCGCCATCAGCGACTCCTTCCAGAATCGCTCCGCATCAAAGGCCGGGCATCGGCTCTGGTCCAGCGCCTTCTGCATGGCTATGGCAAGCACCACGGAGCGAACGGTCTCCACGCCGATGACGCGTCCGACGGCATCGACCAGGCTGTCGACCGGTTCTGCGAGGCCGTAGTACGCCGAGTTGGCCAGGCCCAGGAGGCGCGCGGAAATACCCGGGTCGTCCGAGACGATTTCGGTAATTTCATCGGCGTCAATGAACTCGTCACCGAACGCATTCAGGATTTGCTGCGCCGTTGACGGTAACGGTGGCAGCGAACTCAGGCTGTCGATGATGGTGGCGTTCTGTGTGGCGGACTGCATGTCTAGCTCCCAACTTTGTCCAGTCTCTGATCGCTGTTCGCGGCGGTTTCCGGGAACCGCGGTGCGAGCACGTACGGCCTGCCGAGCGCGTAACCCTGCAGGTAATCGACGCCGAGGTCGGACACGATGCTCGCAATATTCTCGTTCTCGACAAACTCAGCGACGGTTTCGATGCCCATTGAATGGGCGATATCAATAATGGATTTCACGAAGATCCGGTTGGTCGGGTCTTTCTCGATATCCTTGATGAACATCCCGTCGATCTTCAGGTAGTTGATCGGCAGGTGCTTCAGGTAACCGAATGACGACAGGCCGCTGCCGAAGTCATCAAGCGCGATCTGGCACCCCATGGCCTGCAGCTCGGTCATCAGTCGACCGGCGGACGCGATATTGCGGATTACCGCGGTTTCCGTGATCTCGAAATTCAGCGTGCCGGGCTTCAGCGGCGCGTTTTTCACCAGGTCGAGCAGCGTCGTCGCGAAACGCTCGTCGCCGACACTGTTGCCGGAGAGGTTGACCCAGTAGCGAACATCCTCGGCATCGAAGGCCTGGTGCACGTAGAGCATGTCGATCAATCGACTGACCACCCACTCATCAAGCTCAACATTGAGCCCGTAGCGCTCGGCCGCCGGAAGAAATGCGCCCGGCGGAATCATGCGCTTTTCGTCCACGTCGCGAAGACGCAGCAGGACCTCGATACGCTCGGGCGCGCCCGGCACTTCGTTGACCGGTCGAATGACCTGACCGTAGATCGCGAATCGATTGTGCTGCATGGCATCGCGAATACGCTGCACCCAGCGAATTTGTCGACGGTGTCTGCGTGCGTCGTCCCGCCCCTCCGTAACCATCTGCACGGTGTTTCGACCGGCTTCCTTGGCCGCGTAGCAGGCTGCGTCGGCCAGCTGCTGAATCTCGCTGACATCGCCGAGCCCCGGATCGATAGGCACGCCGCCGATACTGGCGCCGACGCGATAGGTCTCGTTGCCCCACGAGAACCGCAGGGCATCGATGTTTGCCCGTATCGTTTCGGCGATGCGCTGTGCGACGTCGGCCGGGCAGTGCTGGAGCACAACACCAAATTCGTCTCCACCCAGGCGGCAGACGATGTCGTCTCCGCGCACGCATTCCTTGATGATCTCGCTGACGCGGCGAAGCAACTGGTCGCCCGCCGCATGGCCGGACGTGTCGTTGATGATCTTGAACTGGTCAAGGTCCATCATCAGCAGGAAACTGTTCTGGCGGCCGGGGCTGCTGGCGCTCCACTCTTCCTCAACCTCGCGATTGAACGCGCGTCGGTTCATGAGCCCGGTCAGGTCGTCGTAACTTGCCTGGTACTCAAGCTTGGTGTTCAGCGAGTGCGACTCGGTGAAATCCTCAACCTGCAGGACCAGGTACTTGATGCCCCGGTTACCTTCCGAGACCGGCGACAGATTGACGACAGCGACCATCTCGTTGCCATCGCTGTCATAGCAACTCAGCTTTCGCGCCTGTTTTTCGCCGGAGTTCATCACCAGGTTGACGAGTTCGATGAAGCGATCCCGATCGGCATCGATAAAGGTGCGTGTAAAGTCGAATTTACCCTCGTCCATCGGGTCGTTGAACATGTCGCATAACGCGGGGTTGGCGTCGAACAGCTGACCGTTCGGTTTCATCAGGCCCATACCGATCGGTGCGTTCTCAAACGCATTGCGAAACCGGGCTTCCGCTGCTGCTCGCTGTCGATCAAGCTGGTGACGCTCGGCCATCTCGTCGAGCAGCTTGCGATAGGTGGTCTGCAGGTTCTGGTGCTCGACTTTGAAGCGCGTGACGATTGGTCGAAACACAAACAGGCCCATCGCCGTCAGCGCCACAAGGTCAATCAGGAAGACCACGAACCCGAGGTTCTCGTGACGCTGCATCTCCCGGAGTTCTTCCTGCTCGTAGATCGACACCACCCGGTCCAGCGCCACCAGTGTCTCCTCGGGCGACAGGGAAAATACGACGGAGACGCTGGACGCGTCGGCGTAATCCAGGTCGAGGAATTGATCGACCTCCCCGATGAAGGCCAGAACACGGCTGTTGACGTTTAGTGGAGCACGGAAGTAGGCATCATCCACGGAATCGGGCCAGACTGCGCCGGGATCGTTGCGATCTGCAATCAGGCGCTCGTGACTGGCGAACATCTCATCCCTGGCAAGGACGAGCTTCTGCCTCGCGATGCGGAAGCTGTCTTCATCCGGTGCGCGTCGGGCGGACTCAACCAGCTTCTCGATGCGTTGCGACAGCATGCGTTGCTTGCCGGCGGTATTGATGCGGTTACCGAATTCATCGGTCGCGTTCAACGCCATCCGTTCTGTCAACAAGCCGGCAAATGCAAGAATCGCAACCATCAGGATTGCAATGCTGTAGCGCCAGTGCAGGCTTGTCAGGTCAAATTTTCCAGCCTCACGCACGCCTGGAACTCCGTCGCTTCCTTCTATAGCTATCGGCGGGTTTCGAGCATGCTTGAGGGCTTGCAGCCCAATGCTGTCAACGAATTGGGGTCGAATTGCGTTATTGGTATGACATAAGCGCGGGAAACGGGGGTTCGGCGATCGGCGGCCATGCGATTTGCCCGGATTTCAGGCACTATGGTCCGTGTATGCCGTAGCAGTCCCGGATTCACACGAGAGGACACGACACATGCCCGTAAACAAATTATTGCTAGCTGCCGTCGCGGCGTCGCTGTTGGCCGGCTGTGCTGCCAATCCTGACCCGATCATCGACCGTAAGGGCGTGGATCCTGAAATGCTCGCGCAGGACTGGCAGGAATGCGAGGTGATCAGCAAGGAAGTGAATGTCTCCGAAGGCGTCGCCAAGGGCGCCGGTGTTGGCGCTGCCGTGGGCACCATAGCGGGTGCAATTGGCGGCGGTGACAGGTCCGAAAACGCCGGTTTCGGCGCGCTCTGGGGCGGCACTCGTTCCGGTCTGGATGCGAAGCGCGAACAGTCCATGGTGTTCAAGCGCTGCATGAAAGGCCGCGGTTATCGCGTCCTGAACTGACCGATTTGATCCCACGGCTGGACAGGGTTACTGTATAAAAACACAGTAATCGGAGTCAGCAAGCATGGCGGTCTCGCCGCACAAGGGCCGTGGCGCGGTATCCACCCCGGACGGTCGTTTCACCCGGCAGTCCGTCGAACTCGACGACGAATACGACTGGGAGCGTACGCAAGTCGCACCGGAAACGGTTCTACGTTCCATGCAGGCCGGTCGAATCATCGCCGAGAACCAGTCGCCGGACGTACCCTTCAGCCGTTCAATCAACCCGTACCAGGGTTGCGAACACGGTTGCGTGTACTGCTACGCGAGACCTTCGCACAGCTACCTCGATCTCTCGCCCGGTCTCGATTTCGAGACGCGGATTTTCTACAAGCCGAACGCCGCAAAACGGCTGCTCGAAGCCTGGGAAAAGCCCGGTTACGAGGTCAAGCCAATTACGATCGGTGCCAATACCGATCCCTACCAGCCGGCAGAACGCAAAACACGGGTCACTCGAGAGCTGGTCGAGCTGTTTGTACGTCACCGGCATCCGCTGAACATCATCACCAAGGGAACACTGATCGAGCGCGACATTGACCTGCTTGCCGAGCTCGCGAGCCGCCGGTTGTGCAGCGTTGCCATCAGCCTGCCGACGCTCGATCCCGCCTTGAAGCGCATCATGGAGCCACGCGTCCCGTCGGCTGCTGCGCGATTGAAGACTGTAGAACGCCTGAGCGCCGCCGGCATCCCGGTGCACGTGCTGACCGCTCCGCTGATTCCCGCAATCAACGACCATGAGCTCGAGTCACTGCTGGAGGCGGCATCAACCGCCGGCGCCAGCGGCGCCGCGTACATCTTTCTGCGATTGCCGCACGAAGTCAGCGAGTTGTTCCAGGACTGGCTGGCCGCACACTTTCCCGAACGCGCCTCGCACGTCATGAGCCTGGTCCGCCAGGCGTCGGGCGGCCGGGATTATGACAACCGCTTCGGTCATCGACAGACTGGCCGGGGTGCCTACGCGGAGCTGCTCGCCAAGCGCTTTCGCGTCGCCTGTAAAAAACTCGACCTCACGGAGGGCGAATACCAGCAAGTGCTTGATACTTCAGGCTTCGTGCGGCCGGGCGCACAGCAGCTCGGCCTCGGTTTCTGATCCCGCATTCGGGTACTAATTTGTAACAAGCGTGTCTGTGATTCAGTTCACAACTTCCGGACCTCAAAATCTGGGGGTATAGTCGATAGCAGTTGATCCCGGCGAAGAAACCTTTCAGCGACACCGGGGTCGTAACATGAGATACCGGACTCACGGTGCAGCAACGAGACGATTTTCACCGAATGACCCGATTCGCCAGGAACACAAGCCTGATCCTGCTGTTTGCCAGTGCAGCTGCGGCCGCGCAGGAAGACGCGACCGAGGAACTCCCGGTCGACGAACCGGACAATGCACCGTTTGAAGAGAGCCTCCCCGGAACCGAGGCCGCCAGTCTTCCGATGGAACAGACCGTGCCGGTCGCAGAATCCGGAGAGCCCGCCCTCGTCGAGCCGCTCAGTGACGAAGAGTTGCTGCAGCTCGAGTTCGAACGCTATAAACAGCTGATCGCCGACGGTGTTCTCGATGAAGCGGACAGCACGGCCAAACGCGTTATCGAGCTTGCGATTCGAACCAGCGGCCCGGACTCGATCGAAACCTCACGTGCGTTGAGCAACCTCGGCAACGTGCAGTACCGCTTGGGACAGTACGAATCGGCGGCACAGAACTTCCAGTCGGCGATCACGATCATCGAGGAAGTGGAGGACAGGCTGCATTCGAGCCTGGTCAACCCGATCCGCGGTCTCGGCGCCTCCCAGCTGGCCGCTGGCCGTCCCGACCTCGCGGTGCAGACCTTCACTCGCGGCGTACACATCACGCATGTTAACGACGGACCGCACAACATGGGCCAGGTCGAACTGCTGGAAACGCTGGCGGAATCCCGGCTGCGCATGGGCCTGATTGATGAGGCAAAGAGTGCCCACGAGAGCATCTACTCGCTGAACCTTCGCTTCTTCCAGTCAAATCCGCTGGACATGGTGCCGTCGCTGATGCGTCGGGCAAGCTGGCAAAACCGCACGGGCTATATTCTGGATGAACGGTCGACCTACCGGCACGTCATCCGCATCATTGAATCGGCCACCAGCAAGACTGACGTTCGTTTGATCCCGCCCCTGACACGCATGGGCCGGTCATTCTTCTACCCGGATCGTTCGGGCGTTGAACAGTACGCCGTCGACTCGACCACGGCCGGAGAGTTGTATTTCAAGCGGGCCCTCCGTATTGCGCGCGAAAGCCCTGAATCCAACTGGGACATCCTCTCGGGCGCGCTGATCGCGATCGCGGACTACAACATGATGCTGTCGCAAAGCCGTATGGTCAGAGCAAAGAACCGCTACGAGGAAGCCTGGGCGATCCTGGCAGACGGCAACGAAGGCAAGCGCAAGGACAAGCTGCGCTCCGAGTTTGGCAAACCGAAGGCGCTTCGCTTCTTTCCACTGCCAAAGTTCGCCGGCAGTGCCACGGCAGCAGACCGGGCCAACCCGGACGTTGCACTTCGCGAGGGAAGCATCCGCTTTTCCTATGACGTCAGCGAACGCGGCAAGATTGCGAACTTCAAAATCATTGAAGCGAATCCGTCGGAGTTTTACGATATTCGCCGATCGGTAATACGCGAAATGCGTGGACGACAGTATCGGCCACGTTTTGACAGCGGTGAACCCACGGAAACGACGGGGCTGATCGGTACTCACCGGTTCTTGTACAAACAGTCCGACCTGATGGCACTCCGCAGACAGGAACAAGCCGAGCAGGAAGAAGAGACGAAGGACAAACCGGCAGACACGGAGACCGACACGTAACGGTCAGGGGATACATGCCTGGTATAGGCAGGGTTAGCGTACTCGGCCTGCTGTTTTTGGCGGGCGCAGTCCTTGCGGATGACTGCAGGGAGGATCTCTTTTGCGTCAGCGCGATAGACCAGGACGGTGCCATCGAGCTGCGCGCAAGAAACTACCGCAACCACCCGATCACCTACACGCTGCGTGTCAACGCGGACGACACTACCAACCCACAGACCGTCACGCGAACCCTCGCGCCGCAGGCCTCGGAGTCGGCGATCACTTTGCAGACCGGCGGTAGCCGCGACCAGGATTTCGACTACACGTACGAATGGACGGTAGGCGACAAGAATGCGCAGCACGACGACGACTACCTGTATGCCCTGCCCTACGCGTCGGGCAAGTCTTACCGTGTCCTGCAGGGCTACAGTTCGCGATTCAGCCACACCGGCCAGGAAGCGTTCGCCGTGGACTTCGACATGCGCGAAGGCACGCCGGTGCATGCCGCTCGCGCCGGGGTCGTGGCGCGCGTCGAAGACTCCAATAACCGGGGATGCTGGGCCGACGGCTGCGGCAAGTTCGCCAATTACATCGTTATCCTGCACAGCGATGGAACGACCGGCGAGTATTACCACCTTGAAAAGAACGGATCCGTCGTCACTGTAGGAGAGACAGTGAAACGCGGGCAAAAGATTGGCTACTCCGGCAACACCGGTCACACCACGATGCCACACCTTCACTTCGGCGTTTACCGCGCGTCGAAACTTGGCGCGTCCCAGTCCATACCGGTGCGTTTTCTAAGCGCTTACGGTGAAATAACAGAGCCGCGACGCGGCCGACGATACGAAGCGAACTAAGCTATGTTGTTCAAAAAACAGACGCTGCCCGGCGCAGCGGACGCACTGCCGGGTCGTGATCAGTCCATCGCAGTGCCGGACAGTCACTACGTCAACGGCAATCCCCTACAAGGGCCTTGGCCTGGCAACCTGCAGACGGCCGTTTTCGGTATGGGGTGTTTCTGGGGCGCGGAACGCAAGTTCTGGGAACAGGATGGCGTCTACTCAACTTCGGTCGGTTACGCCGGTGGAATGACACCGAACCCGACCTATCGCGAAGTCTGCAGTGGCCAGACCGGCCATGCGGAAGTCGTCATGGTCGTCTTTGATCCGGCGGTTACGAGCTTCGAGAAGATGCTCACCGTCTTCTGGGAAAACCACGACCCCACGCAGGGCATGCGGCAGGGCAACGACGTTGGTACGCAATACCGGTCAACGATTTACACCGTGGACGACGAGCAGGCGGCCGTCGCGCGGGAATCCCGTCGTGCATACCAGGCACGGCTCGACGATGCAGGGCACGGGCAGATCACGACGGAGATCGCGGCGCTCGATACCTACTTCTATGCCGAGGATTATCACCAGCAGTACCTTGCAAAAAATCCGGGCGGCTACTGCGGCATCGGCGGCACCGGCGTCAGTTGCCAGTCTGGTATCGGAGCGTAACGAACTTCCGTACCATGGCCGTTCGCCGACCGCCGTGATGACGGGTTGGCGCGGTTCATCGCATCAGCAGGATTTTCCCCATGGCCAAGGCACTCAAGAAGCAACCCAAGCCGCGTAAACCGACGCGTAAACAGGCCGAGGAGGCGGTACGTACGCTATTGCTCTGGGCAGGGGAAGATACGCGTCGCGAAGGCCTGCTCGACACACCGATGCGAGTCGCCAAGGCCTATGAAGACTGGTTCAGCGGCTACAAGGACAAGCCTTACGATTTTATGCGTCGAACCTTCGAGGAAGTCGAGGGCTATGACGAGATGATCGTGCTGCGTGACATCACCTTCGAGTCGCACTGCGAGCACCACATGGCACCGATCATTGGCAAGGCGCACGTCGGCTACCTCCCTGACAACAAGGTCGTGGGTATTTCCAAGCTGGCACGCGTTGTCGAGGCGTACGCGCGTCGCTTCCAGGTGCAGGAAAAAATGACGGCACAGATCGCGAACTGCATTAACGACGTGCTGCAGCCGAGAGGTGTTGCGGTGGTCGTGGACGCATCACACCAGTGCATGACCACACGCGGCATTCACAAGACGGACGTGTCGATGGTGACGAGCAAAATGCTAGGCGCTTTTCGGACCAACGCCGCAACGCGCACCGAATTTCTGCGCATGATCGACAACGATCGCTAGACGGTGCGCGGCGCATCAATGGGCGTATCGTCCGTCGCGTAATGCCGGCGTCCTGACAGGGCGCTGTGCTCAGAGATCGACGATCTCGATATCCGTCGTCTGCAGGGATTGCCCCAGGAACTGACCGCCCACCCGTGCGAATCGTGTTGCGCCGTCGGTTGCCAGTAAATGCAGGCTGCCGGGGCCGGACCCCGGCCGCTGAAGCCTCTCGGTCTGCAACAAAGCCTTGACCATCGCAGCCGTGGTGCTCGCCGAGTCCACCACCTGCGTGCCCGGCTCGACGACGGCCTCAACCGCCTGTTTCAGCAGGGGAAAATGCGTGCAGCCGAGAATCAGCGTGTCGGCATGGTAGTTTGCAGCAAACACCGGCTCAAGGTATCGGCGTATGCACTGTCGGGTGATGTCATCGTCGGTCCACCCCTCTTCGGCCAGGGCAACCAGCATCTCGCAGGCGATCTCACGAACCGAAGACTCCCCGCTCAGTCGTTTGATCGCGTCACGGTAAGCGCCGAGGCGAACCGTGGCTTCGGTCGCGAGCACCAGGTGTTTACGGCCCGCCGCCACCGCTGCGACAGCACCGGGTTCGACGACACCGACAACCGGCACGGGATGCATCAGTCGCTCCAGCGCCTCGAGTGCTACGGCTGATGCGGTATTGCACGCCACCACGAGCAGCTTGATGCCTCGTGCGGACAGGGCTGAGGTTGCCTGGCTGGCGTAGCGGGCGATGGAAGCAGGGCTTTTGGTTCCGTAGGGAAGCCTGGCCGTGTCGCCGAGATACAGAAAATCCTCCTGCGGCAGGGCGTCGCGCATGGCTTTCAGCACGGTCAGTCCGCCGACGCCGGAATCAAACACACCGATCGGCAATGCGCTGGTGGAAGCACCGGAAGCCGACACGCCGATGGGAGAATCCGTCGACGAGCTCAAGGCACCCGGCCGTTCAGGATACGGACTGTACGAGGAATGGCGAGACTTTGTCGTCGATCAGCACGTCATCGGCATCGTCATCCGGCGTCAGGCGTTTCAGCATTTCGCCGTACATCGAGACGACCTGGACAGCGCAGTCGCTCGCGTCACTGGCCGACATCTTGCGCACGGTGGCCGAGGCCGGGCCCTCATCGCGCATTGGCTTGATGGCGGTCATGCACGACTTCAGCGCACAGAACTCCTGTTTCAGGTCGCCGGGCAGTTCGTCCTCCGGGATTCCCGCAAGGTTTTCCTCAAAGGCCTTTAACAGGCGAGATTTGACGTGGCCGTCACCGGCCAGAACCATGACGGCCGACTGAAACCGGTCGAGGTGGTAGCTCATTTCCACTCCAACGATATTGTTATTTTTATTTGGCCGCGCGAGGTCTCCCGGTGCGGCTTCGTACGCTCACCGATGGTCCCCGCAGCTGTCGCTGTACCGTCGCTGCGGGTAATCGGACTCCCGCGCCCATCGGTTATAGCAAACATCAGGAAGTGTCTGCAAGCTATCGCCTATTCGCTGATATTTCAGTCCTTTTTGGAAATTTCGATACGCCAGGACTGGTCACCAAGTTGACGCTCCTCGTTGTAAATCGGGGATGACTGTCCGGTCGCCCATTCAACCGCCAGAGTCTCCGTCATCAGGTATTCCCGGTGTGTCTCCAGGGCACTTTCAACGGCCCCGGAACCCGAAACGCCGAGAATGATCCGGTCTGACACCTCGAGCCCGGCGAGTTTTCGTGAGTCCTGCACCGATCGAACGACCTCGCGCGCCAGGCCCTCGGCGACCAGTTCGTCGGTCAGGGATGTATCCAGCGCCGTAAGGTAGCCGCCCTCCTCGCCGCAGGCGTAGCCTTCCGCCGAGCTGGTTTCCACGAGGACATCGTCACCGGTGAGCTCAAGGGTCTCGCCGGCCACGTCCAGTGTGAACGCATCGCCCGCGGCGGCGGCACTTGCGATAGCCGCCCCGTCAGCCTCGTCCAGCGCCGTACGAATCTGCGGTACCAGTTTTCCGTAACGTTTACCGAGCACCGGCAGGTTCGGCTTGATGCGGTAATTGACGAGCCCGGCATCACGCGCAATGAACTCGACTTCCTTGACGTTGAGTTCCTCGAGGATCTGGTCCTGGTGCAACTCGAGTGCTCTCGCCGATGCGTCATCCGGTGCTCGAAGCAGCAGTCGCGACAGGGGCTGGCGTGTCCTTACGCCGGACTGGCCGCGGGCCGCGCGCGCAAGCCCGACAACTTTTTGCACAACACCGATATCGAACAGCAACGTGTCGTTCTTCCAGTCGGGGTCCGCCTCTGGCCAGCCGGCAAGGTGTACGCTCGTCGGCGCCTGGTCATCGCGAGAACGCACGAGGTTCTGGTACACCGTTTCGGCCAGGAAAGGCACGAAGGGCGCCATCAGCTTGTGTGCAGCAACCAGGCACTCATACAGGGTCAGGTAAGCAGCCTGCGTGTCTTCGGCGTCCGTGGACTTCCAGAAGCGCCGGCGATTGCGGCGCACATACCAGTTACTCAGTTGATCAACAAACGACTCGATGGCCTCGCCGGCTGTCTTGGCGTCGAATTGCTCCAATGCGTCTGTCACCGTCGTGATCGTATGGTGGGTCAACGCAAGCGCCCAGCGATCGATCTCCGGGCGCTGCTCAACCGGGATGTGCCGGTTGAGGTCAACGTCGTCGATTCGCGCGTACAGAATGAAGAATCCGTAGGTATTCCAGAACGTATTGATGAATGAACTTGCGACGTCAGACACGATGTCGACAGAAATGCGTTTCTGCACATCCGGCGACAGTCGCGCCAGGAAGTACCAGCGCAGCGCGTCGGCGCCCACGGTGTCGAAGACGTCGTAGGGATTGACGATATTGCCAAGCGACTTGGACATTTTCTTGCCGTCCTTGTCGACGATATGGCTCAGGCAGATCACGTTCTTGTACGCGACGCTGTCGGAGACGAGAGTCGCGATGGCGTGCAGCGTGTAGAACCAGCCTCTCGTCTGGTCGATCGCTTCGCAGATGTAGTCCGCCGGGAAATGCTGCTCGAATATCTCCCTGTTTTCGAACGGGTAATGCCACTGGGCGTAGGACATCGCGCCGGAGTCGAACCAGCAGTCGATCACTTCGGGTACGCGCTGCCAGGTCCGGCCGTCCTTTTCGAAGGTCACGTCATCGACGGCAGGACGGTGCAGATCGAGTTCCGACAACTCGCGGCCCGTCAGCGACTCGAGTTCGGCGAGCGATCCAACGCAGTGGTAGTTGCCGTCACCGTCGGTCCATACCGGCAGCGGTGTGCCCCAGAACCGTTCCCGTGACAGCGCCCAGTCGACGTTGTTCTCCAGCCAGTTGCCAAAACGGCCGTCCCGGATATGCTCCGGCACCCAGTTGATTGTCTGGTTCAGCTCCGCCATACGCTCGCTGAAGGCGGACGTGCGGATATACCACGCGTTCTTCGCGTAGTAGATGATGGGGTCCTTGGTGCGCC
>CAZSIQ010000049.1:0-23450 GCA_964606915.1 uncultured Woeseiaceae bacterium | reverse complement strand
GGCGATACGGTCGTCGTCCAGGTCAAGGTCAAGGAAGGCAACCGCGAGCGCCTGCAGGCGTTTGAAGGTGTGGTTATCGCCAAGCGTAACCGCGGCCTGAACTCGTCGTTCACCGTTCGCAAGATCTCGCACGGCGAAGGCGTCGAGCGTGTATTCCAGACGTACAGCCCGACGGTAGCCACGATCACCGTCAAGCGCCGCGGCGACGTCCGTCGTGCGAAGCTGTACTACCTGCGTGGTCGCACGGGTAAGGCGGCGCGCATCAAGGAAAAAATCTAGGTTAATTACCTCGGCGCTGACCGCGCCGTGGCGTTACCAACGGTTACGAAACGTCCTCAGGCCACGGGCTAAACTGGGCGCTCGTAACCGTTTTTACGTTCCGGATTTGGGCAATTCGGGAGGTGACATAAGGTGTTCATCACAAATTCACGTTCCGTTCGTTATCGTTCGAGGCCATGCTGCCTGAACTCGCGCGCCGGCCAGAGGTCTGTCGAGGAATGAAATCTCCCATTCGTACAAGCTTGATCCTGGCGATGCTGCTGCCGCTTGCCGGCTGCGCCGCGTTGGTGTCAAACGCTGCCAGTGGGCTGGCCGACAACCTGTCGACGGCGATCCTCAACCAGGATGACCCGGATACGGTACGCGCGGGAGCACCGTCGTACATGCTGTTGCTCGACAGCTTTATCGAAGGCAGCCCGGATGACCCGGTCCTGCTCGCGGCCGGCGCTGACCTGTACGCGAGCTACGGGGCGGTGTTTGCCGGCGAACCCAGGCGCGCGTCACGGCTGACAACGAGAGCGCGCAGCTACGCGGAACGCGCGATGTGTGTCCGCTACGAGAGCAGCTGCGGCTGGTCAGACCTGCCCTACGACGCCTTCGTCGAGGTGTTGCAGGACGTGTCGGCCCGGGATGCAGACCTGTTGTACACCTACGGTCTTGCAACGCTTGCGTTCCTCCGGGCGCACAGTGAGGGCTGGGATTCGCTCGCGTTTCTGCCGCAGGTGGAAGCCCTGTTCAATCACTACCTCGACATTACCGATGGCGATGTGGACGCCGCCGTGCATACCTACATGGGCATCCTTCTGACGTTGCGTCCCCCGGCACTGGGTGGCAAGCCGGAGGAGGCGCGCGGCCATTTCGAACGCGCCATCGAGTTGTCAGACGGACGCGACCTGTCGGCGAAGGTTGAATTCGCCAAGGGCTACGCCAAGTTGCTGTATGACCGGGAACTGCATGACCGGCTGCTCAACGAGGTAGTGGATGCTGATCCATACGCCGACGGCCTGACCCTGACCAACGTCATGGCGCAAGACGAGGCTCGTGTTTTACTCGCGGCTGCCGATGACTATTTTTGAAACATATTGACGATTATCGCGGTCAATTAAGTGACACCGGAAGAGAGTCGATGAAAAAACTGATTACTACCTTCGCACTGCTCGCCCTCGCGGGCGTAGCACAGGCGCAGACGCTGAAGATTGCGACGCTGGCGCCCGAGAATTCGCAGTGGATGAAGGACATGAAAGCCAGCGCTGCCGAGATCAAGGAGCGCACCGACGGCCGGGTGAATATCCGCTACTACGGCGGCGGTGCCATGGGTGACGACAACGCGGTGCTGGCGAGAATGAAACTCGGCACGCTCGCGGGCGGCGCGTTTACGCCGCTGTCGCTGGCGTCACAGTACCCGGACCTGAACCTGTACGGCCTGCCGATGGTATTCGCCTCGGAAGAAGAAGCGGCCTTCGTGCGTGAGACGCTGGATGCCCGCCTTGAAGAAGGCCTGAAGGGCGCCGGTTACGAAAACTTCGGATTCGCCGCAGGCGGTTTTGCGATCCTGATGTCGAACGAGCCGATCGACAGTCTCGACGACATGAAAGGCAAACGTGTGTGGGTGCCGGAAGGCGATTCCATCAGCTACGCATCGATGCAGGCGCTGGACCTGTCGCCGGTGACGCTGCCGGTCACAGACGTTCTGACGGGATTGCAGACCGGTTTGCTCGATGTCGTCGCCATGTCGCCGATCGGCGCACTGGTCTTCCAGTGGCACACACGAGTCAAGTACGTCACGGAGATGCCGTTGGTGTACACACTCGGTTTCATGGCCGTGACTGAAAAGCAGTTCAATCGCATCAAGCCGGATGACCAGGCGGTCGTTCGTGAAGTGATGCGCCGTACCTACGAAAACTTCGACGCGCAGAACCTGAAGGACAATGCGGCGGCTCGAGAGACGCTGCTGTCATCCAGGACCGGTATCCAGACCGTAGAGTTCGAGCCGGCTGAATTCGACCGTATTCGGGACGTCATGCTGGACTCCAACCGCCAGCTCGGGCTGGACGGTGAGTTCTCCGTCGAGCTGTACGACGAGATGCTTGAACTGGTCGAGAGCTTCCGCAACGGTGCAGGCAAAGTCGCCGCCGAGTAATGGCCCTGTCCAGGCTGGCTGACTTTTTCGCCCGGCTCGATCGTGCCGGGCGAATTGCCGAGAACACGCTCCTGATCCTTGTGCTCGGCGGCATGGTTGCCGTCGCGTTTCTGCAGATTGTCCTGCGCGAGGTGTTTTCAACCGGTGTGATCTGGGCCAATGAGATGGTCCGGATACTCGTCGTCTGGCTCGCCGTGGTCGGCGCTGTTGCCGCCGCACGGGACAACCGCCATATCCGCATCGACCTGCTGTCCCACTTGCTGCCGGAGAAGCTGGTCAAAGCCATTCGTATACTTGTGGACCTGTTCGCCGCCGTGGTCAGTGCGGTTGTTGCCTGGTACCTGTGGCGCTACATACAGATCGAACTCGAGCTCGAATTCACCGTGCTCGACGACCTGCCTGCCTTCCCGTTCCACGTCATAGCACCGATCGGTTTTGTCCTGTTGAGCTACCGCTTCCTGGTCCTCGCGTTCAAACAACTGATTGAACTCATGCTGGGCAAAACTCTGTGGAAGGAGACGACATGATCGTCTTCAGCCTTGTCTTGCTCGTGCTCGCAATCCTGGGCGCGCCACTGTTCGCGATCATCGCTGCCAGCGCCATGATCGGCTTCTTCAGCATTGAGGAAGACCTGATCAACGTCGCCATCGAATTCATGCGCATGGAACAACTGCAGTTTCTGTCGGCGATTCCCTTTTTCACCTTTGCTGGTTACCTGCTGAGCGAGAGCAATGCGCCGCAGCGCCTGGTGCGAATGACGCAAGCGATCCTTGGCTGGATGCCCGGCGGGCTGGCGCTCGTCTGTCTCGTGACCTGCGCTTTTTTCACCGCGTTCACCGGCGCCTCCGGCGTAACGATTATTGCCCTGGGTGCCATCCTGTACCCGGCACTCGCGCAGGACGGTTACCCGGACAAGTTCAATCTGGGCCTCGTCACCACCTCCGGCAGCCTTGGCCTGTTGTTCGCACCGTCGCTGCCGCTGATCCTGTACGGCGTTGTCGCCGAAGTGAGCATTGACGACCTGTTCAAGGCCGGGTTGATTCCCGGACTGCTGATGATCGTCATGCTGTCCGTCTGGTGCATCTGGATCAGCCGCAAAAGCCGGCAGGTGCTGAAACCGTATTCGACAAAGGAACTTGTCGCCGCCGTTCGGGAGTCGATCTGGGAGATTCCACTGCCGTTCGTTGTGCTCGGCAGCGTCTACTCGGGTTTCCTCGCGGTCTCTGAGGCCGCCGCCGTCACCGTGGTTTACGTCTTTATCGTGGAAGTCCTGATCCTGCGCGAGGTGAAGTTCACCGAACTGCCAAGGATCGTGCGTGAATCGATGCTGCTGGTTGGCGCTATCCTGCTGATTCTCGGCCTGTCACTCGCGTCGACCAATTACACGATCCTGGCCGGCGTGCCGCAGACCTTGTTCGAAATGCTGTCGTCTGTTGTGACCAGCCAGACAACGTTCCTGATCCTTTTGCTGCTGTTCCTGCTGGCGCTGGGTGCGATCCTCGATATTTTCTCGGCGATTGTGCTGGTCGTCCCGCTGCTCCTGCCTGTGGCCGAGCTGTATGATGTCAGCACGATTCACCTCGGTATTATTTTCCTGGCGGCGATGCAGCTGGGATACATGACGCCGCCTGTGGGCCTGAACCTCTTCATCGCGAGCTATCGGTTCGAGAAACCGATCATGCAGGTCTACAGCGCGACGTTCCCGTTCCTTGTTATCCTGATGGCTTCGGTCATCCTGATCGCGTTTTGGCCTTCTTTAAGTCTGTGGTTAGTGGAGTAGTCCTGATATGAGTGGTGTTCTTCGTTTGTTTTCGGCGGTGTGGACCGGGGTTGATCTGTTCCGCAAGTTGCTCCACCTGTTTATCCTGCTGTTCCTGTTTGCGGCCTTTTTTGGCGCAATGAGCGGCTCGACCTCGGTGTTGCCTACCGATAGTGCGCTGACCATTCGCCCCGTCGGCCAGCTGGTGGACGAACTCGCCGGCGATGCGTTTGATCGCGCTGTCGCCGAGCTGACTGACCAGCAACAGCCGCAGACGCTTGTGCAGGATATCGTCGACGCGCTCGACTACGCGGCCAGTGACGATCGTATCAAGGTCGTGCATCTCGAGGTGAGCAGCCTGGGCGGGGCGGGCATGAGCAAGCTGCAGCGCGTCGCTGCAGCACTTGAGGCTTTCAAACAAAGCGGTAAACCGCTGATCGCGTCAGGCGATTTCTTCTCGCAGGGTGGCTATTACCTCGCAGCGCATGCTGACGAGGTGTACATGCATCCTGAAGGCCTGCTGATCATCGAAGGATTTGGCCGCTACCCGACCTATTACCGCGATGCTATCGAGAAGCTCCGCCTGGACTGGAACATTTTCCGTGTCGGCACCCACAAGTCGGCAGTTGAGCCGTTCACGCGAATGGATATGTCTCCCGAGGATCGTGAGAGCACAACACTGGTTATCGACCAGCTCTGGAGTGCCTACACGACCGGCATCGAGCAGGCTCGCGAGCTCGACGCAGGTACGGTCCAGTCAGTCACGGACAATTTTGTCGAGGTTGCGCAGGCAGCCGGCGGTGATCCGGCGCTCGCGGCTGTGCAGCAGGGGCTGATTGACGACCTGATGACCCGAATCGAGATCAAGGAATTGCTGAAGACGCACGCTGCCGAGGACGACGACGGTTCCTACCGCAACGTCGGGATGGGAGACTACCTGCCTCAGATGCGCCTGCTGGACAGCGATCGAGTGAAGGAAGAGAACATCGGCCTCGTCGTCGCGACGGGCGCGATTGTCGGCGGTGACCAGCCGGCCGGCACCATCGGCGCCGAGTCGACGACTGCGCTGCTGCGTAAGGCCTTGCGTGACGACAGCATCAAGGCGGTCGTTCTTCAGGTGGACAGCGGTGGGGGTAGCGCGTTCGCGTCCGATGTGATCGCTAACGAAATCGAAGCTCTGCAAGTGGCCGGCAAGCCCGTCATCGTGTCGATGAGCAGCGTCGCCGCATCGGGTGGTTACTGGATTTCGGCAGGTGCCGATCGCGTATTTGCGAACCCGACGACGATCACCGGTTCCATCGGCATTTTTGGCATGTTCATGACGTACCAGCGGACTGCAGAGGTTTTGGGCCTTGCAACTGATGGTGTCGGCACGACGAACCTCGCCGGAGAGTTCCGCCCGGACCGTGAAATGTCCGACAACGCCAAGGCTGTCTTCCAGCTGATCATCGAAGACGGTTACGACGACTTCCTCTCGCGGGTTTCGGAATACCGTGAGCTTGAAAAGGCAGACGTGGACTCGATTGCCCAGGGCAAGATCTGGACAGGCAGCGACGCATTGGCCAACGGGCTGGTTGATGAGTTGGGTACGATAGAGGATGCGATTGCATCGGCTGCCGAGCTGGTTGGTGTGTCGGATTACGGCGTGAAGAAGCTTGAGAAGAGCCTGTCACCGACGGAACAGTTCCTGCTGGACATTATGTCGGCCAGCGCAAGTGTTGGTCTGGACCCGTCGGTGTTCGTACCGCGTCCGACGCCGCTGCAGAAGATCGCCAGTGAATTCGAACAGGCGATCGAGCCGTTGACGCGGTTCAATGATCCGAAGGGTGTCTACGCCTATTGCTTCTGCGAAGTCGAGTAGAACTCAGGACTGTTCAGGGCTGGTCTTGCACCGTCGAGACCAGCCCCGGTTCTGGTGAATCTCGGCGCGTAATCCCGTCCCTCCTGGCATAGCGCCGTCACTTAATCTGTCGTTAGTCACTCAAGCGAGTTTTCGCTCTCTCCAATAGTTGGACTGAACGCCCGGTATTGGTATAGGTCTGGCCTCGGACCCGAAGCTGACGTTCTCCGCGTTAAAATCTAAACGACCGAATGCGAGTTTCTCGAGATACCTGGACGACTCCTCCTGCTATGCACGTACACCGTTCCAGTCGCGTGTTCAGACCGACCGACAGAGGCGGTTACGACTCTAAGCTCGAGGCCGTCTTTTACAGCTGTGATGAAGACCCGACCACTGTCGAGTCCGACAACTACTGTCAGGACACGAGACCTGACAGTTGGCGCCAAGTCAGCTTAAACGGCGAGTCCTATTTCTACGTTCCGTTGGCTGGCTTTCAGTCTGGCGTCCGGAATGATCACTTGGCGGACGCAGTCTCCATGTCTGCTCTGTTCCCAGCTTCTGACCTATAGTCGGCGTCGCCCTGTCCAGGATTTCGCAACGCGACTGATCAGATATTCCGTCTCCAGGCGTCTTGAGACACTCTTAAATCACCGTACTATGCGTGTTACCTTACCCTTGGGTTTAGGACATAGACGCTGGGGAAAACGTATGTCTTTAGATAAATCGAAGGGAAGGCCAATGTTAAATAGAGTGCTCGCTATTCTTGTTGTTCTATCTGGTTCCACACTAGGCGGCTGCGCCTTTTCGATTCACGAATCACCGGTAAACTACTCATATGAAGGCGAATTAGTAACTGCCGATGATGCAGTCTCTCGCGGTATCGTCGTCGGCACCGTGGTTGACAATCGCACGGTCGACAGACCGGATATCATTACCCATCTTGTCAACGGCTATGGAATGACGACTTCAGGTGGATACATCGCAGAGGAGCCAGTTAGCGAGATCGTCAAGAATGGTGTTCAGCAAGCGCTGGATGCAGCTGGCTATTCTGATAGAGGTCAAGAATTAACAATGAATTTGACGCTGGAAGAGTACGAGTACGATGCTGTATCCGGCTTCTGGAATGTCAAGAACATCACCGCTCAAATGACTGTCGCGCTTCGCATCGAATCCGACGGCGTCCTGGTCGCACAGAATACAGTGATCGGAAGAGTCAAACTCGAGACTGACGAGATTAAGGGCAAGCAGACCAAAGAGCTGATTGTTGATTTGTTCAGTGGCGCGCTGGACGACACAGTATTCAAAATCATGGAAGTTGCTGCAATCGAGGCCAATAGAACTTGACCGCGTCTGGCCAAACGGTTTGGCCACAGAACTTTGGACCATTCCAATTTCAGATTATGTCGGCTCCGCCAGTATAGCTGTCGCTCGAAAAACGCCTGATATGGTTTCAGCTCCTGACCCGAAGCGGACGTTAAGTGTTGATGCCTAGCCTAGTGTTACTCCCTGTTCTCGGGATACTTCTGGCGACACTTTCGGAAGATGCTCACCTTAGAGAAGCATGTTCCGACTTCTACTCCGAGATCAGGAAACACAGCTTACCGGGCATGGACGTCAATCAGACGTTTGAGACTACTCAAGTCACTCCCGGCAATTCTCTGGCTGTTTCCACCTCTTTGCGGTTTGCTAGCCACAGCATCAATATTCCCTATGTCGGCGACAACGAAGTGAAGCTTTCTGACTCAAACCCAGAATATGCCAATCGATATCGCGGCCTCGTTGTGGTTGCTCACCTCGGTAAACCAACGGTGTTGGAAAAGGGGGAGCTGGCATTTCTGGGCATTGAGGACCGGGAAGCAGAAGCCGTCGCAGAGCCGATCTTTCTAGAGGAACTCGCGTATCAAGGTTTCTTTTTGACGCTAGCCGACTTGGAGTGTCAAGCAGCTAAGAGCTCGTATATCAGACGGATGTCCCAGTTATTCGCCAAGTGGGGCTTTAGTAGAGGAGATGGGGCTGTTTTTCAAGTGACGGGGTATGACGCCGCATTCGTTACGCTTGATCCTAGTGCTCGAGCGGCGGAACTGCATATTGTGAATGGTCAGAGCTACCTGAGCATCACACTAGTCGCCGACACCTTTGAGGTTCTGGAGAATTGGTTGGGTGTTCAGCTTTCAGAGAAAAGGTAATGGCAGCTTTCCCCACAATCCAGCTATTCCCTCAATGCTTGCTATTCTGACCGCTCCTGGCCGCAACCCGACGTTCGGTGAATGTCTGCTATTCTGACGGCTCCTGACCCAAAGCGGACCCTCAGTCTTCTTGCCTTAATCACGGATCGACGGAGAAACACCGGAAAATGGACGACACTCTGGAACCGGTAGATCTTGTTCAACAGCTATCTGACTTAATGGAAGCACACGATGTCCCATTTCATGTTGAGAATGAATGGATCGTGCCTTACGGCCAGCTCCCCGCGATACGAGCGACTTGGTTTCCGAGAGAGAATACCGGTCGATTCGACGTTGATGTTCTTGTCCGCGATGGCGTGATTCTTCAGGAATGCTTTGCAGGATTTGGCGCCGCCAATGTGGGTATTGCAGACGGGCTGCAAAACTTCTGCACTAACTCATTTCACGTTCTTCTTGCCGCCTTCTGGGACAAAAACGACCCAGATCAAGTGACTACTGAACGCTGGTTAGTTGGCAATAAGCCGTACAAGGCTTACATCGGCAACTTTGGCACTCGTGGCAGCAAGGACGCCGAGCCATCAATTCCAGATGGCCTATTCGAGTCGATCGAGAAGACGGTCAAATTGGAGTCACTGGATCATGACTGCCACTGGATTCGCCATTTTTTTTGCGATGTAAAAGGCGATCAGACGTTCGAGGTATTGCTCGATAACGAGCACTGGCAAAATGGCCGCGAGTCGT
Organism: uncultured Woeseiaceae bacterium; assembly: GCA_964606915.1. Taxonomy (GTDB): domain Bacteria; phylum Pseudomonadota; class Gammaproteobacteria; order Steroidobacterales; family Woeseiaceae; genus UBA1847. The sequence continues at coordinate 14,505 of CAZSIQ010000049.1, read as the reverse complement.
TGATGTCATTGGATTGGCAGAAGTCCGGTGGTTACTACAGCGTCAGGAACTTCATCGTGCTTAGAGCTGATTCGAGCTAGATGCCGATCAGCGAACGACCGGTAATGGCCGTAACCCGACGCTCACTGAATGTCTGCTATTCTGACGGCTTCTGACCCAAAGCCGCCGTCAAGACAAATAGACCTACCCATTCTGTGAATGCGAATTTGACGCCTAAATTCCCCGTAATATGGCTCGGTGACGAATGCGGTCTGATGCATTTTCAGGATCAAGATGCCTTTTTCACTACCAACCTGATGTTTTCAGGGCCACTTACCTTCGACTGTGGGAGCGTCATTTGCTCCGACGGCATTGGGTGGTCGATCTCAGTTTCCAGCACTGAAGCGTTTTCGCTAGCTAGGCGTCTCGAGGCGCTGGTAGGCCGCTTGGTTCACACACGTGTTGAGTATGCATACGAAAAAACGGGTGAGTTCACTCTGGAAGAGTTAAGAAGCCGACTAATTGAGCAGTCTGAGAACGATCCTGGTGACGTTATGTGGCAGTTCGTCGACCACGAGGAGATTTCGAACGGCGTGAATCAAGCGCAGACCATCGAAAAACTATTTGTCTTCCTTCGCGACTCCGTATGCGGAGAAGCGGAGCTTTGACGAGCTTCTGCTTATGGCCGTAACCCGACATTCGCCGGATGTCCGCTATACTGACGGCTCCTGACCCTTAGCGGTCATTCAATTCAGACAGGCGTCACGGGGATCGATGTCCGCGTTGCTGACAATTTTTGGGTATGGCTTGGCTGTGATCGGACTGTTGTTGGCGGTCGCAGGGCTGACATTGACGTTTCCTTCCGGATATCGGGCGTTAGAGCCTGAGTCTCGTCGGGTCTTTTGGCGAGCTATGTCTCCATACTTGACTTTCGGAGGGGTCGGGCTTTTTTACTTGGGCTATACGCTGATCTAGAGTCTCGACGAATGTCCCTTTCTGGACGTCTCCAGCCATCCGCCTAGGTTGAGCTTATAATGACAGCGTCTAACCCAAAGCAGCCGTTCGGTTTGAGAGCAATTTAGGGGGAATTCGTTGAGTCGGTGGTTTGTGCCATTTGTGCTAGTTACGAGCCTCACCTGTGCGACTGCGTCCGCTGATGTCGAGATCAGCTGTTTTTCCGAAACTTGGCCAGCCCATCTTCAGGAAGAGGTCTCCGTTTGGGATCTGACACCGGCCAGAAATGTAGCTCAAATAGTAGTTCAGTTGCCGATTCGCACAGCCGAACTCGAACTGGAGGGGATCCAGCTGAGAAGGTTTGACCATAGTATAAGAACGTTATGGATAGGTCTTTCCTTCAAGGAGCTCGATAGGAATCGTGCACGGACGTCGATTGAGGTCCGAAGGTCGGACCTGGACAAATACAAGATCGTCGCTTTCTATCGCAACGTGGCTCCAGTCAAGGAGGGGTGTGCTAGCTATGAGTGGGTTGTTGACGACACGGATGTGCTTCGAGAGAAGACGTGACTGCTTCTAGCCGTAACCTGCCGTCTGCTGAATGTCTGCTATTCTGACGGCTCTTGACCCATAGCGGGCTTCGGTAAGGCCGGACTGGGAGGCAGCGTGAAAGTCATCAAACTGGTCGTGTGTTTTGCCTTTGCGGGTTTGTTTGGTGAGTCATCTGCCGGAGAAGATCACGACTCTCCTGATCGTTTGAAGCCCCGCGTGGCGCTTTCAAAGTCCGCTTACGACGAAGTCAGGAGCTCGTTGCAGCAAATCAGTGAAGCTCTGAAGCGCCAAGGCGTTGACTGGAAAGACGTAGACGAACGGAATCTACAGTTTGCGTCCAGGGGTATTCGAGAATGCCTGTCCAAATCGCAGGAAGTCAGCACCATTGATGAATTGTCGGTTCTAGTGGTTTCATGCCTAAAGCGACACAGAGACCCCGACTCCGAGATGCTGAAACTTCTTCTGACCATCGAACTGGGTAAGGAAAGAGACTCCAAAAGAAACTCGCCAGACTAGCGTCGCATGGAATAGGTTGAACGTCCGCTTCTGGCCGTAAGCAGAAGCCCGGGCGGCGTCTGCTATCATTTCCGCTCCTGACCCAAAGCAGTCTTTCGAAATCTCATCTCCAAATCGTTAAATGGCGAACATAGACACATCGATCATCGATTCGATCGACTGGACAGGGTTACAGCACGCATACGGCAATGCGTCTGATGCGCCTGAACACTTGCGAAACCTTTTCAACTCCGAAGAGGAGTTTCCATTAAGTGAGGCTGTGTACGGATTCCTTCATTCATCAGCTTGCCACCAGTACACAACATATAGTTGCACGCCATATGTGGTGCGTTGTGTCCTGTATCTGTTGAGCAAGAAAGAAGTTGGCTGCGGTCTTATGCATGGCGTGGTCGGTTTTGTCGACGCATGTTCAGTAAGCGCGAGGTGTCAACCGGAGCTGGCTCGAGAAATACTTGCCGGAGCTGATCTCTATAAGCAGTTTGCAGGCCATCGCGATGCTCGAGTAGCCGAACGAGCAAAGGCACTGGTCGAGTTTTGCGAAGTGGCGAATCAATGACCGCTTTTGGCCGAATGCTGCCTGTCGGCTTCATCTCTAGAGCGGAAATTCAGCGTCCGCTAATACCAGTAACCTGACCAGGGTATCTCGTGACGCTGGCTATACTGACGGAGTTAGAGTCCGAGGTTCACAGGACCACCTGAGCTGCCCGAAATGGCTCCGGCGTGCTAGTCCCACTGCAGTATGACTTTGCCGGACTGGCCAGACTCCATGAGATCGAACGCCGGCTGGAAGTCCGCGATCGAGTAACGGTGGGTAATCACCGGTGACAGGTCCAGGCCGGACTGGATCATGCTCGACATCTTGTACCAGGTTTCGAACATCTCACGTCCGTAGATGCCTTTGAGGGTCAGCCCCTTGAAGATGACCTTGGTCCAGTCGATCTGCGTTTCGCCGGGCGGGATACCGAGTATCGCCACGTTTCCGCCGTGGTGCATCGTGCGCAGCATGTCGTTGAAAGCCTGTGGATTGCCGGACATCTCGAGGCCGACGTCGAAACCTTCCTCCATGCCGAGTTCGGCCATCGTGTCGTCGAGACTCTCTCGCGTCACGTTGATCGCCTTCGACGCGCCCATGGTCTTGGCGAGGTCCAGCCGGTAGTCGTTAATATCCGTGATGACGATATGTCGCGCACCGGCGTGACGCGCAATGGCAACCGCCATGACCCCGATCGGCCCGGCGCCGGTGATCAAAACGTCTTCGCCGACCAGGTCGAACGACAGCGCGGTATGTGTAGCGTTGCCGAAGGGATCGAGGATGGACGCCATCTCGTCGGTGATCGCATCCGGCAGTTTGAAGACATTGAAGGCGGGCACCGCAATGTACTCGGCGAAGGCACCCGGATGATTCACGCCGATACCGACCGTATTGATACACAGGTGACGACGCCCTGCGCGGCAGTTGCGGCAGACGCCGCAGGTGATGTGACCTTCCGCGGAGACACGGTCACCCTCGCTGAAACCGCGCACTTCGCTGCCGCATTCAACGATGGTGCCCGAGAACTCATGGCCGACCACCATGGGCACGGGCACGGCGCTGCTGGCCCAGTCGTCCCACTGGTAAATGTGGATGTCGGTGCCACAGATTGCTGTGTGGCTGACCTTGATCAGTACGTCGTTGTGGCCGACTGTCGGCTTCGGCACGTCCTGCATCCAGAGGCCGCGTTCGGATTTTGATTTGACCAGTGCCTTCATGCGGCAATGACCCCGAGTTCAGTGCCGACTTTCGTGAACGCGTCGATCGCCTTGTCGAGGTGATGGCGATCAAGTCCTGCCGACATCTGCGTCCGGATTCTCGCCTGGCCCTTCGGTACCACCGGGAAAGAGAAGCCGATGACGTAAATGCCTTCTTCGAGCAGGCGGTCGGCCATCGCCGTTGCGAGTTTTGCATCACCCAGCATGACCGGGATGATCGGGTGTTCTCCGGGTTTCAGATCGAAACCGCGTTCGGTCATCTTGCTGCGGAAGTAGGAGGCGTTGTCGTGCAGCTTCTCGCGTAGCTCGCTATTGGATTCCAGCAGATCAAAGACGGCGATAGAGGCAGCGGCGATCACGGGTGCTACCGAATTCGAGAACAGGTAGGGGCGAGAGCGCTGACGCAGCCAGCCGATGATCTCCTTGCGCCCGGACGTGTAGCCGCCGGACGCGCCGCCCAAGGCCTTGCCGAGTGTTCCGGTGATGATGTCGATGCGGCCCATGACATCACGGTATTCGTGCGTGCCGCGGCCCGTTGCACCGAGAAAGCCGGTCGCGTGGCAGTCGTCGATCATGGTCAGTGCGTCATACTGGTCAGCCAGCGCACAGACGCCCTTGAGATCGGCGATCGTGCCGTCCATCGAGAATACGCCATCGGTCACGATCAGCTTGTTCCTCGCATCAGCGGCCGCCTGCAGCTGGGTCTCGAGGTCCTGCATGTCGTTATTCGCGTACCGGTAGCGCTGCGCCTTGCAGAGGCGAATACCGTCGATGATGCTGGCGTGGTTCAGGGCGTCGCTGATGACAGCATCTTCCGGATCGAGAATGGTCTCAAACAGACCACCGTTCGCGTCGAAGCAGGACGGGTACAGGATCGTGTCTTCGGTGCCGAGATAGGCGCTGATCCGGTCCTCGAGGTCCTTGTGGATCGACTGGGTACCGCAAATGAAGCGAACCGAGGCAACGCCAAAGCCGAACTGGTCGAGTGCCTTGTGTGCCGCTTCGACAACCGTCGGGTGATTCGCCAGGCCGAGGTAGTTGTTTGCGCAGAGGTTGATGACATGCGCGTCAGAACCATTCAGGCGGACATCGATGTCTGCCTGTTGCGGGCCGGTTATGACACGCTCAGCTTTGAAAAGACCTTCGTTTTTCAGGGATTCCGTCTGTTCGTGCAGGTCTTGAAGGAGAGTGGTTGTCACGGCGGCTGGCTCGCTCTTGGGAAAGCGCAAAAGTATAGCAGCCGGCTTCGAATTTTCGCTGCTTACCGGGCGTGCAATCACCTATAATCGCCGCCGTAGTATCAGGGGTGGGTTATGCGATTCTCAGACCAGTTTGCGTCAGGATTCGAGGCTGTCGACGGCCTCGATGATCTCTACCTTGCCGACGAACAGGCGCTTGTGCGGAAACTCGTGGACGAGGCAGATCCGGGTGACGCCGGACGGCAGATCATCCGCGAGACAGCCGCTGGCCTGGTGCGCAACGTCCGTGAGCAAACCTCCGGCGACGGGGGCATTGATGCGTTTTTGCAGCAGTACGACCTGTCATCGGAAGAGGGCGTATTGCTGATGTGTATCGCCGAGGCCCTGCTGCGTATTCCCGACGCCGATACCGCGGACCGACTGATCTCGGACAAGATCACATCTGCGAACTGGAAGGAACACCTGGGCGAAAGCGATTCGCTGTTCGTCAATGCCTCGACCTGGGGGCTTATGCTGACCGGCCAGATCCTGCGTATGGACGACGTTCGCGACAGTAACCCGATGCAGAAGCTGGGCAAACTGGCCACGCGCGCCGGTGAACCGGTTGTCCGGACCGCGATGCGCCAGGCGATGAAGATCATGGGCCACCAGTTCGTCATGGGCAGGACGATCGGTGAGGCGCTGAAGCGTTCCGGGTCGAAGGGCAACGAACGGTACCGGTATTCCTTCGACATGCTCGGCGAGGCGGCACTGACGGCCGCAGATGCTGACCGCTACTTCGAGGCTTACCACGATGCTATCAGCGAAATCGGCAGCAGCGGGTCCGCTGACGCCGGCGACATGTTCGCGGCCGACAGCATTTCGGTGAAACTCTCGGCGCTGCATCCGCGCTATTTCTTCTCGCACGGCGACCGCGTCATGAAAGAGCTGGTGCCCCGGGTGCTCGAGCTCGCGGTGCACGCGAAAGAACAGAGCATCGCGCTGACGGTCGATGCCGAGGAAGCGGAGCGCCTTGCCGTTTCGCTCGCGGTCTTCCGGGCAGTCTTCCGGGATGCACAACTGGCCGGCTACGACGGGTTGGGCCTCGCCGTCCAGACTTATCAGCGCCGCGCCGGCAACGTGATTGACTTTGTTGCGTCGCTGGCCGAGGAAGCGGGGCGCCGCATACCGACACGCCTGGTAAAAGGCGCGTACTGGGACACCGAGATCAAGCGCGCACAGGAGGAGGGGCTAAAGAGCTACCCCGTGTTCACACGAAAAACGCATACAGACGTGTCCTATCTCGCCTGCTCAAGGCGAGCGCTGGCGGCTGGAAAAGCCCTTTACCCGCAATTTGCAACCCACAACGCGCACACGATTGCCTCAATCATGCACTACGCGGGCCAACGAGGTGACTACGAGTTCCAGCGCCTGCATGGAATGGGTGAGGCGCTGTATGAACAGGTCATCGATCCGGATCGCTACGGCCGGCCTTGCCGGGTCTATGCTCCCGTTGGCAGCCACGAGGACCTGCTGCCTTACCTTGTACGCCGGCTGCTGGAAAACGGCGCCAATACATCGTTCGTCAATCGTATCGTCGATGAGGACGTACCGGTGGACGACATCGTGTCTGACCCGATAGACACCGTTCGCGCTAACGATGCGGAACCCCATCCTGGAATCGTGTCGCCGGCCGGGCTGTTCGGCGATGAGCGTCGCAACTCGCAGGGGATCAATCTGCCGGACAGTGTCGAGCAGTCCCGTCTTCTTGCCGGCATGCAGGCCGCGTCCGGTGCGGCGCATCAAGCCTGCCCGGTGGTTAACGGTCAGCGTGTCGGCGGTGACACGATCGTGTCTCTCGATCCGAGCGATACGCGACGTGGGATTGGCGAGGTCGTGCAGGCGGGCCGCGAGCACGTCGATGAGGCGCTCGCCGCGGCCAGCGCCGGGCAGCCAGCCTGGGACATGTCCGGCGCGTCCCACCGCGCTGACATCCTGGATCGAGCCGCTGACCTGTTCGAGGCCAATGGGCCGGAGTTACTTGCCTTGTGCGTCGAGGAAGCGGGCAAAAGCATCCCGGATGCCATCGCCGAGTTGCGGGAAGCCGTGGATTTCCTGCGCTTCTACGCCGCCGAGGCGCGCAGGCTGTTTTCGACGCCCACGGATTTACCGGGTCCGACCGGTGAGCTGAACCAGCTTGGATTGCGCGGCAAGGGTGTCTTTGTCTGTATCAGTCCGTGGAACTTCCCGTTGGCCATTTACACGGGCCAGGTTGCTGCAGCGCTGGCTGCGGGGAACGCCGTTCTCGCGAAGCCTGCCGAGCAGACGCCGCTGGTCGCGTTTCGAGCGACCGAGTTGTTGCTGGAAGCCGGCGTACCGGTGGATGTTCTGCACTTTCTCCCTGGCGATGGTGCAACAGTCGGCGGGCACGCTGTGAAAGATCCGCGGACTGCAGGCGTAGCGTTCACGGGTTCGACCGAGACGGCCCAGCTGATCAACAGGACGCTGGCGGCAAGAGACGGTGCTATTGCAACCTTCATCGCCGAAACCGGCGGCCAGAACGCGATGTTTGTCGACAGCTCGGCGTTGCCTGAGCAGGTGGTGCTGGATGCAGTTTATTCGGCCTTCAACAGCGCCGGGCAACGATGCTCGGCACTCCGCCTGCTTTGTCTCCAGGAGGATATCGCACCGCGCATCATCGACCTGCTGAAGGGCAGCATGAACGAGCTCGATGTGGGTGATCCGGCAAAGCTGTCGACCGATGTAGGGCCTGCGATTGACGAGGAGGCGCGCGGTATTCTCGAGACACACGTTGAGAGAATGCAAAAGGAAGCAACGGTCCTGCATCGGGCTCCCATGGGCGACGACACGACAAACGGAACCTTCTTTGCACCGACGCTCATCGAGATTGACAGCATCGAGCAACTGGAACGCGAGGTGTTCGGCCCGGTACTGCACATTCTGCGGTTCAAAGCGAAAGACCTGAAGGCCACGATTGATGCCGTCAACGCGACAGGCTACGGTCTGACCATGGGGGTCCACAGCCGCATCGACTCACGCACGCAGAAAATTGCCGAACTGTCTGCGGCGGGTAACATCTACATCAATCGCAACATGATCGGTGCTGTTGTCGGCGTGCAGCCCTTTGGCGGTCGTGGCTTGTCCGGAACCGGCCCCAAGGCGGGCGGGCCGCACTACCTCGCTCGCTTCGGTAGCGAATACACGATCAGCAACAACATCGCCGCTGTAGGCGGCAATGCAAGCCTGCTGTCGCTGGGAACGGATTAACCGATGCCCACCATCAGCACATTCGACATCTTCAAGATCGGCATTGGCCCGTCCAGTTCACACACCGGTGGTCCGATGCTCGCCGCGCGGCAGTTTGTCGACCAGCTCGAGGGCTCGAATACGGCCACTGTTGAAGTCACGCTGCATGGATCGCTCGCGTTTACCGGGCGCGGTCACGGCACGGATAAAGCGGTACAACTCGGGCTGTGCGGGCTCACGCCGGAGACCGTGGACCCCGATGAGGTGGACGCCATACTCGGCCGAATCGTCGATCGCGGTGTTCTGCCCCTCGCAGGCGTCGGTGAGATCGCGTTCAATCCAGAGCGCGGCATCCGCTATAACTACGAGGATGAACTACCGCGGCACACCAACGGCATGCATTTTGTGGCGCTCGATTCAGACGGTGGCGTCGTCGCCGAGGACGTGTATTACTCGCTGGGCGGTGGATTCATCGCGCGCGGCGATGAACCGGAGCCGGCCACCCAGGAGGGTGAGCCGCCGTACCCGTTTACGAGTTCCGAGTCACTGCTGGCGATGGCGGACGAAGCTTCACTGAGTGTCGCCGAGCTACAGCGGGCGAATGAGCACGCGTGGCGCGACCCTGATGTCGTCAATCAGCGGATGCGAGTCATCTGGCAGGCCATGAGTGATTGCATAGAGCGTGGGCTGAATACGGACGGCATCCTGCCGGGACGCATGGCTGTACCGCGACGTGCCTGCAAGCTGCGCGAGTCCCTGGAGTCGCGCGGCGACGCATCGCCGATGGACGCCATGGACTGGGTCAATGCCTTCGCTATTGCTGTTAACGAAGAGAACGCGGCAGGTGGGCGCGTTGTCACGTCTCCGACCAACGGAGCGGCAGGGATCATCCCCGCGGTGATGATGTACTACTCGCGCTTTGTCGAAGGCGCGTCCGAGGAGGGCATTCAGAGGTTCCTGCTGACCGCAGGCGCAATCGGTGTCCTGTACAAGGTCAATGCGTCGATTTCCGGCGCCGAGATGGGCTGCCAGGGCGAGGTTGGCGTCGCGTGCTCGATGGCTGCCGGCGGTCTTGCGGCCGCGATGGGTGCCACCAACCGGCAGGTCGAGGAAGCAGCTGAAATCGGCATGGAACACAACCTGGGACTCACCTGTGACCCGATCGGAGGACTCGTGCAGATCCCGTGCATTGAGCGCAACGCGATGGGCGCGGTTAAGGCGATCAATGCTGCCCGTCTTGCACTGCACGGTGACGGCACGCACAAGGTGTCGCTGGACCAGGTGATCGAAACGATGCGGCAGACCGGGGAAGACATGGCGACGCACTACAAGGAGACCTCCCAGGGCGGCCTCGCGGTAAACGTCCCGGAGTGTTAGCGCCCGTTAGTGAGCGCCGAGTTTTTTCGGGTAGTCGAAGAAGTCGAGACGGGCGTGCGGGTCTGTGTACAGTGCCCAGTCATCGCGATCGAGTGACACCGAGACAACGCCCATCGTAGGTACGTTGTTGGTCACGCCCGGTACCAGCTGGTTTGCGTACAGTGTCAGTCCGGGGTTGTGGCCAACCAGCACGAGATGCGACAACGAGTCGTCCTGTGATGCGGTGATGTCCAGCAGCTCATCCAGAGAGGCGAGGTACAGGGACGCTTCCCGCACGATCTTCTCCCTTGGATACTGAAGCTTGCTGGCTACGATGTCGGCTGTGGTTGAGGCGCGCACCGCCGGACTCGCCACAATGAGGTCGGGTTTGAACCCGCGAGCCGCCAGCCTGTCCGCCATCTTGGGTGCGTCGCGTTCACCGCGTCGATTCAGCGGTCTTTGTGAATCCGTCAGCGTAACGTCGTCCCAGGATGACTTGGCGTGTCGAATCAGGGTCAGCGTCTTCATCTGAGGCGTTTACATCAACCCGGTCTGAAGCCGCGCTTCGTCGGACATCATGCCCTGGTGCCAGGGCGGGTCGAACACGAGCTCCACGTGAACGTCTGACACCGTCGGGATGATGGCAATCTTGTCGCGCGCATCCTGCACTAGGATGTCGCCCATGCCGCACCCGGGTGCCGTTAGCGTCATGTCCACGTGGACGGAACGTTCACCGTCGCCAAGTGGCGTGACTTCGCAGCGGTAGATGAGGCCAAGATCAACAATATTGACCGGGATCTCGGGGTCGTAGCAGGTTTTCAACTGCGACCAGATGACCGTTTCGATGTCTTCGTCTGTCGGGTTCTCCGGCACCTCCGGCGGCGGTGTCGGTTCCTTGCCAATGGCGTCGGCATCGGTGCCCGCCAGCCTGAAGAGGTTACCTTCCACGTACACGGTGAATGAGCCGCCAAGCGCCTGGGTGATAAAGCCCGATGTGCCCTCACGGAGCAGGAGCTCTTCGCCAGCGGGAATGATGACGGCCCGCACATCGCGCGAAAATTTCACAGGTTCATTGGTTTGTCCGAACATCTTGTCTCCAGCCTAACCAAACAGCCGTTTGGCGACGTGCAGGCTATCGACGAGCTGGTCGATATCCTCGCGTGTGTTGTAAAGCCCCAGCGACGCTCGGGCAGTGCCCGGGACGTCAAAATACTGCATGACCGGCATCGCACAATGGTGCCCGGTGCGCACGGCAACGCCCTGTTCATCGAGCAGGGTGCCTATATCGGACGGGTGAATATCTCCAACGAGAAATGATTGCACACTGGCTTTCTGTTCGGCGGTGCCGATCAGGCGGATGCCTTCGATGTCTGACAAGCGCTCGGTCATGTACGCGAGCAGGGTGTTTTCGATGCGAGCCACCTCATCCAGGCCTACGGCCTGCAGGTAGTCAACGGCGGCACCCAGGCCGACGAAGCCAGCGATGTTCGGTGTGCCGGCTTCAAACTTGTAAGGCAACTCGTTGTAGACCGTGCCGTCAAAGCGCACTTCGAGAATCATGTCGCCGCCGCCCTGGTAGGGGGGCATCGCATCAAGCAGGTCTTCCTTACCGTACAGAACGCCGGTGCCCGTCGGGCCGTACATCTTGTGCCCGGAGAAGGCGTAGAAATCGCAACCCAGGGCCTGCACGTCGATCGACGCGTGCGGCACGCCCTGTGCGCCATCAATAAGCACGGGAATATCCTGTGCATGACATCGTTCAATGATCTCGGCGACCGGGTTTATCGTGCCCAGGGCGTTGGAGACATGGCCGACGCCGACGATCTTGACCCGTTCGTCCAGCAACTCGTAGAGAGCCGCCGTATCGAGTGTGCCCGTGTCATCAATGGGGGCGACATGAAGTTCCGCGCCCGTTTGCTCGCAGACGATCTGCCAGGGAACGATGTTGGCGTGGTGCTCCATTTGGGTGATAACAATGCGGTCGCCCGGGGACAAGCGCGGACGGACAAAGCTCTGGGCGACCAGGTTGATGCCCTCGGTGGTTCCCTTGGTGAAGACAATCTCGGCGCGCGACGACGCGTTGATGAAATTCACGATCTTGTCGCGTGCGCCTTCATAGGCATCGGTTGCGCGATGACTCAGGGTATGAACACCGCGATGGACGTTCGCGTGATCATTGCGAGCGTAGCTTGCGATCGCGTCGATGACGGCAGCCGGCTGCTGGGCCGACGCCGCGCTGTCGAGAAACGCCAGTGGCCGGCCGTTTATCTCCTGGTCCAGCACCGGGAAGTCGGCGCGGTACGGGTTTGTTTCAACTTCCGTTGCGTGTTGTGCCTGCATCAGTTGTCTCCACGGCGCAGCAGCGCATCCAGTGACTTCTCGATGGTTTCGTCAACCAGTGGCTGGCATTGGGCGACCGGGTTGGTCGATGCAACGGATCCGGCGAATGCCTGGGTCATCAGCTGGCGTGCCTGCTCGGTGTCGAGGCCACGGGAACGAAGGTAGAACACGGCGCTGTCGTCAAGTTGCCCAACCGTCGTGCCGTGCGCGCACTTGACGTCTTCGGCGTAAATCTCGAGTTCCGGCTTGGCGTTTACGTCGGCGCCTTCCGCCAGCAACAGGTTGTGGTTGGCCTGTGTCGCGTCGGTGCCGTCAGCGCCCTCGTGGACAATCGCCTTGCCGTTCCACACCGCGCGGCCGCGAATAATGCCGCGGTATTCCTGACGGGAGGTAGCCGGCCCAACCCGGTGATCAACGCTGGTGTGGTTATCGACGTGCTGACCCTCATCGACGAGAAACAGGCCATTGAATTCGACGTCGGCACCCGTGTGGGACAGATCCACGGTCAGGTCGTTGCGCGCGAGTTTGCCACCGCAATCGAGACCGAAGTGCCTGAATTGCGCATCGCGGCCGCAAGCAACCTGCAGTCGAGCCGTGTGTGCATGTCCTCGATCGCGTGTCTGCAGGCGAACGTGCGCGACGCGACCTGCGTCGGCGATGTTCAATTCCAGCAGGTTGTTCGCGAACACCGTTCCGCTGCCGGCGGACGTGTGGATCTCGATGAGACTGATGCTCGCGTCGCGTTCTACGTCGACGATAATCCGGCCCTGGATCGCCAACGGCCGGTCGCCGGACGTGTCGGCGAACAACAAGCCAACGGGTTTGTCGACCGAAACGCCAGCCGGCACACGAATGTGCAGCCCGTCACTCAACAACGCCAGGTTCAGGTCGGACAGCGGGAGATCATAACGGAGCTCGAGGTTTGCCTCGGACAGAAGGCTCACCTCAGCGCCGCCCGCGTTCGCGCTGCCCGGTGTAACGGGTCGGCCGTTGCTGATGACAAACCAGTGCGCGTCGATGTCGGGCAGTTCGAAACCGGCCTCGAGGCCAGCGTCGCCGCTGTTGAGAGCATCCAGCGTGACGTTACGCGCCAGTTTCAGGTCCGTGTATTTCCAGTCTTCGGCGCGCGTGGTCGGGAAGTCCTGTCGGGAGAACTGCTCGGCCGCCTTTGCACGAAGCTCGGACAACGCGTCCGGTCCGATACTGGCTGAGACGCGTGCGAGGTCTGCGAGATCGCTCATGCGTTCGCCGCCTCTTTGAGCCAGTCGTAGCCCTTTTGTTCAAGTTCGGTAGCCAGTGTCTTGTCGCCGGAGCGGACAATGCGTCCACCGGACAGGACATGGACGAAATCCGGCTGGATATAGTCCAGCAGCCGCTGGTAGTGCGTGACCAGAACGATGGCACGATCCGGGCTGCGCAGGGCATTGACGCCCTCGGCAACAGCCTTGAGCGCATCGATGTCCAGCCCGGAGTCTGTTTCGTCGAGAATGGCGAGCTTCGGTTCCAGCATCGCCATCTGCAGGATTTCATTGCGCTTCTTCTCGCCGCCTGAGAACCCTTCGTTAACGCCGCGATTCAGGAACTTCGGGTCCATGCCCAGCATCGCCATTTTTTCCTTGGCGAGTTTCAGGAATTCGAACGCATCGATTTCGTCCTCGCCGTTGTGGGCGCGCTTGGCGTTAACGGCAGCCTTGAGCAGGTAGGCGTTGTTAACGCCCGGGATTTCGACGGGGTACTGGAAGCCCAGGAATACACCCTCACGGGCACGCTCCTCGGGTTCGAGATCGAGGAGGCTGGCGCCATTCAGGCTCACGGAGCCGTCGGTGACCTCGTAGTCGTCGCGGCCGGCGATGACCTGCGCCAGCGTGCTCTTGCCGGAACCGTTAGGTCCCATGATGGCGTGGACTTCGCCAGCCTTAACCGACAGGTCGAGGCCGTGGAGGATCTCGGCGTCGCCGACATTTGCTTTCAGGTTGGATATTTCGAGCATGGTAGTTTCCGGTTAGCCAACGGCGCCTTCGAGGCTGACGTTGAGGAGTGCCTGTGCTTCAACGGCGAATTCCATCGGGAGTTCCTTGAACACTTCCTTGCAGAAGCCGTTGACAATCATGTTGACCGCGTCTTCTTCGGAGATGCCGCGTTGTCGGCAGTAGAAGAGCTGGTTTTCGGAGATCTTCGACGTCGTCGCTTCGTGTTCGACTTTCGCCGACTGGTTTCGAATCTCCATGTACGGGAACGTGTGCGCACCGCACTGCTTGCCGATCAACAGCGAATCGCACTGCGTGTGATTGCGCGCGTTGCTGGCCTGCGGCATGACTTTGACGAGGCCGCGATAGGCGTTCTGTGCCTTGCCTGCCGAAATGCCCTTGGACACGATCGTGCTACTGGTGTTGTTGCCGATGTGCACCATCTTCGTGCCGGTGTCGGCCTGTTGCAGGTTGTTCGCAACCGCAACCGAGTAAAACTCACCCACCGAGTTGTCGCCGCGCAGCAGGCAGCTCGGGTATTTCCAGGTAATGGCCGAGCCCGTTTCAACCTGCGTCCATGAGATCCTCGAATTCGCGCCGCGGCAGTCACCGCGCTTGGTGACGAAGTTGTAGATGCCGCCTTTGCC
>CAZSIQ010000048.1:0-23738 GCA_964606915.1 uncultured Woeseiaceae bacterium | reverse complement strand
GCGTGCTCACGATGACAATCACCACCACGAGCTCGAGTAACGTAAAGCCCTGTGCGTGTGAGCGGCTGCTCGCGGGAAAACTTGAGGTTTTCCGGACATTTTTGTCGGATTCGTTCACCCCGCTTTCGCCTTGGCCACCATGTCCCACATCGGCAGGAAAACGCCGAGCGCAAGCACGAGGACCACACCGCCGACAAACACGATGAGAATCGGCTCCAGCGCCGCACTCAGGTTCTCAAGGTCGTAGTCAACTTCACGCTTGTAGAAACCCGATGCCTCTTCCATCAGCTCCGGCAGCGCACCGGTTTCCTCACCCAGCTGCATCATCTGCAGTACCAGCGGCGTGAACAGGCCGCTGTTTCTCGCAACCCGTGACAGCGCTTCACCGCGTTCCACGCCGGTGGTGAGTTCCTTGATGCGTTCGCCCAGCCACGCGTTTCCGATAGAACCCGCGATCGTGTTCAGCGTCTGGTTAATCGGCAGGCCGGCCGACATGGAGACGGACAACGACTGGGTAATACGCGCCATCGCGGCGTTGCGCATGATGACGCCGACCACCGGCAGGCGAAGCTTCCAGCGGTCCCAGTTCATCCGTCCCGACTCTGTCTTCACGTATTCGCGAATACCGACGACAGCGGCGGCCACAGCGCCGAACATGTAGTACCAGTAGTTCACGGCAAAGTCGGACGCGCTCATGATGATGAGGGTCGGCAGCGGCATATCGTCGCCGAGCTTGCGGAAAATAGGCGCGAAGTTGGGGATGACGAAGACCGTTACGATGCCGAGCGCAATCACAATCGCAATCATGACGACGATCGGGTAACGCACCGCCGACTTGACCTTGTCCTTGACGTCCTGCTCCATCTGCAGGTACTCGTACAGGCGCTTGAAGGCGGTATCCAGCGTACCGGTGGCCTCGCCTACCTCAACGAGGCTGACGAACAGCCGTGAAAAGACTTTCGGTTGTGAGCGCAGCGCGCCCGCGAGATCACGGCCGGATTCAAGTTTTGCCAATACCTCAACGAGCGCCTCTTTGAGCACCTCGTTGTGCGTGGTGGCGATAAGGCCGTTGAGGCCGCGAAGCAGCGGCAGGCCGGCCTTGGTAATCGTGTACATCTGGCGGCAGAACAGGATCATGTCCTTCGACGTAGGACGTCCGCCGCCGAGTTTTCGGTTGATGTCCGCCAGCGTGATCTGCTTTTCCTCGCGCACGTCGCGAATCTCGACCGGCGTAATCCCCAGGCTGACGAGTCGACCCGCCACGGCATCTCGACTGCTGGCCACGAGTTTCCCCGTGTGCAGCTGGCCGTCCTCGGCCCGACCCTTGTAGGCGAACTCAGCCATCGAGCGTCAGCTCGTCGTCTTCCTGGATATGCAGCTCCTCGTCGACCGACTCGGAGTAACGCTCGCTGTCCATCTCGACCGCGCCGGTCAGGCGAATGACCTCGTCGATCGACGTTATTCCCTGCACGGCGTAGTCCAGCGCCGAGCGCTGCAGCGGTACGTAGTTCGGTTTCAGCTTGGCGAGGTGCATGAATCCCGACAGGTCCTCGCGACGCAACGCGTCACTGAGGCCTTCGTCCATCTCCAGCAGCTCGTAGACACCGATACGACCGTGATAGCCACTAAGGTGACAGAAGTTGCATCCCCTGCCCTTCATGAAGGTCGCGTTTTCAATCTCGCTCGGCACGTTCTGCGCTTTCAGCCAGGTCCGTTGAGCGGGCGTAAGCTCAGTCGGCTCACCGCAGCTTGAACACACCCGCTTGGCGAGACGTTGCGCGATGATGGCCTGCAGGGCAGCCGCAATCAGGTAGCCGGGCGCGCCCATATCAAACAGGCGACTGGCCGTCTCCGCGGCGCTCTGGGTATGCAGCGTCGAGAACACGAGGTGACCCGTCATTGCGGCGCGCAGGCCGATATCGACGGTTTCCCGATCGCGCATTTCGCCGACGAGAATAATGTCCGGGTCCTGTCGAAGCGCGGTGCGCAGTACCCGGCTGAAGTCGAGACCGATGCCGGCGTTGATCTGCACCTGGTTGATGCGGTCCAGCTGGTATTCGACCGGGTCCTCGACCGTGATAATCTTGGTCGACGGCTTGTTGACGTAGTTCAACGCCGAGTACAGCGTGGTCGTTTTACCGCTACCGGTCGGGCCCGTGACGAGGACCATACCGCCAGGCATTTTGATGAGCTTTTCGAAGCGCGTCAGGATGTCTTCCGGCATACCGAGATCCGACAGTCCCACGAGGTTTCGAGACTGGTCGAGAAGGCGGAGTACGATCGTCTCGCCGTGCGTGACCGGCAGGGTCGACACACGAACGTCCAGCATCGTGTCGTTGACCTGGATGGAAAAGCGACCGTCCTGCGGCAGCCGTTTTTCCGAGATGTCCAGCTTGCTCATCAGCTTGAGCCGAGTGACCAGCGCTGACGCGACACCACCACCCTGGATCAGGTGCTCCTGCAGTACGCCGTCCACACGTTGGCGAATGCGCAGAACCTTGTCGTCCGGTTCGATGTGGATATCCGAGGCATTGACCTGCACCGCGTCCTTGAACAGGGACTGCAGCAGCTTGATGATCGGCGCTTCGGCAGAGTCTTCTTCCGCGTCGAGCTGGTTAAGGTCGATACGCGCGGCCTGCATCTCCTCGCTGACTTCAGCCGCGAAGGCGTTGATGTCGTCGGTGCGTCGATAAACAACGTCGATGGTGCGAAGCAGTTCGGTCTCGCTGACCAGGCACAGCGTAATGTCGCTGCCCAACAGGCGAACGAGTTCATCGTAGGCAAAAATGTCGCCAGGATCGGCCATACCGACCAGCATGCCGCTTCGGTCGTTCTGCAGGACAATGGCGCGAAGCCGGCGCGCCTGCACTTCGGCGAGGCGGCTGACAACGCTGTGATCAAGCTCGACACTGCGCAGATCGATGAACTCGAGCTCCATCTTCTTCGCAAGAAACTCATGCAGTTCGAGTTCACTGATCGCACCGACGTCGGTCAGTGCACGACCCAGCTTGTGTCCGGACTGCCTCTGCTCCGCCAGCGCCTCCTCGAGCTGCTCAGGCGTAATTGCGCCCGCCTCGATGAGCACTTCACCCAGTCGGAGTTTCTTTCGCCGGGCGACCTTTTGCGCTT
Organism: uncultured Woeseiaceae bacterium; assembly: GCA_964606915.1. Lineage (GTDB taxonomy): Bacteria > Pseudomonadota > Gammaproteobacteria > Steroidobacterales > Woeseiaceae > UBA1847. The sequence continues at coordinate 20,609 of CAZSIQ010000048.1, read as the reverse complement.
CGTTATTCATACGCTCAGTTGCCGGACAGTCCGCGAATACGCGACAGTGAGTCGTCGGCCAGCGTCGTCCAGTCGCTGTCATCGTTGACGACGACGGGCTTCAGGAGAATCACCAGCTCGGTCATCTGCTCGGAGGTCCGCTTGCTGCGGAACAGGCTGCCAACGCCCGGCAACCGGCCAAGTACCGGCGTGCCGAAGTCCTGGTCGACGCGAGACTGGCGCATCAGGCCGCCAATGACGATGATCTGGCCGCTGCGCGCCTTGACGATGCTGTCGGACTCACGCACCTCACTGAATGCCAGCGGCAGGATGTCAGTCTCGCCCGAGACGGTCAGGTTTTTCTGCTGGTCGGTAACTTCACTGACCGTTGGATGAATATGCAGCGTAACGTCGTTCTCGGCGCTGATCTGTGGCGTTACGTCCAGCGCAATACCTGAGAAAAACGGCGTCAGCTCAACGTCGCGTGACGTTGTCGACGACGCGCCCGTGACCGTGTTGCTGGATACATTGGTGACAAAGAACTCATCCGTACCCGCCTTGATGACAGCCTTCTGGTTGTTCAGTGTGGACACCCGGGGGCTGGACAGGACGCGCGTCTCGCCCTGCAGTTCCAGCAGCTCGAGGAATGCGTTGAAGTCGCCGATATCGAACGCCATCGTGAATGCACCGCCGAGCGTCGTCGTTTCGAATCCGGTAGTTGCCGAGCCCGGCGACACGGAAATCGAATCACCGCCGAGGGTCGCATCTGAACTGCCGAACCCGCCCGGAGGTGCAAGCACACCGAAGGTGCTGGTGTCTCCATCGGCAGTTTGCGCCACGGCCACCCAGTTGATGCCCGCACGGAACGTGTCGTTCAGCTGGACTTCGACGATCTTGGCCTCGAGCACAACCTGTCGCGTGGCCACGTCTTCGATCATCTCGAGATAGCTGCCGATCGCTCGCATCTTGTCCGGCATTGCGCGTACGACGATGACCCCGGTCTGCGAATTGACGATGACCTGGCTGCCTACATCGCTGGCGAGCATGGCCTGCAGCGTCAACTCAATGTCTGTCCAGAAATCCGCTTCGTAGGTGGTGTTGATGTTCGAGCCACTGATTTGCTGGTCAACAGATCCGCCGCCGGATGCAATCGCTGCTGCACCGCCGGCCACCTGGCCGGCGATTCCGTTACCTCGGCTGCGACCTTCGCTGACCTGGCCGGAACTTACGCGGGTTCGGGATACCCCGGATCGCTGCAGGTCGAGATAGTCAATCTGGAAGATCCGCGTCTGCAGCGTAGCGGGGAAAATCATGAAACCGGCCGGGCCGAGCTGGTAGGAAAAGCCGTAAACCTGGCTGACCACGTCCAGTACTTCTTCAACGGTAACGTCGTTCAGCGACACTGAAATGCTGCCACGAACATCCGGATGGACGACGATGTTCTCGTCGGTCTCATCGACCAGCGCCATGAAAAACAACTCGGCCGGTGTGCCTTCACTGCTGACGTCAAAACGATGCTCTTCCTTTTCCGGCACCTCGACGGCTGCGGGTGCCTGGACGACCGGCGCCGGTGGCGGCTGAGTCGCCTCCTCCAGTGCCGATTCCAGCGCGGCGTCCACCCTTGATTCGGGGCGCTCTGCCGGCTCGGGAACGGTCGCGCAGGCTCCGAGGAACGATGCGCTGAAAAAGACGACGAACAGTTTGCGTAAGTCCATGACGGGCTCCGGTGTGATCTCAGCGAGACCGCTTCAAGGACGCCGTGACCTCGCGGCCGTTGGCATCCAGCGTAATTGCGTGTTTTTCGATTCGTGTGACGGTGGCGCCGTCCACAACATCGCCAACGGCGACGCGTTGTCCATTGATCACAGCGATCTGGCGCCGCGAGGACACGAAGATCGCGTTGACAACAAAGCTCTTCGCCACAGCGGCCCTGGCGACGACGGGTGGCGAGTACGGTCGCGTCGGGTCGCGAAAGTCTCGAGCTTCAACCGACGTGGCAACGAGGAGTCCAATAATCGGAAGCAGGCTACGCACCGATCCACTCCTCATTCAGACTCAGCGTGCTGACCTCGATACGAATCCGGTTGTTCGGGTATTCGAGTACCTCGAGTTCAAGCACCTGCCAGTAGAGACGCCACGGCAGGGATTCAATGGACTCCAGGTAGTCTAGGGTCGCGGCGTAGCTGCCCGTCACCTCGATCTCCAGGCCATGGCGATAAAAGCGCATGGCGTTCTCGTCTTCGCTGGCCGCCAGCGTTTCCGCCGGCAGGTTTCGAATTCGAACGAGTTCCAGCCCGGACTGTTTGCGCAGGACGCCTTCGAGCAACTGCGCCATTTCGGCCGGGTCGATCAGCTCGGCCGCGTAGTCACCCAGTGCTTCATTCAGTTCTTCGATCTGCTGATTGATGCGCGCAATCCGCGCACGTTGCTCGGCGCTGCCTCCGGCGAGCTCGAGCATTTGCTGCTCGACCTGTTCGTTGGCGACACGCGCTCTATCCTGCAGTGCAACCAGCTCTGCGCGACGCTGCGTGGCCGCTTTCTCCAGCGGCTCGAAAAACTGCACGTACCAGATTGCTGCGACCATCGTCAGCGTGGTTGCGCCAATCAGCAGGCGCTCGCGCAGGCTCAGCTCATCGACCTTCTTCTCAAGCTCTTCGACCTTGACCCGGGCCTTGTCCAGCATGCTCATCGGCGACCTCCTTGTGCGGTTTCGCTGATCGGCGCACTGTCCATAGAAAAGTAAAGGGATCCGCTGGTGTTATCGATCGGGTTGTCGATCTCGAACTGGTTGAAGCGCTGGCGGGAGAACGGTCCTTCATCGATCAGGTTCTGCACGTACATCGGCACCAGTTCGGCGCCTATGGTCTGGCCCTCGATACGTGTCTGGTCACCACCGGCCGACAGGGTGAGGTAGGTCAGCCAGACGCCATCAATGTGCTGGCGCGACAGCGCGCGAAGATGCGGTGAGAAGCCACGTGTTTCACCCAGCTCGGGGCCCTGTACCAAAGTGAGTACGGCCTGGCGCTTCTGCAGTTCAGACAGTGCCTCGTCAAGCTGGTCCTGCCAGCTCAGTCCGCCCATCTCTGCATCGATAGTGGCACGCAGATTAGCGAGCCGCTCAACCGCCGCCGCCTCCTGCAGTGCAGCAACCTGCATTTCGTCTTCGACGCTCGAGACCCGGAAATCGGCAAATACGGCGATCAGGGTCATGACCGCGATAAGGATGCCGGCGGCCTGCGCCATGACCCGGGCCGGGAACTCCTGCATGGACAGCCGTTCTTCCGGCGTTAGCAGGTTAACGGTCTGCGGGTCGTCCTCATCCTTGCCAATGTTGCAGTCTGGCCGAAGTGCGGCGCCCGCAGCGATCAGGCATCGTCCCTCATCCTCCTCTGTCAGTTCGCCATCGATGTCGAACAGTTCATCAAGGTCCAGCTGTACAACGGCGAGACCAAGGTTTTCGTTCAGCGCTTTGGGCAGTACGTCGAGTCCGGCTCCGGGTCCGAGGTAGAGTTTCTGGATCGGGCGGTAGTCGTAGTGACTTTCGTAGTAATCCAGCGACCGCTGGATTTCGAGGGCGATACCGGCCGCACGCTCGTTGACGAAAAAGCTGTCATCGGCGTTTTCAACGAAGGTCCGGCGGCCGGTCGGTATGTTGCGAACGACGTGCAACTCGCCCTGTCGCGTGATGATCAGGTAGCCGTCCGTGTCCGTAAAATGCAGGAACGCCGCACCGTGTTCCTCGTCGGGCAACAACGCCGAGACGTTACGCAGGCAGAGCTCCGGAATATCAACGATGGTCACCGGCTGCCCAACCTGGGCGCGAGCCGCGGTGACATTCTCTTCTACCGTCAGATTGCGACTGGTGACGGCATAGGCAATAGGCCTCGCGCTCGCGGTCGAATGCTTCGGCAGGTGAAAGAGGTCGACGGTGATTTCGTCGAGCGGAAACTCAACGAGGTCCTTGATGCGCCACGCCACCGCCTGGCGAAGCTCGGTCTCCGGCACGTTCGGCGTCTCAACCAGCTGCATCTGGTAGTCACCCTGTTCCAGCACACAGGACACCGGCGCCTGGCGAATCTGCAGGGCGCTTAAGTCCTGCACGCTGGTGCCCTGCCCGGACGCCGTGCGATAGAACGACGACGCCTTAAGCCTGGGCTTTCCGTCGCCCGTTGTATCGACAACCGCGACAGACGCGTAATCGCCATCGTTAGCGAACGCAGCGCGCTTGGTCGTTCGTTTTCCCCGGTTCAGTAGTTGCAGCATAGTTCGGCACCCGAATGCCGTCGTTATCAGGACACTGGCGGGTTATCGACCTGCTGCGTTCGGAACTTTAGTCAAACCGCCCTGAGGCGGAACAAAAAACCGGTGTCAAAACATCCATTTAAAATCCGCTGCCTTTCCGACAACCGGGGCGGCGTCGGCAATGGAATATCTCAAGTCGATCACGCAACGGCCGACAATTGTGGATGGAAGACATGTGAGGGACCGCAGGGAGGAAGCAGCCCGTCGCAAGCTGTCGGTTGGTATGACGAGGCGGGTGCTGTCCACGCGACCAGGAGCGACGACGCCCGATGAGCCGCGAGACATTTTCGGCTTTTCTAGTCTGTTCAACCCATATATAGTCTCGCGCAGTCTTGTTCCATGGACGGAACTATCTGGTTTGTTAGCGTCATGACGTCGCGTCTCCGCCCGGAGTCGCAAGTGCTCGGGCGAAGCGAATGGAGTGAGTGATCACCGTGACATGGATCGAAGACGTCGACCGGGCTATTGACGGTTTCCCGGACTTGCTGGTGCGGGTTGAGGGCCATCTCATCACGTCGGTGAGCCCATCGATTCAATCGATACTCGGCGTCGATGTCGAAACGATGATTGGCCACCCGCTGGTCGATCTTGCGATAGCCGAGGACGTCGGCAGCTTCGTGTCAGCGCTTGACCAGCTCCACAATCGCAATGAGGTCGCCGATTTTGACGCCCGCTGCAGGCACGCGGACGGCCGTGTACTCAGACTGGAGTGGCGCGCCGGGCGTACCGGGAAAGGCAACAACTGGGTCTTCTCCGGACGCGATGTTACCCATCGCGGTACGCGGGAGATCGACGACATTCTCCTGAATCTCGCCTCAGCTGACCCGACCGAGGCCATCGTCGTGCTGCAGTGCGGACTGACCTATCTGCCGGTGGTGTACTGCAACGAGAGCTACCTCGCGATGACGGGGCAGCCCCGGTCGATCAGTCTCGGCAAGCCCTGTTTCCTCCTAGAGGCAGACCCCGAAGATTCTGAACGCCAACGCCTGGAAAACTCGATTCGGCAGGGACGCTACGACAACGTCCAGCTGCCGGCAAAGCTGAGCGATGGCAGCGACATCTGGTGTGAAGCACGCGTTGTGCCGATTACGGGCCGTGACGGGGATTCGCGTCACGTGGTGCTGAAGATCCGCGACATCACCCAGCGTGTCCAGACCGAAATCGAAATTCGGAACCGCGCGAAACTGCAGACCCGGACCGCAGCCGTTTCCAAGACGGGCGGCTGGGAACTTGTTCTGGACGATATGCAGCTCAGCTGGACGGAGCAGGTTTACCACATCCATGCACTGCCCCTGACGTACACGCCGGACGTTACATCGGCCATCGACTTTTACGACGAGATCAGCAAACCGGTTATTGAGGATGCAGTCAGGCAATGTATCGAACTGGGTGAATCGTACTCGCTGCGCCTGCGGATCATTGATGCGAACGGCAAGGGCCGCTGGGTGCACGCCAACGGCGAGGCCGACCAGGAAAACGGCAGGACCGTGCGCATCTTCGGCACCTTCCAGGACATCACCGAACAGGTAGAACAAGAACAGGAAAAGATGCTCGCTGACCAGCGATTCCGGGCTGCCTTCGAATGGGCGCCGCACGGCGTTGCCATGGTCAGTCCTGACGGGCGATTCCTGCAGGTCAACGAAGGCCTGAGCGACATGCTGGGTTTCTCCGAAAGTGAGTTCTGCGAGATGAGCTTCATGGACATCACGCACCCGGACGATGTGTCCAGCAATATCGAGCTCGCCAAATCCTTGCTGAATGGCGAGATCAACATGATGACCGTGGAAAAGCGCTACCTCGCGAAAAACGGTGACATCATCCCGAGCCTGCTGAGCACGTCACTGATTCGTGACGAGAATGCTGAGCCGCTCTATTACGTCTCGCATATACGCGACATGTCCGCCGAGAAGCGGCTGGAACGCGAACGGCAAAGACACCAGCTGCAGATGCAGCAGGCGCAGAAGCTTGAAAGCCTCGGTGTTCTGGCCGGCGGTATCGCACATGATTTCAACAACCTGCTGATGGGAATCATCGGCAACGCGCAGATCGCCATGCTCGGACTCGGCAGCGAAGAAAAGGCCAGGGAACCCATGGACCGGGTCATTAGCGGGTCGAAGCGCGCCGCGGAACTCTGCGAACAGCTCCTTGCTTATGCCGGCCGGGGCCAGTTTGAAGTAAAGCCCTTTGATCTTGGGCAACTCGTCGTCGAAATGGGACGTTTGCTCGATGTCGCCGCTACAAGAAAAACGCGTATCGACTACCAGCTGCCGGATGAGCCGCTGGGGATTGTGGGTGATGCAACCCAGATCCGGCAGGTCGTAATGAACCTGATTACAAACGCCGCCGACGCGGTGTCAGACAGCGACGGTGAGATTACCGTCGAGGCGTCGTCAAGCGCACTGAGTCGTGAGGACCTGTCTCGATTCCAGCTCGGCAATGACATCGAACCCGGCGACTTTGCCATTCTCTCGGTGAGTGACAACGGCACCGGAATGGACGACGCAACCATCCGCCGGATATTCGATCCGTTCTTTACGACCAAGAAAGAAGGTCGCGGGCTCGGACTCGCGGCAGTGCTGGGTATCGTCAAGTCGCACGCCGGTGCGGTCGAAGTGCTGTCGGATGAGGGCAAGGGCACTCGCTTCACCCTTGCCCTGCCGCTGACTGCCATGCAGGAACACGTCGACGACAGCGCGGGGGCAACAGACGAACCGCTCGAAGGCGGCACGGTCTTGTTCGTCGACGACGACGAGTCGATTCGTGATCTTGCCAAAGGCCTGCTTGGTCACTCCGGCTATGACGTGCTTTTGGGTGGCAACGGTGTCGAGGGACTGGCGCTGTTCGAAAAGCACCGAGATGCAATCGATGCCGTGATTCTCGACCTGGTCATGCCGGAGATGGATGGTCGCGAGTGTTACCGGAAGATCCGTGACATCGACGAAGCTGTTCCCGTCATCATCTCGAGCGGGCAAGCCAGCTCCAGCGACATCGATGATCTCGAGGGGATCGCCGGTTTTCTCAGCAAGCCCTATGGCTCCGAGCAGCTCTTTTCGATGTTAAGCCATCACATCCGGAAGCGGGCCCGCTAGCTCACCGCTTACGCGCGTTCGTCCTTCGGCGACGACAAGCAAATATGCGACGTGATGCTGTGCACGTTCGGCAGCATGCCCAGAAGGTTGTCGTGGAACGACTTGTACCCCTCAAGATCGCTCACCTCGACGCGCAACAGGTACTCCACCGAACCGGTAACGTTGTGACACTCGCGCACTTCTTTAGCCGACTCCAACGCGCGCTCGAAATCACGTGCCGCCTTGCGGCCGTGTTCCGACAGCCCGACCGTGACGAATACCGTGATCGCTCCACCCACCGCAGCGCGGTCAACAATGGCGCGATAACCGCGAATGACGCCGGATTCTTCCAGTGCCTGGACCCGCCGCAGGCAGGCTGATGGGGACAGGCCAACCTGCTCGGCGAGACGCGTGTTGCTAAGCCGCCCATCCCGCTGAAGTGCCTGCAATATTTGATCGTCAATTCTATCCATGAAGCAATAATAGTTGGTTTCCGGTGCATCATACGACTGATTTCGCCGAAAAATTGCGTATTTCCGACACTAAGATACACGCTAACTACCTGGCAAATCCCGGAGCACGACGCATGCCGCTTCACGCACTTAATGACTACGATGTAAGCCCCGAGCGGGGCTTCTTGGCGCCCTTCGATCCGGCAACCGTTGCACCGGCCCCGGCTCTCGCAGACGCACGGACGATGGCTCGCTCGCTGCCAAGTCGCCTGGTGAACGGCCATATTCGCCGCGATCTCGAACAGCTGGCCGAAGTCGACGGTTCAGCCATCGACACCATTAAAGACATCGCTCAGCTTCGTTGCGCGTTGGTTGATTACAGCTTCATGGCACAGGCCTATGTCTGGGGTGAAGCGCAGGCCCCTGAAAAGCTGCCAGCCTGTATAGCGAGACCGCTTTGGCGACTGGCCAACCGCGCGGGACAGCCGCCGATCCTGACATACAGTCAGTACGTGCTGGACAACTGGACCAGGCCGGATCCCGACGGACCGATCGATCTCGAGAACACGGCAACCGTACAACCGTTCCTCGGTGGTGAAGACGAGGCCTGGTTCATATTGATCCACGTCGCTATCGAAGCTCAGGCCGCCGGGTTGCTCAGGCTGCTGCCGACAGCTGTCGAAGCCGCCATGTCCGGCGATCGGCGTGCGCTGCTGCGTTCATTGTCCGGCATGATCGACGCCTGGGAACGAATGATCGCCATCTTTGGTCGCATGCCCGAACGCTGCGACCCGTACATCTACTTCCAGCGTGTCCGCCCGTGGATTCACGGCTGGAAAGACAACCCGGCCCTGCCAAACGGACTTGTGTACGACGGTGTGGATGCATTTCATGGAGAGCCGAGAGCCTTCCGCGGCCAGACCGGCTCGCAGTCCTCGATTGTCCCGGTTATGGATGCTTTTCTGGGTGTTAACCATGGCCATGACCCGCTGCGCGGCTACCTTGATGAACTGCACGTGTATCGGCCGCCCGGTCACCGCCGCTTTATCGATGACGTGCGATCGAACAGCCAGGTGCGTGACGCAGTACAGCAGTTAGCCGACAAGGCACTGACCGAGGCCTATAACGACTGCCTCGACCGCCTGACGAAGTTCCGCACCCGGCACCTCGAATACGCCGCCAGCTACATTCACAAGCAATCGCGAGGCAGCGACGGAAACTCAACGGATGTAGGCACGGGTGGTACGCCGTTTATGAAGTACCTGAAGAAACACCGTGACGAAGCGCGCGCACACCAGCTGTAGGCCAACGCGCACACAAACCGGATCAGCCGGGCGCAATGAGCCGGCGGCCAGAACCCTTTGCACCTTTCACGGTCGAAAGGCGTATGAGAATCGCCCTGCTGGTCTTTGCCCTGTTCGCGACAGCTGTCAAGGCAGATGATTTCCCGACGTCGCCGTTGTACGGATTGCGGGATATCGACTACCACGTCGTGGAGTCGGAGGAACTTGGGCGCGGCTTCCACGTGTACGTCAGCAAGCCCGCGGGCTATGCCGATGAAGACCGTGACTACCCGACGCTATACCTGCTGGATGGTGGGGGCCTGTTGCCGATGCTGTCTGCCTATTACCGGTATGTAGAGTTCAATGAAGATGTGCCGAAGATGCTCATCGTCGGCATCAGCTACGGCGCGAGAACGTTTTCGGGCGGCAATTATCGGAGCACCGACTTCACGGCGCCGTCGGCCGAATACGACTACTGGGGTGGCGCAGAACGCTTCCAGGCCTTTTTGAGCTCGATATTGATGCCCCTTGTCGAAGAACGTTATCGCAGTGATGCGGATCGACGCATCGTTTTCGGCCATTCGCTCGGCGGCCAGTTCGCCTTGTTTTCGGCCCAGACCGACCCTTCGCTTTTCTGGGGCCACATCGCCAGCAACCCTGCCCTTCACCGCAACCTGGAGTTCTTCCTCGACGCGCTGCCGGAAAAAGAGTCGAAGGCTTCGGTCTTTGTCGGCTCCGGAACGGACGATGACCCGCTGTATCGCGAACCAAGACTGGAGTGGATTAAGCACTGGACCAGCCGGCAAGCGCCCTGGCCCCTTGAGATTCGCTACCTCGAGGGACACACGCATATGTCGACACCACCGACCGTATTCCTCGAGGGCATCCAGTGGCTGTTCTCGACTTCCGACTGAAAAGCGGGCCACACTCCACGGCCTGACGCGTCACCTGCACTGGCTTTGTACTTGTCCGACGGACGCAGCACAATGAAGCCTGGTTCCCGGTCCAGGCAAGCCCATGCTGATCGAAAAAGCCGAACAGAGGCATATCGAGGATATCGCCCGACTCTTTGACCTGTATCGCCAGTTCTACGAATGTGAACCCGACCTGCGCGCGGCGCGCGACTTCATCACGCAGCGAATGGAGCGTGAAGAATCCGATATCTTCGTCGCCGTCGTGGACGGCGATGTCTGTGGCTTCACGCAGCTTTACCCGTCCTTCTGCTCGGTGGAACTTCTGAAGATCTACATCCTGTATGACCTGTACGTCGACGCACCCCGTCGACGCACAGGCGTTGGCGCTGCGCTCATGGACCGGGCGGCGATGTGGGCGAAGGAGAACGGCGCCGGTCGAATCGACCTGCTGACCGCCCGTGACAACTTCACGGGACAGAGGCTCTACGAACGAAAGGGCTACGAGATTACCAACGAGGAATTCCTCGCCTACTCGGTCTATGTCAGCGACTAACGCACGGACCGACTTGTCGAGGGGCTCGAAAAGCGGGTTTCGAAAAGGCCCATGACACGTCGTCGCAAAGTCTGGTTGGGCATCATCGTCGCGGTGGCGGTGGTTCTTGGCGGCGCACACTGGGCCTTGAGCTGCTGGTGTTATTACACGCCGAGAGCCATGGTATCGGAGGGCATGAGCCTGGCGGCTGGCTCCAGGACGGCTGTCGAAGAGTTTTTCAACGCGGAAAGCCGCTTTCCGGTCGACAACAACGAAGCACGCGTATCCCCGCCCACCGAAATCTACGGCAAGTACGTCGTCTCCGTGACCGTGAATGACGGAAACATCACCGTGCTTTATGGAGGCCCGGATGCCCATCAGCGAATCCGGGATCGCACGTTGCAGCTGTCGCCGACCGTGTCCGCACAGTCGATAGAGTGGCGTTGCGACGCCAGCGAATTTTCGAAACGTGACCGGCCGAGCGCCTGCCGATAACACTCACACCGTGAAGCACGGCGCTGAAGCGGTTTGGCGCAATTTGTCGGATCTTTGACATGGCGCCAAGCTTATCCTGTAGCTAACATGCCCGCATGATGACAACACGCTCCGTACAGTTCTTCGTTGCCGACGGGTTTCAGCCGCTGGATTTGTCGGGCCCGGTGTCGGTGTTTTCAACGGCCAACGACCTGCAGGCATCCGCGTACTCGCTTTCAACCGTGAGCCTGAAAAAGTCACCGGTCAGACCGAGTGCAGGGCCGGCCGTTATTCCGGACAATTCGATTTATGGCGTCGATGTACCTGACACTTTCGTCATTGTCGGCGGAGCCGGCATTCGAACGCTTGAACCCGGCAAGAAGCACAAGGCGAGGCTGCTCGAACTGGCGTCGGGCGCGAGGCGTGTGGTATCGATTTGCACGGGCGCATTCCTGGCGGGGCGTCTCGGCTTAATCAACGGTAAGCGTGTGACAACACACTGGGCACACCAGGATGAACTCCGTACGGAGTTTCCAGCCTGCCTCCTCCAGAAGGACCGACTCTACGCTCAGGACGAAAATCTCTGGTCATCCGCGGGTGTAACGGCAGGCATAGACGCCTGTCTGGGGCTCGTCAGTCATGATCACGGCAGCAGCATCGCGGCCGCCGTTGCCCGCCAACTGGTGGTTTACCTGCATCGCCCGGGGGGACAGTCTCAGTACAGCGAGATCCTGAAGGCCCAGGCAGCCACCGGGCAATTCGCCGAACTCGTTGACTGGATAAGCCGAAACCTCCACGCGGACCTGTCGATTAGCGAACTCGCTGGCCGGGCCGGCATGAGCGAGAGAAACTTCCAGCGACGCTTCAAAGAAGACCTCGGGTACCCGGCATCCATCTTTGTTGAACAGATGCGCATCGCTCAGGCGCAGCAGATTCTGAATTCGCCCGGTGTATCGGTCGCGAAGACGGCAACGAACCTCGGATTCAAGAACCCCGACAGCTTCCGACGCGCCTTTGAGCGAACGCTCGGTGTCAGCCCTCGATTTTACAGAGAGCGTTTCAAGGAGACGGACTGAACCGCTCAGCCAGCCCGGAACAGGACGACCTGGCTAAAGGCTCACTTCAGCAGACTTAACAATCGACAGGAAACGGTTATGACTATGAACGTAGCTATTCTCATCTATGAAGATGCCGAGGTTCTCGACTTCTCCGGTCCGTTCGAAGTGTTTTCGACGGCGGCCCGGGTGGCCGACCAACCGGGTGCGTTCGATGCCTTTCTTGTGGCAGAAGAACCTGGCCCCGTGGCGGCTCGCGCCGGCTACGAGGTGGTTCCGCACTACGACCTCAGCAACCACCCGGACATCGATCTGCTGATCGTCGTCGGCGGTGTGCACGAGCCGCAGATGGAGAGACGCCGGGTTATCGACTGGATTTCAACGCAGTCGAAATCCGCGAAGCATGTCGCGTCGGTCTGTACCGGTGCCTTCCTGCTGGCCAGGGCGGGCGTAATCCACAGTCAGACGGTGACCACGCACTGGGAAGACATCGACGACCTGAAAGAGACATTTCCATCCCTTGATGTCATCGACAACCAACGCTGGGTCGATGCAGGTTCAATCACGACATCCGCGGGCATTTCCGCCGGCATCGACATGAGTCTTCACCTGGTACGAACGTTTGCCGATGCATCGCTCGCCGAACGGACCGCGAGGAAGATGGAGTATGATTGGCGGGACCAGTAGCTAGTTTCACGTTCCAGCCAAGAGACGGTCTTGTCAATCATGAGACGATGCCCTGCCTGTGGAGCACACGCCGTGCCGTTCAGCGCGCGTGTTGCTGCAGCGGCCAGATCAACCAGTCGCTGCGGTGCGTGCGGAAGTGCCCTGACATTGACGTGGATCGGTGAAATGCTCGCCGCCCTCGCCATTGTCCCGGCGTTCCTCGTTGGGTTTACGGCGGCATCAGTCTGGCTGGGTGTCGCGACGGGAATTCTGGTCTGGATCGCCTCACTTGCACTGCCATTGGCGGTTGATGAAAGTGACCCGATCTCTTTCAACCAGCGGCTGCGACAATCCAGGAAGACCTGATTCGGCTGCAGCACGGACCTGACAGGAAAACGTAATGCATATCAATGATCATTTCGACGGCGGCAACATCGACGTCCAGTCGGCGCAATCACCGTCGGACATTCGGCTCAACATTCGCATGGACGCCGGGGATCGCCACGGTCAGTGGTTCTACTTCCAGTTGTGCGATGTGCGCGGCGAGGCGTGCACAATTACCATCGAAAACGCCGGAGACATGTCCTACCCGTCGGGATTCGAAAACTACGGCGTCGCAGCGTCGACGGATCTTGAACTCTGGTTTCGCATCGAGTCATCGTTCGACGGACGGGCGTTGAGCTGGCACTGCACCCCGGAAACCGATGCTATCTACTTCGCCTATTTCGCACCCTACCCGTTCGATCGACACCAGCGCCTGGTCTCCGATGTCCTCTCGTCGCCGGACACGCGTGGCGAGGTACTCTGCACAACGCCCGATGGGCACGCGCTGACCCTGCTGACCCTCGGTCAGCCGGCCGCCGACAAGAAGCCTTGCTGGGTAATCGCCCGCCAGCACCCTGGAGAGACCATGGCCGAATGGTGGATGGAAGGCTTTCTCGCGCGCATGACCGATCCTGAGGACGCTGTTGCCCGTGCACTGCTGGAGCGCACCGTAATGTACGTGGTGCCGAGCATGAATCCCGATGGTGGCGTTCGCGGACACCTTCGTTGCAACGCGCGAGGCGTAAACCTGAATCGCGCGTGGAAGGAGCCGGATGCATCAGACTCGCCGGAGGTGTATTTCACACGTCAAAGAATGCATGAAACCGGCGTGGACTTTTTTCTCGATGTCCACGGCGATGAGGCGCTGCCCTATAATTTTATCGCCGGTGCTGAAGGCGTGCCCTCGTGGACAGACGACATGGACAGGGACCTGCAGGCCTTCAAACAACGCCTGGCCAGCATCAGCCCGGACTTCCAGACCGAGTTTGGCTATGACCTGAGCCCGCCGGGATCTGCTGACCTTCGAAAAGCGACCGACTACGTTGCCGAGACCTTTAACTGCCTCGCCATGACACTCGAAATGCCGTTCAAGGACACCGCCAACCGACCCATGCCGGAGATCGGCTGGTCACCGGGACGCAGCCAGCGCCTGGGCGCCGCCTGCGTGGATGCGATCTGGCAAACGCTGTCAGATGACTGACACCGTCGCTCTGGTCGTCACCTTTGTTTCAGGCTGCGGTAGCCGTCATACAGCAGAGAAACGATGTCGCCGCTGCCGTCGCGTTCAAAAGTGAGCGTCGCACCCAGGTCGTCGTCTTTTCGCTTGTAGCGAAACGTGTCGCCTTCGATACGAACGTAGGTGGCGGGTGAATCCGCGGGGCTGTCCGAAAACAGCTGGATCGCCTGCAGCTCACCTTTTGCCGTTGGAATAACGTAGACGCCCATTGGAAAGTCGGGCCAGCGGTACACGCCCTCGTATTCCATGATGCCGGAGATCTTGTCCTCGGGAGGCTTATCGCCACCGTCAGCATCCTCGGCCTTCGCGACGGCCTTGAGCGCCGAGGCTGTCAGCCCGTGTACCACGCTGACCAGCGCGGTGGGCGCGACATCGTTGACGTTAACCATCGCGGTCACCGCGACCTTGTCCTTGTTATCCATGGCCAGGTAGGAACGATGGCCGAGGCAATAGCCACCGTGCCCGACGACCGGCGTATCACCGATCTTGGAGTGGCTGAACCCCAGTCCGAAGGTACCGGCTTCCGGATCACCTGGATCCATCCAGTGAACGCGCTGCATGTTGCGCAGCGTTCGGCGTTCAAGAACCTCGGACTCGCCAGACTCGAGCAGACGGAACTGCCATGCCGCGAAGTTACCGAGATCGCGTACTGACGCTGCGAATCCGGCAGCCGGTGCAAACGCGTTCAACTGGTAGGGATCAACCGGTCCGCGCTTCCCGGTCGCGTCGTGTTGCGTATACCCCGTGGCAAATCGACCGCCGTCGCTGTCTAACGGCAAGTCGGTAGTGACGGTCTCGAGCGCCAGGGGTTGCAGGATCCTGGTCTCAACATAGGACGCGTAATCCATGTCGGAAACGGACGCAACGACCTTGCCGAGCAGCGACATGCCGATGTTCGAGTACTGGTAGTTTGTGAACGGCGTGTACAGCAAACCCAGCGAGTTCACCGTGTCCTCAAGGCCGGCGACATCGGGAAAGTCCGTGGAGTTCCAGTAGGCTCCTGTGCCTTCACGCGGCAATCCGGAGGAATGGCTGAGCAAACCACGGATGGTGACGGGCTCAACAACAATGTCATCCCCGGTTTCGAGTTTCAGCTCCGGAAGGTAATCCTGTATTTCACCATCCAGGTCGACACGCCCCTCTTCCACGAGGTCCATGACGGCAATTGAGGTAAACAGCTTGGAAATGGAGCAGATACTGAACGTCGTACCCGGCTCTGCCGGCCGGGCCGCTTCGAGATCCGCGTAGCCGTAAGCGTGCTCCCAGACGATCTCCTGGTCATGCACGAGCGCTGCCGTCCCCGCAGGAACCAGCTCTCGGGTCATCTTCAGGTCGAACCAGGTCTCGACCGCCCGTAATCGCGCATCGAGCTCCATTTCGGACGGTGACTCTGCCTGAACGGGCAAAACCGCACCCGCGGCGAACATGGCGACGGACAGTTTCTTGATCAGCATGGTTTCCCCTGAGTATTGGTGGCGTGCTTTGTAATCTATGCAAATGAACCGGTCTTTTCCAGAAGCGTCGCTGCGAATCTACAGTTCGCTATACTGACGCTTCATACCTAGAGCGAACCCTCCTATCCGTGGAACGTGACTTCCGGCTGACCGTTTTCTCCGCCCCGTTGGTCCTGGGTTTACTGCTGATTACCCTGTCTGCCTGTAGCCGGCCGGGATCGGACGACGGTTCACCACTGTACCGCGTTCCTGCACAGGCAGGTGACGGCTGGCAGACGGCCTCACTGACCGACCAGGCCATTGATCCGGCTCCGATCCTCGAGATGTTGAAGCACCGTCGAGCCGGACAATTCGAAGGTGTGAGCAGTATTCTCCTGGCGCGTAACGGTGTCCTCGTGCTGGACGAGTACTTTGGCAAAGTCAGTGCAGAAGACCTGCACTCAACTCGCTCTGCGTCGAAAGCCATCACTTCAGCGCTCCTTGGAATCGCCATCGACCAGGGTTTTATCGAATCGGCAGATGTGCCGCTTTTGCCCTACTTTCCGGAGTATGAAGGCGAGATCGAGCACTGGGACGAACGCAAGCGGAACATCACCTTGTCCCATGTACTCAGCATGACGTCGGGCATTCGCGGCAATGAGGACGCGATGTACCCGACAGACGACTGGAT
This sequence comes from uncultured Woeseiaceae bacterium, assembly GCA_964606915.1. GTDB lineage: Bacteria > Pseudomonadota > Gammaproteobacteria > Steroidobacterales > Woeseiaceae > UBA1847. The sequence continues at coordinate 4,199 of CAZSIQ010000048.1, read as the reverse complement.
CAAGTTCTATCTCGACCAGCCCGTCGTAGCCGAGCCCGGCGAGACATTTTCGTACGCAACCAGCGGAGTGGTCACGTTGGGCAGCGTCATAACGCGAGCATCGGGGCTCAAGGTGCCTGCGTTCGCCGATCGTTACCTCTTCGGTCCGTTGGGCATCACGCAATACCGCTGGCCCATCACCAATTCGCGCGGTAACCAGGGTCTTGCGATGACAGGTGGCGGCCTGCAGTTGCGCCCACGTGACATGGCAAAGTTCGGCCAGCTCTACCTGGACGGGGGAGTCTGGAAGGGTCAACGACTCATTTCAGAAACGTGGATCAAGGAGTCGACCCGTAAACACTCGACAAGCGACCTGTATGGCGAGGATTTCGGATACCTGTGGCGAATGATCAATCGTGAGGTCGCCGGGCAGACTGTGCGCTCCTTTGAAGCGTGGGGTAACGGAGGACAGTTCATACTGGTCTTTCCGTCGATTGACCTGGTCGCCGTATTCACGGGGGAAAATTACGGGCTTTTTCCGGAGATGGAACGACCGTTCGACATGATGGATCGTTATGTACTGCCTGCCGTGCGCTGAGTGCTTTCGAGTTTCTAAAGGCTCTTAAACACTTTCGACGTTTCTCCAGCCCGCTCTAATTCCGGTCCTCGAGGAATCACAACACCGATTCAGAAGATCCGGATGTCTCTGGTACCCCGGCGGGATAGTTAACGGCCATGTGCCTGTTGTCTGCTATCCTGAAAACGAAGCTCCGAAGTGGCGACACCCAAATCCTTCAGGCAGAGCATAGTGACATCCGAACAACAAGATTCTTCATCAGAAGCGCCCGAGGCGGGATTTGATTTTGACTCGCTCAATAAATGGTTGTTGCTGCTAACGAATGTCGGCGTATTGGCAGGTGTCTTTCTCCTGGCTGTTGAGATACGACAAAACCACGAGATCATGCAGAAAGGCGAGGAAATGCGGATGCTCGAAGCATCGCATATCGACGTTGCTCGGTTTACCGAATGGCGGAAGAACCTTATCTCGGACAAGGAAGTCGCAAAGCTGTACGCAGACGCCATGACCGGCAAGACGCTCGATGAGGTCGATCAGGTTCGATTCAACCTGCTATGCAACGATCTCATCTGGGCGGCGGTTCTGATGCACGAACGAAGCGTGGTCCTGGACCGGCAGACGTATGAGCAGGCGACAGTGACCTGGATCAAAGATGGTCTTGCTTCATCGCCGGCGTTTTCAGAGTGTTGGCAGGAGCTTCGGAGCGTCTATGTCTTGTGGGGATACGAAGACTTTGTGGACCTTGTCGAGCAACCATAATGGCTCACAAGTTGGCCTGGCACCGTTGGAAAGAACCGTCGGCTTAGATGAGTTGATCTTGGTCCAGAGCCCCTGCTGACTATATGCAAGTCCACATGCGGCTCTATCTCGACGGCGACCTGTTCGAAACCTTGGTCGTCAACGCGTCTGAACGAGAGACTTGTGCAGAAACCGAGAAACTGACGGTTCACCACAAGCTTGTCGAAGATGAATCAGACGTATCGGACAAGATTTTCCAAGTCTGGCTAAAAGTGCCCACCACGGGCATGGAGTTTCTCCTTCATATGCCAATTGGGCAATCCGAAGACTGGGAAGTCTTGTCACTGGATGACTCCCACACGCTGGGTTTTTACCGGCTCGCAGCGACATCAAGCTGAAGAAGTGCCCGTCTCGCCGTGTCCTTGACTAGCGTGCGTCACTCCCTCCGAACCGGCGTTCGTGCCGGTTCGTCAGCTGAAGTACTGCAATCGAAATGCCGTGCGCCGCGAGGGGAAAGGCAAAGAAGAGCGTGACTTTAAGGACCCCCCAGTTGCTGTCCAGCAAGGCGATAAACCCGAAGATCGCCATTACAACGGCAAAGCTTGCGGCGTGAAAATAAAAATAGAGCCGCATTCGCGCCTCATCTTCTTCCGCTTTGAGTTCCGTGGCTTTTCTCGCTTCTGCTTCCACATCAACAGAGAGCATCGTGGCGTCCACACCAAAGGCGGCGGCCAAAGCCATGGTGGATTCCGGCGAGGCCTTTTCGCCGTTTTCAATTCTCTGGATAGTGCGTAAGCCGATACCTGCGATTGCTGCCAGGTGCTCCTGCGACCAGTTACGCTCCTGTCGCCACCGTCTGATCTTTGTTGCGTCTACTTTGAATGCCATGCCTTAAGTCCTGATTTCTGATTGTGAGTGTAGCCCGCCAGTGGGCCAGCCTCACAATGGGTGCTAACGCCGAACTGGACCACGCCACCAGGGTGACAGACACCCGCCAATGGGCCGTCAGCTACCGTTCCAGGCGACAAGTCGACAGCTGAGACTGCCTTGCAAGCCGATACCGCGCTCAAGCGCCGGCAGCAGTCTTCATTCCTCGAATGACGCCCAGCACGAAGGCAACAACCATGGCGTTCACAATCGCGGACAGTATGAGCATCAAGAACGCCTTGAGTGTGCCGCCTACCAGCCGGGAGCCTGTGAACACCACCAGCATCCACATGTAGTAGATGCTCGGGACAGAGAAGAAGGCGATAGACAGCAGGAATCCGGCACGCACGGGGAGCAAGGCATCGACGATCAACAGCATATTGATCACGACGAGTTGTTGCGCGTACACGTAGGTCAGGCCAACAAAGTGTTCGACGAAGTTTCGACCCGAACGCCAGAACACGAGCCGCTGGAGCGCCGCGGTCAGCGGCAAACCCAACAACATGACGATGAACAAATAGTTCTGGACGAGTTCGTTCGAATCCTCCTGCGCCTCGCTGAGGTTCTCAAAATCACCGCTCGCCTCAGCGAAGCCAGCTGCCACGTCACCAATGCCACCCGTAACGGCAATCGTCAGCTGCAACGCGGCAACCACGACGATCAGGTAACGCGCCGGATGCACGTAGGGAACAGTCACCCCTGACACGTATCGGTTTGCTAGAGCGCCCGGATTCCTGAAGAGCCCAAGAAAGGTGGCAAGAAAACCGGCGTCGGAGTCAAAGAACGCCAGGAACGACGAGCGGATAACGCTGCTCATCGTCAATCGACTGCGAACTGGCTGGCCGCAGGATGAGCAAAAGGCACCGCTAAGCGGTGTTCCGCAATTCAGGCAGGTCTTCATAGCACGAAAACACCCGGCGCCCGGACAAACAAAAAGGCCGTACCCAAATGGATACGGCCTTTTTTGAATTAAGAGCCTGGCGGTGTCCTACTCTCACATGGGGAGACCCCACACTACCATCGGCGCTGAGCGTTTTCACTTCCGAGTTCGGGATGGGATCGGGTGGTTCCCACTCGCTATTGCCGCCAGGCAAACTGGTTAGATATCGATAAATCGATATCCAGAATTGGGTTAACAATCTGGAAAAATTTTGACGTTTAAGTTGTCGCACACATATCGCGGTCAACACCAAAGCCCTTTGGCGTTATATGACCAAGCCTCACGTGCAATTAGTACTGGTTAGCTTCATCCATTACTGAACTTCCACACCCAGCCTATCAACCTCGTAGTCTTCGAGGGCACTTCAGGGACCTCAAGGGTCCAGGGAAACCTAATCTTGAAGGGGGCTTCCCGCTTAGATGCTTTCAGCGGTTATCCCGTCCGTATATAGCTACCCGGCAATGCCACTGGCGTGACAACCGGAACACCAGAGATACGTCCACTCCGGTCCTCTCGTACTAGGAGCAGCTCCTCTCAAATCTCCAACGCCCACGGCAGATAGGGACCGAACTGTCTCACGACGTTCTAAACCCAGCTCGCGTACCACTTTAAATGGCGAACAGCCATACCCTTGGGACCTGCTTCAGCCCCAGGATGTGATGAGCCGACATCGAGGTGCCAAACACTGCCGTCGATATGGACTCTTGGGAAGTATCAGCCTGTTATCCCCGGCGTACCTTTTATCCGTTGAGCGATGGCCCTTCCATACAGAACCACCGGATCACTAAGACCGGCTTTCGCCCCTGCTCGACGTGTCTGTCTCGCAGTCAAGCACTCTTATGCCTTTATACGCATCGTACGATGTCCGACCGTACTGAGAGTACCTTTGTACTCCTCCGTTACTCTTTGGGAGGAGACCGCCCCAGTCAAACTACCCACCATACGCGGTCCCCGATCCGGATAACGGACCTAGGTTAGAACTCCAAACATGCCAGGGTGGTATTTCAAGGTTGGCTCCACGCAATCTGGCGATCACGC
>CAZSIQ010000047.1:0-24583 GCA_964606915.1 uncultured Woeseiaceae bacterium | reverse complement strand
AACCAGCAGCCCCAGTTGGCTCTGAGTCTGCTTCAGTAAGTCAGGCAGTAAGCAAGTAGCAAGATCCCGGGGGGAGGTGGCGCAAGCCTCCTCCCCCAGGGCGTAACAGGAGGACGCAGATGGCTGAAAGGGAAATTCAATCAGTGTCCGCCACGACAGGGCAGTTTCCGGCACTCGGCCGGGTTGCCCAGGCGAACGGCAACAAGTCACCTGAAAGCGGCAAGGGTATGCCGCAAAAGCAGGTCGACATGCCGAATCTCGAGAAACTGGCGGAGAAACTCAACGCGGCCAGCAGCAATGCCGGGCGTGACCTGCGTTTCGACGTCGACCTGAGCAAGAACAGGGCGGTTATTTCGGTTCTGGACAGGGAAACCGGCGAGGTTATTCGCCAGATTCCACCGGAAAAGGCCGAAATTTACCTCTCGACAGACGGCAGCATGGCGATGCGTCTTTTCGACGCTAATGTTTAACGCCTGCATGGGCATCGCGCCAGGATTTCTGGCACGAAACTTGAAGGAAGCTTGTAGGTTTCACTGGTCGGACTAAGACATGACAGGGATTCAATCTACAGGCATCGGTTCGGGACTGGACATCACGTCCATCGTTACGCAGCTCGTTGCTGCGGAGGGCGCGCCGGTGGAAGAACGTCTGACACGACGCGAGGCGACGGTTCAGGGCAAATTATCGGCCTTCGGCACGCTCACGTCTGCGTTAAACGAAATCAAGGCGGCCGCCGAGGACATCGGCACTCTCGACAAGCTCCTGCTGCGCAAAGCCACAACCGGCGACGAGGAGATATTCACCGCCACCGTCACCGGCGACGCGGCACCGTCCAACTACAACGTTGAAGTGGTCAACCTGGCATCCGTGCAAAAGCTGACCTCCGGCGTATTCACTGATTCCACCGCCGTCGTCGGTACCGGAACCCTGACCATCGAAGTCGGCGGTAACGCGTTCGACATCGAAATCTCATCCAGCAACAACACCCTGTCCGGCATTCGCGATGCCATCAACGAGGCCGTCGCGAACACGGGCGTTGCCGCAAGCATCGTGAATGCAGAGGCGGGCAGTTACCTGATCCTTTCCGGCGAGAAGCCCGGTGAGGACAACACCATAACGATTACCCAGACCGGCGGAGACGGGGGCTTGAGTGCGCTCGAATACGATTCGGATCTGGCCACCGGATCCCTGACGCAGACGCAGGCGGCTGACGACGCGCGTATTCGCATTGACGGTCTGCTCGTACAAAGCGAATCCAACACCTTTGCCAGCGCGATTGACGGCGTGGAACTGAACATCCTCCAGGGCACGTCCGGCGCCACCCAGAGTCTCGCCGTTGAAAACGATGTTGACGAGACGGCGAACAAGATCACGCGTTTCGTCAGGGCGTATAACGACCTTATCGACCTGAACTCCAGCCTGACCAGCTTTGACCAGGAGCTCGGCGTCGCAGGCGCTCTGCTCGGTGATGCGACCTTGCGAGGCATCGTTACCCAGGTGCGTACCGAGATAAACACGGCGGTGACCGGCCTCGATGGCCCGTTTTCATTGCTGGGCGATGTCGGCATTGAGCTGCAGCTCGACGGTAAATTTGATACCGATCTTGTGAAGCTCAAGGAAGCCCTGAGCGACGACTTCTCGCAGGTCGGCCAGCTGTTCACCAGTGAGACCGGTTTTGCGACACGCCTCGCCAGCACGGCCGACACTTTCCTGAGGTCCGACGGCATCCTGCAGATTCGCACCGAAGGCCTGGACAGCCAGGTCGAACGAATCAACGAACAGCGCGAGCGACTCAACAATCGACTGACGTCACTCGAAGAGCGGCTGTTCCGCCAGTACAACGCCCTAGACAGCCTGCTGGCAGAGCTGAACAACACCAGTAATTTCCTGAACTCACAGTTGCAGAACCTCCCCGGCTTTACGCGGGAGCGGAATTAAATAAGGAAGAGCGATGACCAAGGGACCTGGCGGTAGCGCCATACAGCAGTACAAACAGCTTGACGTTAGCAGCGCGGTTGAAAACGCTTCTCCGCATAGACTGATCCAGATGCTGATGGAGCGGGCGCTGCAGAACATTTCGCTGGCGCGCGCCAACATGGAGCAAGAGAAGATTGTCGAGAAGGGTGAGCGCATCAGCGACGCCATCGGCATCATCAACGGCCTGCAGGCGAGCCTCAATCACAAGCACGACCCGAAACTGTCGGCGAACTTCGACGAGCTTTACGGCTATATGATGCGCCGCCTGCTGGAGGCGAACCTGAAGAACGACAAGTCAATCCTTGACGAAGTCAGCGGACTGCTTCGCGAGCTCAAAGAAGCATGGGACGCAATTGCTGACCACCCGATGGCTTCCCTGTCACTCGACGATCGCGAGAAGCAGTATGGCGACGCCGGCTGATCCGCCGGAAGACCAGCTCGCGATTTCCGCGCTGGACATTGCCAACCGCATGGAGGTCCTGGCCTCCGAGGGCGAATGGGAAGAAATCGAGGCGATGACACAGCACCTTCGTGCAGCCGTCGACAAAGTGCCGGTCGAAAATCGCCGGGACGTGTTGCTCGCGCTGCAGCGCAGCAACGACATCGTGCAGTCGATGGTCAAGACGGCGCGCCGCGATATCAAGCAGCAGCTGGCGACGCTTAAACAGGGTAAAGCCGCAGCGCGTGCCTACGGTGATACCAACCGGATGTCGCAGATCGGCTGATCGGGCTCGCGCCGCGACACTCTGTTCACGACCAGATACGTCGTTCGGGACCCCGAACGACTTGTAAAAGTGTGAGGAAGATCACAAACTCAGCCGCCTCTGCGCCGTAGTCTGGATGACCCTCAGGCGCTCTTAACATAAGAGGCACAAGGATGAGTCAAAGCTCGCAGTCCAAAGTACTTGTTCTGGATACAGACAAGGAACGTGCTGCCGAACTGTGCAACCGACTCAAGTTCCTCAAATACGAGCCCGTACTGTCCGATCCCGACCAGGTGATCGCGACCATCCAGGACAACGATGACGGCATTGCCGTCGTGCTCGGCGACACCGGCGGCCAGGAAAACAACCGGGTTCTCGCGGAGCAGTTGACGCTGTCTCGACCTGGTATCCCGGTCATTCACCTGAAAACCGGCTCCGAAGGCGCTCTCGCCGAGAGCGAATGGTCGCTCGACGTTCCGCTGAAACGCTCGCAGATGCAGCGCCTGCTGGAACGCGCCGCCCGATACAGCGGCAGCGATCGCCGCCATCGCCTGAGCGGTGAGTCTCACCCGATTCGCAAGGTTCGTACGCTGATCGAAAAGGTCGCGGACTTCGACACCAATGTCCTCGTTACCGGCCAGTCCGGTACCGGCAAGGAACTGGTCGCGAGAACCATCCACGACCTGTCACGACGTGCGGAGCAGCCGTTTGTACCCATTAACTGCGGCGCGATTCCCGCCGAGTTGCTCGAGAGCGAGCTGTTTGGCCACAAAAAGGGCGCATTCACCGGTGCTGTGTCTGACCGGACCGGCCGCTTCGAGCTGGCCGAGGGCGGCACGCTGTTTCTCGACGAAATCGGCGATATGTCGCTGGACATGCAGGTGAAACTGCTGCGTGTCCTGCAGGAACGCACCTTTGAAATGGTCGGCAGTAACGAATCGCAAGCCTGCGACGTTCGAATCGTCGCGGCGACGCACCGGAACCTGCCGGAGATGGTGGAAGCCGGCGAATTTCGCCAGGATCTCTTTTACCGGCTGAATGTCTACCCGATCGAGATGCCGCCGCTGTACAAGCGCGCCACTGACCTGCCGTGCCTGATGAACGAACTGCTGGTTCGGCACGCTGGCGGAAATGCTGACGGTATTCGCATCAGCCCCGAGGCACTCCGGGTGTTGGCCACCTACCAGTGGCCCGGCAACGTTCGCGAGCTGGGTAACCTGGTGGAGCGACTGGCCATCATCAAGCCGGAGGGCACGATCGAGGTCGACGATTTGCCGCCGAAGTACACCGACCCGGAAAACCAGGTCGAAGCCAGCGATGCACCGAACATGGTGGCCGAGGCGATGCAGCTCAGTAACGACAACCTGAAAGACCACCTCTGCAATGTCGAGAAACAGCTCATCGAGCAGGCAATGCAGGCGAGCGGTTCGGTGGTTGCACAGGCAGCGCGGCTGTTAAACATGCGCCGCACAACGCTCGTCGAGAAGCTCGCGAAATACCAACTGGCCTGAGCCCCGCGGCTGTCGGAACCCCGACGGCGGCATCCCCACGAATTACGACGGCCCGCGTCAAAAAACTGACGTAAGCCGTTCGTTCGTCGAAAAGCAGTCAGTGAACCGCTTTGTCCGGATCTCGTAAGTTATTGAAAGATCAGCAATCTCTCTAATTGGCATGTCTCTTGCTTAGACCTTTGCAGGAATGCCGATGTTACGGAGAGACACGTGGAAGCCACATCGTTTGATCGCCAGCAGCTGCAAGTCGCTTTTGAGTCCTTTAACCAGCACTCGGAAGAGCTGGAACAGTCGTACCGCGACCTTCAATTCAAGGTCGAGGCGCTTACCCGACAGCTGAACAGCGAACAGTCAGCGCGCCTGAGCCAGTACCGCAAGACGGAGCGGATCAGCAAGCGACTCGGACAGCTGCTCGAGACCCTGCCGGGAGGCATCGTCGTGATTGACGGCGAAGGCCAGATCCAGCAGCACAACAGCGAAGCCGCACGCCTTCTGGGCCGGCCGCTGCTCGGCTGCTCCTGGGCATCGATTGTTAAGCGCGAGGTTCACGGCGGAGGAACAGAAGACGGCAACATCCAGTTGCGCGATGGCCAGTGGCTGAGCCTGTCTCGCCGTGCGCTGCGCAACGAGGCGGGTGAGGTCATCCTGCTCGCGGACGTCACCGACAGCCGCCAGATTTCTGAACTGCGTCAACGCCAGGCGCGGCTGTCCGCGATTGGCGAGATGACGGCCGAATTTGCCCACCAGGTTCGCACACCGCTCGCATCCGCGATGCTGTATGCAGCCCAGCTTGATACCGCGACGCCGACACAACAGCGTGCGGTGCAGAAGATCAGTGAGCGCCTGAATGATCTCGGGCGCATGGTCGACGACATGCTGCAGTTTGCCGCCGGGACTCGCGCGGCAACCGAGGCCGTGAACGTCGCCGAGCTCGTGTCGTCCGCGGTAGCCGCCGTTGACGGCCAGCTGCGTAAACGCACACAGCTGTCCTTCGTTGTGCAAGATCCGTCTCTGACGGTGTCCGGCAACGTTGACGCGCTGCGCGGGGCAATTGTCAATCTCGTGACGAATGCCGACCAGGCAGCGCTCGGCGCGATGCGCATCGTGATCAGCGCACGCCGGGCCGACGACAAGCTGGTGATCTCCGTTAGTGACAACGGGCCGGGAGTGCCCGAGGAGTTCCTGTCGCGCCTGTTCGAGCCGTTCTTCACGACGCGCCCGCAGGGAACCGGCCTGGGCCTGGCGGTTGTCCAGCAGGTAGCCGCAGCTCACGACGGCACAGCCAATGTTGCGTCGTCCAAGCTCGGCACGACGTTCACGATTGAACTGCCACTGGTGGAGGCCGCCTGAATGAGCAATCCGACGGTCCTGATCGTTGAAGACGATGTCAACCTGCGTGAGGCCCTGTTCGACACGCTGGCCAGCGACAGTGTTGACGTGGTTACGGCGGACAACGGCGAGAGCGCGCTGGATGTCCTGAGCAGCAACGCGGTCAACCTCGTGGTCAGCGACCTGCAGATGGAGCCGATGGACGGCGCCACACTGCTGGAACACATTCGCCACGACTATCCGCAGTTGCCTGCTGTACTGATGACGGCACACGGTACGATCGAAAACGCCGTTGACGTCATGCGCAACGGCGCGTCCGATTACCTGGTCAAGCCCTTCGAGGCCGACGAGCTAAAGCGTATCGTTGGCAAGTACCTGAAGGCGGGCCCCGGTGATCGCAGCCCTGTCGCCGAGGACCCCGCGAGTCAGAAGCTTCTGAACGTCGCGAGCAAGGTGGCCGCAACGGAAGCCACCGTCATGATCTCCGGCGAGAGCGGTTGCGGTAAGGAAGTCCTCGCTCGCTACATACACGAACACAGCGCACGTGCCGGTAATGACTTTATCGCCATCAACTGCGCGGCCATCCCGGAGAACATGCTCGAAGCCGTTCTGTTCGGCTATGAAAAGGGCGCGTTCACCGGTGCGACTGCCGCTCATCCCGGCAAATTCGAACAGGCTAATCAGGGCACGTTGCTGCTGGACGAAGTGTCGGAAATGGACATTGGCCTGCAGGCGAAGCTGCTGCGCGTGATCCAGGAGAAAGAAGTCGAGCGTCTCGGCGGGCGCAAGACCATTCCGCTCGACGTGCGGGTGCTCGCAACGACCAACCGGGATCTTCGCCAGTATGTTGCCGAAGGCAAGTTCCGCGAGGACCTGTACTACCGTCTGAATGTCTTCCCGCTGCAGATTCCGCCGCTTCGCAAGCGCTCGCTGGATATCCTGCCGCTCGCCGAGCTGTTCCTCGATCGCTACTCGCAGGATCCGACATCGACGATCGGCTTTTCCGATGAAGCCAAAGAGGCACTGCGCAATCACGACTGGCCGGGCAACGTCCGCGAACTGGAAAACCTCGTGCAGCGAACGCTGATCCTGCTGTCGCGTGAAACCATCCAGGCTGAAGACCTTGCGTTCGAAGACGCTGCACCGGTCGGGCTCACCCCGGACAACGCGTTGCAGGCCGACCTCAAGAACCGTGAATTTCAGCTCATCATCGACGCAATGACATCGCAGAACGGCAAGCGTTCGGCGGTCGCGGACGTGCTGGGCATCAGCCCCCGGACGCTTCGCTACAAGCTTGCGCGCATGCGCGATGCCGGTATCGCGATTCCCGGTGACGTCGCAGCGGGAGTAAACGTATGAACGACATCAGCCCCGAACAACTGCTAAGCCAGATCCGGACGATGAGCCGGAGCCTGCAGACGCCGACCGCACCAACGACGGATCGGCCGGCAGGCGCCGAGCGCGCCGAATTTGGCAGCCTGCTGAAGAACACGATGGATTCTGTGAACGCGGCGCAGAAGACGTCGGCTGGTCTGAAGATGGACCTGCAGTTGGAAAAACCCGGCGTCACGCTGCCAGAGGTGATGATCGCCTCGGCAAAGGCAGACGTGTCGTTCAGGGCCGCAACGGAAGTACGCAACAAACTGGTAACGGCTTACCAGGACATCATGAACATGCCCGTGTGATTACGAGTTAGGGATGGAAAGCACTCATCATGGATAACGCAAACGTCATTGATTCAACCGCTGTACCGGTGTCCAGTCTCGGACTCGCGAGCGTCATGAAAATACCCGCTGTTCGCCAGATCATGCTGCTGGTCGGTGTGGCGGGCGCCGTCGCTGCCGGTCTTGCGGTGTTCCTGTGGGCGCAGAACCCGACCTACACGCCGATTTACACCGGCGGTAATCCGTCGGAAGCGTCCGAGATCGCGAGTTCGCTTCGCGCGGCAGGCATCGACTTCAAGATCGATCAGAAAAACGGCTCGGTAATGGTCGACGGCTCGCGTTACATGGACGCCAGCATGCGTCTCGGCGAGCAGGGGATCTCGATGTCCGGGTCGTCGATGAATTTCGACGAGGGCAGTTTCGGTCGCAGTGCCGAAGTTGAGAAGACGCTACTGCAACAGAACCTGGAGACGGAACTGGCGCGCACGATCAGCAACCTCGGCGCGGTCCGCGAAGCCCGGGTGCACCTGGCCATGCCGCCGCAGTCCGCGTTCCTGCGCAACCAGCGGGACGCATCGGCTTCGGTATTCCTGTCGACCTATAACGGTCGCATGCTGGAGGCCTCCCAGGCGGCGTCCATCACGCAGATGGTCGCGACCGCCGTACCGAATCTCGCGTCGGCCGACGTGACGATCATCGACCAGTTCGGCCGCATGCTCAGCACGGGCAACGACATGGGCAACGAGGCCCTGGCCGCCAGCCAGCTCGATTACCAGCTGAAGCTGGAAGACAAGCTCAAGCGCGATATCGAGAACATCCTTACGCCGCTGGTCGGTTTCGGCAAGGTGCGAGCGAATGTCTCGGCCGACGTTGACTTCAGCCAGCGGGAGGTGGCCTCCGAGGTGTACGACGGGGCGAACGCCGCCGTGGTCAGCCGGCAGGTCAGTGAATCCAACATGGGCGGCGCTGGTGCAACCCCCGGTGGCGTGCCCGGTGCCACGACCAACCAGCCGCCGGAGACGGGCGGTGAGGTCCCGACGGAAGGCGAGACGGTCGCAACACGGAATACGACCTCGGATCGCGTGGAAAACTTCGAGGTCCCGCGCACGGTGACTTATGAGAAACCGCAGCCGGCGACGATCCGCCGCCTGTCGATTGCGATTCTGGTCGACGATACGCCGCCGCCCGGCACCGATGCCGAAGACGGCGCGCCGGTTGGCCTGACACCGGAACGTATCCAGCAGTTCGAGCAACTCGCGCGTGAGTCCGTCGGCTTTAACGAAGCGCGCGGCGATACGGTTGTCGTAACCAGTGCAACCTTCCGCGACACCGTTGAGATCGAACCGATAGAGCCGCCGCCGATCTGGGAGAAGCCGATCGTCCGCGATATCGCCAAGCAGGTGCTGGGCGCTGCCGTGGTTCTCGCGATTGTGTTCGGTGTTGTACGCCCGATGCTGAAGAACGTCGTTGCCAGTCATGCTGAAGGCCAGGCCCTGACGGCCGCTTACCCGGTTGCACCCGGTATGCCTCAGCCGGCCGTGGCGATACCGCCGCCGAGTTTCGACGAGAAAGTGAGCGCGGCCAGGAACATTAGCGGGAATGACCCCGCGAGAGTGGCGCAGGTCGTCAAACAATGGGTAGGCGACAATGGCTGACGAATCGACAGACGAGTCGCGCAACGGCGTCGAACAGGCAGCCCTTCTGTTGATGACCCTCGGCGAGGACGAAGCCGCCGAGGTCATTAAGTACATGGGAGCCGAGGAGGTGCAGGCGCTCGGTACCGCGATGGCCAGCCTGACGTCGATCAGCCGCCAGGACGCGGACTCGATGCTCAACAACTTCATCTCTGATGTTGAAGAGCAGACATCACTCGGTGTCGACAATGAATCCTATATGCGAAAGCTCCTCGGCAGTGCGCTGGGTGAGAGCAAGGCAAACGCCTTCGTTGATCGTGTCGTCAAGGGGCGCCAGTCGAAGGGCATCGATGGCCTGCGCTGGATGAGCGCCCGCGAAGTGGCCGATATCGTCCATGACGAACACCCGCAGATTGTCGCCATTGTGTTGTCCTACCTGGACCCGGCGATTGCCGCGGATGTAGTCGCACTCCTGCCGGAAACCACACAGGTCGACCTGATTATGCGTGTCGCGTCGTTGAGTGACATCCAGCCGTCGGCGCTTGCCGAGATCGAGGCGCTGATTGCGACCAAGTCCGGTCAGGGATCCAGCGGAGAAAGTCTCAAGGTTGGTGGCGACAAGGTTGCGGCCGATATTGTCAACGCGCTGGAGTCCGAGCACGGCGAGCAACTGATGGACCAGATCCGCGACAAGGATGCACCGCTCAGTGAGCGCATCCAGGAGATGATGTTCGTCTTCGATACGCTGCTGAATGTTGATGACAAGGGCATCCAGTCGCTGCTGCGCGAGATCTCCAACGACGTACTGGTCGTGGCTCTCAAGGGTTGTGATCCGGCAATCGGCGAGAAGATTCTCGGCAACATGTCGCGCCGGGCCGCTACGCTGCTGCGTGAGGACATGGAGGCCAAGGGCCCGATCAAGCTGAGCGACGTCGAGGTCGCACAAAAGGAAATCCTCGAGGTGGCCCGTCGATTGGCGGAAGCCGGCGAGATCAACCTCGGCCTCGACGGTGAGGTGTATGTCTGACGGAGCCGCCAAGACCTGGGATGTTCCGGCGATCGACGGTGGAGACGGCCGCGGCTACATGACCGCCGCACGTCTCGAGGCGTTGCAGGACGAGGCGTACCAGGAAGGTTTCAAGCAGGGCGTCGAGGACGGCAAGGCAGAAGGACTCAAGGATATTCAGCTTCGCTGCAAACGGTTTGACGACCTGATTGCTGCGCTGTCGGAGCCGTTTCGTGAGCTCGACCAGGAGGTCGAAGAGCAGGTCGTGGGTCTCGCCATGGCTGTCGCGAGACAGCTGTTCAGGCGTGAGATGCACATCGATCCGTCTCACGTCATCGGTGTCGTTCGCGAGGCCATCCAGCTGTTGCCGGTCGCGTCACAGAGTATCGAGATCCACCTGCATCCGGAAGACGCTGTCCTTGTCAGGGAATCCCTGTCGTTGTCCGACACGCAACCTGCGTGGAAGATCGTCGAGGAACCATTGATCACGCGTGGTGGTTGCCGGGTTTCGACGGATACATCGCATGTTGATGCGACGGCCGAGTCGCGTTTGAACGCGGTCATTGCCTCGGTTGCCGGCGACGAGCGAAGCGCATGAGCGAGCCTGTCGAAAACGACGATCCACGGCTGGATCGAACGGCGGCCTACAAGTCACGTCTGTCGCCGTACCTTGAACGGGCTACCGGCGGCGACTCACGCCTGGTGGTTGAAGGCACGCTTCGTCGCACCGTCGGGCTTGCGATGGAAGCCGAGGGTTGCCACGCCGCACTGGGTGGACGATGTGATGTTGTTGCCGGTGACGGCCGACCGGTGGAGACCGAAGTTGTCGGCTTCTCCGGCGATCGCCTTTACCTGATGCCCGTCGGCGACATGCGAGGCATTGCTCCCAATGCTCGCGTGATCCCCGTGTCGGGGACGCCGGAAGTCCAGGTCAGCGACGCACTGCTGGGAAGGGTACTGGACGGCCGCGGAAAACCACTCGACGGCGGACCGTCGATACGCGATGGCCGACAGGTCTCGCTGTTCGGCGAAGCAATCAATCCGCTGGACCGGCAGCCGATTCGCGAAACCCTCGACGTGGGCGTCCGCGCAATCAACTCGCTGCTGACGGTAGGTCGTGGCCAGCGCATGGGCCTGTTCGCCGGCAGTGGCGTTGGTAAGTCGATGCTGCTGAGCATGATGACGCGTAATACGACGGCAGATGTCGTCGTCGTCGGGCTGATCGGCGAACGTGGCCGCGAAGTCAAGGAGTTTATCGAGAACTCGCTGGGCGAGGAGGGACTGCGACGTGCCGTCGTGGTTGCGACGCCCGCCGATGACACGCCGCTGATGCGCCTGCACGGCGCGTGGATGACGTCGGCGATCGCGGAGCATTTTCGCGACCAGGGAAAAAACGTGTTGCTGCTGATGGACTCGCTGACGCGATTTGCCCAGGCGCAGCGCGAGATCGCGCTGGCGATTGGTGAGCCGCCGGCCACCAAGGGCTACCCGCCCTCGGTGTTTGCCAAGCTGCCACAACTGGTCGAGCGTGCAGGCAACGGCAAGCCGGGCCACGGATCAATCACGGCGTTCTACACGGTGCTTGCCGAGGGTGACGACCAGAACGACCCAATTGTCGATTCGGCAAGAGCCATTCTCGACGGCCACATCATCCTGTCACGCGACATGGCGGACGCCGGGATTTACCCGGCGATTGACATCGAATCCTCGGTCAGCCGCGCGATGACCAACATCATCGACGATGAACACGAGGGTCTCGTTACGCGCTTTCGCCGGATCTACTCCTGCTACCAGCAGAATCGCGATCTCGTATCGGTCGGCGCCTATCAGCCGGGTTCCAATCCGGAGCTGGATGAGGCGCTGCGACTGTGGCCGTCCATCGTTGAGTTCCTGAGCCAGCACTACGGAAGAAAGGTCTTGCTGAACGACAGCATCTCGGCACTGCGTGACCTGTTGGGCCCGGAGGCGGAGGCCTGATATGCGACAGCGTTCCTCGCGATTCCAGAAGATCGTCAAGATCGCCGAGACGGACGAGCGCAGGTTCGCCGAGGCAACCGGCGCGTCGCAGCGACAGCTGAATGACCAGGTGGCGAGGCTCGGTGAGTTGAATGCCTTCCGACATGACTATGCGGCCAAGTCAAAGTCGCGCGGCTTTACCAGCGCCGCGCAGCTCAAGGATTACCAGGATTTCCTGACTCGACTGGACCAGGCGGTGACCTCTCAGCAGCAGATCATTCATGACTGCGAGCAGAATCTCGAGCGTCACCGGCGCCAGTGGCAGGTCAAGCGTCAGCGGCTGGAGTCGCTGGACAAGGTGCGCCAGCGCTATGTCAGGGAAGAGTTGGCATCGCAGGAGCGCCAGCTGCAACGAACACTGGACGACCGGCCGTCTCGCCGGGTCCGGTACGAAGACGAGTAGGCCGGGGCTTGGCACGGCTCTTGCTTAATACGGGTATCACTTAAAACGAGGTCTGCGCATGCTGCCCACCAGTACTTTCCCGATCAACGACATTCCCAGTGGAGACTCGAGCGGCGGGTCGTCCTTCAACCTGTTGCGTGACGGGAGCTCCGAGGTGGCGAACCCGTTCGCTGATGAGCTTCGCGTCAGCCGTTCAACGGTCGGAATGACAGGCAGTGTGGCGATACCGGTCGATGACGACGGTTTGCCGGGCTCCGGCAATGACTTGCCACCCGGACTGGAGGCCCTCGTTGAGGAATTGCAGTCGTTGCAGGCGGACCTGGGCACGGAAGCACTGACAGCCGCGGATCTCGATGTCGATCTCGAACTGACGCTGCGCGACCTTGAATTGCCGGCCGGTATGAGCCTGACGACGCCGTTCGCGCAGGTCGAGGTATCGGACATCAACGTCAGCCGACTGGATTCGACTGTCGATACATTAGGTGCATTGCCCATGGACGCGTCCGCAAAACTGCCGACGCCCGTGAGTTTTGTTCCGCCAACGGCATCTCAGATCAATGACCTGGCCGAACTGGCCAATGTGTCCGTCGATCAGCTCGATGCGGCGCTGGAACGCGCCAGTTCAAAGCTGTCGCAGGATGACATGAGACGCGTGACCGAGGCCCTCCAGCGCCTGCTCGCGGGAGCCGAAAACGGCGCAGGGTCCCGCCAGGGCATAGCACCGGCCAGCGTGGTCACCGTTGACGGCGTGACGACCGATGGACGCGGCGACCGTTTCCGCGCCATCGGCGTCGGACCGCTGGGTGGAGAGATCGGTGAGGGGGCAAGGGTGTCGACGGCGCTGCGAACCGAGCTGGGTAATGCCGTTGCCGAGCTGGCCCGCATGGAAGCCGCAACGCTTGCGAAACCGCAGGCGGGAACTTACCAGGTGCATGCAACCGCCGCAGCCCTGCCGGGCGCCGGGGCGCTTGCGTCGAGTCCGGACCTTGCCAGCAGTCTGTCGGCCCTGTCGGACACGATCAACACGCCGGTCAAGGATCCTTCCTGGGGTGACCGCCTCAACGAACGGGTCATGATGATGGCAACCAACAAGTTGCAGAATGCCGAATTACGCCTGTCTCCTGCAGAGATGGGCCCATTGCGCATCCGCCTGTCGATGGACGATAACGCGGCGAACGTGAGTTTCATCGCCCAGAACGGTGCTACTCGAGAAGTGATTGAAGCCGCGCTACCCAGGCTAAAGACGCTTCTCGAAGAACAGGGCATTAACCTGGGCCAGGCATCGGTTGGCGAACAATCCGCTGAACGGGAGTCGGGCGAAAGCGACGACCGCCCGGGCTCAACGGCTTTTTCAACCGACGACGGAGACGATGTCTCCAACGAGGACACCGTTTCTGTGTCTACGCGGGTCCGCGTCGCACGCGGTCTGCTCGACACCTTTGTCTGACTTCATCCCCCGCCGTCGAACTCAAACGACGGTTTTCCGACACGGCGCCGCTTCACTGGCGTCGTGTCGGGTTTTTGACGGCCTCGTCCCTTCGGCCTGAGCAACGTCAGTATCCGGACGCTCCCGCCTCCTTCGAAATACCCTAAGCTATTGTTTTAAAACAAAACAATAGCCTTGGCACACCGCTTGCATTGCTCTGGTCAGTTGACACTGGAGCTAATGATGGCTGAGGAAAACGAAAACCAGGAAAGCGAAGAGAAGTCCGGCGGGCTTGGCAAGAAACTGCTGTTCGCCGGTATCGCGGTCGTGCTTGTCGCCGTGGGCGCGTTCGCCGGACTGATGTTCATGGGCGGCGGTGAAGCCGACGTTGGTGAAGACGGTGAGCCGGTTGCCGAAGAAGACGGCGAGGACGACAAGTCCAAAGGCGAAGGCCCGGTCTTCTACTCCGCAATCGCGCCGCCGCTGGTCGTGAATTTCAAGGATCGCATCGGTGACGACCACGTCATGCAGGTGAGCCTCGAAATGATGGCTCGCGACCAGGCGACGATCAACGAGGTCCGTGAGCACGCACCGTTGATTCGCTCAAGCCTGATTCTCATGTACTCGAGCTACATCTACGAAGACATCGCGACACGCGAGGGCAAGCAGATGATGCTGGACGACGGTCTCGCCGAGATTCGTCGACTGATGGAAATGCGAATCGGCAAGCCGGCCATCGAGGAACTCTACTTCACCGGCCTGGTGATTCAGTAGGTCCGTCATGAGCGAAGAAGACATCCAGGAAGAGCAGGTCGACGCCGAGGATCAGTCCGGCGACGAGGAACAGGCCAGCGATGAGCCGGTGCTGTCCGACGAGGAAAAGGAGGCGCTGCTTGACGGCATCGAGAGCGGTGAGGTCGAGGTGCATTCCACCGACGGACCGCGCTACGCCGAGGTCAGCGACTTTGTCATCAGCCCGCGAGCGCACATCGTCACCAACGGCTACCCGCGTCTCGACCTCCTGAACATACAACTGTCCACGTTGATGTCGAAGACGGCCGAGAAGCTCCTGAATGTGCCCGTTCGTGTGACGGCGGGCTCCATCGAGGAGATCGACTACGGCGAACTCGAGGAACGCGACAGCGGCGCAGCGCTGGTGGTCGATTTCAAACCGACGCCCCTTGAAGGTATCGCGCTGGTCTACTTCGACTCGGGCGTCGTGGCCCAACTGGTTGAGTGCTTCTTCGGCGGAAGCAGTGAAGAACCGTCGACGCAGAACAGCGGCTTTTTCACGGTGGGCGAACGTGCCGTGGTGCAGAAATTCTCGCAGCAGTTGCTCGCCTCACTCGCTGAAACCTGGAGCAAGCTGTCGCCAATCGAGCCGATGCAGGGAAACCTGTACCTCAATACAGACCCGATCGAAGGCGTCGACAAATCCACCAAGGCGCTGTGCTGCACGTTTGATATGACAATCAAGGACGCCGACTGCGATTTCCAGCTGGTCTGGCCGCTGTCGACGATCCGTACGCTGATTCCGGCACTGCGTGACCAGCAGCGCGACTCCGACCCGGTGCAGGACGCGCTCTGGAAGTCCGTCATCAGCGGAAAAGTCACGGATTCGGTCGTCGCTGTCTCATCCGAGGTGGGTCGCAAGCAGATGTTGCTGCGAGAAGTTGCCGAGCTGGAGGTCGGCGACATTGTCGATATCGAAGATCCCCGCAGCTGCACCTTGTTTGCGCGCGATGTCGCGGTCCTTGAGGGCCAGTTCGGCGTGCACAACGGTCATTACGCCATCGAGGCCACTAGGTGGCTCACAGAATCCACGAAATCTCAGGGATAAACCAACAGGAAATTCATCATGTCTGAACCGACAGAAGCCGAAAACGTAGAGGTCAATGAATCGGACGCTCCGCAGTACTCTCCGGAGGAACTGAACGAGCCGTCCGCCAACGACCCGAAAGCCGATGTCAATCTCGACCTCGTTCTCGACATTCCCGTCAACGTGTCACTGCGCGTCGGCACAACCAACATCTCGATCCGCGACCTGGTTTCGCTGGTGGAGGGTTCGGTTGTCGCACTCGATCAGGAAGCCGGCACGCAGATGGACGTGCTTGTCAACGGTACGCTGATCGCGCACGGCGAGATTGTTGTCGTCGACGATCGATACGGCGTGCGGCTGACGGACGTTGTCAGCCCAAGCGAACGCATCGAGAAGTTGAACTAGATCGATGCTTCGACGAGTCTTTACAAGCTGCCTGTTCCTGCCGTCGATCGCTGTCGCGAGTGAGTCGCGCACCGTCGTCGGCGGGTCCGAGATTGCCAGCATGGTGATCAGCATGCTGGTCGTCGTTGGTGCCATTATCGCGCTCGGCTGGCTGTATTCTCGCTCGCGTCTCGCCGTGAGTGGCGCCCGTGACGTTATCAACGTCGTCGCCAGTCGCGCACTGGGCACGAAAGAGCGGCTGATACTCGTGGAAGTCGCTGACAAGCAGTTGCTGGTCGGCATGACGTCGTCGCAGATCCAGACCCTGCATGTCTTCGATGAGCCGGTCGTCAAAGAGCAGCCGGCCTCCGAAGACAATGCGAGTTTCGGCGATCGCCTGCGCGACACGCTGGCGGAGAAACTGAAGTGAGTCGCTGGCTGCCCGTCGTGCTGATGCTGTTTGCACCGGTAGCCGGTGCACAGGAAGTGGCGATGCCGTCCCTGAGCCAGGCAACAGAAGGCCAGTCCTACACGCTGAGTCTGCAGATCCTCATCCTGATGACTCTGCTGACGCTGCTGCCGGCCATCATCCTGTCCACCAGCGCGTTCGTCCGCATCATCATCGTCCTGTCGATTCTCCGCCAGGCGCTCGGTACGGCGCAGACACCGCCCAACCAGGTGCTGCTGGGCATCGCACTGTTCCTCACCTTTTTTGTCATGGCGCCCGTTATCAGCGAGATTCATACGACGGCCGCCAAGCCGTACATCGACGGTGAGCTCGGTGCAGAAGACGCCTTTAACGCCGCGGTTGGCCCGCTTCGCGAGTTCATGCTCAACCAGACGCGCGAAAGCGACCTGTACCTGTTCGCGTCCATTGCCGGTCGCGACGACATCCAGTCGGTTGATGACGCGCCGTTGTCGATCGTCATACCCAGTTTCATGGTCAGCGAGCTGAAGACGGCCTTCCAGATCGGCTTCCTGATTTTCATACCGTTTCTTGTCGTCGACCTCGTCGTGTCCAGTGTGCTGATGTCCATGGGCATGATGATGCTGTCGCCGATGCTCATATCCCTGCCGTTCAAAATCATGCTGTTTGTCATGGTCGACGGCTGGGCACTCATCCTCGGCACGCTTGCGTCGAGTTTCTTTACCTAGGAGTTCGGCATGACACCGGAAGTTGTGACAACAATCGGACAACAGGCCCTGTGGGTCACGATGCTGCTTGCAGCGCCTTTGCTCGGATCGGCGCTCGCCGTCGGTTTGCTGATCGGCATGTTCCAGGCGGCCACGCAGATTAACGAAATGACGCTGAGCTTCGTACCGAAGCTGTTCATCCTCGTCGTCGCGCTGGTTTTCGGCGGACCCTGGATGCTCGCCGTCATTACCAATTACACCCGGCAACTGATGGAGCAGATTCCGTCACTGATCTCATGACGCCGTCATAGAGGAACTGACATGACTTACACCCATGAATATCGAGATTGCCATTCAGCCCATCGTCGAAACCCTGTCGATGTATCTGTGGCCGTTTTTACGAATTGGCGCTTTCCTGATTGTGATGCCGGTGATCGGGGCCAGCTTTGTCCCGACCCGGGTTCGGATTCTGTTGGCGGTTGTGCTGACGATGGTCGTAGCGCCGGTTATCCCTACGCCGCCTTCACTGGACGTACTGAGTGCGGCGGGTCTGGTCACGGTGATTCAGGAGATCGCGATCGGGATCGTGATGGGCTTCTTAGTGCAGCTTGTCTTCGACGCGATCGCGCTGGGCGGACAGGTGATTTCCCTCGGCATGGGTCTTGGCTTCGCGGTGTTTATCGACAGGGCCAATGGCGTCAACACACCGGTACTTGGTCAGCTGTTCCTGATGCTCGGCATGCTGGTGTTTTTGGCGATCGACGGTCACCTGACCCTGATCTTACTGCTCGCACAGAGCTTCCAGACGCTGCCGATTGGCGAGTCTGGCCTGAGCCTGCCGCTATTGGCGGACATCCTGGACTGGACGGCGAACCTGTTTATTTTCGCGCTGAAGATCGCGCTGCCGGCGATTACGGCGATTCTCGTCGTCAACCTGTCGTTCGGCGTAATGAGTCGAGCCGCTCCGACGCTGAACCTGTTCGCCGTCGGTTTTCCGATCACCATGTTGCTCGGATTTCTGGTCATTTTTCTCAACATGGGCGTCCTGGTCGAGAGCATTACGCTGTTCCTGAATCAGTCGATGTTCGCCGTTTCGCAAATGCTTGAGAGCTAGAGCAGGGAGCGCGCGCCGGTGGCTGATCAGCAAACACCACAGGAAGAAAAAACAGAGCAACCAACTCCGAAGCGTCTGGAAGACGCGCGCAAGAAGGGGGAGGTTCCCCGATCCCGTGAGCTGACGATGACCGGCGTCATGCTGACCGGCGCCAGTGCACTGCTGATGATGGCCGGACCAATGGGCGGCCGCGTTGTCGAAAACTTCCGTTCCGGATTCGTCATCGAACGCGAGCGCATCTTCGACACGGACTTCATGGGGCCCGCGCTGTCGACGAGTTTTGTGGGTGCCATGACCGGGCTGATCCCGTTCATTGTCATCCTGGTCTTCGCCGTCTTCCTGAGCTCGGCCGCGATGGGCGGTTTCACGTTCAGTGTCAAGGCCATGGCGTTCAAACCTGATCGTCTTAACCCGCTTAGCGGGTTCAAACGCATCTTCGGCCCCAATGCCCTCAACGAACTGGTCAAGGCCATTGCGAAGTTCCTGCTGGTCGGTGCGCTGGCCGGCTTCTGGCTGTGGTGGTGCTTCGATGAGCTGACCGGGCTTGGTCGCGAGTCGGTGCAGGCGGGCATCGCTCATGCGATGCGCATCTGCGGCAGTTCGCTGCTCGTTGTCAGCCTCGGCCTTATCGTTATCGCCGCGATCGATGCGCCATTCCAGAAATGGCAGTTCACGAAAAAAATGCGCATGACCCGCAAAGAGGTCAAGGACGAACTGAAGGAGACCGAGGGCCGACCCGAGGTCAAGTCGAAGATTCGCCAGTTGCAGCAGCAGGTCGCACAGGGACGCATGATGGAAGATGTCCCGACTGCCGACGTTGTCATTACCAACCCGACGCACTTTGCCGTCGCCCTGAAATACGACGAGAACATGATGGGTGCGCCGCGGGTTGTCGCCAAGGGCCAGGACCTGGTTGCGAAGAAGATTCGCGAAGTCGCAACGGAAAACAAGATTCCGCTTTTCTCCGCACCGCCGCTGGCGCGTGCGCTGTTCCGCAGTACGGACATCGGCGCTGAGATCCCCGCGAAGCTTTACACCGCAGTCGCCCAGGTACTCGCCTATGTCTACCAGCTGAACGAAACACTCAAGCCGGGCGAGCGTCGTATGCCGCCGCCGGTACCTGACGTCAATGAAGACGAATTCTGACAAGCCAGTGATGCGAGGGTAAACAGGGATGGCTACAACCACTGCAACCAACGACGCAATGCGTAACGCCGGGATGCCGTTACTGTTGCTCGCCATGCTGGCAATGATGATGGTGCCGTTGCCGCCGCTGGCGCTGGACGTCTTGTTTACGTTCAACATCGCCTTGTCGGTTGCCATCCTGTTGACCACGGTCTATGTCGGGCGCCCGCTGGATTTTGCGGTCTTCCCGACCATCCTGCTGGTGGTGACGTTAATGCGTCTCGCTCTGAACATTGCGTCAACGCGCGTCGTGCTACTGGACGGTCATACCGGTACCGGTGCGGCCGGAAAGGTCATCGAGGCGTTCGGCGAGTTTGTTGTCGGCGGCAATTACGCGGTTGGCCTGGTGATCTTCGCCATCCTGGTCATCATCAACTTCGTCGTTGTGACCAAGGGTGCCGGCCGGGTATCCGAAGTCTCCGCGCGCTTTACGCTGGATGCCATGCCGGGTAAACAAATGGCGATCGATGCCGACCTTAACGCCGGCGTCATCGATCAGGACGAAGCCCGCAAGCGGCGTTCCGAGATCGGCGAGGAAGCCGACTTCTACGGCGCGATGGACGGTTCCTCGAAGTTCGTCCGCGGTGATGCGATTGCTTCGATCCTGATCCTGTTTATCAACGTCATCGGTGGCCTGATCATCGGTACCTCGCAGCATGACCTGTCCTTTGGTGAAGCGGTACACAACTACACGCTGTTGACCATCGGTGACGGCCTGGTTGCACAGATTCCGTCACTGCTGCTGTCGACGGCGGTTGCCATCATCGTGACGCGCGTGTCGCGTTCCCAGGACATGGGCAACCAGGTCTTCACCCAGCTGTTTAACGATCACCGCACGATGTTCGTCACCGGGTCGATCCTTGGTGTGCTGGGCATTATCCCCGGCATGCCGAACTTCGCGTTCCTGTCGCTGGCGGCCGTGTGCTTTGTTGCCGGCAGCCGAATGCGCAAGGTGACGGCACGGCCTGAAAATATCGATGAGCCGACCGAGGCGTTGCCGGCACCGGACGGCGCGCCGGAGGACCTGGGCTGGGAAGACGTCGACCCGGTCGATCTTGTCGGCCTCGAAGTCGGCTATCGCCTGATCCCGCTGGTTGATCGTGCTCGTGATGGCGCGCTGGTGGCGCGTATCAAGGGTGTGCGAAAGAAACTGACCGAGGAACTGGGATTCCTCGTGTCGCCCGTGCATATCCGCGACAACCTGGACCTGTCGCCGAACGCGTATCGGATTTCCCTTGCCGGCGTGTCGATCGGCGAGGGCGAGATTCACGTCGATAAGGATCTTGCCATCAACCCGGGGCAGGTCTTCGGCAAGCTGCAGGGCATCGAGACAACGGACCCTGCTTTCGGGCTGGAGGCAGTCTGGATCGACGCATCGCAACGCGAAGAGGCGCAGATGCTCGGTTTCACGGTGGTTGACCCGGCGACCGTCATCGCGACGCACCTGAGCCAGCTGCTACAGACCAACGCTCACGAACTGCTGGGCCACGAGGAATGCCAGCAATTGCTGGAGCGATTGTCAGCGATGTCGCCAAAGCTGGTCGAGGAACTGACGCCGAAGCTCCTGCCGATGAGTGTCATCACCCGCGTTTTACAGAACCTGCTCGAGGAGCAGATCTCGATCCGGAACATTCGCAAGATCGCCGAAACATTGGCGGAGCACGGCGCGAAGAGTCAGGAACCCGACGTTCTGTCGGCCGCTGTGCGTGTCGCACTGGGTCGCTCCATCGTCCAGAACGTAGCAGGGACGCGGCCTGAGCTACCTGTTTTGACGCTGGAGCCAGAGTTGGAACGAATCTTGAATGACTCTGTTTCCGAGAGCGGAACTTTAGGACTTGAACCCGCAATGGTTGAACGACTGCACCAGTCACTGAGTGACAAGGCACAGAGCCAGGAAATCGCCGGCGAGCCGGCTGTCCTGCTTGTAGCACCGCAGGTGCGTCCGTGGATGGCTCGCATGATGCGAAGCGTCCGCAACCTTCACGTCCTCTCGTACAACGAGATACCGGACGAAAAGCGGGTCCAGATGATTGGAGCGGTCGGCTAGTAGTCCGGCGGCAAATTGAGAGCAGGAAGATATCGTGAAAATCAAACGCTACCTCGATAAAGACATGCGCCACGTGCTGCGCCAGGTACGGGAAGACCAGGGTCCGGACGCCGTGATCCTGTCCAATCGCCGGGTCGAAGACGGCATCGAAGTCATCGCGGCGATCGACTATGACGAGTCGCTCGTCAAACACGCCCTCGCCGGTGACAAGGACGCGAATCTCGGAGCTGAAGCGCTCGCACGACTCGTGCAGAACAGTGTCGATGAGCGGCTTGCCGCCAAGCAGGATGCCGAGATCGTCAGGGCCAACCTCAAGGCCACACCGAAGGACACGCAGGCGTCCGCAGATCTCAGTATCGACATCATTGTCGACGACGAACCGACAACGACGGAGGCGTCCACCGATTTCGCCGACGCGCTGAAGGGTGTGACCGAGGAAGCGGTTGAACCTGAGCCGGCTGTTACCGTCGAGGACGACTCTACGCTCGCCGGTCGCAGCGTTCCCGACGTTGCGCTGCAGAGCATGCAGGACGAACTCAGCTCACTGAGGAGGCTGCTGGAGACCCAGTTGTCCGGCCTGGTCTGGAAGGACTCCACGCGCCGTTTCCCGAAACGTGTGCAGGTGCTGCGTAACCTCGCAAAGCTGGGCGTCGCACCGGACATTGCCAACATTGTCGTTAATCGCATGCCGCCGATCGAAGATGACGATCTGTGGAAGGCACCGCTGATCACGCTCGCGCAGGCCATACCGGTCGCCAAGGACAACCTGCTGGAAGACGGAGGCGTCGCCGCCCTGATCGGCCCGACCGGCGTCGGCAAGACAACGACCATCGCAAAACTGGCGTCGCGCTTCGCCATCGAACATGGCCCGGACGACATTGCACTGATCAGCGCCGATTCCTACCGCATCGGCGCACGGGAACACCTTAAGGCGTTTGCCAACATCATCGGCGTCGGCGTGCATTCCGCGAGTGACCCGGATGAGCTTCACAGCCTGATCGAACGTCTGAGCGCTCGCCACAAGCTGGTCCTGATTGACACGGAGGGACGCTCACAGCGCGACCGCGACCTGTCGTCGCGCCTCGCGGCCTACGGTTCCCATGCGGACCGCGTGCGGTTCTACCTGACCCTGTCATCGGCGACACAGGAAGCCGGACTCGACGAGGCGGTTCGTACCTTTAACGAGGTGCCGCTGTCCGGATGCGTTGTGACCAAGATCGATGAGGCCGCGCAGCTTGGCTGCATGATTTCTGCGGCGGTTCGTCACGACCTGCCGATCGCGTGGCTCGCCGACGGTCAACGCATTCCTGATGACCTGCATCTCGCAACTCGCAAGCGATTGTGGCTGGTCAACCAGGCCCTTGAATGTGCACAGGCCAGTCAGCCGAGGATTGATGAGCGCGTCATGGCCGAAAACTACTCAGAAGCGAGCGTAGCGAATGGATAACCAGGCAGAAGGACTGCACCGAATTTCTCGAAGCCGACCGGTCAAGGTCATTGCCGTATGCAGCGGCAAGGGCGGCGTGGGCAAGACCAACGTTGCGACCAACCTGGCGGTCGGTTTATCGGCGATCAGCAAGAAGAAAGTCTGCCTGCTCGATGCCGACGTCAGCCTCGCCAACGTGGACGTGCTGCTTGGACTGCAGCCGGCCTGGAACCTCGCGCATGTCGTCAACGGTGAGGTCAGCCTGGAGGACGCGATGCTCAGCGGTCCGCAGGGCCTGCGCATCATTCCGGCGTCGTCCGGCAATTTCGACATGTCGGACCTGGACGCGCGAGGGCAGGCGGCTCTCGTCAATGCGTTCAGCAGTCTTCAGCAGCAGCCGGATATCCTGATTGTCGACACGGCTGCCGGTATCTCGCCGCTGGTCGCGCGTTTCGTCCAGGCGGCACAGCATCCGCTGGTGGTCGTTCGCGACGAACCGGCCTCGCTGACCGATGCCTACGCCCTGATCAAGGTGTTCAGCCGCAACTACGGCATGAACCGTTTTCACATCGTGACCAACCAGAGCGGCGATGCGCACGCGGGCCGACGCCTGTTCGGCAAGCTGGCCAAGGTCACCGACACCTATCTCGATGTTGTCCTCAAGCACACAGGAGACGTGCCGCAGGACAGCTATCTCGTCAAAGCCGTGCAGCAGCAGCGCGCGGTGGTTGACGCGTATCCCAAGAGCCCATCCGGACAAGCCTTCCTGCGACTGGCCGGTCGTATCGACGCCATGCCGTCGGTGACCGAGGCGCACGGCGGTCTTCAGTTCTTCATGGAACGGCTTGTCCTGGCTGACACAGCGTACAGAGGAAAAGTGGCATGAACGCCTATAACACAGTCGCACGAAGCGAAGGATTCCAGGATGAAAACCTCGTCGAGAAGCACATCTCGCTGGTCAAACGCATTGCGCAGCATCTTGCCGCCCGCCTGCCGTCCACGGTGGATATCGATGACCTGATGCAGTCCGGCATGGTCGGCCTGCTCGAAGCGGCCAACAACTTCGATCCGTCCCGGGGCGCGAGCTTCGAAACCTATGCCGGTATTCGTATCCGCGGCGCGATGCTCGATGACATACGCAAGCATGACTGGACGCCGCGTTCTGTGCATCACAAGTATCGCCAGGTGACCGAGGCGATCAACTCGATCGAGGCGGAGACCGGTCGGCCTGCACGTTCCACCGATATCGCCAAGCGGCTCGGTATTTCAGTCGAGGAGTACCACAAGATCCTCGCAGACAGCGCCTCCAGCCGGCTGTTCAGTCTTGATGAGTCGATGGATGAGACTGTACTGCAGCGGACACGGCCACAGTCGGACACCGCGACGCCGGACCAGGAGCTCGACAGCGAGCAATTCCGGGATGAACTTGCAGCGGCGATCGACCAGCTCCCGGAACGAGAGCGCCTGGTGTTGTCGCTGTACTACGAGCGTGAAATGAACCTGAAGGAAATTGGCGAAGTCCTCGAGGTTACCGAATCACGCGTTTGCCAGATTCACGGACAAGCGATCATGAGAATGCGATCGATTGTCGCCAAATGGTAGGAACCCGCGATGAATGAGTTCATTGGAGGTATTCGACAGATCGGGCCGTCATACCCGGTACGCCCGGTGCAACCGCCGAAGAAGGATTCGGAGACCGGTGAGCGCCAGCAGAAGCCTCAAAAGGAGCGCAAGGATCGCGACGACGATGACGATGAACGCAAACCCCTGATAGACGAGCGTGTGTGATGATTGATGCAACCCT
>CAZSIQ010000046.1:0-24775 GCA_964606915.1 uncultured Woeseiaceae bacterium | reverse complement strand
TTTCGGCGTGCGGCGACTGTGCTTAACCTGCCCTTCGTAGATACAGCTCTTCATCGTCCAGTTGCTTGCGGAAATGCTCAACGGCGGCCAGCGCGCTCACGACACCGTCCTCATGAAACCCGTTGCGCCAATAGGCGCCGCAGAAATAGGTACGGCCTTTGTTCAGTTCGCCCTGCAGCGATTGTGCCGTCAGTGTCTCACGAGAAAACACCGGATGCGCGTAGTTTATTCGGCGGATGATTTTTGACGGATCAATTGCGGAATCGTTGTTCAGCGTGACGCAGTAGTCCGTCTGCGTATCCAGCGACTGCAGGATATTCATGTTGTAGGTCACGGCGACCCGGTCTGTCGCATTGCCCGGCAGGTGGTAGTTCCATGCGGCCCAGGCTGCGCGACGCCGTGGCATGACAGACGCATCGGTATGCAGCACAGCTTCATTCTCCTGGTACTTGAAGGCACCGAGCACGGAAGTTTCGTCAACCGTCGCGTCATCGAGAATCTGTAGCGCCTGGTCGCTGTGGCAGGCGAAGAACACCGCGTCGAACGTCTCGGAGCCGAATTGTTCGGTAACGACTTCAACGCTGTCCTCGCTGCGCCGGACATTGAGTACCGGTGTATTCAGGCGGATACGGTCGTGATGGCCCTCAACCAGTTTGCCAACGTAGGCGCGAGAACCGCCCTTGATGACCCGCCATTGAGGTCGATCCTTGAGTTGCACCAGGCCATGGTTGTCAAAGAAGCGGACCAGGAATCGCATGGGCATGTCGTTCACGGCAACTGGCTCCGCCGACCAGATCGCGGCTGCCATTGGTATCAGGTAGTGCTCATAGAATTCCCGGCTGTAGCCGTTCTCTTCGAGGTACTGACCGAGTGTGTAGTCGTCGTCGACATCGGGTTCATCCAGCACGGCTTCCTTGTTGAAGCGCAGGATGTCGCGGATCATTCGATGAAACGATGGGCGAAACAGGTTACGTCGCTGCGCAAACAGCGTATTCAGGTTGGCACCGTTGTATTCCAGCGAGCCGGATTCGGAGCGCACACTGAAGCTCATAACGCTCGGCTGTGATGCCTGGCCAAGCTCGTCCAGCAGCTGGATGAAATTCGGGTAGGTCTTGTCGTTGAAGACGATGAAGCCCGTATCGACGGGGATCATCCGATTGCCATCCTCGACATCGATCGTATTGGTGTGGCCGCCGATGTAGTGAGCGGCCTCGAATACGGTGATGTCGTGATCATCGCGCAACTTGTAGGCGGCGACGTTGCCTGCGATTCCGGTGCCGATGATCGCTATTCGCATGACTAGCTGCCGGCACCTGGCCACTGTTGTGGCACCAGTTCTACCTTGGACATGTCGTAGCCGAAGTCCTCAATGACGCCCAGCAAACGATCCAGCTCAGCCTCTTCAATCTGCGGGCTGCGAGCCATCAGCCAGACGAAATCACGCTTCTGCCGGCCGATGATCGTTACAGAGTACGCTTCATCGAGATAGACAATGCGGTAGTCGGCTTTGATCGGCCAGATGAAACGCATACCCCACAGGGCATTCGTGTCGTCCTGGATGAATCCCTTCGGGTTGTAGCGTTTTGGCTTGCCGTCGAATCCGCCTTTACGGAAATTGAACACCGTATCCACGGTACCGTCGTCGTTCATCGCGTAGGTTTCGACAGCGTTGTGAGCGCCTTTCTCGATAAAGGTCGGGATATTGGCGATAACGTACCAATCGCCCATGAAGCGATCGAGGTCGACGTAGTCTACGGTCTGCATTTCCGGGAACTTTGAAGAGGCGCAACCAAACAGCAGCGGCAAAAGAAACAGCAGCGCTATGGCCTGTTTAAACCTGGCCATTGCGACCTCGCCTGCCATGTAATGCGTTGCGTCTCTCAGCAACAACAATCGCGCGCTGAGGCAGGAACGCCGACGACAAACGACTTGCCGTCGAATGTCGGTTTCGGTCGTCACCGCTGTTCGCAGAGATCCACAGCGATGTCGATACGACCGCGGTCAGTGCCAGAGACATAAGCAGGATCATGTCGCCGCCTCCGGTTCCGGCGCGCTGCCTACCGGCGTTACGCCATCAAACCGTTCAGCGATCTGCATCAGCACCGGCATCATGATGGCCCAGCCGATTCCGAGCGCTGCCAGTGCAGCGGGCTGGTCAGCGAACTCAATACCACCGAGCTTGTGGCCAGCCATGTAGGTCAACGGTCCTGAGACCAGGCCCAGAACAGCGGCCAGCAGCGGACGACCCTTCATCCAGCGCATCGACAGGTTTAGCGTCGTCGCGAACAGGAACCACATACCGATGATCCAGTATGGCGCTGCCTGGTTGATGAACATGCCGGACGGATACTGCACCCAGCCCATGAACACGAGCAGGCTGTCGAAAACGGTTCCGATGAGGCCACAAATAACAATCAGGGTCAGTTCGGCGGTAAATCGCTCAGCACGTGCCAGGTGGATGGCCACGATCGTAAAAACGGCGATCGGTCCGATCCACGGCATCTCGTTGGCACCGCCTAGCACGGACGAAAACCAGCCAAGCTGAAACGCCACAAAATTAGCAATGATATTCAAGAGGATTTGCTCCCTTCCTTGGAGAACAGGTAGTGGCTGACGAACCACTCATTGCCTTTGTCATAGGCAAAGAGTTCTTCGCAAGCCATGTAAAACATCCGCCAGCGCATCCACCAGCGGTCGGCCTGGTCTTCGCCATACGTTTCACGAAGAACCGGCATGATGTGATTACGATTCGCGTCCATCGTGTCCAGCCAGGCACGACAGGTTTTTGCGTAGTGATCGCCATTCCACGACCAGCGCTTGTCGATGGACAGGTGCTTCGGGAATCGCAGCGGCAGGTCGACGCTGGGCATAATGCCGCCAGAGAAAAAGTGGCGACTCATCCAGTCTGTCGGACCGTTGTCGATGAACTCATACGGTGTCGTGCGATGCGTGAAGATGTGCATGAAGAAGCGTCCGCCATCGTTTAGCCACGTGCTGATGCGACGGAACAGCTCGCCGTAGTTCCGCATGTGCTCGAACATCTCGATTGACACAATCCGGTCGAAGGTGCCCGGCGCTTCGAAGTCATTCATGTCCGCCGTGATGATCTCGAGGTTATCGAGACCGCGTTCTTTGGCCTGCGAGAGAATGTACTCACGCTGCGATGACGAGTTCGAGACACCGACGACCTGGGAATTCGGAAAGTTTTCTGCAACGAACAGCGATACCGAGCCCCAGCCGCAGCCCATATCGAGTACACGCATACCGTTCTCGATGCCGGCTCTCTCGACGGTGGTCTTCAGCGCAAGCGCTTCGGCATCCGTCAACGTGCTGGTCTCGTCGTTCCATTCGCAACAACTGTACTTGCGATAATCGCCCATGCAGTAACCGAAGAACGCCGCCGGTACTTCGTAGTGCTGCTCGTTGGCAAGCTCGGGAACGAGTGCGATCGGTGACCCGTTCATCATGTCGACGAAGTCATTCAATGTGTCCGACGAAAACTCGACGTCGCCCGACTGGATTTCCTGAGACTTCCTGTCGAGCAGCCGGCGAATACCGGCGCGAATAACAGAATCGGGTACGAGGCCCATCTCGGTCCAGCCAAGAGTCCTCGCTGTGACAACGCTCATTACAGTTCTCCTCTAATCGGGTTCCGACTATAAGACCGGGTTTACAAGTGGCCAACGCCGCGCAAATGTTTGTTACATTCACTTACATGCCGTTAAGAATGAGTGGCTTAGACTCTCCGCTCGCATTTTCGGACCCCCTTTGAATGAAGCCCGCCATCGTCTGGTTTCGGCGTGATCTGCGCCTCTCCGATAACCCCGCGTTGAACCGCGCGATCGAATCCAATCGACCGATATTTCCCGTATACGTTGTCGATGAACTCGACACGAACTCGGCAGCACGCTGGTGGTTACATCACTCGCTGACTACGCTGCGCGAGAATCTCGAATCGCTGGGTGGCGGACTGACCGTCATGAAGGGCGATCCGTCGAGTCAGCTTGCCGCTCTCGCTGACAGGATCGATGCGGAAGTCATCTACTGCTCGCACCGTTACGAGGCCGAGGGCGAGGCGCAGTTGAGGGCACTGCGAAAAGCGCTGCCGGAACAGGTTCGCCTGAATGCGGCTCACGGTTCGCTGCTGAATGAACCGGGCACCGTCGTCACCGGCTCGGGATCCGTGTTCAAGGTGTTCACACCGTTTTATAAAGCAGCCACGCGTGAACCCGTCTCGGAACCGGAAACACAGGTTCCCACGCACTTTCACGCAGAGGCGAACGATGCGGCCATCGACGTACTGAACGAACTGCTACCCGCAATAAACTGGGCGGACGGATTCAGCGTTGACTGGACGCCCGGTGAAACTGCCGCGAGAGAACGCCTGGACCAGGCCGTAAAGAAGTCTGCTGACTACGGTGAACTGCGTGATCGTCCTGACCTCGAGGGCACGTCACGCCTGTCACCGCATATGCACTTCGGCGAGATCAGCATCCGCGACGTGTGGCATCGACTGTCTACGATCAGTGCGGCTGAACCACTGACACGACAGCTGTACTGGCGAGATTTCAGTTACCACCTGCTGGCGAAAAACCCTGAGATGGGCTGGAAGCCGCTCAGAAGCGAATTCGACAACTTCCCCTGGGTCGACGACGACGTGCTGTTAAAGGCCTGGCAACGCGGCCAGACGGGCTACCCGATCGTTGACGCCGGTATGCGCCAGCTGTGGCGAACAGGCTGGATGCACAATCGCGTTCGGATGATTGTTGCGTCTTTCCTGGTCAAGCACCTGCTCGTACCCTGGCAACGCGGCGCCGACTGGTTTCTCGATACCCTCCTCGATGCCGACCTGGCCAACAACTCGGCCGGCTGGCAGTGGGTCGCCGGCTGCGGCACAGACGCGACGCCGTACTTCCGCATCTTCAACCCGATCACGCAGGGCAAGAAGTTCGACGTCACCGGTGACTACGTCCGCAAGTTCGTTCCGGAACTCGCACAGGTACCGACCAAGTTCATCCACGACCCGTGGAACGCAGGCACCGACCTGCTCGCCGCCAGCAGCATCCGCCTCGGCGAGGACTACCCCTACCCCATCGTCGATCACAAGGAAGCCCGCCAACGCGCCCTCGACGCCTATCAACTGAGCCGCGATTTGCTAAAATCCGGCGCGGAACAGCCCCGGTAGCTCAGTAGGATAGAGCATCAGATTCCTAATCTGAGGGTCCCGTGTTCGAATCGCGGTCGGGGCGCCAAACAAGAACGGGGACCGTCTGGTCCCCGTTTTCGTTTTCGTTTTCGTTTTCGTTTTCGTTTTCGTTTTCGCGACCCGACTCGATAGAGGTTTGCGTTCGCAAAACGCGACAGCGTTTTGATCCGAGCGGCGGAGCCGCGAAGCCCAAAGGGCCAAAACAGCCCCAGGCTGTTTTGGGTAATCCTCTCGGGCGCGCCATTCTCTTCTCACCAATTCGCCGCCCTGTCCTTCTCAACCCGCCGAATAAACTCCCGTGCAATCGTCGGCCTTGAAATGATCTGCCCCCACGGAATCCCCACGTACTTTGCCGCATTCTGCAGCCGATCCACTTCACGTTCATTGAGGTCTGATTCGATGCGGTAAAACCTGATAAGTCCTTTGAGTTTCATGATCTGCTCCGGTTACGTTGCTGTATGGGCAAATCATCCGTTCCCGGGGCGTTTTCTTCTTGACAGGCTACGCCGGGCTGTTGACCCAAGACGCCAACCCGGACCGGGCAACATCCTGACGCTGCTTCGCGTCAGAATTTCTGCATCGAATCCCGCTCCCGAGATGCACTTTGAAACACATTGCTCACAGCAGGCGAGCGAAAATATTGCTCCCATCCAAACCGCTGGAAATCCACATGACCCTGAAGAAGATCGCCCTGTTTAGCGCTAGCCTGCTCTTTGCCTCGAACACTTTCGCAGACCTGTCCAGCTTGCCGTCCGGCAAGTACACCGTCGATCCACAACACGGTTATATTCTCTTCAGCTATTCACACTTCGGCCTGTCTGAACCGCAGGTCGGCTTTAACAGCTTTGACGCCGCGATCGATCTCGATCCCGATAGCCCGACCAGCAGCACGGTGTCGGTGACGATCGATGTCGCCAGCGTTGACAGCCGTGTGGAAGTTTTCGACGGACACCTGAAGAGCGATGACTGGTTCAACGTCGAAGCACATCCTGAGATCACCTTTACAGCGTCTGCAATAGAGCAAACAGACGGTGGTTATGAGATCACCGGTGACGTTACGATCAAGGGCATTACGAAAGCGATCACGCTGGATGCCTCGGTCGCCACGGTCGAAACACATCCGATCCAGCGAGTGCCCGCTATCGGTGTATCGGCATCCGGCTCACTCAAGCGATCCGATTTCGACCTCGGTGCTTATGCACCCGCTGTTTCCGACGACGTTACACTGACCATCGAGGCCGAGTTTCTCTTGAAATAGGTCAGAACCGGCCGCTCTGGAAATCGACAACGGCCTGTCGCAGCTCCTGCTCCGTGTTCATGACGAACGGCCCGTAGCGCGCGACAGGCTCTTGCAACGGGCGGCCGCCGACGACGATACAGCGCGCTCCGTCAGTGCTGGACACTTCAATTCCGTCACCGTTGGTCAACAAGCCGATTTCTCCACGGTCCAGTTTGTCACCATCAACCGCGAGCGTGCCTTCGTAGACGTACACGAAGACGTTGTGTCCGTCCGGTGTGTCGATCCGGGCGTGTGTCCGGGCCTGCATCCGGACATCGAAGAAAAAGGGTGACGTGGCAACTCCGGAAACCGGACCCGGGACGTCTCCCAGTGCTCCGGCTATCACCCTTGCGACGACGCCTTCGTCCAACGACGCTTCGGGTACCCGGCTTGCCGGAATATCCTGGTACCTCGGGGCTGTCATCTTGTCGGCGGCCGGCAGGTTGACCCAGAGCTGGAACCCCCACATCAGGCCGTCTTCCTGCATCGGCATTTCCGAGTGAACAATGCCTCTGCCTGCGGTCATCCACTGAACGCTACCCGGCTCCAGCAGACCTTCATTGCCCTGGTTGTCACCGTGGCGCATTTTGCCGGCGAGCATATAGGTCACCGTTTCGAAGCCGCGGTGCGGATGGTCCGGAAACCCGCCGATGTAGTCGTCAGGGTCATCGGAGCGAAACTCATCCAGCAGCAGGAAAGGATCAAACAGGTCGAGTTGCGGCGTGGCGATAACTCGAGTCATCCGTACGCCGGCGCCATCACTCGTTGAGACTCCGGGAAATATTTGCCCAATTGCTCGATTCATCTCACATCGTTACGATTTTGTTAAATAAATACGGCTGCCTGCCGACTAACATGGTGTGAACAAACGATTTTTTCCAGTGCTCGCCCTGCTTTTCCCGGGTTTTTTGCTCGCCGGCGATGATATGCGCCGAGAAGCCTGCCTGCTCGGCCAGGATACAGCCACGCTGTATTACGAACTGTTGACCAAGCGGCCCGAGAAGGCGGAGGAGATTCGCTCACAGGTAGCGACCCGAATCGACCGTCGCGCCTACTACTGGGCCATGGTCTACGTCGAGCACGGTAAAAGCTACGAAGAGCTCGAAGACACCTACATGATGGTGTGCATGAAGACCGGCCCCTTGCGTATACCCGCGCCCCAGGTCGAATAACACGCCTGAACCGCTACCGTGCGGACCGGTCTCAACAAGGAGCGGCGTTTGCCGATATCCTTTATAGAGCTGGTTACACTGTACGGAGACGAACATGGGTACGACCACCTTGTACACCCTGCTGTTTATCGGCAATGCGGCTCTGTTTTTCCTCTGGTCTCATCACATTCTGAAGATCGCCAAGGGAGAATGCCCGCACTGCGGTAAATAGCCTGGGTCAGGGCTATGCCGATTTGTCCCGGGACACCCCGTCCCGCAGACCGACTTGTGCCTAAAATCTGTCCGCACTAGGATCGTCGCTGAGCAGAGCGAGCCAGGACACACATGAGCATTGCTATTCGTCGCGCGACACCCGACGACGCTGACACCATCGCCTCCTTCAACCAGGGCATCGCCAGGGAAACCGAAGACAAACACCTCGACGACGCAGTCGTCGGTCCCGGCGTGTCGAACCTCCTGGCCAACGAAAACGACGGTCGATACTGGGTTGCCGAAGTCGATGGTCACATCGCCGGCCAGATCATGGTGACCTACGAGTGGAGCGACTGGCGTAATGGCCGGGTGTGGTGGATCCAGTCTGTTTATGTTTTGCCGGAGTTTCGCCGGCAGGGCGTGTTTTCCGCCCTGTATCGACACGTTGAATCGCTGGTTCGCGACGACCCGGCAGCCTGCGGCATACGCCTGTACATGGAAGAAAGCAATTACAGCGCGCAGAAGGCGTACGAAAGACTCGGCATGGCGATGTCGCCCTACCGGGTCATGGAAGTAATGATTAACAACGACGATGGGGAAAAACCGCATGCTTGAGGCTGGCTCCAAGGCACCGGAATTTGTTCTGCCCGATGACAGCGGCAAGGAAGTATCCTTGTCGGACCTGCTGCAGTCCGGGCCCCTGATCCTGTACTTCTATCCGGCAGACTTCACACCGGGCTGTACGAAGGAAGCGTGTGCCATCCGTGACATCCATGACGACCTGCTGTCGGTTGGCCTGACCGTCGTTGGTGTGAGCCCGCAGGATCCTGACAGTCATACGAAGTTTCGAGACAAGTACGAACTGCCCTTCACCCTGCTGTCCGACACCGACAAGACCGTGGTGAACATGTTCGGCGTCGACGGACCGATGGGCATCGGCGTGCGTCGTGTTACCTACCTGATCGCACAGGACCGGAAGATCCAGGATGCGATCGTTGCAGACATCCGCATAGGGCGTCACGCGGATTTCCTGCGTAAAGCAGTCAAGCTGCGTGAGACGGCGGGCCTGAAAAAAGACGTCGACGCCTGAAGCGTCTCAGCTCGGCTGAACCGTAACCACCAGTTTGCGGCGATGCGGTTGAGTCCTGTGTTCGAGCAGGTAGATGCCCTGCCACGTGCCGAGCGCACACTGACCACGCATTACCGGAATCGTCAGGTCTGACCTCGTCAGGATACTGCGAATATGCGCTGGCATATCGTCCGGGCCCTCAGCGTCATGCAGGAACATCGGGTCGCCATCGGGGACGAGTTTCGCGAGAAACGTCTCGAGATCGGTGAGCACATCCGGGTCCGCGTTTTCACACAGGGTCAGCGACGCGCTCGTGTGCCTGAGGAAAACGTGGCAAAGACCGTTTTCGATACCGCTGTCGGCGACCTGCCGCTGTACCTCCGAAGTGACGTTGTAGGCCGCGCGCCCTCGGGTATCGATGACGAACTCGGCGGGGTTACTCACGCCTGGTCCGGGACCACCGGCGCTGCCGGCAAGTAAGGCTGGCCGTAGCGCAGTCGAATGGTCTTGGTCTTGCCAAACCACGGAATCGAAATCAGGTAGATGTTGTCGTACTCGTTCTCGGCAATAGCCGGAACGTTTTTGCTCGCACCAAGATTGGCGATCAGGCCCGGGATCGTGTTGCTGTGACCGACCACCAGGACAATCTTGCCTTTGTGGGTGGCGAGAATGTCGTCCAGCACCTGCTCGGTGTCGGCTGCGTCGTAAGAGGTTATCGGGAGACCCAATTCATCGGCCACGGGTTGCGCCGTCTGTTGTGCGCGTCGTGTAGGCGTGGCGTACACCGCATCGATACCGGCAACAACATCAGCATCGACGAGCTGACGGGCGAGTTCGGCGGCTCGCTGCTGACCGGCCGGACTGAGTGGCGGATCATCCTGCGGCATCACCGCCTTGTCGGCATGCCGGACGAAGATCAGGGTTGTCGTTGCCTGCGACTCGAAAAACCAGGCAAGTCCGATGGCGATGGCCGTATAGATAACGAGAACCTGTACACGGCGGCGACGGCGAATGCGTCGGCGTTCTTGATCTGAGCGGTTGTTCTGCATGCGCGGGACTTTATAAGACCCTGCAGTTTCAGACAATTAGTCGCGGTTTCGACGATGTTCGCGTGTCACCACGACAAATTCGCCTTCGATCGCACCGTTCGCTGTTGGCGACTTCGCCGCAGCGCGTCGTGCGCGCCACGTCAGCCACCAAAGACGCACTCCGATAACGGCGGCCATAATGAGCACAACCGATGCGAGCACCACGAGAGCTACGAAACCGACCACGAAAGAGGCCGCCAGGACCAGTGCACCCACGACGATAACGAGGATGTTGGCCAGCGGATTTCCGCCGGGCAGGCTGCGCTTAGCTGATGTGTAAACCACTGATTTCCCTACCTTTCCCCGGCGTCTGCCTGGCGGCGCGTGTAAAAGCCTTCAAACCAGGTCGTCCAGGAATCTCCGTCCTCAGACTGTTGGAAGTATTGTCGCACACGTCCGTCTTCAAGTGGGGTCCATAAGCCCCGAAAACGGAAAGTCTTACCATTGGATACATAATGAATAGTGCCGACCAGTCGCATCCCTTCATCCGTCAGACCGCCACGAATCTGGATCTGGCTGCCGGATGCGTCATTCCAGACCTGCACCCACTCACCACTGACCTTGTCGATGAAGTTAATGCTGGTGCCCTTGAAACCACTCGCCCCTTCCCAGGACTCAGTCACCAGGCATCCGTTCAGCGTCTTCGCAATACGGTTGATGCCGGCAAAGTTACCGTCGGCATCATGCACCTCCCACTCACCGAGCCAGAAGTCGAATTCCGAAAACGCCTCATCCTCCTGGCACGGCGCAGGCTGCGCTTCGCCAGCCTCGTCCTGCGCGAGAATAGGAGTACTAAAAATTATTAAAAACAATAAGATAAAATGATTTCTTAAAGTCATAACTGACCGCTATCCCCGCCTTTCCCTCTGCATCAGACTACGTCACCGCCAATAGATTCAAGTATTGAAACCCCGCCGCAATCCCCGCACAATTCGCCGTCGCGTAACAGCGCTGCGCCAACTCCGGAGAGGTGGCAGAGCGGTTGAGCGATCGGCACAGCCGATCACGACGCCCGCAGGGCGCCCGAAGGGCGACGAGCGTAGCGAGGAGTCACTCACTGGTCATTGAAAACGGGCTAAACCCCGCGACCAGTAAGAAGTTGGCTCAACGAAAATTTGGAGAGGTGGCAGAGCGGTTGAATGCACTGGTCTTGAAAACCAGCAAGGGTTTGTAGCCCTTCGTGGGTTCGAATCCCACCCTCTCCGCCAATATCAAAAAGGCCCCTTCACGGGGCCTTTTTGATATTCGTGGTGCGGGGTGGCTGATGAGAACCCACCGGGTTCGACAAATTGCGCCAGCAATTTGGACGCCGCAGGCGGGGCGCAGCCCCGAGAATCGGCCAAAGCCGATTCGAGTCCATCCCACCCTCTCCGCTGCGAAGGATCACCACGGGCCTGTCTTCCTGCCCTTCCCACTAAAGATCAATCCGCAGTCCGCAACACAGAGATAAAACAACGGCGGGCGGATTGGGTTCGACAGATTGCGCCAGCAATCTGGACGCCGCAGGCGCCCCGAAGGGGTGAGAACCGACCCCAGGGAGATTCGAATCCATCCCACCCTCTCCCGTGCGGCGGTTCACTCCAGGCGAGACTTCCGCCGCCCCTAAGCGCTCAAGCGCTCAAGCGCTCAAGCGCGTCCCATAACCAATCAAATTGCCCGCCACCAACATTTCCTTCACCATGATTGAAAACAACAACGGAGCACCCGCATGCCCTCCTTCAACCGCCGCCAATTCCTCCTCACTACCGCCGCCGCCTCGCTCGCGGGCAACGCCTCTGCCGCCATCCAGACGAACAAGAGCAAACCCGTCGTCGTCGCATCTCGAAACGGCTTCACGATGCTCAACGGCGGTGACAAGAGCTGCGTCGAAACGGCTTTCGACCGCATCGTTGCCGGTGATGACGTGCTGGACGCACTGATTGCGGGCGTGAATATCGTCGAGCTTGATCCGGAAGACGCAAGTGTCGGCTTTGGCGGTCGACCGAACGCTGACGGCGTCGTTCAGCTCGACGCCTGCTGTATGCACGGTCCGAGAAAGCAGGCTGGTGGCGTCGCCTCGCTCGAGGGCGTGCGTACGCCGGCGAATGTCGCGCAGGCCGTCATGGCGAACACCGATCATCATCTGCTCGTCGGCCCCGGCGCGCAGAACTTTGCGCGACAGATGGGCTACGAGATCGAGGACGACCTCAACACCGAGCGCTCAAGGGAGATGTGGCTGGAATGGAAGCGCCGTATCGATCCGCACCACTACCCGGATCCGGCATCCCGCAGTCAGGCTGCGCACGAGGCGGGCCTGGGCATGATCGACGATGGCATCATCGATGAGGAAACGTACTACGGCACGATCAACTGCAACGGTGTCAGCCCGAGCGGCGAGATCTGCGGCGTTACGACAACGAGCGGCCTCGCCTGGAAGATCCCGGGTCGCGTGGGCGATTCACCAATACTCGGTGCCGGGCTCTACGTGGACGGTGATATCGGCGCGGCCGGCTCAACCGGACGTGGCGAAGCGAATCTCTATGGCCTGTGTTCTTACCTGATTGTCGAGGAAATGCGCCGCGGCAAGCATCCGAAGGACGCCGGCATGGAGGCGCTCAAGCGGATCCGAGACAACACGGTGGAGGAACGACTCCGAAACAGCCGTGGCCTGCCGAATTTCAACGTTCGCTTCTACGTTGCCAACAAGGCCGGTGACTATGCCGGTGTCTCCTTGTACGCACCGGGCGAACGAGACCTGTTCGCGGTTTGTGACGAGAACGGCCCGCGTGTCGAGGCGCTGGAGCCCCTGCTGAGCGGCTCCGCCAGAGATGCCAGTTAAGCCGCTAAATGCTAGAATGTCGGGGCGTTAATAGGGAGGTTTTAACCACATGCAGGATAAGATGAATTATCTCGGGCCGGTTTCAGAGGCGTCCGTCGAGGAGCGATCGGACTTTATCTGGAAATGCTACGCGCACGTCGTCGCAGCGATCCTGATCTTCGCCGGTATCTCCGCTTACCTGATTTCGTCGGGCATATCGGCATCAATCGCGACTCTCGTGTTCGGCGCCGGCAGCATGGGCTGGCTCATGGTCCTCGGTGCATTCATGCTCGCCAGCTGGGGCGCATCTCACATCGCGCACACCGTCGAATCGACACAGCTACAGTACGGCGCATTTGCGCTGTTGATCGTCGCCGAAGCGCTGATCTTTGCCCCTGTGCTGTACATCGCTTCGACCGTTCCGCAATTTGCCGGTGTCATTGACGCCGCCGCCGGAGTCACGCTGCTCGGCTGCGCCGCACTGATCGGCGTAGTCATGGTTACGCGCAAGGACTTTTCATTCCTGCGTGGCATCCTGATGTGGGGTTTTGCCCTTGCGATGGTCGCCATCATCGGTGCTCTGCTGTTCGGCTTCGAACTGGGTACCTGGTTCTCGGTTGCGATGATCGGCTTTGCCGGCGCCGCCGTGCTTTATGACACGTCGAACATCCTGCACCACTATCCGCAGGATCGTTACGTCGCTGCCTCGATGCAGCTATTCGCGTCTATCGCACTGATGTTCTGGTACGTGCTGCAGTTCTTCATGAGCCGCGACTAGAAC
Source organism: uncultured Woeseiaceae bacterium (assembly GCA_964606915.1). Lineage (GTDB taxonomy): Bacteria > Pseudomonadota > Gammaproteobacteria > Steroidobacterales > Woeseiaceae > UBA1847. The sequence goes on along the minus strand of CAZSIQ010000046.1, from coordinate 11,191 downwards.
CGCGCTGAGTATTTAACGAAAAAGGCCCGCATTCGCGGGCCTTTTTTTATCGCAGGTTACCGTCAGTCGAATTCGTACAATTCGAACCTGGCGGAGCCGCTAGCGCCGCGCTGAACGCTCACGTATCGACCCTGCATCTCGAGACCCAGCACCGAGCCAACACGCTCGTCGAGCTCCGGATTCTCGGCCGGGAACCACAGAATATCGAACCGGGAAAGCTGCTCACGTATCGCCGGCTCCTCCTGCATCAGAAACGACGTTGAGCGCTCTACCGTCGTCGGCGTCGGTGCGATCAGGAACTGCATGATCTGCCCGAAAATGCCGTTCGGTCGATCGGTCGGCAGGAAGATCCATACCCGGCGATCGTCGAAGCGATCATTGAGCTCGCTCAGCAGGGGTTCCATTTGCGTGCGCCAGGCCATCTGCGGATTCGGCGACGTGAAGCCACGCAGGTAAGGCGTTTCGAACACGAGCATCATCAGCGCAAGGCTTGCAAATACCGGTACCGTGATCGGTACCTGCCGGTCACTGACGGAGATACTTTTATCGGTGAACAAGCGAGACTGAGGCATCAATGCGGCGAACCCGAACAGGAACATCGCCAGCACTACTGAGTGAACGTAGCGGATGTACGATGAAATCAACGGTCCTCGTTCACCGAAAGCGACCTGGTAACTGATGTACATCACGACGGTATAGCTCACCGCGGTGAACAACAGACCGGCCGCGACAATTCCCCATTCGACCCGTGGCTGGCCCGGGCCCTTCAGGGCCAGTATGACGATGAAGAACAGCGAGAAAAGCAGGTAGAAATTCAGGGTCGTCAGGCGGAAGGCATCCTGGAATTCACCGACGATTGGAAAGCTGAATGCGTTGTAGTTCGCCGATACTTCATCCTTGGACAGCTGCTGGTGCTGGAAGACGTAGACAAAACGTTCCTTGATGATCGCGGCATCGGGTGACGGTGCCGAATCCTCGCCCGCAGTAGACAGAACACCCGATAGGGAATAGCTGGATGCCTCGATACCGGCGGCGTCACGGTTCGCAGACCAGGCGGCGACAGCGATCAGCGACGGCAGCAACAGCACGACGCCGAGCGCCAGCGACTTTCCGAACGCAGCGGACAAACCGTCACCGTAGTATCGGAACAGTACCAAGGCGGACACCAGTCCGGCGGCTGCCAGGGCGAAACCGATGCCAACGTCTTTCAACAGCGCCATGACGATCAGTGCCGGGAAAAGCAGCATCAGTTTTTTCCAGTCGAGGTCATGCTGGAATACGCCGAGAATAAGGACGCCGGCAAACCACGTGGCGATAACGTGATCAACGTACAGGCTGGCGACACTGTGGCCGAAATTGGCGAGGCCAATAATGATGATCAGCGTGATTGCTGCTGCCCAGCCCAGCTGGCGCAGCGACAGGCGCTCGTACAGCACCATCAGGGGCGCGATCAGCAGGATGAACTGCGCGAAATACGCGGTCGACTCCACCTCGGGTGAAAACTGCGTCAGCGCGTACTGCCACAGCGGGGCGCCGGGCAGGTAGTGCGGATGCCAGGCGTTGCTGTCGGCCTGCCAGAAGCGATCGAAGTACCACAGGTCCTTGATGAACACGCCCCAATGGGAATATTCGTCAAAGTAGAAGTACTGGCTGTCGTGGTGAACGAACCAGAACGCGAGGCAGAACAGCACAAACAGGCCCAGCACGGGACTGAACGTCTTCTCGCGGAGACTCCGAAGCAGCTGCGGCGACTCCACGAGGAACGCGACTAATCCGAGCACCCAGAGCGCAATCGCCCCCTCTTTCAGGAAACCGGCGAGTCCGAAAACATACGCGAGCAGGAGCCAGCTACTGACGCTCAGGATCAACGCGAACGAGGCCTCGATACCCAGCCGTCGCTTGACGGCCAGGCTGTAGCCCAGCAGCGGAATCAATGACAGAAGCGGCATGAGGTCTCCGAAAACGGCGATGATATTACATAAGCCGTTTCAGCCAGTGTGACCTGCGTCGGGGTTTGCCGATCGTCAAAGCCCACCGGGTGACGGAAATTGCTTCGGTCAGGAGCAGACTCAGGCCAGGACGTCGAGTCCGCCCATGTACGGCCTCAAAACCTCCGGTATCTCGACGCTGCCGTCTTCCCGCTGGTAGTTCTCAAGGACGCCAATCAATGCGCGACCAGCCGCCACGCCGGAGCCGTTCAGCGTATGCAGCAGTTCCGGCTTGCCGGTCTCCGCATTGCGCACCCTGCCCTTCATACGACGAGCCTGGAAGTCATTACAGTTGCTGCACGAGGAGATCTCGCGGTATTTCTGCTGACCCGGCAGCCAGACCTCGAGGTCGTACGTCTTGGTAGCGCCGAAGCCGATATCGCCGGAGCACAGGGCAACAACGCGGTACGGAAGACCCAGTTTCTGCAGGATTGTTTCCGCGTGGCCGGTCATGGCTTCAAGCGCTTCCTTCGACTCTCCAGGACTAACGAGATGCACAAGTTCGACTTTTTCGAACTGGTGCTGGCGGATCATGCCGCGCGTGTCCTGCCCGTGGGAGCCGGCTTCCGAGCGGAAACACGGCGTGTGCGCCGTCAGGCGCAGCGGCAGCTCGTCGGCGTCAAAGATTCGATCGCGTCCCAGGTTGGTCAGCGGTACTTCGGCCGTCGGGATCAGGTAGTAAGGACGCTCGGTGGTCGTCTTGAACAGGTCTTCCTCGAACTTCGGCAGCTGGCCCGTGCCTTCCAGTGCGTGCGCGTGCACGAGGTAAGGAACATACGTTTCGCTGTAGCCGTGTTCGCCGGTGTGCGTGTCCAGCATGAACTGGATCAGTGCACGCTGAAGTCGTGCAAGACCATCCCGCATGACCGCAAATCGGGCGCCGGAGACCTTCGCCGCCGCGTCGAAATCCAGCCCGCCGAGCACCTCGCCAAGTTCGATGTGATCCCTGGGTTCAAAAGAAAAGTCACGCGGCTCACCCCAGCGGCGCACCTCGAGATTGTCGTCTTCGCTGTCGCCGTCGGGTACGTCATCGGACAGAAGGTTCGGCAAACCGAGTTCGATGTCCTTCAGCTCTGTCTGCACGGCCTGCAGTGCCGACGTAGCGGCTTCGAGACGTTCGCCCAGGTCGTTGACCGCCGCCAGCAGCGGTTCGATGTCCTCGCCCTTCGCCTTGGCCTGGCCGATGCTCTTGGCGCTCTTGTTCCGCTCGCTCTGCAGCGATTCAGTCTCGACCTGCAGCGACTTGCGCTTGTCCTCGAGTGCGAGATAAGCGTCGGCGTCGAACGTGAAGCCACGCCGGGCGAGGTTTGCAGCGACGCCGCCGGCGTCGGAACGAAGCAGTTTCGGGTCAATCATTTCGAATTCTTGTCAGTGGATTTGTCCTGCCGGGCGCGAAGCTCGAGCAGCTTGTCGCGGATCTTGATCTCAAGGCCGCGCGGGACGGGATGATAATACGTCGTCTCCGGCATGTCGTCGGGAAAGTAGCGCTCGCCAAGCGCTACGGCGTCCGGTTCGTCGTGCGCGTAACGATAGCCCTCACCGTAGCCGAGCTCCTTCATCATGCGGGTCGGCGCATTGCGGAGATGCATCGGCACCTCGAGTGAACCGGACTCGCGGGCATCCTTTGCTGCCGCTTTGGCCGCGACATAGACCGCGTTGCTTTTCGGTGCACAGGCGAGAAATACGACAGCCTGGGCCAATGCCAGTTCGCCCTCCGGGCTGCCCAGGCGCTCCAGTGCCTCCCAGGCGTTCATCGTCAGTTGCAGCGCTCGAGGATCGGCATTGCCGATGTCTTCCGACGCGACACGGATCATGCGGCGCGTGATGTACAGGGGATCGCAGCCACCGTCGAGCATACGCATCAGCCAGTAAAGCGACGCATCCGGGTCGGTGCCACGGATGGACTTGTGCAGCGCCGAGATCTGGTCATAAAAGGCCTCGCCCTTGTTGTCGAAACGGCGAAACGTCCCACGTGCAACGTCCGCTGCAATCGACTCGGAAATGTCACCCCCGTCAGCGAGATCGGCCGCCAGTTCGAGGAAATTCAGGGCACGCCGTGCATCGCCGTCCGCCGCGCTGGCGATCAGATTCAAGACCTCCGGCGTTGCGGACACAGAACCGCCCAGGCCCCGCTCCGGGTCATCCAGCGCAGACTGCAGCACCCGGACAAGTTCATCGGGCTCAAGCGCCTTCAGGACGTAGACACGGGCGCGTGACAACAACGCGTTATTGAGTTCGAAGGACGGGTTCTCGGTTGTCGCGCCAATGAACACCAGCGTGCCGTCCTCGACATACGGCAGAAACGCGTCCTGCTGCGACTTGTTAAAGCGATGAACCTCATCGAGGAACAGCACCGTGCCGCGACCATTGAAACTGCGGTGGTCTTTCGCGGCCGCGACGGCGTCCCTGACGTCCTTGACGCCGGCCATGACGGCCGACAGCGCGATGTAGTTCAACCCGGACTCGGAGGCGACCATTCGCGCGAGTGTCGTCTTGCCCGTCCCGGGCGGCCCCCAGAACACCATTGAGTGGGCTCGACCCGATTCAATGGACTTGCGCAGCGGCTTGCCCTCACCGAGAAGGTGGGACTGACCGATGTAGTCCGCGAGCGTGCGGGGTCGCATCCTGTCGGCCAGCGGCCGTTCGGCGGCTTCCGCTTCGGAAAAGAGATCAGTCGACGTCACGGTGTCCGACAACCAGCCGCTCGAACCACTGGCTCCAACCGCCGGCACCCAGCAGCCCCAGCGTCAGTCCGACGCCAATACCGCTGACGTTGGCGACCACGTCGAACGGATCGGCCGTTCGATAACCCACCATGCGCTGGGCCGCCTCGATCACGATGCCGTAGACCAGGAGTCCGAGTGCGATACGCCAATACGCGCTGCGCGTGTACTGGCCACAAAACCAAAGGGCCAGGAACATGAAGGTAATGACGTGGGCCCATTTGTCGATATGGGCGAAAAAGCGGATGACGTTGCCGCGATCCGGCCACAGCCAGACAGCAGGTGCGACGCCCGCCGCAAGAACCAGCACCAGCAGGGTTGCCGATGCCACCCGCCAGCCTCGCGCCCAGCGTAGCGGCAGCATTACTCCGCCCTGGCCGGCGTACCTATGACGTCGGCAAATTCCGGTACGGAGAACACGAAGCGTTCAGGTTCGATCGACTCGTTGACGACGACATCGTCAAACTGCACCAGCGTGGTCTGGGCAAGCGTGTCGAAGAAAACCAGGCGGTCCAGCTGACCGTCGACGAAGCCCATCTCCATGCGGCTGAAGCCTGCGTCGGCCGCCTTCGGTTCCAGACGGACCCAGGTGTGTGCGGCCTCGACATAGCTCTCGACGACGTTGAACTGCTCAAGCGCAGAACCGGAACCACTGAGAATCAACGCGGGCGTGTTCGCGAGTGTTTCCACCTGGGGCTTCACCGTGACCTGTTCCAGGTCAACGTCGTAGCTCCAGATGTTCAGCCCGTCTGCGACGAGCTGTTGTTCGTAGGGGTCCGTGTTGTCCCAGCGAAACTGGCCGGGACGACGAATCTGCAGCGAGCCACGGGTCTCCTCGAGAACCTCGCCATCCGGATCCAGCAGGGTCTGCCGAAACTCGCCCTGGAACGTCTCGATGCCGTTGACGAAGCCTTCGACGAGACGCTCGCCGTCATCCGAAGCTACGGCTGCTCCGCCCAGCAGGCAGAGCAGGATCAACGTTGCTCGTCTCATTCCTTGCTGTCCTGGTTCGGTACGAGAATCTCGCGCGTTCCATTGGGCTGCAGTGGCCCGACAAGACCGGCCGCCTCCATGGACTCGACCATACGGGCGGCCCGGTTGTAACCGATTTTGAGACGACGTTGAACGCCGGATATTGACGCTTTTCGTGTTTCCATCACTACCTGCACGGCCTGGTCATACAGAGGATCGGCCTCGGCATCCCCGCCATCGGCCGCTCCTGCCGGGTCAATCCCGGTCAGTCCTGGTGTTGGACTGCTGGGACCGTCAAGAATTTCATCCAGATAGCGCGGTTTACCACTTTTCTTCAGGTGTGAAACGACCTGGTGGACCTCGTGGTCAGCCACGAACGCGCCGTGCACGCGAACCGGCATCGACGTGCCGGGCGGCAGGTAAAGCATGTCGCCGTGGCCCAACAGGTTCTCGGCGCCCTGCTGATCAAGGATCGTGCGCGAATCGACCTTCGCAGACACCTGGAACGCGATACGCGTCGGTACGTTGGCCTTGATGAGACCGGTGATGACATCCACCGATGGTCGCTGCGTAGCGAGAATCATATGGATACCCGACGCACGCGCCTTCTGTGCCAGTCTCGCAATCAGTTCCTCGACCTTCTTGCCGACGATCATCATCATGTCGGCCAGCTCGTCGATGATGACGACAATGTACGGCAGCGGTTGCAGGGTCGGGTGCTCGACCGGCTTCTCCTCGTCCTCGAACGGCGGCGGTGTGAACGTTGGGTCCTTGATCGGTTCGCCGGCAGCGATCGCCTCGCTGACCTTTCGGTTGTAGCCGCCGATATTCCTGACACCCAGCGCCGCCATCAGTCGGTAACGCCGGTCCATTTCTGCAACACACCAACGCAGCGAATTGGCGGCCTCTTTCATGTCCGTAACCACCGGCGCCAGCAGGTGAGGAATATCCTCGTAAACCGACAGTTCAAGCATCTTCGGATCGATCATGATCAGGCGAACATGCTCCGGCTGGGACTTATACAAGAGGCTCAGGATCATGGCGTTGATGCCGACCGACTTACCGGAGCCGGTCGTCCCGGCGATCAGCAGGTGCGGCATCTTGGCGAGATCGGCAACCACCGAGTTGCCGGCGATATCCTTGCCCAGCGCCAGCGTCAGCGGCGAAGCCAGGTCATCGTAGGCGCGTGACTTCAGGATTTCACCCAGTGTCACGAGCGCGCGGTTCTCATTCGGGATTTCCAGGCCGACGTAGGACTTGCCGGGAATGACCTCGACAACACGGACACTGACGATGGACAACGAACGGGCAAGGTCTTTCGCCAGGTTGGCGATCTGGCTGACCTTCACACCAGGCGCGGGATCGAGTTCGAAGCGGGTGATGACCGGCCCCGGGGAAACGCTCTTGACCTCGACATCGATACCGAAGTCCTTGAGCTTCAGTTCGACCAGCCGGGACATCGCCTCGAGCGAGTCCTTGGAATAGCCCTCTTTCTGTTCCGGCGGATCATCCAGCAGCGCCAACGGCGGCAGCTCACCAGCCGACGGCGGATCGAACATGGAAACCTGGCGTTCCTTTTCCGCGCGCATGCTTGTCTCGAGCATTGGCAGCACGGGCTCGATCTTCGGGCTCTGGCGCTTGGCAACGCGCTGCTTCTCCACCTTGATGACGTTTGCCCGCGCGGCCTGCTGACGACGCCCTTCCGCCTTGTCACGCCACTCGCCGATACGAACCAGCAGGCTGTCCCAGGCCCTGAGGCAACCCCGACCTATCGTATCCATGATGTTGAACCAGGAAACGCCGAGGAACAGCGACACGGACGCCATCCACAGGAAGAACAGCAGAACGCTCGCGCCGAGCAGCTTCATGACGGCCTCAAGCTGGTTGCCAACCAATTGTCCGAGTACGCCGCCTGCGGTTTCGTTGAATCCGGCACCGGAGAAATGCAGTGTGGACAGCGCGCAACTGGTCACGAGCATGGCAACGAACCCGGCGAGACGAAGGGCAAAATCGGCGCTGGTGTAGTTGGTCTCCGTTTTCTGCTCGCGATAGAGCATCCAGCCGAAGTAGAACACCATGACGGTGAAAAGGTAGGCCGGGCGGCCAAAAAGGTAAAACAGCAGATCAGCCAGGTAGGCGCCAAACACGCCGATGCCGTTTTGCACCTGCGTGCTGGTACTGGACTGGTTGAAGCCCGGATCTGACGGATCGTAGGTGAACAACGCGAACCAGAGGATCGCGGCCAGCGCGCCAAAGGTGTACAGGGCCCCTTCGCGCAGTGCGCGGGTCACCTGGAAAGACAGTCCACCCGTCGGTTGTACGGTTTTTTGAGCTCTCGCCATGTGTGAAGCTTAAGGTTTGTCGGTACCGGGATGCCAGCAGCGTCGCTTTTGCCTAAACTAGCTGCAGACCCGGGCTCTTGAATCCAACAATCCTGGCCGCATACCGTTCCTCTTCGCTGAGGTTTTCCGTCAGTAAATCAAGGACAAAGTATACATGAGTGATCCGAAACATTGCCGCGTTCTTATCCTGGGCTCAGGCCCTGCAGGCTACTCGGCAGCGGTCTACGCCGCGCGCGCCAACCTGAACCCGGTGATGGTGACCGGCGTCGAACAGGGTGGACAACTCATGACAACAACCGACGTCGATAACTGGCCGGGTGACGCGGAAGGGCTGCAGGGACCAGACCTGATGCAGCGCATGCTCCAACACGCGGAACGCTACGACACGGAAGTCATCAACGACCACATTCACACGGCCGACCTGTCGGTACGACCGTTCCGCCTCGAGGGCGACTACGGCGTCTACACCTGCGACGCGCTGATCATTTCCACCGGCGCTACGGCGATGTACCTGGGCCTCGATTCCGAGGAGGCGTTCAAGGGCCGTGGCGTATCGGCCTGCGCGACCTGCGACGGCTTCTTCTACCGTAACCAGCACGTTGCCGTCGTCGGCGGCGGCAATACAGCGGTCGAGGAAGCCCTGTACCTGGCCAACATCGCCGAGAAAGTGACCCTGGTACACCGACGCGACGCACTGCGCGCAGAGAAAATCCTGCAGGACCGGCTGTTCGAGAAGGCCGCGGAAGGCAAGATCGACCTCGCCTGGGATCACGTTGTCGACGAGGTGCTGGGCGACGATGCGGGCGTTAACGGACTTCGCATCAAGAATGTGAAGGACGGCTCGACGCGCGACCTCGAATTACAGGGCGTCTTTATCGCGATCGGACACAGCCCGAACACCGGCCTGTTCGATGAACAGCTGGACATGAAGAACGGCTACATCGTGGTTCGCTCCGGCATCGACGGTGATGCCACGGCGACCAGCATACCGGGCGTGTTCGCCGCCGGTGACGTGGCCGACCAGGTGTACCGCCAGGCGATTACGTCAGCCGGCGCGGGCTGCATGGCAGCGCTGGACGCCGAACGCTTTCTCGACGCGCTCGCTGACAAGGCCGACGAAGCGGCCGCCTGACGACCATGGATCGTGGCCCGATCGAAGTCCGGGTCCACTCGTCGATCGACGATATCGCGGCCGACGACTGGAACGCGCTGGCGGGCGACCAATACCCATTTCTCGATCACGCCTTTCTTGCCGCCGCCGAACAGACAGGCTGCGTCGCAGCCGAGACCGGCTGGACGCCACGACACCTGACCCTGCACGACGGCGACCGGCTTCAGGGCGCGATGCCGCTGTACGAAAAGAGCCACTCCTGGGGCGAATTTGTTTTTGACTGGGCCTGGGCGAATGCCTATCACCGGGCCGGGATTCCCTACTATCCGAAACTGGTGTCTGCGGTTCCGTTCACACCGGCAACCTGCCCCAAGCTGCTGCTCTCGGCTGACACGGATGCAACCCTCGGACGACTCCTGATTGACGGTGCTCGTGCGCTTGCTCAGGAGATTGATGCATCGTCCCTGCACGTCTTGTTTCCGCTCGAGGACGAATTGCCCATTCTCGAGGCGGCCGGGATGACGCTGAGGAAAGACTGCCAGTTTCACTGGCACAATCGCGGCTATGCATCCTTCGACGATTTCCTGGCGGGTTTCAATGCGCGCAAAAGGAAAAAGGCGAAGCGAGATCGGCGACACGTCGCCGAGTCAGGCATCCAGTTTCGTCACCTGCACGGCGATGAACTGGGCCCTGCTCTCTGGGAACAGGTCTACCGCCTGATCAATATCACGTTCATGCAGCGCGGATCGACACACTACTTTGACCTGGATTTTTTCCTGCGTATCAGCCGCGCCATGCCCGACAAGATCCTCGTGGTGCTGGCGGAGTCAGACGGAGAAGCGGTTGCCGCCGCGGTGTTTTTCGTTGGCGCGGATACCCTCTATGGCCGTTACTGGGGCAGCAGCGGCCACTACAACGCCCTGCACTTTGAAACCTGTTACTACCAGGGCATCGACTACTGCATTGCGAATGGTATCGCGCTGTTCGAACCGGGCACGCAGGGCGAGCACAAAGTCAGTCGCGGTTTCCTTCCGCAGGCGACCTCGTCGGCTCACTGGCTCGCACACCCCGAGTTTTACTCGGCGATACGGGATTACCTGTCGCTGGAAGGCCAGGATGTCGAGCGCTACATGGACGTCGTCGGCAATCACAGTCCGTACCGGGCGGATGGTGACAAGGCGTGAGAAACCAGCGACTTCACTGGATCGACCCGGCAAGCCCTGCGGACGCATTTCCGCCGGTCGAAATAGCGCTTAAGGAGCCGGAAGGCCTCCTCGCGGTCGGTGGCGACCTGTCGCCCCAGCGCCTGCTCGCGGCGTACCGTCGCGGCATCTTTCCCTGGTTCGTGGAGGGACAACCGATTCTCTGGTGGTCGCCCGATCCGCGATGCCTGTTTCGGCCGGCGGCCTTCCACATCTCCAGAAGCCTTCGCCGGGCAATACGGCGCTCTACCTTCACGGTTACGTTTAACCAGCAGTTCGAAGCGGTCATGCAAGCCTGCGCAGAACCGAGGCCACACCAGGACGGGACCTGGATAACCCGTGACATGCTCAGTGCATTTACGTCGCTGCACCGGGCCGGATGGGCGCACAGCGTGGAAATTCTCGACGACGGGGAGCTCGTAGGCGGGATATACGGATTGGCTATAGGCCGGGCGTTTTTCGGTGAGTCGATGTTCAGTCGCCGCAGCAATGCATCGAAATTCGCGATGACCGCCCTGCTCGCCGAGTTAACTAAACGCGACTTCCTGGTGCTGGACGGCCAGGTGGAGTCACCGCACCTTATGAGCCTGGGCGCTGACATGGTGCCGCGCGATGGCTTCATCCGTCTGCTGGACGTCGCCTGCGACCCCGAGGCGCCGCTGAGCGGCCTGCCGGCCGGCGATCAGGCCGTCAGCGCGCTGCTGTCGGGGTAATCCCCGCATTGCATTAGAGCCACCATTTCTGCACAATGCGCGGCCTCTGACCACAGGGCACAGTTTTTTGGCGAAAGAAGAAGCTATTCAGATGGAAGGCGTTGTCATCGAGACACTGCCGAAAACCATGTTTCGAGTGG
>CAZSIQ010000045.1:0-26266 GCA_964606915.1 uncultured Woeseiaceae bacterium | reverse complement strand
CGTTCACGGGCGAAGAGATGATGTTCAAAGCCAAGCCGGCTTCGAAGGTCGTCAAAGTGTCTGCGCTGAAAGGCCTGAAAGACATGGTCTGATATCGGGCCGCCGGCGTCTCGTGGCGCCGCCTGATACAGCTATCGAAGAACCCCTGTCCGGTCTCCCGGGCGGGGGTTTTTCATTTGTGGCCTGTTAAGCCTCGATGGACCGGCTGACGAAGTCGACAACGTGGTCGCGCATCTCGACCAGGCGACCGTGGAAAAAGTGCTCGGCGTCCTGCATGACCAGGAGCTCGGGACCGGGGGCCAGGGAATCGACCCATGCGACCATCTCCTCCACGTCGACAAGTTCGTCCTTGTCGCCAATCAGGACAAGCCACGGGCAATCCGGCTGCCGGTCGAGACCCTGCGCAAAACGACTGACCGCAGGTGCGATGCTGACCAGTCCGGGCAGCGTCGTTTGCACAGCGGCCTTGACGGATACGGCGGCGCCGAATGAAAAACCGCCCAGCCAGACGTCGTCCCGACCGGTCTGTTCCTGCATCCACGACAGGGCGGCGAGCGCGTCATCCACCTCACCGACGCCCTCATCATAATCACCCTCGCTGGCCTCAGTGCCCCGAAAGTTGAATCGCAGTACCGAAAACCCGACCTGCAGAAACGCACGCGCCAGCTGGTGGGCCACCTTGTTGTGCATCGTGCCGCCATGCTGTGGATGCGGGTGACACACGACGGCAGCACCGACGGCATCACCGTTGCGCGGCGTCTCAAGGATCGCTTCGAGGCGCCCTGCGGGCCCGTCGATAAACAGGTTTTCTCTTTGTGGCGGTCCGGCCATGTCGTCTCCTTGTACGGACGCGCAACGATACGGAGTCGAAAACGTATTGGAAAGACCGTGCATGGGTCACTATGCCCCGGGCTTTGAAATCACGTAGACTTTTCGCAGTTTTTCAGGGTTATAGAGCACATTGCTGACGCCGCTTGCCATGCTGTTGACTGGAATCGCGCTGTTTGCCGGACTGGCGGGCGGCTGGCTGATCCGTGCACGCCGCGCACGTGAAGAGAAGCTGGCCATTACCGAAACCTGGCGAGAACAACTCGATATCCGTGATGGCGAGCACAAACGCCTGGCCGAACAGAACCAGTCGCTCATGGCACAGGTCCAGGAACTCAAGTCCGGTTCCGATAAGCGCGTCGAGGAATTGCGCGCAGCGCAATCCAGCAGTGAGGCACTGGGCCAACGCTTCGAGAAGTTACAACAGTCGCATAACCGCCTGACCATCAGGAACCAGGAACTGGAGTCGGTAGCGGACAGGCCCTCAGACAGCCAGGCAGCACGCCTCGAGTGGCTGGAGAGCGAGCTGGCGAAGTGGCAGGAACGTCTGCCCCCACTGATCGAGAAATACCGCGAGCGAAATGCGGACGCCGAAAGGCTCGAACGGCAGCTTGAGGAAACGGAGCATCGCCTGCGCCTGCACGAGACACAGCCAAGCTATGACGAAACCCGGTTCGACCCGGTCAAACCGGGCGACCTTGACGGTATCGACAATGCGTCCAACCAGCCGCTGCTGCAGGTTGTTGCCAATGAGACAGCGCCGGCAGAAGTCAGGCTCACCGACCTGAAGGGGATCGGCCCGGCCATCGATCGTACGCTGCGGAAGAATGGCATCAGCAGCGTCGATGACCTGCTCGCGATGACGGATGACGACATCGACGCGATGTCGGAACACATCAAGGGCCTGGCGAACAAGCATCGCAAGTGGGCGGAACAGGCGCGCGAACTGCTGGCCAACGATTCCGGCTCATGAGGCGAGTCGCAGCCCTTGTGGCCGGCTGCCTGCTCAGCCTCCAGGTAAGCGCTACGGATACGCCGGTTCGCGACTGGCCATCGCCGGGGCTCGAACTGTCCGCCGGCCCGGGCGCCATCACGCTTCGCGGACACATAGCGTCAACATCGCACCTGTACGAGCTCAACGAATCGGCCGGTCCGCAGGGACTGACCACCGCAGGCACTTACAAACACATCGTCCTGCCGGAACACTGGCGAAAGACCAGCGCGTTGCTGGTCACAATTCTCGCCGGCATGCATTCCGGTGATGCGGCGATGACCCGCGACGAGGTAACGATCCGGGGCACGCTGACGGAGACCGGCACGTCGGAGTCCATTGAATCAAGACTCCGCGAGAGCGTTCCGCCGGAAACGACAGTCACCGTCGACATCTGGCAGGCGCCGACATCGGCCAGCGCCTGCGGTGCCTTGTTCGGCGTTCTGCTGGAGAAATCCTTTCGCTTGCGTGCGGGCGAGACCAGCGTGTCCGGAGAGCACTTTCCACGCCTCAACCGGATCGCGGACGCGCTGGATCGCTGCAGGATGATTCGCTTGCGAATAACCGGCCATACCGACAACACCGGTGACGTCACTGACAATGAATTGATCAGTGAGCAGCGCGCAAAAGCGTACGCGGACTACCTGGCGGGCCAGGGTATCGCAGAGAAACGACTGGTTTTTGAAGGACGCGGCTCGGCCGAGCCGGTCGCAAACAATCGCAGCGCAGCCGGTCGCAATCGCAACCGGCGCGTTGCGATCGAGATTTACTGAACGCCGAGCAGTTCGACTTCGAACAGCAGCGTGGCACCCGGCGGAATGACAGCACCGGCACCGCGGTCACCGTAACCCATTTCCGGGGAAATCAGCAGCTCACGTTTTTCGCCGATCTTCATGCCGGCAACACCTTGGTCCCAGCCCTGGATGACACGACCCGCGCCAAGCGGGAACGAAAACGTCTGGCCGCGATCGACTGAGCTGTCGAACTTGGCGCCACGTCCGTCTTCAGCTTCGGGATCGTAAAGCCAACCGGTGTAATGAACCTCGACGTTCTGGCCAGCCGCGGCGATAGCGCCCGTGCCCTCGACCATCGTGGTGGATTTAAGGCCCGGAGCCAGTTCAACCTGTTCGGCCGATGATTCAGTCATAGTGGATTCCTCCATGGCTTCCGCCGGCGCAGCGTCGGCAGGTTCCGAGCTGGTGGATGCGGGGGTTTCAGAGTCCTGGCCACAGCCGGCCAGGAGAAGCAGTGCCAAAAAGCCGGTCAGGCTTCTGTTCATAGTGTCGCTCCTTCAGCGGATGGACGCCCTCAGTCGTCCTTGTTGAAATCGAGTGATGCCGAGTTAATGCAGTAGCGAAGGCCAGTCGGCTGGGGACCGTCCTCGAAGACGTGTCCCAGGTGGGAATTGCAGGCGCTGCAGACCACTTCCTCGCGGATCATGCCGTGACTGGTATCGCGCACCGTTTTCACAGCGTCGCCAGCCAGCGGCAGCCAGAAGCTCGGCCAGCCGGATCCCGAATCGTACTTGTGGTCCGACCGGAACAGCTCGGCACCACAGACGACACAGTTGTAGGTGCCGTCGTCCTTGTTGTCGACGTACTTGCCTGTGAAGGCGCGCTCGGTGCCCTTGTTCTGGGTGATCTCGTACTGTTCAGGCGTCAGCTTTTCGCGCAGTTCATCGTTGCTGGGCTTGCTCATTGCATCGTGCTCGGGGTCGATCCGGGTGCCGAAGTATTATGCGCCTTCAACGCCGGAATCAAGTTCCAGCAGCAGGCGATTCATTCGGGCGACGTAATCCGCCGGATTCTCAAGCTGCGAGCCCTCAGCCAGCAGCGCATGATCCAGCACGATACCCGCAAGCGCCTCGAAACGACCATCGTCGCGCTCGACATCAAGCCGCTGCAGCAGCGGATGGCCCATGTTCACTTCCAGGATCGGCTTGCTGTCCGGCAGAGACTGGCCACTTGCCTCGAGCATCTGTCGAAGCTGCGGGGTCAGGTCGTTGTCCGCGGCGACAACGCAGGCCGCCGAGTCCACGAGGCGCTGACTGACGTTGACGGACTCGACACGCTCCGAGAGTACCTTGCGTATCTTTTTCAGCAGCGGCTTGTGTTCCTTGTTGGCCTCCTCATTGAGCGCCTTGGTCTCCTCCGTCTCTGCCGCGGTCTCTTTTGCGGCGTTTACGAAGGATTTCTCCTTGTATTCGGTGAGGCTGTCCGCCAGCCAGGGGTCGATGCGATCGGTGAGCAGCAGCACCTCGATACCGTCCGCCTTCAACTTCTCGATGTGGGGGCTGGCCTTTGCCGTCTCGACGTTGTCTGCCAGCAGGTAGTAGATCTTCTCCTGGTCGGCACCGGCGGCGTCGAGATACTCATCCAGGGAACGCGACTGGCTGTCGTCGTCCAGCGCCGTTGACGAAAAGCGCAACAGGCCCGCGAGCGTTTCCTTGTTGGCAGGGTCTTCGACAACGCCCTCCTTCATAACCTGCCCGAACTGCGCCCAGAACGCCGCGTAGTCGTCACCGTTGGCGAGCTTCCTGATCATGTCCAGCGCACGCTTGGTCAGCGCGGAGCGCATTGCCGTCAGCTCGGGATTCTGCTGCAGCAGCTCACGCGAGACGTTCAGTGGCAGATCGGATGAATCCACGACACCGCGGATGAAACGCAGGTAAAGCGGCAAAAACTGCTCTGCATCGTCCATGATGAAGACGCGCTGCACATACAATTTCAGGCCGCGAGGCGCCTCCCGGTTCCACAGATCGAACGGGGCACTCGACGGCAGGTACAGGAGGCTCGTGTATTCACGCTTGCCTTCCACCCGGTTGTGACTCCAGGTCAGCGGATCGGCGAAATCGTGCGAAAGGTGCTTGTAGAACTCCTTGTACTCGTCGTCGGAAATATCGCTGCGTGAACGCGTCCACAAGGCAGTAGCAGAGTTGACGATCTTGTCATCTTCATCACCGCCAGAAAGCGTGACCGGAAAGCCGATGTGGTCCGAATACTTGCGAATCAGGTTGTCGAGTCGCCAGGCGTCCGCAAATTCCTTGTCTTCGTCCTTCAAGTGCAGCTCGACGCGGGTACCGCGTGCCGCTCGATCCACCTGTTCGACGGAAAATTCACCCTGGCCGTCGGATTCCCAGCGAACACCTTCGTCCGCAGACAGGCCCGCTCGACGGGATTCAACGACAACCCGGTCGGCAACGATGAACGCGGAGTAAAAGCCGACACCGAACTGGCCGATCAGGCTGGCATCTTTCTTTTCGTCACCGGTCATCTGGCTCAGGAACTCGGACGTGCCGGAGCGCGCGATGGTGCCGAGGTTTTTGACCAGCTCGTCGCGCGACATGCCGATACCGTTGTCGATTACGGCCAGCGTGTTGGCGTCCTTGTCGAATTCGATCCGGATGCCCAGGTCGGCGTCATCCTCAAACAACTCGCTCGCTGACAGCGCCTCGAATCGAAGTTTGTCGGCGGCGTCGGAGGCGTTTGAAATCAGTTCCCGGAGGAAGATCTCCTTGTTGCTGTACAAGGAGTGGATCATCAGCTGCAAGAGCTGTCGTACCTCGGTCTGGAAGCCCAAGGTCTGCTTTTCGGCGGTGGTGCTCATCATTACCCCTGTTGTGGAAAACCGGGCTTAGGCCGGCGGGGTGACGATGGTTGCTAAATCTCGTAATTCAAGGACTGCGTCGTAATTGTCCGGGTCATCAGCAGGACAACCAGCAATGACGCGGCGCCGAGTGCCAGGAAGGGTTTGCTAAGGCCCGCGGCGATGCCGACACCGGCGGCGGCTGCGACCACGAGCACGCTCGCGATCAGGAAGAGGAGTACGCGAAAGCGCTCGCCGCTGGCCGCGAATGACCAGAACAGGTCATCGAGGTCGTCCCAGTATTGAGCGAGTCGTTCCATGGCTATCTCACGATGCTCAGGAAAGGCCCGGAGGACTTGTTGTCGTTGCTGTCAACGTCGGCATTTTCCAGTGCCGCGTTGTTCGACTGTTTGGCATGGGCAATTGCCCGATGAAACAGCTCCCAGCGCTGACGCGAAAACTCGTTCTTGAGCAAAGCGTCTCTAACATCCGTGTTGTCGTGCTTGTGTGACATGCGGTCCATACATCCAATGTCCAGCGTTCGGACAAACTATAGGTGTGACGATTCACGGGCTCCGTGAGGCGGTTCACAGCTTGTTGCCCAACTCGTCCAATGATCCACTTTTGTGCCAGAAACCAGACGCAGTTCCGCTATTTGGCCGTGATCCTGAACGCAAAGTCTTGCTGCTCGTTTGACAAAAAAAACGCCGGCATAAGCCGGCGTCTCGATTAACTCCTGGTCAGGACCTAGTCGGTCTCATCCGAGGGCCAACTGCGTTTGACCTCGTCCGTCCAGTTTCGGTAGTTACGCCAGTTGTACAGGTTCGGGTCTATCCCTACCCGTCGTGACGTGGGCGCCGGGGCTTTGGTAACCCAGCGACGATACTGCTGCCACCCATCGGCGTCATTCGCCGCGGGCTCGTCGGTCGCGATGGACGCGTCGTCGGCAGATTCCTTTGCCTTTGCGTCGTAATCGTCGAGCCACCGAAGGTTTTTGCTGTCCGGCATATCCCTTGCTCTATCGATCCATGTTGAGGGATATGTTAGGTAATGAAGGCCTCCATCGACAGGAACTGAGTCACAGAGCCGAAGCCTTTTTTATTTATTAAAAACAGAGGGTTAACTCGTGTTTTTACTTAATCAACAGTCCGGATGGTGACTGTGTCACGCTTTTTGGGGTGAATCAGGTGACCACGTCGTAGCAAGGCACGTAGTCACCGGCAGCGATCTTCATACGTCGTTGACTGACGAATGCCTCCAACAGTGAATCCAGCAGCGACATGATTCTCTGCGACCCGTTGATCGTAAACGGGCCGTGCTCCTCGATGGCAGCTGCCGTGTCCTCGCGAACGTTGCCGGACACGATGCCGGAGAAGGCGCGGCGCAGGTTGGCGGCCAGTTCGTGTGTTGGCAGATCTTCGTGGATCGTCAGTGACGCCATCGATTCGTGCGTTGCCTTGAACGGCCGCTGGAACTCCGCCTCGATGCGCAGACGCCAATTGAAGTAATACGCATCACCATGCTGTTTTCGGAATGCGCGCACCTCGGTAAGACCTTCCTGCAGCGCTCGCGCAACGCCGCGTGGATCGTCGATCAGTATCTTGTACCGGGACTGCGCCTCGGCACCGAGTGTCTGACCGATGAACTCATCTATCTGGCGAAAGTACGGCTCCGCCGACTTCGGTCCGGTCATGATCATCGGCAGCGGCTGATCCGCATTGTCCGGATGCAACATGACACCGAGCAGGTAGAGGATTTCCTCCGCCGTACCGACACCGCCCGGGAACACGATGATGCCGTGGCCGACGCGAACGAACGCCTCAAGGCGCTTTTCCATGTCCGGCATGATGACCAGCTTGTTAACAATCGGGTTCGGTGATTCGGCCGCGATGATGCCCGGCTCGGTAATGCCGATATAGCGTCCGTCGCGGACCCGTTGCTTCGAGTGGCCAATGGTCGCGCCCTTCATCGGTCCCTTCATGGCGCCTGGCCCACAGCCGGTGCAGACGTCCAGTTCGCGCAGGCCGAGCTCGTATCCAACCAGCTTGGTGTATTCGTACTCCTCGCGACCGATCGCGTGGCCACCCCAGCAAACCACCAGGTTTACATCCGTGGAATCTTCCAGCAGCCGGGCATTGCGCACGATGTGAAACACCGCGTTGGTGATGCCCTCCGAGCTGTCGAGGTCAAAACGATGGTCATCGATGATCTCGTTGCGGGTGAACACGATATCGCGTAGCACCGTGAACAGAAGCTCCCGGGTGCCGCGAATCATCTCGCCGTCGACGAAGGCAATCGACGGTGCGCCGGTCAGCGATACCTTCAGGCCTCGATCGCGCTGGATAAAGCCGACATCGAAGTCTTTGAAGCACTCGAGTACCGCGCGCGTGTCGTCCATCTGGCTGCCGGAATTGAGGACAGCCAGCATGCAGCGACGCAGCAACGGGTACAGGCCGCCTCCGCCACTCGAGCGCAGCTGGTCGACTTCGAGTTGCGACAGGACTTCGAGGCTGCCTTCGGGCCAGACCTCGGCGTCCACGATGTCCATGTTGGACGGGTGGCCGTCCAGGTCGGTGTTCTTGTTCAAGGCCGTATCTCGATCGGCGTCATCTCGCCTGTCATCAGCCAGATATCGATCATGTCCGAGTTGGACACGGCGATGCAGCCGTTGGTCCAGTCCTGCGTCCGGTAGTACGCCTCGGACTTGGTCGGAATATTCGGCTGGCCGTGGATCATGATCTGCCCGCCGGGATCCACACCCATGGCATTTGCGTTTTGCCGGTCTTCGGCATTCGGGTACGAGACCCGAATGGACAGGAAGAACTCACTGTCAGGATTACGTCGATCCAGCAGATAGCGGCCCTCCGGGGTGCGGAAGTCGCCCTCGTATTGCTTGTGGCCGTTCGGCCGCATGCCCAGTGCAATCGGAAAACTGCGGAAGATCTCACCGTCCTGCATCAGGTGAAGCTTCCGGTCGGATTTGTCGACCAGCACGAAATCGGCAACCGGGAAGTCGGCCGCGCTCAGTGGCGCGTGGACAAGAACCAGGGAAAGGGCAATCAGGATTCGTTTCATGGCGGCTAAGACTAACAGAACATCGCGACGTTCCGTCTACAGGTTGCGACCGACGACCCAGCCGATCGCAGCGCCGATCAAACCGGCACCAGCGGTATATATCGGAAGGAAACGAAATATCTGTTCGGGTTGCGTCGAACCCGCGAACAGCTCGTTGAGGTTCACGCTGTAGGCGTAGTGCAGGTAAGCCGACAGGCCGATGGCCGGGATCGCGAACCCGACCGCCGACAGCAGGATTCTCGGTCGCGGACCTCGCCGTAATCCCAGCCACGCCAGCAGGACCACAAACAGCGGTGGTAGCAGGTTTCGCAGCAGGTAGGGACCTTCTTCCTGCACATCAGCAAACCACGCCGCGAGGGCTATGAACAGCAGGAGCAGCCCCAGCAGCGTGTTGCGGCCACGACGAGACATCTGCGTGCTTGCGTTCGGCGATTCCATCAAAGCGTGATCCTATAGCAGACGATCGGGCCTGCACACGCCGCTAATCGACTGCGATGACCCTGCATCAGTTCCGCTTTACACCGCGCCCACAGGTTCATAAGCTCGCGCCGCATGGCCGAAGACCGTAAACCGTTGTCGCAGTATCGCGCCCCAGGCACCTGGCCGGTGTGGATCGGGCTCGGTGTGCTTTGGCTTGCCTGCAAGCTGCCCCACCGTATCGCGCTGGCACTCGGCAGCGGACTGGGCGTCATCGCGCATTCGGTTGCCGGCAGTCGCCGTGCCGTCGTGCGTCGAAATATCGAGCTGTGCTTTCCCGAACTGTCCGCGTCAGAACGAGACGCGCTTGCGAAAGACCATTTTCGAGCGCTGGGCATGTCGATCATTGAGATGGGCCTTGCGCGCTGGGCCAGCGTTGACAGGCACCAGCGCATGAGTCGACTGCAGGGGCTGGAGCACATCCGCAAAGCGCAGGACGACGGTCGCGGCATTATACTGCTCGCCGCCCATTTCACGACGCTGGAAATCATGGGCAGCCTGTTGAGCCGGGAGCTGGAATTCGACGCCGTTTACCGTCGGAATCGCAGTCCGTTCATTACCGAGTTGCTGCGCAGTGGTCGTGAGCGCCATGCGGCAAGAACCATCGAGAAACGAGACATCAAGGCGATGGTACGCAGCCTCAAGAATGGCGGCGCCGTTTGGTACGCACCGGACCAGAGCTATGACCGCAAGGGCAGTGAGGTGATTCCGTTCTTCGGCGTTCCGTCGATGCACACGACCGCGACGTCAACGCTCGCCCGCCTCGGCGACGCTGTCGTGCTGCCGTTTTTTCCGAGGCGCGAGCGCGACGGCAGTTACACCTACACAGTCCAGCCCGCGCTCGACAACTTCCCCAGCGGCGATCCGGTTGCCGACACCGAACGTTACGTCGCGCTCATGGAGAAGCACATCCGCAGCTGCCCTGAGCAGTATTTCTGGGTGCATCGGAAGTTCAAGAACCTGCCGGATGACTACCCCGACTACTACGCCGACCTCGATTCACTGAAATAGCCCTCCAGCAGGGCGTCCCAGTCACTGCTCTCGAAGCGAACAGAGGGGTCGAGCAGGCGCACCTTGTCGAGTGAACGATGCAGGCGCGACAGCGTGCGCTGCTGCCAGCTACCGGGCGACTCGATGCGACCCTTGTCAAAATCCAGCATCCACAGGTCGCCGTCCTTGTCGATCTGCAGGTTGTAGGCATTCATGTCGGCGTGCAAAACACCGCGCTGGTGAAAAACTGATATGCCTGCACCAACTCGCTGCCAGAAACTGACGTCACAGGATTGTTCGGCGATGACGGCAGACAGCGGTCGAACGTCCGGGATACGCACCGTGATGATGTCGGCGCGGTAAAAGAGTCCATCCCTCACGTACCGCGCCGCCGCGGGCCGCGGAACCCGCAGACCGTTGCTTGCGAGCTTGGCAAGTAGTCGCCATTCCATGAAAGACCGGGTCTGGTCTTCGCCGGTAAAGACATATCGATCGTGCACCATCCGACCGACCAGGCCGCCGCGAACGAAGTGGCGAAGCACGAATTGCCTGGGGATATTGCCGACGTAGCTGGTGTTGCCCCGACCCGCCGAGCGCAGCCGCCCAGATACCGGCTCCGCATGCGTCCAGGCTTCCGGCGTGAAGCTCTCGGGCGTTATCTGGTTGACGACAGCCGTATCGTATACGATGGCGCCGTCTTCGGTTTTGACGACGGTTTCCGTCAAGGCAGCCGTCTCCGCGTCATCGACTTGTCTCTACTCTCTTCGCCGCCGTCCACCCTCTGCGTTGTGCGCCTGTCAGCCATCGGTGATACCTGCCATGCACTCGCGGTCGTCAGGCGACTGCAGGACAACTGGCCGGATGCACGGATTACCTGGGTCATTGGCAAACTGGAAGCGACGCTGATGGCGGGAATTGACGGCGTGGAGTTTATCACTTTCGACAAGAAAGCCGGTCGGCGCGGATTGCAGCAACTGAAAACGGAACTGGCAGGCAGGGAGTTTGACGTCGCTTTGTGCATGCATGCTTCGATGCGTGCGAACCGGATCTACCGAAGCATCAACGCACCCGTCCGGCTTGGTTTCGATCGCGAACGTGCCAGGGACTTCCAGTGGTTGTTCACCAACGCCCGTATACCGGCGGCGAGCAGCGAGCATGCCATGGAAGCGATGATGGGCTTCGCTACCGCGATCGGCGCCGAAGAAACACCGTTGCGCTGGGACATTCCACTGTCGGAAGCCGACCGCGACTTTGCCCGCGCGCTTCGCGACGACGGTCGTCCGCTGGTTGTCATCAGCCCGTGCAGCAGCGCGCGACAGCGCAACTTCCGCAACTGGCCGGTCGCTCACTTCATTGATACGTGCCGCTACCTGGTCGAACAGCGCGATGCGCGTGTGGTGCTGACGGGCGGCAACTCGGCGGTCGAGCGCGAGTACGGTGAGGCCATCGCAGCAAGTGTCGACGTCGACAATCGTATCGGCACGACGAACCTCAAACAGTTGCTCGCCATCATCAGCGAAGCGGACGTCGTGGTCTGCCCGGACTCCGGGCCGGCTCACATGGCTACCACCGTGGGTACACCGGTAGTCGGCCTGTACGCCACATCCAACCCCGGACGGACAGGTCCCTATTTGTCGAAGGCATCAACGGTGAACCGCTATCCTGACGCGTTGCGGCGCTTTATGGGAAAAGCACAGGACGAAGTACGCTGGGGACAGCGTGTTCGCGACCGTTTGGCGATGGAACTCATCACGATCGACGATGTTCGTGACAAACTGGACGACGTTCTTGGCTGAGGAACAAGCCTGACGCGCCCTCGACGGCACGTCCCGCTCGGACTTGCCGCTTGCAGGCTTTTTATAGATTTTAGCGACTTTTAGACGCTAATTGGCGCCAGCACCCGCGCAACATCGAGCTTCTTCAGGCAATCAAGGTGGCCGAGCGGGCATTCCCGCTTGAAGCAAGGGCTGCAGTCAAGGTCGAGGTGGTGAATCGTGCGCCGGTCGGTCAGCGGCGGCGTGAACGCGGGCGACGACGAGCCATAAATACCGTGCACATGACAGCCAACGGCAGCCGCGACGTGCATCAGCCCGGAGTCGTTGCTGACCGCATGCCGGGCCATCGCCAGCACATCAATGACATCCTCCAGCGAGGTTCTGCCACACAGGTTGATCGCGGATGAGCCGGACGCGATCGCCTCTCCGGCCGGCCGGTCCTTTTCTGACCCCATCAGCCAGACGTTAAATCCGCGGGCATCCAGTTCCCGGGCCAGCGATGCGAAGTGTTCCAGCGGCCAGCATTTGGCCGGCCCGTATTCGGCACCCGGCATCATTGCAACCACCGGTTTGTCGACGGGCAATTCCAGCGACTCGGTAAGGGCTCGCTGCCGTGTCTCATCGACACGAAGTACCGGCTGCGGAATGTCGGTCGGCCGTTCGCCCGCTGGCAGGCCGAGTGCCACAAAGCGCTTCACCGTCTGGTCGAGTACCGACTTGTCGAACGGTCGAATATCGTTGACAACGCCGAATCGCATCTCGCCGCGAAAGCCGGTTCGCCGCGGAATGCCGGCAAACCACGGCACCAGCGCCGCCTTCATCGAACGAGGCAGAACGATAGCCTGTGTGTATCCCTCCGACCTGAGGCTGGCGGCGAGTTCACGCCGCTTGCCGAGACCGAACTCGCCATGACCGGTCGCAAGTACAACCGCCCGGCGAACCTCCGGCATACGCGCAACAACAGGTACGGACCAGCCAGGTGCAACAACGTCGATGTCGGCATCCGGGAAACGGGCCGCCAGCGTTTTGAAGAGGGCCTGCGCCATGACCATGTCGCCAACCCAGGACGGGCCGACGACGAGGAGGCGTTCACCCGCCATGCGCTTTGAGAAATTCCAGGTAAGCGGGCACACCCTGTTCGACCGGACGAAACTCGACGTCACAGCCGGTCGCCCGCAGCAGCGACAGGTCAGCCTGCGTATAGCTCTGGTAGGCGCCCTTGAGATGGTCCGGGAACGGGATATAGCGGATGACTCCGCGTTCGTGCCAGTCGATTACGGCGTTGGCTACGTCATTAAACGACTGGGCGCGGCCGGTGCCGCAGTTGAACACCCCGCTTTGATCCGGGTGCTCGAGAAACCACAGGTTTACATCGCAGACGTCGTCGACATAGACGAAGTCCCGCAGCTGTCCGCCATCCGAGTAACCGTCAGATCCCTCGAACAAGCGGGTCTCGCCCGACTCGAGCAATTGGTTGTTGAAGTGAAAAGCGACGCTGGCCATGGATCCCTTGTGCTGTTCGCGGGGCCCGTAGACGTTGAAGTAACGCAGGCCAACCACCTGGCAAGCGGACTGCCGGCGTCGCACATAACGATCGAATTGCAGCTTCGAATAGCCGTAGACGTTCAGCGGCCTTTCGTTGGCTTCCGACTCGGTGAACTCGGCAGACGCACCGTAGACTGCGGCTGACGACGCGTAGATGAACGGCGTACCGAGTCGCTCACAGACATGCAGGATGCGCTTCGAGTATTCGTAGTTCGCCTGCATCATGTAGCGACCGTCCCATTCGGTCGTCGTCGAGCAGGCGCCCTGGTGGAGGATCGCGGTGATGGACTTCGCAAAGCCGTCATCCGTCTCAAGGCGCTCGATGAAATCGTCGTGATCGAGATAGTCTGCGATGTCGATATCGACCAGGTTGCGGTACTTGTAGCCGTCAGTCAGGTCATCAACCACAACAATATCGTCGAGGCCCTTTTCGCTCATGCGGGCGACGAGATTGCTGCCAATGAATCCGGCACCGCCGGTTACGACATACATCGGCGGCGATCAGCTGTCGGCGTCGTCGTCAAAGAAATACACGGCACCGCAGTACGGACACTTCGCCTGGCCGGTCTCCTCGATCGGGATATAGACCTTCGGGTGCGAGTTCCACAGGTACATGCCCGGCATCGGGCAGGACAACGGCAGGTCTGAGCGGCGTACACCGTAGCGATGCTGGGCGTTCGGTTGGATCAGGTTCTGGTCGACGGTTCCGGATCGGGCAGCCACTCAAGGACTCCTGCGTGAAAAGTGTGGCGGCGATTATACGCTAGTCATCGGCCGCATAAACGCCCAGCGATTCATCCCAGAACGCAGAAACGGTGTTGCGCTCACTGACGAACGCGTCGCGAGAAACCAGGCGGTCCTTGCGGTCCAGGACACGTCGATGCACGGACTGCCGAAACGCGCGGTAGATGTCCTGCAGGCGCCCTGCCCGGTCGGCGTCGATACAGCCAGCTTCCGTGAGCGCATCAAGCTGGCGAATGTTGTCGGAGAAGCGCACCGTTGACGGATGCTCTGCGGCGACCTGCAAGACCAGGAACTGGACCAGGAATTCGATATCGGCGATTCCGCCTTTGCCCTGTTTCAGGTCGAAGCGTTCTCCGTTGCTTCGGTCGAGTTCACGGCGCATGCGTTCCCTCATGGACACCACGTCCCTGCCCAGCGAGTCGCGGTTTACGTAGTCGGCCAGCGCCCTCTGCCGGATGGCCTGAAAGGCGTCGCCGATTGCGGCGCTGCCGGCAACCGGGCGGGAGCGCAGCAGCGCCTGGTGTTCCCAGGTCCATGCGTCGTCACGCTGGTAACGGTCAAAGGCGCTCAAGCTGGTGACCAGCAGGCCGGAGCGACCGCTGGGGCGCAGCCGCGTGTCGATCTCATACAGCACTCCGGAGGTCGTTCGCGTCGTCAGGATATGGGTGAGTCGCCGGGCGAGCCGCGCAAAAAAGACCGTGTTATCGATCGGCTTGTCGCCGTCCGTAAGCTGTTGTTCGCCTTCCGAGTCATGCACGAAGACCAGGTCGAGATCGGATCCGTAAGACAGTTCGAGGCCGCCAAGCTTGCCGTACGCGACGATACCGAAACCGGCCTTGCGCCGGGTGCCGTCCACGACGCAGTGCGGCTCGCCGTAGCGCGAAGACACATCGCGCCAGGCCGTGTCGAGCGCCACGGCCAGGACCGACTCGGCCAGCCACGTCAGGCCATCGCTCGCTTTCATCAGCGGCAACTCGCCGCTGATCTCGGCGACAGCAATGCGAAACAGCGTGGCCCGCTGAAACCTCGCCAGCGATTCGGTGCAGGCTTCGCTGTCAGGCAGGTCATCAAGCGACACGGCTTCGTGCACAGCGAGGTCCAGCGCCTCACGAGTAAACGCCGATTCGTCAACTCGCGGATCAATCAGCTCATCAAGCAACGCCGGGTGCTGCGTCAGCTGGTCCGCAATGTAGGCACTTTTTGTCAGCAGCTCACACAGTCGCCTGGCGATGGCCGGGTTTTCGTTCAGCAGCGCGATGTAAGCGCTTCGCCGGACAATGCTCGCCAGAAAAGCGAAGCTCCTCGACAACACGAGCAAAGGGTCGTCGTGCTCTGCGGCCAGCGCCACGAGGCTGGACACGAACTCGGCCAGCCGCTGTGCCGACTCCTCGTCCGGCCGCTGTCGCATGGCTTGCCGGCGGAAATCACTGACAATCGCTGTTGCCTCCTCCGGGAGTGACAGCCGCGCCATCACGTCTGCCCAGTCCGTTGACTCATCCAGCCAGGCATCACGCACATGGCTGTCGCCCTCCTCGTCCCGGTACGCCAGAGCCTGGAATTCACGGGCCACAAAGAGCCGGTGTTCGTCGAGCTGGACCCGCAGTGCCGCCCAGTTGTCGAACGACATGGCGTACGCAAGGGCCGCCCTGTCCTCATCGTCCCGGGGAATATCGTGTACCTGCTGGTCCCTGCGGGCCTGCACCAGGTTCTCGAGCTTTCTCAGGAACAGGTAGGCCTTTCGTAGCGCGGCCGCCTTTGTCGCCGGCATCTCGGCCGAACCACTCAGGCACTCCAGCGCGTCCAGCAAGCCGCGTGTGCGGTAATCCGGCCGTGACCCGCCACGCAGCATCTGCAGTGACTGGACCATGAACTCGATCTGGCGAATACCGCCGTCGCCGAGTTTCAGGTTGTCCGCGAGACCGCGGCGCTCGGCATCTATGCGACCGTGCATATCACGCAGGCTGGCCATCAGGCCGTAGTCCAGATAGCGACGAAACACGAACGGCCGGACGAGGTTGTCCTGCAGCTCGATGCAATCAGCCTCCGACGGCTGCTCGCCGCAGATGCGCGCTTTCACCCAGGCGTATCGCTCCCAGGCTCGACCGTGCGCCAGCAGGTATTGCTCCAGCGCGGCGAAGCTGCACACCGGCGGTCCGCTGTCGCCGAACGGCCGCAGACGGGTATCCACACGAAAAACGAAGCCGTCGGTCGTCATGTCGTCGAGCAACCCGACCAGTTGCTGCGACCAGCGCATGCAGTACTCCTGTGCCGTCGCCGAACGTCGACCGTTACTCAGGCCTTCGCGCGGGTACAGGAACACCACATCAATATCCGACGAGAAGTTGAGCTCCCGGCCACCCAGCTTGCCCATGGCAATGACAATCAGCGGAATCCGGTTGCCTTCGCCGTCCAGCAGGTCACCGAAACGCCCAGCGACGATGTCGCGCGCCGTTCGGGTTGCGAGCCTGACGGACATATCCGCCAGGTCGGAGAGCTCGCGCAGTGTATCCTCAACACCCGACTGCTCGCCGAGCTCGTCGATCAGCAGCCGCACCATGAACCGGTCACGGAAACGGCGCAGTTCCCGCCGGACGACATCGGGCGCCTGCTCACCGTCGGCGAATCGCAGTTCGAAGGACTGCAGCACGTCTCCCGGCGCCCGGTCCAGCTCCTCGGCGATAGCCGTCCATTGCGCCAATACGACACGGCGAGCAAATTCGCTGGCAACGACAGCTCGCAACAGACCGGGCGGGACTTCATCCACCGTGCAGACCGCTTCAAACCGGTCACTGAACGCGGCAACTCCGTCGACCAGCGCCGGTGGCAGGGTATTCAAATCCGTCTGGCTAAACAGCATGGCAACAGTCTACCGGGGACGGCGAAAGCCGCCTAACGGGGTACACTGTCAGCAGGCCCGGAGGTCGGCATGACACAAAACCTGTTGATCGTTTTCCATACCCAGTCCGGCAGCACACGGGCGATGGCCAATGCCGTCATTCGCGGCGCCCACGACGACGCTGTTGATGGCGTGGAGGTGCGTGTGCGTGAAGCGCTGGATGCGAGCCCGGACGACCTCCTCTGGTGTGACGGTTTTATTCTCGGCACCCCGGAGAACTTTGGCTATATGAGCGGCGGGATGAAGCTGTTCCTCGATCGTTCGTATTATCCCTGCGAGGGCAAGGTGGACGGTAAGCCCTACGCGCTGTTCGTGCGCGCGGGAAACGACGGCACGGGTGCGATCAGTTCGATACGTCGCATCCTGACCGGACTCAATGTGCGCGAGGTGCAGGACCCCGTATTGATCGCCGGCGAGTTTGACGAGTCACGCCTGGGCGAATGCGAGGAGCTCGGCCTGACGCTGGCAGCCGGCCTGGAGGCGGGCGTCTTCTAGTCTGACTTGTTGTCGGGATCCAGCCACGGTTGCGAGAGGTCAGACAGGCGTTCCAGGACACCCGTCAATGAGGAAGGCCGGCCGATGCCGTGCCCCTGTGCAAAGTCGACGCCCAGGCGCTCAATGAGGGAGCGAATTCTCTCGGATTCGACGTATTCCGCCACGGTCTCAAGCTCCATCACTTTCGCAACCTGGGTAATAGCAGCGACCATTGATTCGGAGATCCGGTTGTCGGTGATGTCGCGGATGAAGCTGCCGTCGATCTTAAGCGTGTCGACGCGGAAATTCTTCAGGTAGGCGAATGAGCTCAATCCGGCGCCGAAGTCATCCAGGGAAATCTTGCAGCCCTTGTCATGCAGGGTCTGGATGAACGACTGCGCCTTGCCGAGGTTCATCACAGCGGCCGACTCGGTAATTTCGAAACCGAGCAGGGAAACCGGCACGCCAACGGTGTCGATTTCTTCAAGAATGAACGCCAGCATCGCATCGTCGGACAATGACTGGCCGGACAGGTTGATACAGAAACGCGCGCCTCGGCCTTCGAGACACTCGGCATTCTCGGCCAGCAGGCTGATTGCCCGTGACACGACCCAACGGTCGATCTGCGGCATCATCTGGTAGCGCTCGGCCGCAGACAGGAACGACTCTGTCGAGATCGGTTCACCGTCCGCGTTGCTCATTCTCAAGAGAATCTCGTAGCGAATGACGTCATCCGGTGAATCGAGGGCCATGATCGGCTGCGCGAGCAATTCGAAGCCGTCCTCATCGAGTGCACGCTGGATCTCGGCGACGAGATTCATGTCATCCATTCGCCGGATCATGCTCTGGTTGTCGCCGTCGTAGACGTGCACCCGGTCCCTGCCGTGCTCTTTCGCCGAATCGCAGGCCATTCGGGCCGCGGTCAGCGCGGCGCCGTTCAGGCCGTTCACTTCATTGAATTCCGAAATCCCGACACTGATCGTGATCTGCAGGCTCTCGTCGCCCTTCAGGTATCGGAGGTCGCGACAGCGGTCCCGAGCCGCCTCGGCGAGTGTCACGGCCTGGTCTTCGCTGGCGTGTGTCAGGAGGATGCAGAATTCGTCACCATCGAGTCGCGACAGCACAGCGGTTTTTGGCAGTGCCTCACCGAGAAGCGCAGCCATGCGCGTCACCACCTCGTCGCCGGCCTGGGCGTCGAACTTGTCGTTGACCAGCTTCAGGTTGTCGATATCAAAATAGATCAGTTGGTGGGTGTCGTTACTGGCGCTGAGCGCCTTGTGCGACTCGCGGACCTGCGCTTCAAAGCCGGCACGGTTCATCAGGCCGGTCATCGCATCGAAGGACTGCTCGATGACGTACTCGACCTTCCGGCCGATATGCGACATGAAACGCCGGTGGCCGTCGTCGAACGGCAGGTGATTGACCCGTCCAAGCTGGGCAAGAACGCCCTCGACCACACCCTGGCGATCGAGAACCGGGCACAGCAGCGTCTGGTATCCCTGTTCGGTGATCCCGGACCCGTCGTCGAACGGCGGAATCTCGAAGATCGCCGGGTGCGTGCGACCCTCGAGCTTGGGCAGCATATGGTCGATGAGATAACGATCGATGACCTTTCGGTTGACGTTGCGCCAGGTCGAGTGCGTTGCGCTGATGCGAATTCGCTTGGCCGGAATTAGCAGCACACTGTAGGCAATCTCGAGAAAGCGCCCCGACTGGCCGACAAGTTTGGCGAGGCCCGCGTGGCTGCGAGAGTCACCGTGAATTCGCTCATCAATGTCATAGACAAGCTTGAGCTCAGCGAACAGGCGCTCCTGGTCCCTGACGGTCGAGTCGAGTTGTCGCTGATGCGTTTGACGTTCCGCGATGATGTCGACGGCCGGCGAGAGGATGTCGTGCAACATGCCGGGATTAAAGCCGGTGGACTTTCCGGCATTGCGCGAGAAGAGCAACACCATCAGGCCGCCGGTGGACGTGACCGGCATCGCGAAAGCCGTCCGGCCGCTTTTCAGCGTCCGGTGTACATAGGGCTCCGGGTCATCGCCGGCAAACAGGTCCGCGGGAATTTCGGCTACGAAGCGATCGAGCTCGCCGTCCTCGGCGCCGTCGCTGTTCCAGGTGCAATTGGACCGTGCATCGTAGATGCAAAAGCACTGCGCACGGGGTACAAGCGACTGCAACAGGGCTTTCGCCTTGTCGATCGATTGCAGGTCATCCAACTGTCCGGGCGCTGCTGCCACCGGGGTCCCTCCGATGAGTAACCCCGGAATTTTGCCAGTCGCTAGACATAACGGCTGTGACTAGTGTCTCACCGGAGACACCTTTTTCGTTTCGGCTCAATAACCTGCGAGCGGAAGTCAGTACCGGATGCGGAACCAGTTTTTCCCGATTTCAGGGGTACTGGGCGTCCAGCCACTGGTCGTCGCTGCCCTCGTTGACGCCTTCGAATAATGGCGTGCTGAGGTAGCGTTCGCCGGTATCCGGGAGCATCGACAGGATCACGGAACCCTCCGGCGCAGACTCAGCCACATCGAGCGCGGTTGCCAGCGTGCCACCACCGGAAATACCGGTGAATATGCCCTCCTGGTGCGCCAGCTCACGAGCGACTTCAATGGCACGCTCGTCGCTTACCGTCTCCAGTTGGTCGTAGACGTCACGATCGAGGACGTCGGGGATGAAGTCTGGCGTCCAGCCCTGGATTTTGTGCGGTTTCCAGTCGTTGCCGGCCAGAAGCGCGGCGGCTTCAGGCTCGGTGGCTACGATCTGCACGCCCGGACGAGCCGCCTTGATGGTACGACCGGCACCCGACATCGTGCCGCCGGTGCCGTAGCCGGTGACCCAGTAATCAAGACGGCGACCCGCGAAGTCGCGGAGGATCTCCGGGCCTGTTGTACTCGCGTGGTAGTCCGGATTCGCCTGGTTCTGGAACTGGCGCGCCAGGAACCAGCCGTTCTTTTCTGCGAGTTCCTCGGCCACGCGTACCATGCCGGTGCCACGCTCGGCAGCCGGCGTGAGAATGACCTTGGCGCCCAGCCCGCGCATGATCTTGCGTCGCTCGACGGAGAAGGTCTCGACCATCGTCGCAACAAAATTGTAGCCCTTCGCAGCACAAACCATCGCCAGCGCGATGCCGGTATTGCCGCTGGTCGCCTCAATTACGGTCTGCCCTGGCGTCAGCAGGCCTTTTTCTTCTGCGTCGGTGATGATTGCGTAGGCAAGACGGTCCTTGACCGAGGCCATCGGATTGAACGATTCCACCTTGACATAGACTTCCGCGTGATCCGGCGCCATCCGGTTCAGGCGCACGACCGGTGTATTGCCGATGGTTTCGAGAATATTGTCGTAAATCATGGGCTTGTTCCCTTGTTGTTGTGTCGCCCGGGTCGGCAGACAGGAAAAAACGTGCGAGCACGATAGCGGTAGTGACGCTGTATAAAAAGACCGCTTTTTCCTCGGATTATCACTTCCTGTTATAAAACGCGTTTTCGCGGGTCTTATATAGCGTGGGCAAATAAAGGAAACCAAAGGCGCGAGCGCTTGTCTCAGGGCTTGAGCGCCCGTGTCGAAGACGCCATGAAGTTGCAACAACTCAAATACCTGCTTGCTATTGCGGATAACGGCCTGAATATCACGGCGGCCGCCGATCGCCTGTACACGTCGCAACCCGGCGTCAGCAAACAACTCAAGCTGCTCGAAGAGGAGCTTGGGCTGCAGATCTTTACGCGCAAGGGCAAGAGCCTCGGCAGCATTACCCCGGCCGGCCAGAAAGTGATCGAACGCGCACGCGTCATCATGCGTGAGGTCGACAACATCCGTGCGCTCGCGTCGGACTTCTACGAGGAAGAAGAAGGATCGCTGTCGATCGCAACGACACACACGCAGGCCCGCTACGTCCTGCCGGAGATCATCCAGGAGTTTCGTCGTAACTACCCGGGCGTCCAGCTGAACCTGCATCAGGGCACGTCGGAACAGATCGCCGACATGGTTTCCGCCAACCAGATCGATTTCGCCATTGCGACCGGCTCACACGACCTGTTCGATGAGCTTGTCCTGCTGCCCGGTTACCGCTGGGAGCGCACGATTATCGTGCCGCGAGACCACGAGCTCACGAAGCTGGACCGCAAGATTACCCTCCAGGACCTCGCGGACCATCCGCTGGTCACTTACGTCTTCAGCTTCGGCGGCGAATCGTCGCTCAAGCGGGCATTCGCCAAGGAAGACCTGGAACCGGACGTCGTATTCACCGCCCGCGACGCGGACGTCATCAAGACCTATGTGCGAATGGGTATGGGCGTTGGCATCGTCGCCAGCATGGCGGACGAATGTGACGACCGGAATGATCTCGTCACTATTGATGCCAGCGGGCTGTTTCCGGTCAGCACCACGTGGATCGGGTTCAGGCGTAATGCGGTACTACGACGCTACATGCAGGACTTCGTGCACCTGTTCGCACCGCATATCGACGCGCGTCAGCTCGAGGATGCACAGGCCACGCGGACACAGGGCGACGTCGATTCGCTGTTCGAGGATGTCGAACTGCCGATGAAGGGCGGATGCGGCGACGCGACCAGCGCTGCCGCCTAGTAGATACGGATACCGCCGTGTCGTTGCCGGCTGCGGTGATCGAACCACCAGAGTCCTGACAGGAAGCCGCCGAGCAGGCAGATCAGCGCCGCCCCGGCGACCCAGCTGTACGGAACGCTGTATTTGAAACGCTCCTCGCGAGCGACCAGGCGGTCGTTTTCCGTCTTCAGTGACTGCGCCTCCGAATCCGCGGCCTCCAGCGCCTGCTGTAGCTGCTGCATGTCGCCTTCCAGCGTGCGAATGGTGGCTGCCGGTTCGGCGAATGACGCCTCGAGCTGCTCGTTCAGGGCCTGCAGGCGGGCCGTTTCTGCCTGCGCCTGCTGCACGATCAGTGTTGCGGGTGGTTCGGTCACTATGAAGCCGGCCTTCACGTAGCCCTCGGTCCCGTCAGGCAGTCGCACGAAGGCGTAGTTACCGTTGCGCTGCAGGATTTCCATCTCCTGGCCGCTGACCAGCATCTGGAATGCGCGGTCGCTGGTATCCGGCGCCAGGTGAATGCCAAGCCGCAGCTGGTCAGTAACGTAGGCGGTTTGGGCGGCTGCGCTGGCACTGGCCAGCAGGCCCAGCAGGACGATCAGGCGCATAGCGTTTTTCCGGGTGAAAACCGGGATAGTAGCGTAACGGGCGCTACTGTTCGTACAACCATTTCAACAGGGCAATGTGGCCCTCATCGCCAGGTCCGCGATGAATATCCTCGTGATTTTGCATCATGACCACCGAAAACCGTCGACCGGAACGAGATTGCATATAGCCCGCAATGGCCGACACGTGATCCAGGGAGCCCGTCTTGAGATGGGCCATGCCCTGCAGGACCCGGTCGTCAAATCGACGCTTACCCGTCCCGTCGAGACCGGACAGTGACATCGACGACAGGAATTCCGGCATATAGGTCTGGCGCCACGCGTGATCGAGGATATCGGAGAACTGACGAGCGGTGATGCGCGATTCTCGCGACAGGCCGGAGCCGTTCTCCATCCGGAAGTGCTCGGAATCGAGTCCTCGGGATTGCAGCCAGTCGACGATGACGTCGACACCGCCCTCTTCCGTGCCCGGCGCGCCGTTGACCTCGGCATCCAGCGTGTAGACGAGCTGGCGAGCCATGACGTTGTTGCTGAACTTGTTGACGCGTGAAATCTGGTCTGCGAGCGGCAAGGACTCAAAACTCAGTATTGGCTCTTCGTCTTCCGGCGCGATGCCGTGTTGCCACAATCCGTCAAATCGACCACCGGACTCCCGCCAGAGCGAAACAAACAGCCCGAACGCGAAGGCCGCGTGGTCCAGCGCCGTACGATCCATCGCATAGCGACGGCAGCCGCTCGGAAACCGGCCGTCGAAGGTCATCTTGTCGATGGCCTCGTTAGGTGTAATGGAGATGCCTCGCTGGTAGCCCCGGCAACTGCCGTTGCCGAGGCGAAGCTGGTTGTCGATCGCCAGGTTGTCGAGCGGAGGATCGACCTGCACATGCACGGCGTTGGCGTCAAAGTCCGGCTCAAAAAAGTAGCGGACGACCTTGAAGTTCATCAGCAGTGCATTGGGCGTTACGTTGTAGGCACGCAGCGGCTGGCTGTCGAAAGCGCCCGGATCCGACTCGGGCACATCGAACCAGGAATCGTCGATGATCAGGTCACCTTCGATGTCGTGTATTCCGAGCTGACGCAGTCGCCGAAGCATCTGCCAGACGCGATCAGTCACAAGGAATGGGTCGCCATGTCCCTTGATCAGCAAATCACCGTCGAGTCGACCCTCGCTGATATCGCCGATCGCGTAGATGTCGGTGCTCCACTGGTACGCCGGCCCGAGTGTGTCGAGCGCCACGAGCGTCGTAACCAGCTTGATCGTGGACGCCGGGTTTCTCGGCACCTCGCTGTTCAGTTCGAGAAGCGTCTCGCCGCTGTCGATATCGCGGACCAGGATGCTCAGTCTGTCTTCCGGAATCTGCCGGATGTCCAGAACGCTTTTCAGGCCGAAGGGCAGGCCGGATTCGGACGCCACTGCCAGCATCGGAAACAACAGGAAAAGAAACAGGGAAACTCTCATCGCTCTAGTCAGACCGTTCAGGCTTCCGAATGTGCCATTTACGAATGCGATCGGCCAGCGTTGTTGGTCGAACGCCCAGCAGCTCTGCTGCCCCGCCGCTTCCGGATACGCGCCAGTTGGCTTCGGAGAGGGCGCGCTCGGTATTGCGCTTTTCCAGCGCGCGAATGTCGGCATCCGTCATCAGTAAGTCCGATGACGGGACGGGCGCGTCCGTAACACGCGGCGCGTTTTCCTCCGGCATGGATGCCTGCAGCTGCAATGACGTTCCGGGCGACAGGATCACAGCGCGCTCAATGACATTTTTCAGCTCGCGCACATTCCCGGGCCAGTCGTAGTGCCTGAGCGTTTCCGCCTGCGCCCGTGTCAGCGCCATCGGTTCGCGGCCAAACTCCTTGCAGGTCTGGCGCAGGAACTCCTGCGCGAGCAGGATCACGTCGTCGGATCGCTGCCGCAGCGGTGGCACATCGATAGGGAACACACTGAGGCGGTAATACAGGTCCTCGCGAAACTCGCCGCGTTCGATCAGCGCTTCGAGGTCGCGGTTAGTCGCTGCAACCACGCGGACGTTCACGGTCAGCGTACGATCGTCGCCGACGCGTTCGAATTCACTCTCCTGAAGGACGCGCAGCAACTTGCCCTGCAGCTCCATCGGAATTTCGCCAACCTCGTCAAGAAACAGCGTTCCGCCATCGGCGAGCTGGAAGCGGCCGACCCTGTCACGATGTGCGCCAGTGAATGCCCCCTTTACGTGGCCGAAGAACTCGCTTTCAAAGAGCTCCTTGGGGATTGACGCACAATTCACTTTCACCAGCGGGCCGCCTTCTCGTGAACTGCGTGCGTGAATCTCGCGCGCGATCAATTCCTTGCCAACGCCGGACTCACCGAGCAACAGCACGCTGGCCGGTGTCTGCGAGACAGCGTCC
This sequence comes from uncultured Woeseiaceae bacterium, assembly GCA_964606915.1. GTDB lineage: Bacteria > Pseudomonadota > Gammaproteobacteria > Steroidobacterales > Woeseiaceae > UBA1847. The sequence goes on along the minus strand of CAZSIQ010000045.1, from coordinate 1,345 downwards.
ACACGTTGCAGTGTTCTCAGCAGTGACGGACTGGTGCCCACGATGGTGCCAAAGCGCAGCGCGTCGTTGACCTCCTCTCGCAGGTAGTCACGCTCTCGCTCGAGTTCTTCCCGAAGCCGCGCATTTTCATCCAGCGTTTTCCTCAGTGTTGCCTCGACCTGGTTGCGCTCGGTCACGTCTTTCGATGCAACAAACAGTCGATCAACGTTGCCCTGCTCGTCGCGATAGGCGATCGCTGACATGACGATGTCCAGCACCCGGCCGTCGCGAGTCAGCATGCGACGCTCGACATTGTCGAATTCGCCCTGGTTGATGACTTCCCTCAGGCGTTCACCGGTCCATTGCAGTCGATCGTCAGGCGCGTAGAAATCAATGACCGGCTTGCCGATGACTTCGCTGCGCGAGTAGCCGAGCTTCTGCAGCCATCGATCCGTTACGGTCACCAGTTTCCCTTCCGCATCGAGGGTATGCAGCATCGCCGGTGTCGAGCGGTACAGGTTGCGGTACTTGAAGTTGGTCCGGGCCTCGTCGGACACCTCCTTGTACATCGCAACGGTGCGAACGAAGTTGCCGTCCGGGTCGAACTCGACGAGTGCGTCGGTGACACAATCGACGATGTCACCGGAGCGACTGACGAAGCTGATCGGCTTCTTCTCAAGCTTGCCCGTACGCCGCAGCGCCGGCCGGAATTCCTCAACGAGCCGCTCCGCACTCGCCTCGGTCATCAGCGCTTCGGGCGGCTGGCCGACAATGTCTTCCCGGCTGAAGCCCAACCGCTCCGCAAAGGCGTCGTTAACGTCGAGGTAATGCCCGTTTTCGCCGATTGCCGTCGCCATGGTCGGCGCGCGCCGGAACAACCACTGGTAGTCATCGGTATCAATCACGCCGTAGAATTTACGGTATTCCGTAACCTAAGGCACGGTTTTTCGTTATTTACGGTTTTTCGTAAACCGGTGAAAATTCTCAACCTATTGAAAAGATTGAATAAATTGAGTTGGCACGGCATATGCAATGCAGGTTGTGTAGCGCAGGACTGCGCTAATGGATTTTTAGAGGTTCTGGTAGTGAAAACCCGCGTCTGGATGCAGGTCATGGTGATAGCAGCGATTGCCCTCGCATTCGTTGGCCTGGCCATTGTCTACGGCGCACAACACACAGCCCCTTGATAAGCGGCTGCGTCGCGACCATATCCTCGACTGAAGAACCCCCTGCCGGTTGGCGGTTCGACTCGACTCTCCCCCTTGTTTGAGTCCAGACGCCGACCGGACGCGCCAGCGCTCGCTGGCGCAGGACCTTCGGGTCCGGCGACTGTTCCCCCGCAGTTGCCACAGGCGCCGGAGTTCGG
>CAZSIQ010000044.1:0-27548 GCA_964606915.1 uncultured Woeseiaceae bacterium | reverse complement strand
GATATCCTGCGCGGCCTGTCGGCGACGCGCAATCTCGGCCATTTCTTCTTCGCTCTGCACGCGAATACGTGACAACAGGCTGATGGTCTGCTGCTTGACCTGTTCAAGCATGGTGCCAAACATTTCGAACGCTTCGCGCTTGTACTCCTGCTTCGGGTTCTTCTGCGCATAGCTTCGCAGGCCGATTCCCTGGCGCAGGTGATCCATCGCCGCGAGGTGTTCCTTCCAGTGATGGTCGAGCTGCCTGAGCATGATCTGCTTCTCGACGCTGCGCATCAGTTCGCTGCCGACCTGCTCTTCCTTTTCTGCGTAAGCCTTGCGGGCCGCGTCGATGCAGAGCTCGGTGATTCCCTCGGCATTCAGCGCGGAGTCCTCTTTCACCATGGCGGTGATGTCGAGGTGCAGGCCGTAGTCGGATTCCAGTGCCTGTGTGAGGCCGTCGGTATCCCACTGCTCCTCGAGACTGCCGGGCGGCACGTGCAGGGAAACGGCTTCTTCGATGACTTCGTCGCGAATCGCGGCCACCGAATCCTGGATCTCGTCAGCTTCCATGAGTTCGGTACGCTGGTGATAGACGACTCGTCGCTGGTCGTTGGCGACGTCATCGTACTCGAGCAGGTTTTTACGGGTATCGAAGTTGTGCGCCTCGACCTTACGCTGAGCGCGTTCGATCTGCTTGGACAGCAGCTTGCTTTCGATCGCCTCGCCTTCGCGCATACCCGCACGAGCCAGCAGGTTCTTGGTACGCTCGGGGTCGCCGAAGATACGCATCAGCGTGTCTTCCATCGACAGGTAGAAGCGACTGGAGCCCGGGTCACCCTGGCGACCCGCGCGACCGCGCAGCTGGTTGTCGATACGTCGCGACTCGTGGCGCTCAGTACCGATGATATGCAGGCCGCCGGCATCGAGCACCTGTTGATGACGGTCTTGCCAGTCCTGGCGAACGGCGTCCTCGTCATCGTTCGCGGCTTCAAGCTCCGCTTCGAGGCTGCCACCGAGCACGATATCGGTGCCGCGGCCGGCCATGTTCGTCGCGATGGTGATCTTGCCGGGACGACCCGCCTGCTGGACGATGTGCGCTTCGCGCTCGTGCTGCTTGGCGTTCAGGACGTCGTGATGAATCTTGCGGTCCTTGAGAACTTTGGAGAGGTATTCCGACGTCTCGATGGAGGTTGTGCCAACCAGCACCGGTTGTCCGCGCTCCGCGCAGTCCGAGATATCTTCGATAATCGCCTCGAACTTGTCGTTCTGCGTCAGGTAGACAAGGTCGGCGGAATCGTCGCGGACCATGGGTTTGTGCGTCGGGATGACGACAACCTCAAGTCCGTAAATACTCTGGAATTCAAAGGCTTCGGTGTCAGCCGTACCGGTCATTCCTGACAGGTTGTTGTACAGGCGGAAGTAGTTCTGGAACGTGATTGACGCAATCGTCTGGTTTTCGTGCTTGATCGACACGCCTTCCTTCGCTTCGATCGCCTGGTGCAGGCCGTCAGACCAGCGACGCCCGGCCATCGTACGGCCGGTGAACTCGTCTACGATCACGACGTTGCCGTCCTTGACGATGTAGTCGACATCACGCTGGTAAATCGCATGCGCGCGTAAAGCGGCGTTCAGGTGATGCAGGAGCTTGATATTGGCAGCGTCGTACAGGCTCTCACCTTCCTCGAGAAGACCCGACTTCTGCATCATGCCTTCGATACGCTCCTGGCCATCTTCAGTCATGTAGGCCTGCTTCGCCTTCAGGTCGACGGTGAAGTCACCGCGCGGCAGCATCTTTGCCTTCGCATTCTCATCATCGACGAGGATGATGTCTGCCCCGCGCTCGTCGGCCATCTGCACAGCAGCGTCCAGCGACATGGCACCGTCGCCAACGGCTGCGCCCTTCTCATCGGAAAGCTCCACCGTCTTGAAGGGAATGTCGTAGTTGACGAGCTCTTCGGGTTCTTCGTGCGCCTTGAGATTCGGGATCAGTTTGTTGATCTGCGCATACAAGTCGGTGCTGGTATCGGCCGGGCCGGAAATAATCAGCGGTGTGCGGGCTTCATCGATCAGGATTGAGTCCACTTCGTCGACGACCGCAAAATTGAGTTCGCCCTGGACCTTGTCCTCGGGCGCGAACGCAAGGTTGTCGCGCAAATAGTCGAAGCCCAGCTCGTTGTTGGTCGCGTAGGTAATGTCGGAGCCGTAGGCGGCCTGCTTCTCTTCGTGTGTCTGGCCGGTCCGCGCCACACCGACCGTCAGCCCCAGGAATTCATACGCGGGACGCATCCAGTCGGCATCACGTTGTGCCAGGTACTCGTTGACGGTAACGACGTGCACGCCTTGACCGCTGATCGCGTTCAGGTAGGCGGGCAGCGTGGCCATCAGGGTTTTGCCTTCGCCGGTGCGCATCTCGGCAATGTTGCCGTCGTTCAGCACCATGCCGCCGATCAGCTGGACATCAAACGGGCGCATGCCCAGGGTGCGTCGCGACGCTTCGCGAGCGACGGCGAAAGCCTCGGGTAACAGGTCGCGCAGCGACTCGCCGTCGGCATGACGACGCCGGAATTCGTCGGTCTTCGCGCCCAGGGCCTCGTCATCAAGCGCCTGCAGCCCCTCTTCCATCGCATTGATCTTCTTTACGGTCTTTCCGTAGTCCTTCAGCATGCGCTGGTTACGACTACCGAAAAGATTGGTCAGGAAATTGGCCACACATTGCTCCTGCGGACGACAAAGCCGCGTATTTTAAGGCTTGGGACGATGTATTTTAAGCGCTGCATCATCATTGACGCCCGGTCCGGACGCAAGGTTCAACAGCTGGGGATTTAAGGCCGTTTTGGCCGGCCTCAAGGCGCCAGTGCCGCTTAGCGGCCGGTGCTGCCGCGGATGAATTTCACCGGGTTGACGCGACGACCGTCTTTCAGCACCTCGAAGTGCAGATTGGGGCCGGTTGCACGGCCGGTTTCACCCATGCGGGCGACGACCTGGCCTTTGCGGACCTCGTCGCCGACAGCAACCAGGTTCTCCGAATTGTGCGCGTAGCGGGTGGCGTAGCCATTACCGTGCCGGACCTCGACGAGAAGCCCGTAGCCGTAGCGATCGCCCGAGTAGCTCACCACGCCGTCAGCTACCGCCGTGATCGGATCACCCTCTTTGCCGGCAAAGTCGACACCTGTGTGGTTGGCCGGCTTGCCGGTGAACGGGTCGGTGCGCTTGCCGAAAAAGGACGAGATATAGCCCGAACTGACCGGGCGGCCCTGCGGGTAGACGCGATCCGACAGGTTCTGATGTGCGATTACGGTTTCCAGCGCGCCCAGCTGCGCCTCGCGGTCGCCCAGCTGGTTGGCCAGCGCGTCCATGGCTGCGAGCAGTTCCGGCAGCTCGGCACTGCCGGTGAGTCGTTCTTCCGGACCACCAACCGCGGGCTGCGTATCAAAATCAAATTCGCCGTCTTCGAGTTCCGCCATGTCGGTCAGGCGGCGACCCAGCGCGTCGAGACGGATCATGCGTGCATTCATCTGGGCGATACGGATGGACAGCGCATCGAGCGTGTCTTCTTTTTGCTGGCGGATCGTCGAGATTTCGGAGCGATGCTGGTCGAGCTCGTCTTCCAGCGACGCGAGCTGTGTCGTGCTGACACCGGAGCCGGTGACCGACGAGTAGAAGTAGCCAACGCCGAATCCCGCAGCGCCGAGAACGAGGAATAAGCCGACCGCGAGGGCACCGACCATGCCGCCAGTAAGCTGCAGCTGTCGGGACCTGCCGAGTCCCTTGCCAAAAATGACCACGTTCATGAAAAATGTTGCTCCGGGATAGCTGTCTTGCAGGGCACACCGGTTTTTCTGGCCGGACGCAGGTTCCACGCGTTTTATGAGGTGTGCCTCTCTGAGCAGCCCCGCTGTCCTAGGGTTAAATCGCCCCGTAGACCGGTGGTTTTGCGCCCCCGCCTTTCGACTGGTTTGCCCTTATTCGGCGCCAAATATGCATAATGTCCGTTTCTTTTACAAGATCAATGGCCTACAACGGTGATCCGGTCACGCCTCGGGCGCCCCGAATCGCCAACTTCGTCACATTCCCATGACCGCAAAACGCATCGACAGCCTGCTTGATTCCGCCCTCGGCGGGACATTTGGCGATATCGCCGAAAAAGCGGGCCGGATGGATAAGCTCGCGGCAGCATTGAAGAAGTCGCTGGACCCGGAGCTTGCGACCGGCATCCACGCCGCGAATCTGAGAGATGACGGCACGCTCGTGGTCCTGTGCACGAATGCCGCTTTCGCGGCCCGACTGCGGTTTGAGACGGAATTACTCGCCCGGGCCGCCGGAGAGGGCGTCACCCGCGTGACAGTAAGAGTTGCCCGGGAAACTTAATCGCGATCCGCAGGATCAGGCGTAGGACGGCGTCGCATACGAGATCGGCGCCTTGCGAGAGTCCTCAAACGTTACTTCTTCCCAGGTCGACGCATCGGCCAGCATCGCGCGTAGCAGCTTGTTATTCAGGTCATGACCCGACTTGTAGGCGCGTAATTCGCCAATCAGTCCGTGACCCAGCAGGTACATATCGCCAATCGCATCCAGGATTTTGTGGATCACGAATTCGTTGGAGTATCGCAGCCCGTCTTCATTCAGGATGCGGTAGTCATCGAGAACGATCGCGTTGTCCATGCTGCCGCCGAGCGTGAGATTGTGCTCGCGGAGCGCTTCGACGTCGCGCAGGAAACAGAAGGTGCGAGCCCGGCTGACTTCCTTCAGGAAGGACGTGGACGAGAAATCAATCGTGGCCTGCTGGTCGATCTTGTTGAACACCGGGTGATTGAAGAACACCTCGAAGTTCACCTTGAAGCCATCGAACGGGCGAAACTCGGCCCACTTGTCGTCGATTTCCACGCGGACCGGCTTGCGAATGCGAATAAACTTCTTTGCCGCGTTCTGCTCCTCGATGCCCGCTGACTGCAGCAGGAAGACGAAGGGACCGGCACTGCCGTCCATGATCGGCACTTCGGGTGCTGAAAGGTCAACGTGCAGGTTATCGATACCGAGCCCGGCCAGTGCTGACATCAGGTGCTCGACGGTCGCGACCTTGACGTTGTCCCTGACCAGCGTCGTACCCAACATCGTCTCGCCGACCAGCGTCGGATCGGCGGGAACGGCGACCGGGGTGTCGAGATCCACGCGGTGGAACACGATGCCGGTGTTTTCTGCAGCCGGACGCAGGGTCATGTAGACCTTTTCGCCGGAATGCAGGCCTACGCCGGTGGCGCGGATTGCCGTTTTGAGGGTTCGTTGTTTCAACATTGGGTCGGGAAAAAACCGCCAACAGCGCGTCCTGCGGATGACAGATTCAAGACATCGGTCTTACGATCGCGCGAGATTAGCATAGCGTTGAAAAACTCTTCAAGATTTTCAGTGGCTTATGGTTTTCACCCGGAATAAGGGGCAGGCGGCGGCGGAAGCAGCCGGCCCGGGAGCCACCCGGGCCGGCAATGCGGAGGTTATCTCGCCGCGCCTGCCGGCGCCGGATCAGTCAGCCTGCCGACGAAGGAATGCCGGAATATCCAGCAGCTCTTCCTGCAGTCCACCCTCTTCAAGACCGTCACCAACGGCACGTTTGCGCTGGACCGTCGGCTTCTCGAGGCGGTGGTAGTTCGGTTCTGCAGACTGCTGGGTTTCCCGGGGGCGCTGCACGATGCGCATCGGCGCATCAGCCTTCGCCGCTGCCTGGCCAAGACCGGTAGCGACCACCGTTACGCGAATGCGATCCGTCATGTCGGGGTCGATGACCGTTCCGACAACAACAGTGGCGTCGTCCGACGAGAACTCCTTGATCGTGTTGCCCACTTCCTGGAACTCGCCGATCGACAGGTCCATGCCCGCGGTGACGTTGACGAGAATGCCGTTCGCGCCGGCGAGGTTGATGTCTTCCAGCAGCGGGCTGGAAATCGCCGCCTCTGCCGCTTCGCGAGCGCGATCTTCGCCAGACGAGGAACCGCTGCCCATCATCGCCATACCCATTTCTGACATGACGGTGCGAACGTCAGCGAAATCGACGTTGATCAGGCCCGGTCGCGTAATCAGTTCGGCAATGCCCTGGACGGCACCCTGCAGTACCTGGTTGGCGGATCGGAATGCGTCCAGCAACGTGGTGTCACCGCCGAGTACGCTCAGCAGTTTCTCGTTGGGGATCGTAATCAGTGAGTCGACGTACTTGCCGAGTTCGTTGATGCCGGCATCGGCGATCGCCATGCGCTTGGTGCCTTCCATACCAAACGGCCGGGTGACGACGGCAACGGTCAGGATGCCGAGCTCCCGGGCCACCTGTGCAACGACCGGGGCTGCACCGGTACCTGTTCCACCACCCATGCCGGCTGTGATGAACAGCATGTCCGCACCCTCGATCGCTTCGAGGATACGATCACGATCTTCCATCGCCGCCTGGCGTCCGATGTCCGGATCTGCGCCGGCACCGAGTCCTTTCGTGATGTTGCAGCCGATCTGCAGTGACGTGCGAACGCGCGAGCCCTTCAGGGCCTGGGCGTCCGTGTTGGCGCAAATGAAGTCCACGCCTTCGATACCGGACTCGACCATGTGCGACACCGCGTTACCGCCGCCACCGCCGACTCCGATGACCTTGATGACTGCGCTTTGGCTGTGCGCATCCATGAGTTCAAACATTGTTACTCCTCCGCATTGTGTTGACCTCGTCTCGAGGTCGATTCCTGGCAACGGCCCGCTGGCCGCACCAAACCTAAAACTGTCCCGAGAACCACGCCTTCATCCGGTCAAGGATGTCTCCAAGGCTGCCGCTGACCGGCGTGCTGCGTCGGCCACGGCGTGACAGGTTCTCGTAGCCGTAAAGCAACAGGCCGACGCCGGTTGCGTGAATGGGATTGCGTACGACGTCACCGAGGCCTTCGACGAACTGCGGTGCGCCCAAGCGGACTGGCATGTGGAAGACCTCTTCGGCCAGCTCGACGGCGCCCTCCATCTTTGCGCTGCCGCCGGTGATGACGATGCCCGCAGCGATCAGCTCTTCGAAGCCGCTGCGACGCAACTCGTCGCGAATGAGTCCGAAGAGTTCTTCGTAGCGCGGCTCGACGATTTCCGCGAGGGTCTGGCGCGCCAGTCGCCTCGGCGGACGTTCACCGACGCTCGGCACCTCAATGGTTTCGTCCACGTTGGCCAGTTGCGACAGCGCGCACGCGTACTTGATCTTGATCTCTTCGGCGTACTGCGTCGGCGTTCGCATCGACACCGCGATATCGTTGGTCACCTGGTCGCCGGCGATCGGGATGACCGCGGTGTGCTGGATGGCACCACCCAGGAACACAGCAATGTCCGTCGTACCGCCACCGATATCCACGATGCAGGAACCGAGCTCCTTCTCGTCTTCGGTAAGAACCGAGTAGCTCGACGCCAGCTGCTCAAGCACGATGTCGTCGACTTCGAGGCCGCATCGCTGTACGCACTTGACGATGTTCTGTGCCGCACTCTCTGCACCGGTGACCATGTGCACCTTCGCCTCGAGTCGAACACCCGACATGCCGACCGGCTCACGAATGCCCTCGTGACTGTCGATCAGGAACTCCTGGGGCAGGATGTGCAGGATCTTCTGGTCGGCGGGAATGGCAACGGCTCGAGCCGCGTCAATGACGCGATCGACGTCGCCCGGGGACACTTCCTTGTCGCGAATCGCGACGATGCCGTGCGAATTGAGGCTGCGCACATGACTGCCGGCGATGCCCGCGTACACGGAGTGAATGTCGCAGCCGGCCATCAATTCCGCCTCCTCGACGGCGCGCTGAATCGAGTGCACCGTCGATTCGATGTTGACGACGACACCTTTCTTCAGCCCGCGAGACGGGTGCGAGCCGATGCCGATCACTTCGATCTCGCCTTCCTCGTTGACCTCACCGACGATCGCGACGACCTTCGACGTTCCGATGTCGAGTCCGACGATCATGTTGCTGTCCATACGTTTTGACATTCAGTCGGTTCCCCCAGCGGCCAGCAACTTGCGGTCCTCGCGTTCCGGGTCGGTGCCCTCTTCGCGTTGCTCGGCCTTCCAGCCAATGGCGAATCCGCTGTTGTAGCGGATGTCCACGTAGGCGATATCTGCCGCCCGGGCGGCAATAATGTCCGCGACCACCGACACGAACAGCGCCGCACGCTCCTCGTAATCGCGGCGTCCCAGCCGGACTTCGATGCCGTTGCTGAGGACGATCGTCCAGCTGCCACGGCTGTCGACAGCGACCCGGCTCACGTCCATGCCCAGCGGTAGCAACTGCTCACGCATATCGAGGTAACGCTGCGCGACGTCATTGGCGCGTGTTGCCGGACCCGACAGGCGCGGCAGGTCGGCAGGCAGGTGCTCTGCACCGCTCGCGACGAACAATTCGCCTCGTACGTTCATCAACCCGGAATCACCCCAGACTGCGGCCGGCGCCTGCTCGGTCACCGCAATCTCGATGCGATCCGGCCAACGTCGTGCCACGGCGGCCTGGTCGATCCACTGCAGCGACTGGATGCGGTCTCTCGCAGAGTCCAGGTTGGCCGTGAAAAAGCCGCGGTCCAGCTCAGCTTCGATCGCCTCCTCGAGCTCAACAGCCGACACCCGCACCATCGGCCCGCGAATCTGCAGTTCGTTGATCGGTCGATCCAGCAACAGCCCGCTGAACTCATAAACCAGCGCCACGACGGCGATCGCGAGCAGCGGCTTGAGGAAGCGCCCCAGCCGAATCGTCGGCATCTCGAACTTGCGCTTGGTTGCCGGCTTGCGCCGCCTGGCCTGTTTACGCGCCATTGGCCACCTCCGCTTTGCCGGGCTCTTCCCTGAGACTGGTCTCGAGGATTCGCCAGCAAAGCTCGGCGAAATCCACGCCCTTTTCCTTTGCCGCCATCGGCACAAGGCTGTGACTGGTCATACCGGGCACTGTGTTCACCTCGAGCACCAACGGCTTGCCGTCGCTGCCCGTCATGAAGTCGACACGCCCCCAGCCACTGCAGCCCAGCGTGCGGAAGGCCTTCATCGCGAGATCCCGGTATTGCTTCTCGACGTGTTCACTGTCGGTCCCCGGGCAGTGGTACCGGGTACGGTCGGATTCGTACTTGGCGCGGTAGTCATAGAACACTCGCGGCGTCTCGATCCGAATCGACGGCAGTGCCTCGTCATGAAGAATGCTGACGGTCGTCTCGTCGCCAACGATGCAGCGCTCGATAATCAGCGTCGGGTCATAGCGCAGCGCCAGTGCAGCCGCCTCCGCAACATCCGACGCGTCGAAGACCTTGCTCATGCCGACGCTCGAGCCCTCTGTCGCCGGTTTGAAGATCAGCGGGAAGCCCATCTCACCGGCAATCGTCACTGCCTCCGCACGGCTGCGGGCCACGTCGAACTCGGGTGTCGGTATTCCGGCGGCCATGAACAGCTGTTTGGAACGCAGCTTGTCCATGGCAATAGCCGATGCCATGACACTGCTGCCCGTGTAGGCCACATCAAGCCATTCCAATGCACCCTGCAGGGCACCGTCTTCGCCGCCCTTACCGTGCAATGCGATCCAGACGCGGTCGATGCCTGAGTCTGCCAGTGCCGCAACGCCCCGCTCGGCCGGATCCCAGCGCACGGCATCCACACCCCGGGCGACGAGCGCGTCCAACACGGCGCTGCCGGTTAGCAGGGACACCTCGCGCTCGCTGGAGTCACCGCCCATGAGCACGGCCACCTTGCCGAAATCGAGCGGATTACTGGTGCGTCGGAACGTCATACGGCAGGCTCCCCGACAATCCGCACCTCGTGATGCAGCGTCACGCCGTGAACATCCTGTACGGTCGACTGCACGTGATCGATGAGAGCCTCGATATCCTCGGCGCGGGCATCGTCGGCGTTGATAATGAAGTTGGCGTGCTTCGGAGACACTTCAGCGCCACCGATCCTGTGCCCCTTGAGACCGGCCGCCTCGATCAGGCGCGCGGCGTGATCGCCCGGCGGGTTCTGGAAAACCGAACCGCAACTCGGCAGCCCCAGTGGCTGGGTTGCCTTGCGTCGTTCAAGCATCCCGTCCAGGGTTTCCTTGCTGGCGCCCGTCTCTGCCTCGAAACGGAAGATGGCGGACAGGAACCATTCTTGTTCAGGGCCGCTAACCGACCGGTAGCCAACGGTGTAATCCGACGGCTCGCGCTCACGAATCCTGCCCTCGCGATCGATGGTCGTTACCGACTCGACGCGCTCCCAGGTCTCACCGCCGTGAGCACCGGCATTCATCGCCAGTGCACCGCCCACCGTTCCCGGGATACCCGCGAAGAACTCTGACGGGCCGAGGTTCCAGCGCAGGCACTGGCGTGCGAGTTGCGTACACGGCAATCCACTGCCGGCACGAACGCGCAGCTCATCGAGCTGCTCAACGTCTCGCAGCAGCCGGGTCGCGGAAATAACAACCCCGGTGATGCCACCGTCGCGAACCAGCAGGTTGCTGCCAACACCGAACCAGTGCACCGGCACCTTGCCCGGTAACTCGGCGAGAAAGGCCTGCAGGCCCTCGATGCTGGACGGCACAAAGAAGCTCTCCGCAGGTCCGCCGACGCGCCAGGATGTGTGTCGACTCATCGGCTCGTTAAGGCGCACTTCGCCGCGCTCGGTCATCGTCATGATGTCACCTCGCGCGGCGCTTTCAGCAGCAGGCGATCCGGCAGGCCGGCGGCATACGCGCCGATATCGCCCGCACCCATGGTCAGCACGAGGTCGCCGTCGGCCAGCAGTCCGCGCAGGACCGGTTCGAGCTCGTCGAGCGTTTCAACGAACACGGGCTCAACGGAGCCGCGACTGCGGACGGCGCGCGCGATCGCGCGGCCGTCAGCGCCGGCAATCGGTGCTTCACCGGCCGCGTACACGTCCAGCACAACGAGCACGTCGGCATCCGACAAGGCGACGGCAAAGTCATCCAGCAGATCACGCGTGCGGCTGTAACGATGCGGCTGGAAGACCAGCACCAGCCGACGCTCCGGCCAGCCGGCGCGTGCCGCCGCGATGGTGGCCGCAAGTTCTGTCGGATGGTGGCCGTAGTCGTCGACAAACAGGACCTTGCCGGCCGCCGTCTCGATTTCGCCCAGGGACTGGAATCGACGATCAATGCCCTCGAAAGACTCGAGGGAGCGAACAACCGCCTCGTCGCTGACCTGCAACTCGCCGGCGACAGCGATGGCGGCAAGCGCATTCCTGACGTTGTGCAGGCCCGGCAACCGGAGGCTGATGTCCAGCGCTGCCCGCTCGGCACCGCGGTCCACCGAGAAGTGAGTCACGTTGCCGTCAAACTCAATATTGCGAGCGCGAACGTCCGCAGCATCGTCGAGGCCGTAGCTCGTGATCGAGCGACCGATACGCGGCAGGATCTCTGCAATGCCCGGGTCATCGGCGCACACGACAGCGAGGCCGTAAAACGGCAGGTTGTGCAGGAACTCGACGAAGCCGGACTTCAGTTTCTCGATGTCGCCGTCATAGGTGGCCATGTGGTCGGCATCAATATTGGTAACGACGGCCAGCATCGGCTTCAGGTGCACGAAGGAGGCATCGCTTTCATCAGCTTCGGCGACCAGGTAGTGACCCTGTCCCAGGCGCGCATTGGCATCAGCGCTTTTCAGCCGACCGCCGATGACGAAGGTTGGGTCGAGTCCGCCTTCGGCCAGCACGCTGGCAACCAGGCTGGTGGTCGTGGTCTTGCCGTGGGTGCCGGCCACGGCGATCGAATAGCGGAAGCGCATGAGCTCCGCGAGCATCTCGGCACGCTGCACAACGGGCATGCGCTTTTCGCGCGCCGCAGCGACCTCGGGATTGGTTTCATCGACCGCGCTGGATACGACGACGGCGTCCGCCTGTCGCAGGTTATCTGCAGCGTGGCCGATGAATACGGTAGCGCCCTGGGATTCCAGGCGGCGCGTTTGTTTGTTGGCTTTAAGGTCCGAGCCCTGCACGTCGTAGCCCAGGCTCAGCATCACTTCCGCGATGCCCGACATACCGGAGCCACCGATACCGATGAAGTGCACGCAGTGAATACGACGCATACGGCTGATCATGCGGTCCCTCCCGCCTGCGCCAGGCAGTGCTTGGTGATTCGCGACAGCGAGTCCGGTTTCGCCAGTGCGCGCGCATTTTCGGCACGTGTGAGCAAGGCATCCCGGTCGCTAAATTCCGCAACCAGCCCGGCGAGACGCTCGGCCGACAGTTCGCTCTCTTGCACGATGACGCCTGCACCGGCTTCGTGCATCGGCATTGCGTTTGCTGTCTGGTGATCATCAACGGCGGCCGGGTACGGCACGAGAATCGCGGCACAGCCCACGGCGCACAGTTCGGCGACGGTCAGCGCCCCCGAACGGCAAATCACGACATCCGCCCAGGCGTAGGCATCCGCCATGTCATCGATGAAGGTAACGACCTCGGCCTCGACGTCGTGGTCGGCGTACGCGGCTCTTGCGATGTCGGCCGTGCGTTCACCGCACTGGTGACGAACCTGCGGTCGGGTATCGACCGGAATTAACGCGAGTGCCTCTGGCACGCTCCGGTTGAGCGACAACGCTCCCTGGCTCCCACCGAGCACCAGCAGGCGAATCGGGCCGCTGCGATCAACGAAGCGTTCACGCGGCTGCGGTACAGACGCGATGCTTTCACGAACCGGGTTGCCCACGGTTTCAGCGTGCGCGTTAAAACTGCCCGGGAAGGCTTGCAGCACAACCCGGGCAAGACGCGCCAGAAGTCGGTTAGTGAGGCCGGGAACGGCATTCTGCTCGTGCACCAGCAGCGGTCGGCGGGTCAGCCACGCGGCAACGCCGCCGGGGCCGCTGACAAATCCGCCCATGCCAAGCACGGCACTGGGACGCCGGCGCCACATCACGGCCAGAGACTGAATGACGGCCCACGCAATCTGCAGCGGGGCGATGAGCAGTGCCAGCGCGCCCTTGCGCCGGATGCCGCGAATGGAAATCCACTCGACGTCGATGCCGGCTGCCGGAACGACACGGGCCTCGATGCCGCGCCGGGTGCCCAGCCAGACAACATCCTTCGACTGCGCACGCAGTGACTCGGCCACCGCGAGTGCCGGGTAGACGTGTCCGCCGGTTCCGCCGGCCATGATCAGCACGGGCCCGCGGTTCATGCTTTCACCTTCTTGCGACGACGGTTCACCGGCTTGGCGTCCACGCTCAATTCATGGTGGATGCGCAGCAACAGCGCGATGGAGACCATCGCCATGATCATGCTCGACCGTCCATAGCTGACCAGCGGCAGCGTCAGGCCCTTGGTCGGCAACATACCCATGTTCACACCGAGATTGATAAACGCCTGCACACCGAGCCAGGTGCCAATACCGACCGCAACGTAGGCCTCGAAGACCCGGTCAGCCTCGCTCGCACGGCGTGCGATGGCGAAACAGCGCCAGACCAGTGCCGCGAACACGGCCACGACGACGATCGAGCCAAACAGGCCAAACTCTTCTGCGAATACGGCGAACACGAAATCGGTGTGCGCCTCGGGCAGGTAAAACAGTTTCTGAACGCTGTTGCCGAGTCCGACACCGAACCACTCGCCGCGGCCAATCGCGATCAGTGACTGGATGAGCTGGAAGTCGGTATTGAACGGATCGTCCCAGGGATCGATGAAGGCCTGCAGCCGGGCCAGCCGATACGGTGACGTCAGCGCCAGCACCGCGAAGGACACGACGCCGGCCATGGCGAACAACAGGAAGTCACGGATACGTGCACCGGCGACGAACAGCATGGTCATTGCGATGCACATCAGCACGGTCGCGGCACCGAAGTCCGGTTCGGCCAGCAGCGCCACGGCGGCAACGGTCATCACCAGCATCGGTCGGAGGAAACCGACAAAACGTGTTTGCACATCCTTCGCGTGACGCACGAGGAAGCCGGCGAGATACAGGATGAAGCAGAGCCGCGCGGGCTCTGAAACCTGCAGGTTCATGAAGCCCAGATCGACCCAGCGACGTGCGCCGTTTACTTCCTTGCCGACGCCGGGGATCAGGACAACCAGCAACAGCGCCAGTCCGGCAAGCAACAGAACCGGCCCCATCTGGCGCCAGAACTGCATCGGGATGAACAGGCAGAGTCCGCCAGCAGCGAACCCGGCGACAACAGCCACGAGCTGGCGCTGCAGGTAATAGAACGGGTGACCACCGACGCTGTCGGAGATCGACGTCGACGCCGACGCAAGAATCACGAGGCCGCCCATCATGATGGTCAGTACGATGCCGAGCAGCACAGGGTCGAACTGCAGCGCGGTCTTCAGGCGAACCGGGAACGGCATGGTGATCGCGGTACTGCTCACAGCCTGAGCCCCCTTGCCGCGTCGGCGAATGCATCACCACGCGCCATGTAGTTCTTGAACTGGTCAAAGCTGGCGCAGGCCGGCGCAAGCAACACCGTGTCACCGGCCTCGGCGAAACCGGCCGCCTGCTCAACGGCGTCCTGCATGTCGTTCGCAAACTGCACCGGCCGGACCGTATCCAGCGCAGAGGCAATCTGCTCGGCGTCCACGCCGATCAGGACAGCGGCACGCAGCTTGCCGTCAAGTGCGCTGGCGAGCTGGCTGAAGTCGCCGCCCTTGCCTTCGCCGCCGGCGATCAGCACCAGCATGCCGTCGATCGACTGGATGGACGCAATTGCAGCAGCCACGTTGGTCGCTTTCGAGTCGTTGATAAAGTCGACGTCCGCAAGCCGGCGTACTCGCTGCATGCGATGTGGCAGGCCGGGAAACTCACACAGCACCTGCAGCATCGCCGACATGGGCAGCTGCATTAGCTGGCCGGCGGCCAGCGCAGCCAGCGCGTTGAGCTGGTTGTGGTAACCGACCATGGCGAGTTCATGCACGTCCAGCAGCAGGACATCGCCCTGCGCAAGATAGGTCTTGTCGTCTTCGCTGGACAAACCAAACTGGTCGTCAGCCGGCGAGTCAGCACCGAACCCGATGCCGGACCCGGTGGCGGTCGCGCGCGACGCTGCCTCATCATCTTCGCGGTTGAACACGCCGGCCTTTGCCTCGTCGAAGATCCGGTACTTGGTCGCCTGGTATTCGTCGAAATCGGCGTGCCAGTCGAGATGGTCGGGCGTGATATTCAAGAGGACCGCAACGTCCGTCGGCAAGTTCGCCGTCCGCTGCAGGTGAAAACTCGACACTTCGAGCACGTACCAGTCCGGCTTTTCCTGTTCGAGAAGATCCAGTGCCGGCGTACCGAGGTTCCCACCCGCCAGCACACTCAGGTCTGCTGCCTCGCACATGTGAGCGAGCAGCGTCGTGACCGTGCTCTTGCCGTTGGATCCGGTGATTGCGACATACGGTGCTTCCGCCGCGGCGGCGAACAACTCGATATCGGACACCACGTCGATACCGCGCGCCCGCGCCTTCGTCAGCAGCGGGTGCGTATCGATGATGCCGGGCGAGACGATGACTCGGTCAATGTTGTCAACGAGATCCACGTTTCCGCGCAGAACCTCGGCGTCCGGCCACAGCTCGGCCAGCTCTTCGAGACCCGGTGGCACCTCACGCGTGTCGGCAAACACGGCGTCGCGACCGATCCGCTTCAGGTGACGCGCGATGGACAGTCCGGTACCGCCAAGACCGAAAACCAGGTCGCGTCCTGTCGTCTTCCTGCTCATCGGATCTTCAGGCTCGCCAGTCCGACCAGCACGAGGATGACCGTGATGATCCAGAAACGCACAATGACTTTGGGCTCCGCCCAGCCTTTGAGCTCGAAATGGTGATGAATGGGCGCCATGCGGAACACGCGTTTGCCGGTCAGCTTGTAGGACGCCACCTGGATCATGACCGACAGCGTCTCCATGACGAAGATGCCGCCCATGATTGCCAGCACGATTTCCTGGCGCACGATGACCGCCACGACGCCGAGCGCTGCACCGAGCGCGAGCGCACCGATATCGCCCATAAAGACCTGGGCGGGATAGGTGTTGAACCACAGGAAGCCGAGTCCGGCGCCGGCCATGGCCGCACAGAACACGAATATCTCGCCGGTGCCGGCAACGTACGGAATGCCGAGATAATCGGAGAAGTTGACGTTGCCGGTGACGTAGGCGAACAGTCCCAGTGCGCCGCCAACGAGGACCGTCGGCATGATGGCGAGACCATCGAGACCGTCGGTCAGGTTCACAGCGTTACTGAAACCAACAATAAAAAAGTACGTTACGACGACCTGAAACATGCCGAGCGGAATGGACAGATCCTTGAAGTACGGTATCAGGAGCGAACTGGATACCTCGTCATCTGCCGTCGTAACGTACAAAGCAATTGCGGCAACAATCGCCGCCGCAGACTGCCAGAAGAGCTTCTGCCGGGCCGAGATACCTTTCGGGTCCTGCAGGATGAGTTTTTTGTAATCGTCGACGTAACCGATCGCGCCGAATGACAGCGTGACGAACAGGACGATCCAGACAAAGGTGTTGCCGAGGTCTGCCCACAACAGCGTGCTGATCGCGATGGCTGTCAGGATCAGTGCACCGCCCATCGTGGGCGTGCCGGCCTTGGGCAGGTGGGTAATCGGCCCGTCTTCGCGAATCGGCTGGCCGATCTGCTTGACACTGAGCTTGCGGATCATGCGCGGGCCGATCACAAAGCAGATCACGAGCGCGGTCAGCGTGCCGAGAATCGCGCGCATCGTCAGGTAATTGAAGACGTTGAAGCCGGACTCGAACTGCGACAGGTACTGGGTGAGGTAGAGCAGCATCAGGCAGCCTCCTCGATTCGGAGCTTCGCCACGACGCGCTCCATGCGCATTGAACGCGATCCTTTGACCAATACGTTGCTGTTGGCATCGAGCCTTGGCAGCAGCTCGCCGAGCAGCGAATCCTGCGAGTCGTACCAGGCCGCACCGTCGCCGAATCCATGTACCGCATGACGGCAAAGCTCGCCGGTTGCATGCAGCTCATCGACGCCCGCTTCCTTCAGTGAATGGCCGACATCCTCGTGAATCCTCACTTCATCGTCGCCCAGCTCGAACATGTCACCGAGCACGAAGAAACTCCTGCCGGTGAGACCACCCAGGAACGTGCCGGCCGCCGTCACGGACGCGGGGTTTGCGTTGTAGCTGTCATCAAACAGGCGGCAACCGGCCACACCCTCGACCGCGGCGAGGCGGCCGCCGACCGGCGCGACGGCAGCGAGCCCGGTCGCGATGTCCGAGTTGCCGACCCCGGCAGCCCGGGCGACGGCAGCCGCCGCACAGGCATTGCGCACGTTGTGCTCGCCCGCCAGCGGCAGGTCGATTCGAATCGAACCCAGGTCGGTATGCAGCGTAAATCGATTGCCTGACAGGTCACTGGACACATCACTTGCCCGAACATCAGCGTCGTCGCTGAGACCGAAGCTCAGGCTGTCGATGTCGTCGACCAATGGCCGCCAGTAGTCGTAGTACGCGTCGTCGCGATTGAGCACAGCACAGCGTGGTCTCGGTGTGCCTTTGAGTATTTCGCCCTTGCCTTTCGCCACGCCGTCGATGCCACCGAATCCTTCGAGGTGAGCCGGCCCGGCATTGCCAAGCAGGACGATGTCCGGCTCAACCAGCGATACCAGGTAGGCGATCTCGCCCTGTGCGTTCGCGCCCATTTCGAAGACCGCGAATTCATGCTCGTCACTGAGACGGCTCAGCATCAGCGGCACGCCAAGGTCGTTATTCAGGTTGCCGGCCGTTGCCAGCGTGTTGCCGCGCACCGAAAGAATCGATGCGATCATTTCCTTCAGCGTCGTCTTGCCGTTACTGCCGGTTATGCCAACCGACAGCGGGTTAAACTGGCGACGCCAGGCGAGCCCGAGACGGCCCAGCGCCAGCCTTGCGTCGTCCACCACGACCTGGGTGCCGACGGCGTCCGTCACATGCTCAACCACGGCGGCCGCGGCACCGCTCGCAAAAGCCTTGCCGACGTAGTCATGGCCGTCGAAGTTCGGGCCGCGCAGGGCAAAGAACAGTTCGCCTGCGTCGATACTGCGCGTGTCGATGCTGACGCCGGCGATGTCGACCGCTTTGCCGTGCATCTCGCCGCCCATCCACTCAGCCGCTTGTTCGATCGAGAGCTTCATGCGCCGGCCCTCCGATCGAAAATCGCCTGCGCGACCTCGACATCCGAGAACGTAAGACGCTCGTCACCGACCAGTTGCACGCGTTCGTGACCTTTGCCCGCGATGAGCACGAGGTCGTTGGGCCCGGCATGGGTGATCGCCCATGATATGGCGGTGGCCCGGTCTTCAATCAGTACCGCGTCATCGGCGCGCTCAAGGCCCGCGGCGACATCGGCAATGATGGCCGACGGTGACTCGCTGCGCGGGTTGTCGCTCGTCACCACGACCCGGTCTGCGAGGCGCTCGGCCGCGGATGCCATCAGGCCACGTTTGCCGCGGTCACGATCGCCACCACAACCGAACACACACCAGAGCTCACCGTTGCAGTTGGGGCGCAGGGCGGCCAGGGCGGCCTCCAGCGCATCGGGTGTATGCGCGTAGTCGACAACGACGGCTGGCGACCCGCTGCCGACAGCCTGTAGTCGACCGGGCGGCGCCTGGATCTGCTCGAGCACCGCCGACGCATCGGCAGCCTCGATACCGAGCACAAGCAGGCTGGCCAGCACAACGGCGGCGTTCTCGACATTGAAACTGCCGTACAGCGGCAACTTCACGGCGCCGTTACCCCACTCGCTGTCGAATGCCAGCCGAAATCCGTCGGAGCGAGGCTCCGCGCTGCGAATAACAAGGCTTGCGTCCGCATCCGGCACCATGGACACCGTGACGACGGGCCCTTCGCACGCCGCGGCAATGCGTCGTCCGGCATCGCTGTCCACATTGATGACGCGATGTTGCGGCGCATGCTCGGTGAACAGGCGCTGCTTGGCGGACTCGTAGTCCGCCATATCCTTGTGGTAGTCGAGGTGATCGCGACTCAGGTTCGTGAACACGGCCAGCTCGAATCGCACGCCGTCCACGCGATGCTGGTCCAGTGCATGCGATGACACCTCCATCGCAAGATCGCTGGCGCCCGCATCGACCAGCGCGCCGATGCGACGATGCATCTCGACGACATCGGGCGTGGTCATGCCGTCCGCGTCATCGATCTCGGTGATCCCGTAACCGAGGGTCCCGGAGTACGCCGCTTTGCGACCCAGTAACTGCAGGCACTCGCCGAGCAGCCACGCCACCGTGGTCTTGCCGTTGGTACCGGTGACACCGATCACCCGCAGCCGGGACGACGGCAGGCCGTGAAAACGATTCGCAAGCTCACCCAAACGGCTCGACAGGCCTTTCTCTGCGACCAGCGGAACCGGCAGATTTGGCAGCGGCGACGGGGCGCCTTCCGGGTCAAACACGATGGCACTGCAGCCCGCCGACAGGGCGTCTCGGGCAAAAGCAAGACCGTGGGACGACTTGCCGGCCACCGCCAGAAACACATCGCCCCTGGCCAGGGTTCTCGAATTCATCGACAGGCCCGGGACCGGCATGGACACGACGTCGCTGCGGCCAAGGAGTTCGGCCAGCGTCATCATGGAGAGCTTCTCGGCAGCCACGCTCATTGCGCCTCCGCCACTGCGCTCGCACTCAGAATCGGCTTCGCATCGGGCGGAACCGCGAGCAGCCGGAGCGACTCGGACATGACTTTAGCGAAGACCGGTGCGGCGACTTCGCCGCCGTAGGTCTTGTCCAGTCCGGGCTCATCCACGACGACCACAACAGCGAGCCTTGGATCGGTCGCCGGCGCCAGGCCAGCAAAGATCGCGACGTTCTTGTCTTCCTCGTAGCCGAATTTCCCGGCTTTCCACGCGGTGCCGGTTTTCCCGGCTACGCGGTAGCCGTCGATCTGCGCCAGTTTGCCGGTCGCCATTGGCCTGACGACTTCTTCGAGCATGCGCAGAACCGCACGCGCCGTGCTGGCTTCAACGACCCGCTGACCGGACGGTGTCTCGTCAACCGCCATCAGCGTCGCCGGCATCATGACACCGTCATTGCCCAGTGCCGCGTACGCCTGCGCCAGCTGCAAAGCGGTGACCGACAGACCGTAACCGTAGGACAGCGTTGCGTGCGTCACCTGCGGCCACTCCTGGAACGCCGGCAGACGACCGCTTTGCTCACCCGGAAATGTGACGCCGGTAATCTGGCCGAGACCGAAACGGGTCAGGGTTGTCCACAGATGCTCGGGCTCAAGCGACATTGCAACGCTCGTGATGCCGACATTGCTCGAGCGCGACAGGACCGTGGTAAGGCTGATTTCCCCCAGATTCGTGCTGTCTTCGATCTTTTTCCGGCCGACCGTGATGAACCCGGGCGAGGTATTGACCACGCTGCTGGGACGGTACTGGCCGCTTTCGAGCGCGGAGGCAATTACAAAGGGCTTGATGCTCGATCCCGGCTCGAAGATATCCACAGCAGCGCGATTGCGCATGCCACCCGGGTTTGCGACAGATCGGTCATTCGGGTTCTGGCCAGGCTGGTTGACCATGGCCAGGACCTCGCCCGTCCGGACGTCCATGACGACGACGGAACCGGTTTTCGCCCGGTTGTCAAGCACCGCGTTCTTCAGCGCGAGGTAGGCGAAGTACTGGATGCGCAGGTCGAGACTGGTGCGTAATGCCTGGCCGTTGCGCGCAGGACGAATGCTCTCGACGTCCTCGACGGCCCGACCGTGCAGGTCTCGCAGCACGCGCTTCGCACCCGGCTTGCCGGCCATCCAGGCGTTAAGCGAGTCTTCCAGTCCCTCGATGCCAACGTCGTCAATATCCGTCAGCCCGATGACCTGCCCGGCTACCTCGCCCGCCGGGTAATAGCGACGATATTCGCGCTGTGTGTTCACACCGGGAAGCCCCATGGCCATAACGCGACTCGCACGTTCCGGTGTCATGTGGCGCTTCAGGTAGAGAAACTGCTTCTCGTTGTTCGCGGCGAGCTTGCGTACCAGTGCTTCCTCGCCGACACCCAGCTGGCGAGCCAGGCGTCCAATCTGGTCTACCGCCTTGAGCAGTTTCGCAGGCTCTGCCCAGATGCTGTCGACGGGTGAACTGACCGCAAGCGGCTCGCCGTGTCGATCGGTGATCGGGCCGCGGTTCGCCATGATGGTTTCAGTCCGCAGGTGGCGGCTGTCGGCCTGTGCGTTCAGGAAGTCTTTCTGGTGCACCTGCAACATGAACGAACGCCCGAGCAGACTCGCGCCGCCGACCAGCAACAGGCACAGCACGACACCGCTTCTCATGCGGAAGCTGCCGGCGATTTGCTGCTTGGTCCGTGCGCCTCGACTCATTACTGCTCTATTACCGTGATGTCCTGTGATTCAGGTCGCTCCAGCGACAGTTCATCGCGGGCAAAGTCTTCTATTTCTGACAGCGCCGCTCGTGCACTTTGCTCAAGCTGCAACTGGCCGTATTCGATCTTCAGGTCGTCGCTTTCCTTGCTCAGTGTTTCGAGCTCGACGAACAGCTCGCGCGACTGGTGGCGCGTGTACACCAGCGCCAGCGCACTGATCACGCAGACAAATGCGAGCACCAGGGTCAGCAGCGCAGGACGACCGTTCATGCCGCCTTCTCCGCGATCCGCAAACGCGCACTGCGTGCACGCACGTTGGCGTCAATTTCTGCATCCGTCGCCGTCAGCGAACGGCCGACCAGTGAGAGCGGCGGGCGGAACTCCTCGGGAATGTGCGGCATCCCCCGGTACTGCTCCGGCTCCTTCGACTGGTCGCGCATAAAACGTTTGACGATGCGATCTTCAAGCGAGTGGAACGTGATCACACAGAGTCGACCGCCCGGCGCAAGCACCTTGACGGCCTGCTCCAGGCCTCGCTCAAGCTGCCCGAGCTCGTCGTTGATGTAGATCCGGATTGCCTGGAAGGTCTTGGTCGCCGGGTGCTTTCTTGAACCATGCTGCGGTGCCGCCTGTTCGACGACGTCGGCGAGCTGGAGCGTAGTTTCGAGGGGAGCGCGATCGCGGGCCGCGACGATTGCCTTTGCAATTCGCGCAGCGGACTTTTCTTCACCGTAGGTTCGTAGGACCCGTCTCAATTCCTTTTCTTCCACTCCATCCAGCCAGCCGGCGGCGCTGGTCCCTGCTCCCGGATCCATTCGCATGTCCAGAGGCCCGTCACGGAGGAAACTGAAGCCTCGCTCTGCTTCGTCGAGCTGTGGTGACGAGACTCCGAGATCCATGAGAATTCCGTCGACACGTCCAACCAGTCCTCTTGCTCCAAGGAAAGCTTCAAGTTCCGCATAATTACCCCTGATAATTTCGAAACGCGCGTCGCGCCCCAGCTCATCGCTCACCGACTCGACTGCCGCCGGATCCTGGTCTATCGCGATCAGCCGCCCACCCTCGCCAAGGCGGTCCATGATCGCTTTGCTGTGCCCGCCGCGACCGAAAGTCGCATCGAGGTAACAGCCGCTCTTTTTGACATCCAACCCTTCTAAAACCGGCTCAAGCAGAACCGGAACGTGTGCACCGGTCGTCATTGCCGGGCACCGTCAGAACGACAGGGATTCGAGTTCGGCGGGAAGATCGACGTCTTCATCCTCACCGAGCCACGCGTCCCGTTTTTCCGTCCAGCGCTCCTCATCCCAAAGTTCGAACTTGTTTCCCTGTCCAATCAGGATTGCCTGCTTCGACAACCCCGCAAAATCCCTGAGCTCCCTCGACACGAGGATGCGACCACTCGCATCCAGTTCGACCTCGGTCGCATAACCCACCATAATTCGCTGCAGACGACGCGCGACGGGGTTCATGCTCGGTAAACGAACGAGCTTTCTTTCGAGTTCTTCCCAGTCGGGCAGTGGATAAACAAGGAGGCAGTAGTCTTTGTCGACGGTGACAACAATCTGGCCATCACAACGGGCCGCGAGCCGCTCCCGATACCGGGTCGGCACGGCCATACGCCCTTTGGCGTCCAGCGTGACTTTGGTTGCACCTCGAAACACGACCACACGGGCTGGTCCGAATTCGCCGGGTTGGCGACAATTTCGGGCCGATTACCCATTTCCTCCCACTTTTTACCACTTTTCGACACTATAGGATCGCCCTGTTTGAGCGTCAACAGACGCCCTTCGATTTGTGTTGTTGTACAGGGACTTAGGGGCGCTTCGGTGGACAGAATCGGGCGAAAAATGGCAGGTGCTGGATAACTAAATCAATAACTTGCGGGCACTTCTTTCGACATGACCTTAATTTAGGGCAAAAACCGGCCCTGAGCGCCCGTTTTCCGGCAAAAGCCGGCGGAAACCGCCATGCGTGCGCAGAAGCGCGCCGTAAAGGCCTCAAGTTATTGTTTTGATTGGTCTTTTTTGGGGAAGAGGATCCGGAGAAAGTCGGAGCCGGCCGTAAGCCGGGTTCTGTCGTGGGCAATCATTCATCTGGGACGGCCGTCGCCGGCCGCCTCTAGCAACCTACCCGGAAGCCCGCTCGGAACCGGCGGTGCAGGTTGCCCTGCATGCTTCCCTATTTGGTCTTGCTCCAGGCGGGGTTTACCGTGCCGCGGCCTGTTACCAGTCGCGCGGTGCGCTCTTACCGCACCTTTTCACCCTTACCAGGGCGAACCCTGGCGGTATATTTTCTGTGGCACTTTCCATGGGCTCGCGCCCTCCAGGCGTTACCTGGCGCCCTGTCCGAAGGAGCCCGGACTTTCCTCCACCAGGGAAATCCCTGGCAGCGACTGCCTGGCCGACTCCGACGTTCTCCGGACCGGCGATTGTCTCACGTTTACGTCTTGCGTGTGAGCTCCAGCAGTCGCGCGTACAGGGCATTGCGACGCTCACCGGTGACTTCAGCAGCCACTTTGGCGGCCTCCTTCGCCGGCAGCCTGTCGGCCAGCGCTATCAGCAACCGGTCGCTGTCGACGTTGCTGTCTGCGCTGTCCGGCGCTCCGTCGACGACGACAACGAACTCGCCTCGCTCGTCGATATCGCCGGTCGCAAGCGCTTGCTGAAGTTCGCTGAGTGTCAAACGAACAACCTGCTCGTGCATTTTGGTCAGTTCACGGGCGATACAGGCGCGCCGTTCACTGCCGAAGGCATCGGCCATGTCCTTCAGACTGTCAGCAATCCGGTGGCGAGACTCAAAGAAAACGAGGGTACGCGTTTCGCTCGCGAGGTCCGATAAGCGCTGGCGGCGCGCCGTTGCCTTGTGCGGCAGGAATCCCTCGAAGGTAAAGCGATCGCTGGCAAGACCGGCTGCCGACATCGCAGCCACGGCCGCCGAGGGCCCCGGTACGGGCGACACCGTTATGCCGCGGTGATGTGCACCGTCCACGAGTCGATAGCCAGGGTCGCTCACCAACGGTGTGCCGGCGTCGCTGACGAGAGCGACGTTTTCACCGTTATCAAGCCGATCCAGCAGGGCTGTCGCTACCTCGCTTTCGTTGTGGTCATGCAACGCGAATAAGGGCTTTCTTAGCATTAAGTGAGATAGCAATCGGCCGGTGTGCCGCGTATCCTCAGCCGCGATGACGTCGACCTGCGCAAGCACCTCTGCCGCACGTGTCGACAGGTCGGCGAGATTGCCGATCGGTGTGGCAACGACGAATAACGTGCCGCTCATTCATTCTCTTCGCGAAGACTTGTGACCCGCATTATGAAGACAGTCATGCATCCTGCACAGCCCGTACTCCTGCTCCTCCTGCTCAGTCTGCTGATTGGCGGATGTGCAACGACGGGTGGCGTCGGCTTTGGCGGATCACAGGCTGAAAACCGCGCTTTGCGCCAGGCACAGACCGGCAACCACGCGGACGCCGCGTCGGCCTACATCGGCCTCGCCGCGGAAGCGGAAGGCATTGAGCGAGACCGCCTGACCTTGCTTGCCGTCGAGCAATGGCTGCGTGCCGGCGATCGGGCGCGTGCCGTCAACGCGATGCGTGCCGTGCCGGTCGCGCCGTCGGCTGACCTGGAGGCGCTCTGGACCGTCAACACGGCAGCCTTGCTGATCGCGGACGATCGCGTGGACGATGCCATCGCGTTACTCGAACCGCTGAGCCGCTCACCGTTGTCGCAGTCCGATCGGTCGAGAGTAGATGCGGCAAGAGCGGATGCGTGGATTGCCAAGGAAGAACCCGAGCGCGCCGTACAGCTGATGGCACAACGCGAAACCTGGATGAACTCCGGCGAGGCGATCCTCGACAATCGACGCAGGCTGTGGGAAGGCCTGAAAAGCACGCACCCGATTGTTCTTCGCGAAGCCGCGGGTGTCACGACAGACCCCGATGTGCAGGGATGGTTAACGCTCGCGTCGCTGGCCCGTACCACCGGGGAACAGGGGATCGGCTGGAGCAATGGCCTGGTCCGCTGGCGGGAACAATACCCGCAACATCCGGCGATCGAGATCATCAGTGGCCTGCAGGTGCCCGACGATGTGCTGCTCGAGTACCCGAGACGCATTGCGTTGCTGTTGCCCCTGAGCGGCCGCACGGCGAGTGCCGGACTGGCCATCCAGAACGGCTTTATGGGCGCCTACTTCGCCACCGCCGGCGGCCTTGACGACCGCCAGACGGTGCGGGTGTATGACGTCGAGAGCGAAGGCGGTGCGATTGCCGCGTATGAGACAGCGGTAGCGGATGGTGCCGAGTTCGTCGTCGGTCCGTTGCTGCGTTCCAGCGTCTCCGAACTCGCTAACGGCGTTTTACTGCCGGTTCCGGTTCTCGCGCTAAACAATCTCGCTGACGAAACCATGGCGCCGCCGGGCC
Organism: uncultured Woeseiaceae bacterium; assembly: GCA_964606915.1. Taxonomy (GTDB): domain Bacteria; phylum Pseudomonadota; class Gammaproteobacteria; order Steroidobacterales; family Woeseiaceae; genus UBA1847. The sequence goes on along the minus strand of CAZSIQ010000044.1, from coordinate 1,875 downwards.
TGTTCCAGTTTGCCCTGTCGCCGGAAGACGAAGCCGTCTCGGCCGCGGAGCGCGCCATCGCCGAAGGCCATACGCGAGCGCTCGCGCTGGTTCCGAACAGCAGCTGGGGGCGACGTGTTCTGACCGCATTCGTGCAGCACTTCGAATCGCTCGGCGGGACGATGCTGGACTATCGCCAGTACACCACCGGCAATCCGGATTACTCGGGCGCGATCGAAGACCTCATGGCTCTGTCCGGCAGCGTTCGTCGCTACACGCGTATGCGTGCCATCGTCGGCGGGCCACTGCAGTTTGATCCACGACGACGGGAAGACGCGGAGTTCATTTTCCTGGGTGCGGACGCAGCCAACGGCCGACTGCTCAAATCGCAGCTCAAGTTTCACTACTCGGGCGACCTGCCGGTGTACGCGACGTCCTCGGTCAACAACCTGGACGGCCGCTCCAACTCCGACCTCAATGGTGTCGGCTTCGCCGATGCACCGTGGGTCGTACAACCGCAGGGATGGATTGAATACCTGCCAGAGCTTTTCAACGAATACTGGCCCCAGCAGCGCCGCCTGGCGCGCCTGCATGCGATGGGCTACGACGCCTACCAGCTGGTCGCACCGCTGCATGCCAGTCGCGACGGTCGCATGGTGCCGCTCGACGGTGCCACCGGCCTGCTGTCTCTCGACCAGGACGGGCGACTGCACCGGTCGCTGGCGTGGGCAGAGTTCATCGGCGGTGAAGCCATTCCGCAACCGCTCGACAACGCGGCTGACCAGCCAGCAATTGACGTCGTCGACCCGGGTGTTGATGACCAGTCGACGTGGCCGCTGCGCGAGCTCTAGGCAGTCAGCACGAGCAACACGCGCGGCGCTTTCTCGAACGACACGGCCTGCGGATTCTCGATGCCAATGCCGGTAACCGGTTCGGCGAAATCGACATTATTGCGGTGGACGAAGACTGCGTTGTCTTCGTTGAGGTCCGTTATCGCGGTATCAATCGCTTTGGCTGCGCGGCAGCGACCGTCGATCAACGAAAGCAACGTAAACTGACACTGGCTGCACAGGGCTACTTGTCGACGCATCCCGAGCTCGCGGTTTGTGTCTGCCGCTTCGATGTCATTGGCATCGACGACGGCAAAATCAGCTGGTTAAAGGATGCATTCCGGCCCTGAGCCCGCCCTCACAGTGGACACCATCGCTCTGAACGCCTATCGGCTGGCGTGAGCTGCTAGAATTTGCGCCCAGACAATCCCGGGAAACACCATGGACACCATCGCTCGCGTTCGCGAACACTTCGCCGAGAGTATCGAGACCAAGCAAGCCGCCGCTGATGCCATCAGCGATGCTATTGCCGAGGCCGGCAAGTTGATGAGCGACTGCCTGGCGGCAGAAGGCAAGATTCTCTCCTGCGGCAACGGCGGTTCAGCAGCCGATTCACAGCATTTCTCGTCTGAACTTCTGAATCGTTTCGAAATGGAACGTCCGGGCCTGCCGGCGATGGCGCTGACAACCGACAGCAGCACGCTGACCTCCATCAGTAATGACTATGCGTATGAAGAAATCTTCAGCAAGCAGGTTCGCGCGCTCGGTAAGCCGGGCGACGTGCTGCTCGCGATCTCGACGAGCGGTAACTCGGCGAACGTGATACGCGCTATCCAAGCGGCGCACGATCGTTCGATGTCGGTCGTCGCACTCACTGGTCGGGATGGCGGTGATATGGCCGGGATCTATCACGGTTCGGACGTGGAGATTCGCGTTCCGGCGAGTCGCACGGCGCGTATCCAGGAAGTCCACCTCGTCGTAATCCATTGCCTGTGTGACATTATCGATCAGACACTGATAGGCCAGGGATAAGATCGTCTTTCTATCCGGCCGATCAGACACTGAT
>CAZSIQ010000043.1:0-27829 GCA_964606915.1 uncultured Woeseiaceae bacterium | reverse complement strand
GGCCGCCGACATCAGGTGAACCCGTGAAGGCATGATCGGGTGAACGGGAAGTCGGCGATATCCACGAACTCCGCTGGATAGAATCCGACGCTGCCCCCGCAACGGTGATCGAGTGAAACTTCAGCATCCTGGCGAGGAACAATTCCGTGCCGGGAGCCACTGCGAGAAACGCAAGACTCGCGGGAAGGCGCTGGAGTCGGACCGCTGGTCCACTCGTCAGCCCGGAGACCGGCCCGGTGTGTAAACGAACAGCGCGGTGGGCGGCTGCTCGGGTGTCTCACCCCTGTCTCCCCCCGCGCGTCTGGCAAATAACACACGCGTGCGGGCGGCACGCAAACGGGGTACTCATGAACGTCCACAGACCTTTCCTGCTGGCATGCCTGCTGGCGCCTGCGGTTAACGCAGCCGAAATCAGCGCTTCTGACACGATCGTCGTCACGGCAACACGAAGCGAAATTCCGATCACCGACGCCATCGTGCCGGTCACCGTTATCAGTCGCGAAGACATCGAACTGTCGGGTGCGGCCGACCTCGCCGAATTGCTGCGCTTCCAGGCAGGCATTGATATCGGTCGCAACGGCGGGCCCGGCCAGGCTACGTCTGTCTTCCTGCGCGGTACCGAGAGCAACCACGTCCTCGTGCTCGTCGACGGTGTGCGAATGAACCCCGGTACCATCGGCGGTGCGGCCTTCCAGCACGTGTCGCCTGAAGTCATTGAGCGCGTCGAAATCGTCAAGGGTGCCCGCTCCGCGCTGTACGGCACGGACGCAATCGGCGGCGTGATCAACATCATCACGCGCCGCGGCGACAGCACGATCGAAGCGGGCCTGGGACTAGGTAGTTTTGACTCCCGAAACGCGTTCGTCAGCGGCGGCTATCGTGACGATGCGTTCGAATTCGGTATCACGATCGACAGTGCGGATACCGACGGCTTCTCACCGAGTCTCACCGCCGATATCGATCGTGGCTACGACAACCTGACGGTGAACGCCTACGCACGCGCACCTTATGACGGCGGCGACGTGTCGCTGCGCTTGTGGAACGCTGACGGCAACGTCGAATACCTCGACTTCTTCCTCTCGCCGGTCGACCAGGACTTCACCAACAACACAACGGCCCTGCAGTGGAACCACACCCTCGGCGACTTCGGCAGCAGCTCGCTCATCGTGTCGCAGATGCAGGACGAGATTCGCCAGAACCAGATCCCCGACTTCGTTGATTCGACGAGGACCACCGTTGACTGGCAACTCAGCCGTACCATGGGTAACAACCTTCTGACGGGTGGCCTGTTTTTTGTCGATGAGAATGCTGAGGCGCTGTCCTTCGGCTCACCCTTTGACGAAGACACGGATGTCCGCGCTGTGTTCGTCCAGAACCAGTGGTCAGGCCAGAACCAGCGAGTCTTCGCGGCGCTTCGAGTGACGGATTACGACAGCTTTGGCACCGAGACGACCTGGAACCTGGAGTACGCACGTGACCTGCGAGACGACCTGACACTTAACGTCGGTACCGCGCGTGCCTTCCGTGCACCGGACGCGTTCGATCGCTTTGGTTTCGGCGGCGACCCGGACCTGAATCCCGAGGTTGCCACCGAATGGCAGGCGGGCCTTCAGTATTCGCCGGCGACGCGTCACGAAGTCTCCTTCGATATCTACCAGAATGACATCGAGGACCTGATTGAGTTTGAGTTCGTCAATTTCACGCTGGTGAATGTCGATGAGGCTCGCGTGCGCGGCGCCGAACTTGGCTACCGCTACCAGGGTGAGGGCTTCACGTTCAGCAGCAGCTTCACCAACCAGCGCGCCGAAAACCGCACAACCGATACGCGCCTTCTGCGTCGCGCCGAGCAGACCGTGAACGTCCGCTACCAGCAGAACATCGGCCAGCATCGCCTCGGCCTGTCCGTGCTTGGCAGCGGACACCGGGAAGACTTCGGTGGCACGCCGCTGGCGGGCTACGTTCTGGCAAACCTGAGTGGCATCTACCAGGTCAGCGAACGCATCCAGTTAAGCGCTCGCGTTGAGAATGTCCTCGACACCGACTACGAGACAGCAGCGGGATTCCGCATGCAGGAGCGCAGCCTGTTCGTCGAGCTGAGGACGCGTTGGTAAGCCGATATGGGTAACAGACTAAGCAAGATCTACACGCGCACGGGCGATGACGGCACGACCGGCCTCGGCGACGGCAGCCGGACGCCGAAGAACAGCGCGCGCGTCGAAGCCTACGGTACGGTTGACGAAGCCAACAGCGCTATCGGCGTGGTGCTCGCGAATGAGTCGGTGCCGGAGGCGCTGCGCGCCGTTCTGACCGACGTGCAGCACGACCTGTTCGAACTGGGCGGCGAACTCTGCATCCCGGGTTACGCCGCGATCACCGACGAGCACATACAGCGACTCGAGGAGGCGCTGGACGCGCACAACGACTCCCTGCCTCCGCTGAAGGACTTCATCCTGCCGGGCGGTGGACCGGCAGCGGCTGCCTGCCACCTGGCACGAACCATCGTTCGCCGGGCGGAACGCCGGACCGCGACACTGGGCGATACGGAAGACGTTCGCGCTGAGGTCCTGCGTTACCTGAACCGGTTGTCCGACCTGTTGTTCGTCTTCGCTCGCATCCTGTCGAGAGAAGAAAACGGCGAAGAGGTTCTCTGGAGTCGGGACCGCTAGACTCGTCAGTTCGCGGGCAAGGCCCGCTGCTCATCCAGCGCTTTGCACGCCGCCCGGGCCGCCGTAAGCACACGCGGCCCGGGTCTCCCGGTTTCGTCTGCGGGGAGTACAACAAACCGCTCGTGGCGGACGGCCTCCATCGTTGCAAAGGACCGCCAGGCGTCCAGTGCACTCAATCTGCCGGCGGTCACCAAGACCTCGGGGTCTCGCGCAACAACGGCCTCAACGTCGATACTCGGTGCCAGCGTGCCGAGATCGCTGAAAATGTTCTCCCCGCCACACAGCCGAAGCAACTCACTAACGTAGTGATCGCCGTTGACGGTATACAGCGGACGTTCTGCAATCTGGAAAAACACCGACAGCGTTTCCCGGTCTGCGTATTCCAGCGTAAGCGCATCAAGTTCTGCGCGAAAATCGTCAGCAACGCTTTCCGCCGTATCCGAGGTGCCGGCGAGCTCACCTATTCGTCGCATAGCGGCCTCGATATCGCCGAGTCCGCGTGTACGAATGACTTCGACACGATGGCCGGCGGCACGCAGATCATCAATGGTCGACGACGGCATACCGCTTTCCCACGCGAGCAGGATGTCGGGGCCGAGCAGCTTAAGTTGCTCCTGGTCAACGGTGAAGGCGTCACCGACCAGCGGCAGCTCGAGAACCTCTGCCGGAAAGTCGGTGTAGGCGCTGACACCCACTAGCTGCTCGCCGGCGCCGGCAGCGTAAACGATTTCGGCAAGGTGGGGCGCAAGCGTGACCAGTCGAGGTGCCGCAGGCTCGTCGACGTCTGCGGTTTGTCGTGGCTCGCACGCTGTGGAAAAAAGCAAAGGAAGCGTCAGCGCTGCAAGCAGCGCCGCACGCGGCGTTACAGCGTCCAACCGTACAAGGTCATGGCAGCGATGAACGTTGCCCAGATCAGCAGCAGGCGGAACACGAGGCGATTGGCAGCGGTGGCACCAAACACGCCGCGCTCGGTCGGATCGTCGTCTTCGTCGGTATCAATATCCAAAGCACCCATACCGACGCGCGCAAGCAGGTGCTCGTTTGAGTCAGACGCGCCACCGGCGTGTTGCGTTTCGGGGTTTCGCCAGGCCGAAATGGCAGCGTCGAAATGCCCGGCAGTCGCGTAGCCGATCGCGGTCAGGCGCGCCGGAATCCAGGCGAGCCAGCCCTGCAGTTCGATGGCTGTATCACGGACGCGATCGCTGAGTTCCTGGTCGTCCCTGCCCGCCTGGAACACCGCGCAACGACGCATCAGATCGGAAACCCGGTACGCCCACGCACCCAGCGGTCCCAAAAGGACAAACCAGAAAATGACGGCGAACAGACGGTTGTTGGCCTGCACGACAACCGCCTCCTCAACACACTGGCAACGCTCAAGCGCGTCGGCCGGCACATCGTCTTCAACGATCGCCTTGGCGGTCTGCCGAATCTTTTCATCGTCGCCGGCTTCCAGCGCGTCGCAATATTCATTGACGTCTTCGCCAATGTCGTTGGGTCCCAGCGAGAAGAACAGCACCACAACCGACAGCACGAGATACGGGAAGCCATACAGGGAATCACCCAGCGACAGGGTGATGAGCAGGACAGGCAGGACCAGCAGGGCACCCAGCACGACGATAGGAATCAGTGTCGGCCAGTTGGAAAACCGCGCGGCGTATGACAAGCCGCCGCCGATCAGGCGCTCGAGCCATCGCAGTCGGCGCAGGTGAAACAGCTGGGTAGCGAGCCGCTCAATAACGAGTCCGATTAACAGGGCTATCAGGTGCATGCTTTGTTGCTTTCAGCGATCGTCCTGAGACCATCATACAGTCGAAGCCAGTCGAACGCAGGGCCCGGATCGGTCTTGCGGCCCGGGGAGATGTCGGCGTGTGCGGCGATCCGGCGTGTCGTTAATGCAGGATAGGCGTCCAGCAATGCGGTTATGACGGTCAGCAAGGTCGCGTATTGTGCGTCGGTGTAGGGGTCATCGTCGGTACCTTCGAGCTCGACGCCAATACTGAAATCGTTGCAGCGTTCGCGTTCGCGAAACGCCGAGAGACCGGCGTGCCAGGCGCGTCGATGGAACGGCACGAACTGGACGGGCTCGCCGTCCCGGCGAACAAGCAGATGTGCCGACACCTGGAGACCGGAGATGCCTTCGAAGTACGGGTGTTCGTTCGGATCGAGGCAGTTCATGAACAGGGCCTCGATAGCGGGGCCGCCGTACTCCCCGGGCGGCAGACTGATACCGTGAAGCACCAGCGTATCGATCGTGGCTGCCTCCGGCCGATCGTCGGCGTTGGGGCTCTCGCAGAATCTCGCTCCCGCCAGTAAACCGGTCGCCGTATCGACCTTCAAATTCCGCGTGGTCTTGCCTGAACTCATGACAACACCGATAGTCGGCACATCGACGTACAAAAACAAGCGGCATGACCCGTCTTTTCGTTCCCGACACGATCCACGCAGGCAGTGTGCATGAGCTGCCGCCCGACCAGTCTCGCTATCTCGGCAAGGTGTTGAGAATGAAGACCGGCGATGAGCTCGCGATCTTTAACGGTGACTGCGGTGAGTGGGTCGCACGAGTCACCGCCTTTTCACGCAACTCGGCAACGGTTGAAGCCGTCGCCTCGCGTGATGTCGATGTCGAATCGCCGCTGGACATCTGGCTGGTACAAGGCATGTCACGGGGTGACCGCATGGATACCGTGGTGCAAAAGGCCACGGAGCTGGGTGTCTCGAGAATCACGCCGGTGCTGACGCATCGCGGTACGGTCAGGCTGGAAGGTTCGCGGCTGGCGAAACGCCACGAGCATTTCCAGGGCATCGCCAACAGCGCCTGCGAACAAAGCGGCCGTACCCGCCCGCCGCTGGTCGATGCGCCGGTGATGCTGAACGACTGGTTCGGGCAGGCTGCCCTGCCGCAGTCGCGCCTCATCCTTGATCCGCGAAGTGGCGCCCCGCTGTCCGCACAGCAATCCCCGACAGACCACGCGCTGTGCCTGCTGGTTGGCCCGGAGGGTGGATTCAGCGAGCGCGAAGAAGAAGACGCCACAGTCGCCGGCTTTTCCCCGGTCTCACTGGGCCCGCGCGTGTTGCGTACGGAAACGGCAGCGATCGCGTCAATGACCGCCGTTCAATTACTCTGGGGTGACCTTCAGTCCTGACTGGCCGCGAGCAGGGCCTCCAGCCGATCCAGGTTCGGGATCAGCGGGAACTCATTGATCATTTTGACGCGGCAGTAGACGGGAGCGTCCTCCGGCCAGCCTTCGTCGGACTCAAAACGCAGCACGTCATTGTTAACGCGAACCAGCTGCGGGAAGCCCTGTGTCAGGACACCGAAGTAGCCGTTTTTCAGTGCACCGCTTGAAGCGACGAAGATGACGATACGCGTGCGACCGGTTACCGAGGGAATATCCTTGCCCATTGAGCCCTCGAAAGACGCAACCGGCAGGCTGCGGCCGTTCCACATCAGGTTGCCCAGCACGTAATCCTCGGTTCCCGGCTCGTGTTCGAGCTTGCTGTAGCGCACAACTTCTGCAACGCAGGCACGCGGGACAATGAGGCGGTCCCCGTCGAGCGGCACCAGCAGGCTGTAGAGCTCTTCGGTCACTTAAGTTCGATCCCCCGGTCTTCCAGCTGCCGCTGGATGGCCTCCATCAGCTGGGCGTCCTGGTATGGCTTGCCCAGGTAGTCGTTGACGCCCAGCTCGATCGCACGCGCACGGTGCTTGTCACCGACGCGTGACGTAATCATGATGATCGGCACGTCGGCGACACGGTCGTCATTCCTGACGTGCGACGCAAATTCGTAGCCATCCATGCGCGGCATCTCGATGTCCAGCAGGATGATGTCCGGCTTGTGATCCGACATGACCGAGATGGCGTCAAGGCCGTCTTTCGCGGTCAGTACGCGCAGGCCGTGACGCTGCAGGAAACGTTCGGTGACGCGCCGCACGGTAATCGAATCATCGACAACCAGGGCCAGCGGTCGATCATCGGCTGGCGCCGGCGCCGCACTCTTCAGCTCGACCACCGGCGCGCCGGTACGAACCAGCGAGTTGATGTCGAGAATCAGAACGATGCGGCCATCACCGAGAATCGTTGCGCCGGCAACACCCCGAATACCGGACAGCTGCGGACCGACGGATTTAACGACGATCTCCTGGCTGGCCAGCATTTCGTCGGTCAGCAGCGCGGCCGAGAATTCGCCGGCACGAATCAGGATTACGGGCACACTCGCCTCATCCTCGGGTAACTGTGCCGCCTTGCCACCAACGTACATACCGAGGTGACGGAAGCGATAGGTCTGCTCTCCGTACTGGTAGCTCGGTTCGCTCTGGCTCAGCAGGTTTTCGAGCTCGGCGCGCGGTATGCGTGCAACGCCCTCAACAGACGGCAACGGCAGCGCATACACCTCGTCACCGGTGCGGACGACCAGCGCCTGTGTAATCGCGAGCGTGAACGGCAGGCGAACGGTGAAATTGGTGCCCTGCCCGGTGACGGAGGAAATTGCGAGGCTGCCACCGAGTTTCTTGATCTCGTTGGCGACAACGTCCATACCGACGCCGCGGCCCGCCGCCTGGGTGACCTTGCCAGCGGTCGAGAATCCCGGCGTCAGGATCAGGTCCATGATCTCCGCGTCTTTCACATCGCTGTCAGCGGACAGCATGCCGAGCTCCGTTGCCTTGCGACGAATCGTGTTCACATCAAGACCGGCGCCATCGTCGGCGACGTCGATCACCATTTCCGCGCCTTCGCGATTCAGGCGAATCGTGATGCGCCCGACCGCCGGCTTGCCGGCGGCGATGCGATTCTCAGGCGTCTCGATACCGTGGACTACCGCGTTCCTGAGCATATGTTCGAACGGCGGAAGCATCTTCTCCAGCACCTGGCGATCCAGCTCACCCGACGCACCTTCAACCGCGAGTTCCGCCCGTTTGCCCGATTCACTGGCCTGCTGGCGGACGAGGCGGGTCAGGCGCGAAACATGGCGTTCGAACGGCACCATGCGAGTGCGCATCAGGCCATCCTGCAGTTCGGCGGTCACGCGCGACTGCTGGACCAGCAGGCTTTCCGCCTCGCGCGTAACACCATTGAGCAGGTCGCGCAGGCTGTCGAGGTCGTTGGCACTCTCGGCCAGTGCCCGGGACAACTGCTGGATCGTCGAATAACGGTCCATTTCGAGCGGATCGAAGTCCTTGGCGACCATCGTTTCCTGGTGGCCGGCCATGATCTGTGCCTCGGTTTCTATCTCGAGCTTGCGCAACTGGTCTCGCAGACGGTGGACCGTCTGGCCGATCTCTTCCACGTGGAATTCGAACGTGTTGATCTGCTGGTTCAGGCGCGAATGATAGATGCTGACTTCACCCGCCGCGTTGAGCAGGTTCTCAAGCAGCTCGGCGTCAACACGCGCGAACTCCTGTCGATTGTCCGGGGCGCGAATCGTGCGCAGTGGCGGCGCCTCCGGCGTTGGCGGCACCGTGGCCTCCGGTGGCAACGTATCCGAGACGGGCACCGGCTCGATGTCCGTTACCGGCTCGGGTTCGGGTTCGGGTTCGAACTCGGGCTCGGGCTCGGGCTCGGGCTCGGGCTCGGGCTCGGGTTCAGGCTCTGGTTCAGGTTCGTGAGCGTCGTCCGAGGCCGTTGCCTGCTCCGCCTCAGGCGTCGGTTCAGGCTCCGGTTCCTGCCATTCAGCAGGCTCGGGCTCCGCTTCGACAGCCGCTTCGGGTGCCTCTTCAGGCGCTGGCTCTTCGGCGACTTCGGCCTCGACTTCCCCCGTCTCCACGACAGGCTCTTCGGCCGGCGGAGGTTCCGGTGCGCTATCCTGCTCCTCGGCAGCAACATCGGAAAACGCGATTTCGGCGAGATCAGTGTCGAGCGGCGAATCGAGAATCACCATGCTGACGGTGTCGTCGGGCTCCGACGAGAACGACGCCGGTTCAGCCTGCTCAACATCAAGCGACTCGGCCGTCTCGACCGGCTCAGTTTCGGCAACGGCCTGTCCCGCGTTCGCCTGCTGGATACGCCGCTCGATGTCTTTCGCGGCGGGCACCGGACGGGTTGCAATCACGAGGTCGCGCATGCGGTGCAGCTCGTCGATACTGCCGAGTAACAGTTCATCGATGGCATTGCTGCCTTCGACGGAACCGTGTCCCAGCGAGATCAGCAGGGTTTCGATTTCATGGCTGAGGTTGCCCATAGCCGTGATGCCGGCTGTGCGCGCTCCGCCCTTGAGTGTATGCAGGTCGCGCTTCAGGGCATCCAGAGACTGGGCGTCCTGCTTGTCACCGCGCCAGGTATCGAACGCACTGTCGATAGACTCGAGCAGTTCCGCGGATTCCTCAGCGAAGATCGACGCAATCTCGGCGTCGTAATCCGCTTCCGCCTCGACCGCCTGTTCGGGTTCCGGCTCGGCATCGGGCTCGGGCTCGACGACCTGTTCGTTGATGCTGACGACCGTGCCGTCCGGTTGAATCTCGTCCGCCTTTTCCAGCAGGCGGGACACGAGCTCACCGTAGTCCTTCCGGTCCCGGTCCGGCTGGTTGATGTCCGAGACGATGGTGGCCAGCGCGTGTGCGGCGTGGCGCAGCAGTTTCAGCCCTTCGTCGTCGAAACCAATCTTGTAGTCGTAAATACGTCGGACGTAGCGATTGAGTGCGCCACCGACAGCAACGCTGCGTTCCACGTTCGCCATGTTCGCGCTGCCGTGCAGCGTGTGACAGGCGCGATGCAGTTTTTCGGTGACATCGAAAGGCGCGCTCTCGCCCTCGCAGGCGTCGAGGTAGACCTTTATCGCGGCCAGGTGTCCTGCCGTTTCCTTGGAGAAGATATCCAGCAGGACAGGATCCATCTCCAGCTTGGGTTCGGCCCGGCTCTCACTTGCCGGCGACTCCAGCACCATGTCCGCGGCATTCGGGTCGCCTTCCGCGAACGCATTGGCCTTCGCCATCAGCAGCGGAATATCCGCCTCCGGTTCGCTGCCTACCTCCAGCTGTTCGATCAGCTCGGGCACCGCATTCGCTGCGTCGAGTATGAACTGGACCATCGGCGGGGTGCGCACCAGCGTGCGGTTGATCAGGCGATTCAACAGGTTTTCGACGGACCAGCAGAATTCGCCGACTCGCTCCGCGCCGACCATGCGACCACTGCCCTTCAGCGTATGGAAAGAACGGCGGACGCTGATCAGCGTTTCCATATCGTCCGGTGCGTTCGCCCAGGCCGGCAGGTTTTGCTTGATCGACGTGACCTCTTCGCCGGCCTCCTCGATAAACAGCTCGAGCAACTCCGGATCCAGTTCGCCCTTTTCTTCGGACACGACGGGCGGAGGTTCGACGACGGCGGGTGCCTGCGGCTCGGGTTCAGGCTCAGGCTGAGGCGCCTGTGTGCCCGCTTCACCGAGTCGCTCTTCCACGTCGCGCAGGACCGCGAGGCAGGCCTCGGCGTTGTCCAGCATGTACCACGGTTCGGCGCGGCCGACCTTGACCGTCTCCATGTAGTACTCGATGCTGACAATGGCATCGGCCAGTCGATCAGTCTCGCGCTGGCCGAGCTGGCGCATCGCACCCTCGTTCATCGCCAGCGTGATGAAATGCCCGATGCGATCGATAACTTCCATCGCTCGCGTCTTGTCGAGCATCATCAGGCCGGCGCGAATGCCGCGGATCAGCGTCGGTACGCTGTCCAGCCCCTGTGAGGGCGCCTGCGACGCGAGGCTCTGGCTTACCGTTTCCTTGACGCGCGCAAGGTTAATAATGCACTCGCGCATGACCGACTCGGCGACCTGCTGGTAGTCCGCCGCCTCGCCGGGCTCCATACCGTCGGTCGGCATCGCGGCAGGCGCATCGCCGGGAACCGTCAGGCGAATCAGCTGCTGGTCGAGGCGATCCTCGACGCGCAGCAACGTGGACGCGATGTCCAGGATGATCTGGTCGCTCGCATCGCCGTCGCGTTCCACGACCGCCTTCAGGCGATCAATTTCGCCATCGATATCACTGCGCAGCTCGCCAAGACCCAGCACACCCAGCGTGTCGCTGATCTTCTTCAACAGTTCGAGCTGGGGTACCAGCTCGGACGGCTTGTTCATGCCGGTGCGGACAAAGATATCGAGCACGTCCTTGACGCGCCCGAGGTCTTCCTTGATGGCCGCCGCGACGGTTTCCATCATCTTCACGCTGGGCGCGGACAGCGCCTCGCGAGCATGTTCAACCTGCTCGTCGCCCGGCAGCAACTCGGCGAGGTTGAAAGCGGCGCGAATCTCGCCGATACGATCCCCTGCCGTGCTCGAACGCGCCACGTAGTACAGCAGGTTGTTCAGCAGGTCTTCGATCGGATGTGCGTCGAATGCGTTTGCACCCTCATCGATCAGCAGCTTGATCTGTCGATCGGTCTGGCCGAGCAGCCGCTTCAGCGCAACCGAGGTCTCAAGCCCGCCGTTGCGCAGTGATTCCAGCACGCCGCCGACGACCCACCAGAGTTGATAGACATCATCCCGGTGTGCCGCGTTTTCGAGCGAACCCGCAACCGCAGACAAGGTTTCGAGATGACGAGACGAATCGCCCCCCTTGATCCAGCCAAGCAAGGCCAGCTGGTACTTCGGCCGGAGTCGCTTGGCGACTGCGAGAAGTTCCTGCTCGTTTTCCGGTTTGCTCTCCCGATCGTTGGATGCCCGCGAAGGCGACAGGTTCAGGAGCAGCAGGGTGCCTTCAGACAGCAGCGGCTCGCCACGAGCGGCGCGCAGGTCATTAAGTATCGGCAACAGCACCAGGGCAATGTCCCGGCCGCCGGACAGCAGGCGTTCCACGTAGGACGGCAGTTGAACCATGGCCCGTGTCAGCGCATCCAGGCCGTCCTCGCGACCCTTGCCGGCGCGCAGGCCGGCGAGGTAGCGGCACGCATACTCCATTTCCTCGGCAAGCAAGGCGGCGCCGTAGGTCTCGGTAATCTGCAGCGCGCCGCGAGCCTGGTGTAACAGGTCGGCGGCCTTGGTCAGTGCCGCCGAACCACCGCGTCCGTCGACACAGTCCTCCAGCGCGAGATGCGCGCTGCGGATCGTCTCCATAAGCTCGGCGCTGACAATCGCCAGTGCGTTGCCCGGGATTTGTTCCTCGCTGATGCTCACCTGCTCGCTCACGGCTTCCTCTTACGACCTGCTAGCCGGCACCACGCTGACCCGGCAGCGTAAAGCCGGACACGCTCTTCCTGAGCTGCGACGTAAACTCCGACAGCTTCGACGTAGCAGCCGCCGTGGCGCTGGTCGCCTTGCCGGTCTGGTCACTGATTTCGCGAAGACGCGTGGTACGCCGTGTCACGTCAGCGGCGGATCCGGCCTGCTCCCGCGCCGAGCTGGAAATGTTCTGTACGAGGCTCGCGATCTGGTTCGATACCTGCTCGATCTCATCCAGCGCCGCACCGGCGTTCTCGGCAAGCAGGGCACCGCCGACCACGTCCGTGGTACTGCGTTCCATCGACACCACGGCTTCTTTCGTGTCCGCCTGAATCGTGCTGACAAGTACCTCGATCTGCTTGGTGGCGTTCGTGGAACGCTCAGCCAGTCGCTGTACCTCGTCAGCTACGACGGCAAAGCCACGCCCGGCCTCACCGGCCATCGAAGCCTGGATCGACGCGTTGAGTGCAAGAATGTTGGTCTGCTCGGCAATGTCGTTGATCAGCTCGACGATGTTGCCGATCTCCTGCGAGCTCTCACCGAGGCGCTTGATGCGTTTCGACGTGTCCTGGATCGTTTCCCGAATCGTGTTCATCCCGTCGATGGTGCGACGCACGGCTTCGCCGCCCTTGTGCGCGACCTCCACCGAATGACGGGCAACATCCGAGGACCGCTCGGCGTTGCCCGAGACCTCCTCGATCGAAGCCGCCATGGACACGATGGACTTGGTGGCCTCGTTGATTTCACGCGACTGGTTCTCGGCGGCGCGGGACATGTGTGTGGCGGAGCTTTCGGATTGTTTGGCTGCAGCCTCAACCATGATCGCCGTCTCGTTAACCGTGGCGACCAGTTTGCGAAGTTCCTCGATGGCGAAGTTGAAGGAGTCTGCAATCGTGCCGGTGATGTCCTCGGTCACGGTGGCTTCGACGGTGAGGTCGCCGTCAGCGAGGCTGCCCATCTCGTCCAGCAGTCGCAAAATGGCCTGCTGGTTACGTTCGTTCTGTTCAGCCTGCACCCGGGCAGCGTCCTCGAAGGCAGCCATGCGGCGGCTCAGGGAAAACAGCACGAAAACCATGCCTACACAGACGAGGTTCAGCCCCATCGGTACCCAGGGTTGGGCCAGGATGCCGCTGCTGAAGGTATCGTTGGACTGCAGGAAGACGAAGGCCATCGAGATTGCCAGCAGCAAGGCGGCGAATATCGCCACGCTTCTGAAAATCTTTGAAGTTTCTGTCGTGTCACTCATTGCATGTCGCTCGTTTTAATTTCCCGCATTGGCTATTCCTCAGCCGCCTGCAGGAAAAGATTGCTCTCAACAAAATCAAACAGGTCGAAAACCGGCCATGAATCCTCACCGCGCTGATAGCTTCCCTTCAGGAATCGCTCACAGCGGACAATGGTTTCCGGGTTTTCGGTGTCGTACTCGGATTCGCCGAAACGGCGGAAACCGATGACCTCGTCGACCACGAGGCCGGCCGGGATTTCCCGGTGGTTCACAGAAATCACACGCGTCGCACGTCGCAGGGTGGTGCGGCCACTGCCGAGCATCAGCTTCAGGTCAGCCAGCGGCAGAAGGTGTCCGCGCAGGTTGGCGATGCCGAGGATCCAGCGCTTGGCTCCAGGGACCCGCGTCATGGTGTCCGGCAGCATCAGCACTTCACGGACCTGGTCTCGCGAGGCGATAAACTGCTCCTCGCCGATGCGAAATCCGATGCCGACCCACTCGCTGGACAGGTGGGCACCGGCACTGGGGTGCGCCGCCGCGCTGCGGGCCTCCATCTCGCGGAGGAGTTCGAAAGGTTGCCGAACGAGGCTGCCAAGCTCGACGTTCATTCAGTCGGCCATCACCGCGTTGATCTGGGCGACGAGCTGCTTCTCGTCAATCGGCTTTACGAGGTATTCGACCGCGCCCTGGCGCATTCCCCAGATCTTGTCGGTCTCCTGATCCTTGGTCGTGATCATGATCACGGGAATGCTCGCCGTTTCGGGATCCTGTGTCAGTTTCCGCGTCGCCTGGAATCCGTTCATGCCCGGCATGACCACGTCCATCAAAATGACGTCGGGCTTGTTGGCGGACGCCTGTCGAATGCCGTCCTCGCCGCTGTCAGCAACCAGCGTGCTGAAGCCGTTTTTTTCCAGCATGGTCTGGAAGAGATGCAGCTCCGTCGGGGAGTCATCAACGATGAGTACTACAGCCATCGGGTTGTCCTGTCTTGCTCGAGTCGGTGTTACTGGTTGATCTGGTTGCTGATCGCACCCAGCAACTCGTCTTTCGTGAAGGGCTTGGTCAGGTACTGCTCGGAGCCCACGATGCGCCCGCGAGCGCGATCAAAAAGGCCATCCTTGCTGGACAGCATGATGACCGGCGTCTGCTTGAACATCTTGTTGTGCTTGATCAGCGAACAGGTCTCGTAACCGTCGAGTCGCGGCATCATGATGTCGACGAAGATGAGGTCCGGCTGGTGGTCGGCGATTTTCGACAGGGCATCGAATCCGTCGATGGCCGTGTAGACCTGGCAGCCTTCTTTGGTCAGGAGAGTTTCGGCCGTGCGTCGTATCGTCTTGCTGTCATCAACCACCAGGATTTTCAGGCCGTTCAGGCTGCGTGGTTCGTTACTGGACACCGGCGTACCTCAGTGGAAAAAACGTCTTGTATCATAATGGCATAAAGCTCGCTATGACACCGCTTCAGTCGCCGAAAATCCCAAGCGATTCACACATTTCGGCTGTATAGTTGCGGCTTTTCGCAGACTCGCACAGACACCATGGCAAACGCCCCGCTCAAAGTCGGAATCGTTATGGACCCGATCGAAGCCATAACGCCCAAAAAGGACAGCTCACTGGCCATGCTGCTGGAGGCGGAACGCCGCGGTTTCGAGATCCATTATTTTGAACAGGAGCATCTGCGACTGTCCGGCGGCAAGGCGATCGGTGATGCCCGTCGACTGCACGTCAGCGACGACAATGAGCACTGGTTCTCCTACGGCGAAGCCCACACGATCGGGCTGGGCGAGCTCGACGCGATCCTCATGCGCAAGGATCCGCCGTTCGATATGGAGTATGTGTACACGACCTACATACTCGACCGGGCGGCCGTTGCCGGAGCCCTGATTGTCAACGCGCCGCAGGCATTGCGGGACATGAATGAGAAGGCGTTCACCGCGTGGTTTCCTGACCTGACGCCGATGACCCTGATCACGCGCTCGATGGACGACATGCGATACTTCCTGAAGGACCATGAACGCATCGTCGTCAAACCACTGGACGGAATGGGCGGCAAGTCGATCTTCGTCGTTGAAAAGAACGACAAGAACGCCGGCGTAATTTTCGAGACACTGACCGACTACGGTAAGCGGTTTGCGATGGCGCAGAGCTACATTCCCGAGATTGCCGCCGGCGACAAGCGTATTCTCATCATTGACGGCGAGCCGGTACCGCATGCACTGGCACGAATTCCTTCCGACCACGACCACCGCGGTAACCTGGTCATGGGCGCCGTGGGCAAGGGGCAGTCACTGTCTGACCGCGACATGGAGATTGCGATGGAGGTAGGAAAAGTCCTCAAGAACCAGGGCGTGATCTTCGCCGGCATCGACGTCATCGGCGACTACCTGACCGAAGTCAACGTCACGAGCCCGACCGGCATCAGGGAACTGGACCGCCAGTTTGACCTGAACATCGCGGGCCTGATGTTCGATGCCATCGAAAAGAAGCTTCGCTAGCGCGCTGAGCGCACTCTTCCTGCTCGCCGCCTGCGAGCCTGACACGACGTCCAAATTCGAGTTCGTCGCCATCGGAACAGTGGTGACGCTCACGGTCTACGCCACACCCGAAGAAACCGCGAGCAACGCGTCGAACGAGCTAGAGCAACTGCTAAACAGCGCCGGCAAGGCCTGGTATCCATGGGCGGACGGCGAACTCGCCGAGGCCAACCGGGCCCTGTCGCAGGGAGTGATGCCGGTCCTGTCGGCAGAACTGGAAACCCTCGTGCTGGAAGCGGCGAGGATCGAAGAGCTGACCGACGGCCGCTTTAACGCAGCGATCGGCGAGCTCGTACAGGCCTGGGGCTTCGACGATGTGTCCACGCCGCCGACCCAGGTGCCCGACCCACGCAGGATCAACGCCATCCTCGAGCGGTCTCCGAGCCTTGCAGGCTTCAGCGAGGGACGTGCCGAGCCGATCATCATCGATCTTGGCGGCATCGCGAAAGGCGCCCTGCTGAATGCCAGTGCGAGACGGCTGATCGCACAAGACATCAACAACGCGATCATCAACCTCGGTGGTGACCTGCTGGTACTCGGTGACGCTGATGGCCGTCCCGTGCGTATCGGCATTCGCTCGCCGTTTTCGGACGAGGCGCTCGGCGGCCTGTCGGTCAAGCCCGGCGAAGCGGTTATAAGCTCAGGAAACTACGAGCGTTTTTTCGACATCGATGGCCAGCGCTACCACCACATCCTCGACCCGGCGACGGGATACCCGGTACCTCACACCGCCGCGGTCACCGTCGTGCACACTGATCCGATACTCGCCGACGCGGCCGCCACCGCCCTGCTCGTCGGCGGTGCAGAACACTTCGACACGCTGGTCGAAAAACTCGATCTCGAATACGCCCTGCTCATTCCTTCAAGCGGTGACGTGGTTCTCACCACCGGCCTTCGCGAACGATTAAACTGGGGTATGGAATAAGCGCGCTAAGCCCTTGTTTATTCGTCATAAATAATGGAAGATGCGCGCGTGCAAGAGCGAGCACAGCATGGCAGAACCCGCATTTAGCCTGGATCCGATGGACGAGCTCCGGCTCCTCCCCGACCAGACGCCTGATCGCCTCCCGGCGATGCTGTTCCTTGCCGCCCTCATCCACGGCGTGCTGATCATCGGTATCGGTTTTAATCCTGCACTCCCCGAGAAGTTTGCGTCAGCGATATCACTCGAAGTCACGATCGTCGCTGATCCCGAGCAGCGCATCGACCGACCCGAAGACGCCCAGTACCTTGCGCAGGCCAGCCAGGAAGGCGGCGGCAACACGTCGCAGGAAACGCGCGCATCGGCGCCAATGGAAAGCCTTGTACCGGTCGACAATCTCGGCGACATCAACGGTGATGCACTCGTGGACACGCGTGTTGCCGAGTCGGCGGCCGACGAATTCCTGTCCACGCAGGCAATGAGCGATCGTCGTATAAACCATGACTTGCGTGACGAGCCGCAGCGTGAGCAGCAAACGGCCGCTCTACTGGAGTCGGGCGCGGAGTCGACGTTGCCGCTGCCGCAGGAGCTCGAGGCCACGCTGCAGATCCACGACGATAAACAGCGCGAGTTGTTTATCAGTGCCGATACCCGTGAATCCAATGTCGCTACCTACTTAGACAGCTGGAAGCGTCGCGTCGAGCGGGTTGGCGAAGCTCATCTGCCAAAAATGGCCAAGGGCCTGTCCGGTTCGCCGACACTGGAAGTCGCGATCGACGCCTCTGGCCAGCTCGCCGGCGTTGTGATCCGAAAGTCGTCGGGCTCACCGATTATCGACCAGGCAGCGCTCGACATCCTGCGTCGCGCCTCTCCGTTCGATCCGTTCCCGCCGGAAGTGCGCGCGGAATATGATCGCCTGCGTTTCGCCTACAAATGGTTGTTCGGTGAAGAAGGCGTTGCGACGACCGTCGCAGCAAACTAAACCGTCTAAGCGGCACGCTTGTTAAGCCCGTCCGACAGGCGGATACTGTCTGTATGGACGAGTCCTCCTCTCTGGCGAACCAGTTGCTGATTGCCATGCCCGGCATGGAGGACCCCAATTTCAGCAACACGGTAACGCTGATCTGCGAGCACAACGCGGACGGCGCACTGGGCATCATCATCAACCGCCCCCTCAGCCTGAACATGGGCGGACTCTTCCGGCAACTTTCCATCGACGTCAGCAATCCGATCATTGCCGACGAACCCGTCGTTATGGGCGGTCCGGTTGGCCCCGAACGCGGCTTTGTCCTGCACGGCGGCGAAGACCAGTTCGAGAGTTCGCTGCGAGTGTCAGACGACATTTGCCTGACACTGTCGCGCGACATCATGGACGCAATGGCCGAGGGCAAGGGCCCGGACAAACATCTCGTAGCGCTTGGTTACGCAGGCTGGGAAGCCGGCCAGCTTGAGGAAGAGATTCTCGAGAACTCCTGGCTCAACGTGCCTGCCAGGACCGATATCGTTTTTGAGATGCCGTTCGCCCGGCGCTGGACCGCGGCCGCCGAAAGCCTTGGCATCGACATCAGCCGTATCGCACCGGACGCCGGTCGCGCCTGAGGTTTGCCGAGCACGATTCTCGCGTTCGACTTCGGGCACCGCCGCATCGGGGTTGCGGTGGGCCAGGACATCACCGGTTCAGCCAGCCCTTTAGGCGTCATCCGCAACGGTGAGTCGGGTATCGATCGGGCGCATATCGCCGCACTGATCCAGGAATGGCAACCCGCTACGCTCGTTGTTGGTAAACCGCTCCATGCGGATGGCTCGGAGAGCGAGATGACCGAGGCCGCCGACCAGTTTGCACAGTCGCTCGAAGCATACGGCCTGCCTGTGGTGCTGACCGATGAGCGGTTCTCGTCGGTCGAGGCCGAAAGGCAGCTGAAAGAAGCCCGGGCGGCCGGACAGCGAGGCCGCATTTCGAAGGAAGACATCGATGCCGCCGCCGCCGTGACGATCGCGGAACGCTATCTCGCGGGTGCAGGTTGAATGCCGTAGAATCGCGGCGCATGACAGAGCCCGACGCACGAACGCTGCAATTCACGCACGACGGCCAGCTTCGTCACCTGCTGACGCTGGACGGCATTGACCGTGACACCCTGACCGCCCTTCTCGACGAATCCGAAGCCTACCTGTCAGCGGACGGCGATGCCGTGCAACGCAGCATGGCGCTCCAGGGGCGGACCGTAGCCAACCTCTTTTTTGAACCCAGCACGCGTACCCGTGCCTCGTTTGACCTGGCCGGCAAGCGCCTCGGCGCGGATGTCCTGAATCTCGACGTGAACACCTCGTCGCGCAAAAAGGGCGAGAGTATTCTCGACACGATCTACACACTGGAAGCAATGGGTGTCGACGTGATGGTTATTCGCGACGCAAGTGCCGGCGTGCCCGCGTACATTGCCCGCCACGTGAAAGATCACGTCTCGATTCTCAACGCCGGCGAAGCAGAAGTGTCGCACCCGACGCAGGGACTGCTGGACGTCCTGACCATGCGGCACCACAAGCCGGAGGTGGACAAGCTGGTTGTAGCGATTGTCGGCGACATCCGTCACTCGCGCGTTGCCCGCTCTGCGGCACAGGCACTCCACACGCTGGGGGCTGATGAAGTCCGGCTGGTTTCGCCGTCCGCCATGGCGCCCGACCCGGACGATTTCCCGGGTGCCATCATCACCGACGACCTGAAAAGCGGTCTCAAGGACGCTGACGTGGTTATGGCGCTTCGCATCCAGCGTGAGCGTATCGGCAACCTCGACGGCATACCGGGCATCGACGAGTACTTTGCCCAGTACGGCGTCAACGAGGAATCGATCAGGCTGGCGAAGCCGGACGCGATCATCATGCATCCCGGTCCGATGAACCGCGGTATCGAAATCGAAGGTTCACTGGCGGACGGACCACGCTCCGTCATCACGGAGCAGGTCAAAAACGGCGTTGCCGTTCGCATGGCTGTACTGACTCGCGTCATTCGCACACTGGAATCCCGATGACTACCGACGCCCAGCAACACGCCCAGCGCAACCGCAACACCATCTTTGTCGAGGACGGCGAGATCCTCACCACCGAAGCATTCGACGGCGACCAGTTCGTACAGCGTATCCGGGCGCCGAAATGCGCCGCCGCTGCGAAAGCTGGCGCCTTCGTTCACCTGACCTGCGACGAGTCACTGCCCATGCGCCGACCCATGTCGATTATGCGCACCGGCGACGACTGGATCGAAGTGCTTTACAAAACGCACGGTCAGGGCCTGAGCTTGCTGTCGAAGAAGGGCCCGGGCGATGTCATCAGCGTGCTCGGCCCCATCGGGCAGCCGTTCTGGTTCGATGAGTCGAAGCCGCGCGTGTTGCTGATCGGTGGCGGCGTCGGCATCCCGCCGATGGTGTTCGTGGCCGACGCACTGCGCCAGGATGATCGCGTCTGGCAGCCGCTGGCCATCCTCGGCTCCGAGATACCGTTCCCCTTCGATCGTGTGCAGTCGCAACTGGACTTTCCCGGCGTGGACGATTCCGTCGGCAGCACCATGCCCCTGCTCGAGTCCTGGCAAGTGCCAACACGCCTGACCTCGATGGCGGACTTTGAGGGTTGCTACAAGGGCTTTGTCACGGACCTGGCAGAGCAGGTGCTTGCCACGATGAGCGATGACGAGAAAGCCGAGACGATGATCTACACCTGTGGACCGACGCCGATGCTGAAAGCCGTCGCGGCAATGGCCGCCAATCACGGCATTAGCTGCCAGGTCTCCCTGGAGGAATACATGGCCTGCGCGGTCGGTGGCTGCGCCGGTTGTGCGGTGCGGGTTACGACGGAGTCAGGTCCGGCGATGAAGCGCGTCTGCGTGGACGGACCCGTGTTCGACGGCGCCAGCGTGGACTGGGACGCCGCCTGACCGATCAGCCGACGAGCCCGTCGTTCAGTAATTGCCGGGTAATCACCCGGGCTTCCTCGTCCAGCACGTCGTTAAACGTCGCTTTGTCGAAGCAGGTCGACTGTATACTCCACAAGCGCTCGCCGTTGGATGCATCGTAGAGACTGCTGACAGCAACAACCGTGTGCGCCACCTTCAGCGTGTTGGGCACCTTGATCTCGTCATAGTCGTAAAGAAAATAGTCCGCCGGGTCGCCACTGCGACACACCGAGACTACGTCGCTACGACCCTCCTCCTCAGTTGCCCGCGTTTCGGTACTCACGAAATGGGTAACCAAAATGGCATCTGCGCCGGCCTGTTCCGCCGCCGCATTGACCTCACTTTTCATCAGCCGGATTTTGTCCGACGTCAGTGTATGTCCGGCCGTTGCGTCGACGCCCGCCGACGTCAACGCCTCAGTCAGCTTGTCTTCGAGACCCCGGCGCGTGCCGCGGTCGTCGGTCACGCCGATAACCAGCACCTTGCTGTATGCACCTGCTTCCGGGTTCTCAAAGACCTTGACGACCTCAGGTGGTTTAGAGGCACAGGCGGCAAGCAGCACCGCGGCCAGGAATACCATGGTTCGAAAGAGTCGTGTTCTCATCGGTCCATCCGCACTCATCACCTTCCTCCATCGTACGAAGCAACGCGACGGCAGCAATCGGTGGAAACCGTAAACCGACTGCTGAAAACCCGCATTACCGATGCGGGTGGCACGAAAGGCCTTTGCTGGAAGGATCCAAAGAAATGCCGGAAAGCTGACCACCCGGCATTCGACATCGCCGCCGAACGCCATTGACCGCGATCGAGCCGCAGGACGTTGCCGGCCCTACTCTCCGGCGTGACGCGTAGAAAACCGCAATACGAAGGGAACTGCCGGGTTGCCCGCCGCGTCCTTGAAGTTCCTGTGTTTCGGGGAGTTGATGAGGATCTCGTAGTCCATACCGGGCTTCAGGGAGACCGGCAACACGGCCGTTCGCCTGTCATCTTCCCAGCGCGGCTTTCCCGCAATCTCGGGAAATTCACCGTTACCGCGGGTCGCCCACGACCAGCTGCCGGCCATCATGTCCTCGTTGAAGCTGACCCGAATTTCAGTGAGAGCCGGATCGACGTCCTCGCTACCGGACGACGGTACGGTGTCCGTCACCGTAGGCGGTGTTACGTCCTCGCTTAATGTGCTTGTCGAAATCACCAGCAGCACCAGGAGTACCAGTTTCATTCTTTCGCTCCTTCTGTAACGGTAGGTTTGAGGTCTGTTTGACGTCTTTGGTTAGGGAATCTGCCAGGGCAGTGTACGGACACTGGCTGAACGGCGGCCTAACGAGGACAGACTAGTCGGGCCCGGTACGCGGCCTGGACAGGACCAGCCCGGTCGCGCCCAGCACGACCAGGATCAGGGGAACATCCCCGGGTTCGCCGTTACTCCACAGCATCAGCAGGAACAGCAGAATTCCTGTCCACAGCACAATACTCGAAGAGCGCCGGATTAGTACACGCCAGTTCATCGGACGTCAGACCCAGCGTCGGACATGCGAACAATACTGCCGGTACTCATCACCGAACAGCGCCAGGAGCGCTGTCTCCTCCGGCTTGATCTGCAGCTCCGTAATCGCAACGATGAACAAAGCGAGCAGTACGAAGTTTGCCGAGACACCGAGCCACAGCGTCCACGCCAGCAGGACCAGGAACAGGCCGACATACATCGGATTCCGGGTGTAGCGATACACTCCCTGTGTCACCAGGGCGGTCGCCTTTGTGACCTTGTGCGGATTGACCGTCGTGCCCGCCATGGAAAACTCGCGGACTCCGGCCACGGCGCAGGCGAAGCCAGCCGCAGCCACGATTGCTGCGACAATCGCCGGATACGGGATCGAGAACAGGTAAATCGTGGCGTTTCTCGCCACGAGCCACATCGCGAAACCGAAGATCAGGAGAATGACGGGTGGGGGAATTCGGCTTTTCATCGGTGCATCGGCAAGAACGGCGCTACAGGAAGACCACGACGAGTATCACGGCCACGATAAAACCGACCATCGTGACGATTTCCATGTAGTCCAGGATTTGGTCGAGGGCATGGCGAACGCGATGACTGAGCCACTGACTCTCTTTTAGCGAGGCGCCCGCTGCGTGCAGCGACTCCGGCACCGGTTTTCCGGCAATCAACAGGTAGTACACCCGCGGTCGGGGTGCCAGGAACAGCCAGGCCAGGAAAACGACGAGTGCTCCGGGAACCAATGCCGCTACCATGGCAGAGTCGACTGCCAGCTGGCCCAGCACACTCCGACCCAGCACGGTGGCTCCCGCGAGGGTGAGACAGTAGGCCGACACGACGAATCGGCTGATCGGGTAGTTGCCGGATATCGTGTACGCCGCAGCCAGGGGGAGAATGAAGTGCAGCAAGGCGATGTACAGGTAATCGAATGCGCCGAGACCCCAGCTGCCCAAGCTCGACAGGATTTCAGACACGCTATAGAACAAGGTGCCGACGACCGAGAAAATCGCAATACCCGAGAGCAGGCGCAGCGGCAACGGGGGGCCGATATCGGGGCGATTGGTGTAGCGCGGTGTCCAGAATCGAACCCGGGTTCCTGGCCGAAAACTACCCATCAGCAGCGGAACGCGACGTGCAGGGCCTCGCCTGCCGTTTTCATTGCGACGACAAGGTCATAGCCGGTCTGTTGTTGTGACTGTTTGTCGATACCGGATCCCCGATGATATCGGCTGACATGAGGGTCCTAGTTTACAGGGTTCCGGACAGGCTGCTTCTGGTTCCCTATTCGGCCACGTTCCCGGGCATTGCGGCATCGTGCTCGTCATTGGCGGGCGGCGCGTCACGGTAAATCATGATGAGTTGATGCACCGTCGAGAGCAGATCCGATTTGTCGGCCGGTTTGTCGAGGCGGGCATCGATGTCCTGCGTGGACGAAGTGACGTCACGATCAGAAGCACTAACATAGCCGGACAACAGCACGACAGGCAGCCGCCTGTTGCGCGACTTCACGTAGCTGGCCAGCTCCGAACCCTGGACCGGCCCCGGCATCACGTAATCCGTCAGTACCAGGTCGACGGTCTCGAGGTTGTCATCGAAGGCGAGTTTTCCTGCTTCCCCGTCGGCCGCGCAGATCACGTCGTAGCCTTCATTCTCCAGGCGCCGGCGCAGCATGTCGCGCACCTCCGGCTCGTCCTCAACGACCAGAATCGTCTGCGACCTGTCCGTTTGGTGCTCGACATCCGGTGGGCTGTCGACAAGATCGGCCGAACCGGTGTACGCCGGAAAGTGCATTGATATGGTGGTGCCCTCACCTTTCTTGCTGGCGATCGAGATTGAGCCGCCGGACTGGTTAACGAAGCCATCCACGATCGACAGCCCCAGTCCGCTGCCCTGCCCATCCGATTTGGTTGTGTAGAAGGGTTCGAAGACGCGCGCCAGCGCATCGTCGCTGATGCCTTCACCGTCGTCGCTGACCTCAACGAGAACATAGTCACCCGGCGCCAGGTTTTCGCTGTTGCTGGCATCAATCGCCTGCTTGTCGAAACGCAGGCGGATTCGACCGGATGTACCCACGGCATCGCGTGCGTTCAGGACGAGATTCAGCAGCGCGCTTTCGAAGGCAGCGCGGTCAAGGACCAGTAGCGGCAGGTCCCACGCAATTTCGGTCGAGAAATCGATCGACGATGGCAGCGTACGCCGCAGCAGGTTGGTCAGGTCGTCGGCAACGACGTCGACCGCCAGCGGCTCGGGCTGCAGCGTCGCCCGGCGCGCGAAGGCCAGCAGGCTCTGCGTCAGGTCCCTGCCACGGCGCGTCGCGTTCAGCGCTGATTCGAGCATCACGTTATGCAGGCTGTCGTCGAGCTTGTCGGAGAGCAGCTCGAGATTGCCGAGGATGATTGCCAGCAGGTTATTGAAGTCATGTGCCAGGCCGCCAGTCAGCTGGCCCAGCGATTCGCTCTTCTGCGAGCGGTGGAACAACTCGCGACTCTCACGAAGCTCTGCCTCCATCGTCACCTGGTCCGAGATGTCGAGCACCAGCGTGTTCCAGACAACGGAACCATCGTCCAGCCGCCGCGGCAACCCACGGCCATGCAGGCACTTCCGCTTGCCCGACGGAGTTACCATCCGGTATTGCACATCCCACGGCGCCAGGAGCTCTGCTGACCTGGCGACCGACTTCTGGACCGACTCGATGTCTTCCTCGAGGATCATCGCCCACAGGGCAGCGGGGTCGCCCTCGATGGTCGCGGCGTCAACCTCCCAGATATCGAGACAGCCAGGACTCATGTATTCGATCTCATGGCTGCCGTCAGGTCGCAGCATGTAGCGGAAAATCGCACCGGGAATATTCTCGGCGAGGTGCTGGAATCGCGTCTCCGTCTCGTTCAGTGCCTCGCGGGTCGCCAACTTCTCTTCGATGTCTTCTACGCTGCCAACCATTCGGGTCGGATTACCATCGTCGTCCCACAGGGCCTGGCCGAGCGCGTGGACACGGATATAGCTGCCGTCGATGTGCTGCTGGCGGTATTCAACGTCGAACGGGACCTTGCTCACCAGGTGCGCTTCGACCGCCCGTTCGACGTCCGGTCGATCTTCCGGGTGCAGCTGGTCGAAGAAGGTGTTCCCCTCCGGCTTGAAGGTCGATGCGTTCAGTCCAACCATCTGCATGTAGCGTTCGGACCAGATCAATTCGTTACTGCGTACATCCCAGTCCCAGATACCCTTGTCCGTCGCCTTGTAGGTCAGGCCGAGACGCTCAGCCAGTTCCCGGACGGAGCTGCTGCGAAGCACCAGCAGGGACAGCTCTTCCTCGCCGGGCAGCGGAATCAGCTTTGGCCTGAGAGCAAGCACCACACCATGGGCCTCAATGCTGCTGGCCTCGAACTCGCCATCGTCGAGCGCCTTGAGCATGGCTTCCAGCTGCTCGCTGGCGCGAGCTTCGTCGTTCTGGAACAAGCTCACCAGCGCAGCATTACGGTGCAGCACATCTCCGGTCGACGGGCGCATGACGGCCATCGCGTCAGACGCGGCGTCGCAGATTGCAGCGACTGTGGGATCTACCGAAGACTCAGCCATGCAGAAGGTATCGGTAGCGGAACCTGTTAACTGAAGTACTTTTGTGCTGCTGAAAGCGGAAAGCGGCAGTTTTCCGGCCGGAATACCGCGATAAACGGCGCCAGGCCCGTTTTAGTGCACCGAACGCCAGGGCATCAGGTACTGGTGACCGCTGCGCGCCAGGCCAAGTCCAATAGCCAGTACCAGCGCGACAGAGGCCGGACCGTTCATCAGGCCCGTTGGCATGAGCTGTGACGGGACCAGGTAAACGACCAGCATCGACGCGACGATCAACCAGTAGAACCAGCGAAAGCGGAAGAAATACAGGGCGGCTATGACAGCCCGGAAGACGAACGCGGATGCGTAGAGGAACAGGAACAGGTCCTCACCGCCGACCCAATCCACCCCGAACATGACATACACCTGGACGACACGTGCCGCTGACAACAGGTTCACCAACACAAAAAATCCAATGAGCACCGCCGTTGTCCGGCGCGACCAGATGCCGGATACCGGTTTTGCGGTTGTGCTGCTCGGTGTCGTGTAGGGGTCCACTGCTTTGGTCTCACAGGCGCTCGGACAACTAGTTTACCGTTGACGGGTAGGTTCAGTCGCTGGAATCGAACTGCCGGAGATACGCGGTACGTCCGCAGAGAGCAGCATGCCGCGCCGACAAGGGCGGATCTATCGTTAAACAGCCGGGAGTCGGCGAATCGCCAGGCAGCCGTGGTGGAAACGTACCCGGCTAGCTGCCGAAGTTGATCTTGGCTTCGAGGTTGGCGCGGCTGTCGGCGTGTGACATGGCCTCTTCGAGCGTGATCGTGCCCTGCTTGTACAGCTCCAGCAGTGCGTCGTCGAAGTTCTGCATGCCGGCCTCGCCGGATTCCTTGTGCGCTTCCTTGATCCCGGAGATATCACCTTTGAGGATCAGCTCCTTGATGTGCGGCGTATTCAGCATCAGCTCGACAGCGGCAACGCGCTTGCCCGTTCGCGAACGCACCAGGCGCTGCGACACGATCGCGCTCAAGTACTGCGCAAGGTCCATGAAGACCTGTGAGTGTTGGTCTTTCGGGAACATGTTGATGATGCGATCCAGCGTTTCGGCCGCGTTGTTTGCGTGCAGCGTACCGAGAACGAGATGCCCGGTACCCGCCATGTCGAGGGCCGACTGCATCGCTTCACGGTCACGAATCTCGCCAATCAGGATGACGTCAGGAGCTGCGCGCACCGCGCTTTTCAATGCACGCGCGTAGGACTTCGTGTCCAGACCAACTTCTCGCTGGTTGACGATGGACTGCAGGTTCGGATGCAGGAACTCGATCGGGTCTTCGACGGTGATGATGTGCGACGAGGTCTTCTCGTTGCGGTAGTTGATCATCGCCGCCAGTGTCGTTGACTTACCGGCACCGGTCGAACCAACCATCAGGATCAGGCCACGACGCAGCAGCGTCAGGTCCTTGATCTGCGCCGGCATGCCGAGCTGGTCCAGCGTCGGCAGCTCGGAGGTGATGTAGCGCAGCACCATCGCGACGTTGCCGCGCTGGTGGAAAACGTTCACACGAAAACGACCGAGACCCTGTTCGGAGATGGCAAAGTCGATTTCCAGCTCGCGCATGAAGGTCTCGAGCTGCTCCTCGTCCATGAGCTCGATCGCCGCCTGCTTGACCATCTTGGGCGTCATTTCGAGCTTGTTGACGGGCATGATCTTGCCCTCGATCTTGATCTTGGCCGGCGCAAACGGCGTGAAGAACAGGTCCGAGGCCTTTTTTTCGACCATCAATTTGAACAGCGGTTTTACATTCATGAGCGGTTACGAGGCCTAGTATTCCTGGGCGGTATCTTCTTCCATGATGTGCAGACTCTCCGCCTGCTGGTCGGCGATCGCGGAATCGCGCTTGGACTCCAGCTTGATGCGCAGGCGCAGTTCGTTTTTCGAGTCCGCGTTGCGCATGGCTTCTTCGTAGGAAATGGTGCCGTCTTCATACAGCGAGAACAGCGCCTGGTCGAAGGTCTGCATGCCGAGTCGCGTGGACTTGGACATGATCTCCTTGATCTGTCCGACTTCGCCTTTGAAGATCAGGTCCTGGATCAGCGGCGTGTTCAGCATGATCTCCATCGCTGCGATACGGCCAATGCCGCCCTCACGCGGGATCAGACGCTGCGAAATAAACGCCTTGGTGTTCAGTGACAGGTCCATCAGGAGCTGCTCACGGCGCTCCTCGGGGAAAAAGTTGATGATGCGGTCCAGCGCCTGGTTGGCGCTGTTGGCATGCAGTGTCGCAAGACACAGGTGACCCGTCTCGGAGAACTGGATGCCGTATTCCATGGTCTCACGGTCGCGGATCTCACCGATCA
>CAZSIQ010000042.1:0-28408 GCA_964606915.1 uncultured Woeseiaceae bacterium | reverse complement strand
GCGAACCAGCGAGCTATGTTCAAAAGGCTCATCAGCGACGCGGAAACGTAGGTCATGGCCGCAGCCTTGAGCAGTCGACGGGCATGCGGCGCATCGGACTCGTGCAGGATTCGATAGCGCTCCAAGAGCGGCAGGGCTCGCGCAAAACTCGCGTTAAATTCCGTCGGCAAGGTCACGAAATGGACCACCGCGGATGTCCCCAGGGTCAGGAAACCGGCAAGAATCATAAGCAGCCCGGCCTGCGGTACCTTGAACAAGGCGACCACGAAAGGGGCCGCGATCAATACGGCGGCGCCAACTTTCTGGACAGGCATGACCAGGCGGACCAGGGCGCTGCGCATCTTCAAAGGCGGGTAGGCCTCGTAGTCCTGCAGCGCATGACCGACCTCGTGAGCGGCAACGGTGATGGCGGTCAGTGAGCGTCCGTCGTGCTTGTCCGGTGTCAGCCGGACGACTTTTTCCGTTGGGTCATAGTGGTCGCCCGCTTCCGTGGGCTCAACCTTCACGTGCTCGAGGCCGTGCTTGTCGAGCAGGTAGCGAGCCAGCTCGCCGCCCGTGCCCGAGTAGCGGTCCTCGGGTGTGCTGTATTTCTTCAGGACGTGCTGGACCCACAGCCCCGGCCCGAAGACCAGGCCAAGTAGTACGGCAATGATGATCAGAAAACCCATACACCCATCCTTGGGGCGACCGCGGCGTTATGCAAAGTAACTGTCGCAAAAAACACCACAACCCAGTCAAAAAGTGACAGGAATGTGCTCGATTGTCACTTACAGTGTCACTTTATAAAGGTTACTTAAATAATTGTTTTAATTAATAATAAAACTTCAAAAAAGACTTTGGCACAGCCGTTGCATTGTCCTATCTGCCAGCGTTAAACCCCCGCAGGAGAAGGAAATGACTCAGGCAACCATTCAGGACTGGACAGACTCACAGGTGCTGCTGAAGTTCGGCAATCACCAGGACGTCAAGTATCGCGTCTATCGTGACGGCGCAAAACACTTCCAGGAGATCCACGATCCGAACGGTCAACATATTCATACCCTGGAGCTGCCGGACGGCATGCGCCTGGATTCCTCGAGCTACGAAGTATTGCTGCGCTACGTACTGCTCGACGTTGTCGCTGCTGCCTGACGGTAGTAGTTATCCACCGCTGGCGGCGGCACTTGTCGCCGCCGCGGATTCTACCTCGGACCAGACCCTGAGCAGGTTCTCGCCGAGTATCTTCCGAATGTCACCCTCGCTGTAACCCCGGCCCAACAGGCCTTCCACCAGGTTAGGGAACGCAGAGACATCTTTCAGGCCGATCGGCAAGGAGTCACCGACGCCGTCATAGTCTGATCCGATGCCAACGTGGTCGATGCCCGCCAGTTCGACGACGTGATCAAAATGGTCCAGCACCTGCTCCAGGGTCGCGTACGGGTAGGGCCCGTGTTTCTCTGTGTAAGCAGCGCCAAACTGCTGACGAGCCTCCGCTTCCTCCAACTCCGCATTCTCGGCACGGAAAGCCGCATAGGCGAGGCGTCGTGATGTGCCGTAGGCAAGCGCCTCCTCGATGACGAAGCTCGAGCCAAAATTGATCATGATTACGCCACCGTTTTCGCCAAGGCGCCGGATCATGTCGTCGCCCATGTTGCGCTCCCAGCCCGGCGTAAAGTGGCGCACCGAGGAATGTGATGCGATGACCGGGGTGGTGGTGACATCCAGGATGTCGAAAAACGCTGCGTCGGACACGTGGCTGACATCGATCAGGATACCCAACTCGTTCATCCGCCGGATGACGTCGAAACCCAGCTCGGAGAGTCCGTCCCATTGCCTGTTGATGTCGTAGGATGAATCGGAGAGTCGGTTGGACAGACTGTGTGACAGGGAGATATAGCGAATTCCACGCTCAAAAAAGTAGTCCACGTTTGCCAGTTCGCCTTCCAGCGGCGATCCGTTTTCCATTCCGAGCAGTAGCGAAATCAGGCCTTGATCGAAATGGCTGCGGACGTCGGCAACGCTGGTAGCGACGGCGAACTTGTCAGGGAAGTCGCTTTCCAGCTGTTCCATCATGTCGATCAACGTATTTGCATGCCGATACGCCTTGCCGTCTTCTTCCATGTAGTTCGCCGGCGTATAGATCGACATGAAGGGGGCGTTCAGGCCGCCGGCAACGGCGCGTGGGTAGTCAAAGTCACCACCATCGGTCGCGATCGAGACGTCGTCGGGACGACTGTACAGGCGGTAGGGGATGTCGATGTGTCCGTCGACGATGATCGACGATCGGGTCAGTTCCTGTGCCAGCTCTGCGTGGCTCTTTTCGGCAGATTCGGTGGTCTGGCCGGCGGTAGCCTTGGGTGATTCGTCGCAGGCCTGCAGAAGCAGGGCGACGATAAGCAGGAATGGCGCGTGTTTCATGGCATCTGGCCCTCGAACATCTTGAAAACGCGGTCGATGGAACCATAAGGTTAGTACCGAGGCCAAATTGTTCAACGCGCGTGGGAGATACAACAATGACTGATGCCAATCCTCCGGCAGACGAAATCATGAATGAATCACCGGATTCCGGTGACGGTTCAAAGATGGAAGACAACCTGAAGTCCAGGTCGACCTGGATGCGACTGGTTTTCATGATCGTATTCGCCGCTATCGCCAACCTGACGCTGGTGATTGCCGGCTTTATCGTGGTTATCGGGTTCCTGTTTGTGCTGTTCACCGGGGATGTGAACGAGAAAGTGAAGCAGGCGGGTGCGGTCGTATCGTCCTACCTGGCCGAAATTATCCGTTACCTGACGTTTAACACGGATACCAAGCCGTTCCCGTTCGACGGGGAACTGCCCAAGTCGTAACACCCTGCAGGCCAGGGCAGCGCCACTAGATCAGGTGGCGCTGTTCCGGCTGCCAGTGCGTCAGCTGTATCTGCGCGCCCCCGATGCCGAGACCTCGCACCCAGCGTGCCGCCGCGTCCAGCGTCACCCAGGTTTTTACCTGTCCTTTCAGTGTCGCCGCCGTAATCTGTCCGGTTGGCGTCTTGGCCTCCACGTGAAAGCGATTGCCGCTGGCAATAATGCTGACTTTCTTGACGGCCCCTGCTTCCACCAGTGCCTTGAGCATTTTCTCATGCATCGTCTGATCTCCGGTTTGGATCCTTTTGCCTGATCGCGATGCCGTTCGACTCACAATGACGTCGAATCAGCATTTCCACCATGTTTGCCACGCTCCGATGCTCCCGGCTCGCCGCCTCCCTGACGGCGTCCTTGATGCGCGGATCGATGCGCAGGTTGAGCGTTGATATCTTTGTGCGCGGCATGCGTCACATTGTAATGTGAAAATATAGTAAATGTAACGCACTTTTTCAGAACACTGCGTGCTGTGGTTACACTGCGCCAGACACCAGGAGGCTGAAATGCTTGAGTCCAACATCACGCGGCTGGTCAGCATCAATGCAGGGGAAATCACCGACGTGAGTTTCGGGGGCGAAAAACTCGCGTCCGGCATCGTGAAGCGCCCGCTGGAAGGGTCAGTCCGTATCACCGCGGACGGTGTATCCGGCGACGAGATCGCGGACCCGCGCTATCACGGCGGGCCGGACCAGGCGGTGTACGCGTACAGCCTCGGCGACTATGACTGGTGGCACGCCGAAACGGGCCGTACTTTCACGGCCGGCTTGTTCGGCGAAAACCTCACGATCGCCGGCTTGCCAACCCATCTGTCGATCGGTGATCGTTTGCTGATTGGTACCGTTGTGCTGGAGGCGACCGGTCCGCGCATTCCCTGTTCAAAGCTCGCGGCGGTCATGCAGGACGAACGATTTCCGTTCCTGTTTCGGCAGGCGGAACGACCTGGCTGCTATTTCCGCGTTCTGAGCGAGGGGAGCGTTTCAGCAGGCGACGTGGTCGAGTTCGTACCGGCTGACGGAGCACAGCTGTCGACACTCGATATCCTGCATCTCTACCACGACAAGTCGTCGCCGGCGGAGCGTCTGCAGCAGGCCCTTGAAACCCCGTTGGCCGATCGGCTCAGGGACAAATTCTCGAAGCGTCTCGAGAAACTGCGCGCATAAAAAAACCCCGCCGAAGCGGGGTTTCTCTTGAGCAGGTTGCTCTCGGCCTAGTTCGTCAGAACGATGACGTCTGCCGAGATAGCGCCACCGCCAACTTCATCACGTGCGATGACCGTGATGACGTCGCCGTCTGCAAGCTCGAGCGCGATCGGACCGATAGCCGGCGTCAGTGAGCCGGTTGCGGTGATCGTGATGTCGTAGTCCGGAGCGCCCGGATCAGCAACGTTATCCAGCGGTACAAAGCCGGAGTTCGCACCGAACGGTACGTCAGCCAGCGCGACCGTGTCTGCGCTCAGCGCAGCACCCGGTGCCGAGACGTGAATGTCTACGTTCGGCGCGGTCGGTGATGCGTGGATAGCGCGAACCTTCGCGTAGATGGCGATTGAGCGCGGATCGTCGGTTGCCGTGATGGCATCAATCGTGGCCAGCGGTCCGATTGCGAGCACTTCCGTCGTGGTGCCTGCACCAACAGCGAGCGGGATTGTGCTGCCGTCATTCGGAATGACAACCGTGCCCGGGTAGGCGCCTGCCGGAGATACTTCGATCTCGTAAGTCGCAGCCGGCAGTTCAGCAATGCCGGAGTCGTTCGGGAACGTGAGGCCAGGAATCAGCACAGCGCCATCTGCAACGACGTCAACCGCCGGAGCATCCGGTGAGGCGTGCGTGACGCGGACGAAACCAGGATCGTCGTCATCGCGGAACTCGACCGCCGTGTTGATGTTGCGCGCGAAGCCAACCAGCGACAGCGGAGCCGTGGTGCCACCGGTGGTGGTCGGCGTAGCGACGAGAACTGCGTCCAGGCCGGCTGACAACGTGACGGTGGCGTCGTACAGGACGTTTGCCGCGTTGCCGCCTTCGGTGACGGTGATCAGGTAGTCGCCTGCCGGTACTTCGGCGGGGCCCAGCTCACCCAGGAAGTCGAAGCTGCCAAGCAGGTCGCCTGCAACCGGCGCGACGCCAGCGGCAGATACGTAGACGTCAACGATGCCAGCGCCTTCGAAGCCGTGCAATACGAATACGCGCGCGTTGCCGTCAGCAGGCCCCGTCAGCGGCTGCTCGACGATGAGCGGCTGGATGGTGGCCGTCGAGCCGACAGCAACGATCGTCGTGATCGTGTCAGCGGCGAACGGAATGTTTGCCGGACCGATGACGTCAATGGTGCCGTCGGCGTCAACTGCAGAGACCGTAACGCCCACGGTACCCGGCTCAATGCCGATGCCGCCGATGGCGCCTTTGAAGTCCAGTCCTGAAATCGTGCTGGAGCCCAGCGTGACGTTGACTTCCGGTGCATCCGGCACAGCGTGGATGACCTGGACGATCAACTGCTGCGACGGGTTGAACAGCGGGCCGTTCGTGCTGAGCGGCGCGACGTCGTCTGAATCACACGCAGCGAGTGCAAATGCTGCACTTGCGAGTAGAATCGCTTTGAGTTTCATGTTTGCCCCTTTGAGACAATGATGGTGAAAGTATAGACGCCGCGTAGTGTCTTACCAGTCGGGCTCTCAAGGGTTTCGGCCACGTAACCTCTTGTATCTGATTGTTTCACAAAGGTGACGGGCCATATGCGTGCTGGGGAGAGCAGGTAACATAGTGTTATGACTAAAGTCCTTATTATTGACGACGACCGGAAGCACTCCGAGCTTCTGCAGGCCTATTTCAAGCGCTTCGGCATCAATCTCGTGTGTGCCTACGACGCAAACGAGGGGTTTCGCAAGCTCAGCGTGGAAGACCCGGACCTGCTGCTGCTGGATGTGATGCTGCCCGGCAAGGACGGCTTCGAGATCTGTCGCGAGGTCCGCAAAACCAACAATATCCCGATCATCATGCTCACGGCTCGCGGCGACGTTATCGACCGCGTCTCCGGCCTGGAGCTGGGTGCAGACGACTACATCGGCAAGCCCTTTGAGCCGCGTGAGCTGGTGGCGAGGGTACAGGCAATCCTGCGGCGCTCGGATTCCGCCGGTCCGTCGGCGTCGAAGCTGGTGTTCGAAGGGCTCGAGATCGACGCTGAATCGCGTTCGGTCAAGGTCGATGACCAGCCGGTTGAGCTGACGTCCATGGAATACGAGCTGCTGCTGATTCTCGCGCGCCGCCACGGCAAGAAGTTGTCGCGGGACGACATCCTTGGCGAGCTGCGCGGTATCGATGCGGCCATCCTGACCCGAAGCGTCGACATCATGATCAGTCGCCTGCGCCAGAAGCTGGGCGATTCGGTCAAACCGCCACGGTTCATCCAGACCGTCTGGGGCAGGGGTTATTCGTTCATCGGTGTGCCGGTAACGGATGCTTAAACGTTTCAGGCGGTCGCTGTCCTTTCGACTGCTCGCCATTTTTTTCCTGATGGGCGCGCTGTTCGTCTACGGCGCCATTGGCGCCATCCGCTGGGTCTACAACTCCGACGACATACGCGGGCTGATCACCGGTCACCTGTCCCTGCACGTGTACTACGTCCTGCAGGATATTGGTGACCCGCCCCGCATTGACAGGGCCTTGAAGATTACGCAACAGGTACCGGTCGACATTCGCATCGTGGGACCGGACATCGACTGGGCGTCTGACGCCGCGTTCCCGCGACTGAATGAACTCGAATTCGGCCAGAGTCCGGCGTTCAGCGACAGCCCCGGCGCCTGGGTCGACGAGTTGCAGGGGGTCCAGTTCGCGAACCAGGATCAACACAACTTCCTGCGCATGACGACCGGCGCTTACGACATCGTCGTTGCGTCGCCCAAGATTGCCGACGAAGGGGGAAACCCCAATCTCCAGCTCATCATTGTCGGCATGGGGGTTTTGTTGCTGTTAATCCTGTACTTCCTGGTCAGCTGGCTGTTCAAGCCCATCCGCGCGATCCGGGAGGGCACGGCACACATCGGTGCCGGCAACTTTGACTACCGGATCGATGACATTCGCGGTGACCAGCTGGGCGAGCTGGCAACCGGTATCAATGAGCTCGCAGAAAACGTGCAGAACATGCTGAACGCCAAGCGAGCACTGCTGCTTGGCATCAGCCATGAATTACGCACGCCGCTGTCCCGTCTGCGTATCGCTACGGAACTGATCGATACCGACGATTGTGAGTCGCTTCGAGCGGAAGTCACCGAGATGGACAAGATCGTCGGCACACTGCTTGAAGCCGAACGCCTTAATGAACGGCATGCGCCGTTGACGCGGAGCAGGGTAGGCGTCGGCGACCTGGTAAATGACATGATCAGCAACTACTTCGATCGTGATCGTCATCGCCTGCAGCTCGACATCCGTGCCGCCGACCTCGAGATCAACGTCGACGAGGCGCGCCTGATGTTGTGCCTCAAGAACCTGATCAGCAACGCGCTGCGCTATTCACCGGAGGACAGCGGGCCCGTCGAAATCAGTGCGCGCTCAAGTTCGTATGAGATCGTATTCCGCGTGCAGGACCACGGCCCCGGTATCGATCCCAAGCAGGCGGAGCACATTGGCGAGCCGTTCTATCGAGGTGATCCGTCGCGCGCGCGTGAGACCGGAGGAACCGGGCTTGGCCTGTACCTTGCGACGCTGGTTGCCCGTGCCCACGGCGGCGGCCTTAGGCTGGTTGACCGGGGCATCCCCGGGGCGTGTTTCGAAGTCAGCCTGCCGATGTCATTAAACAGCTAAATCAACGATTTACGTCGCTGCGCCTCAAAGGTATCGCTCCTATTTAACATAACGTTCTTGACTCTCATTCAAAGTGATATCAATATGATCGCATATTGAATGAAGAGGAAAGAACCATGATTACCGAAGTCAAACGCAGCGTATCGTCGGGATACGTGATGCTGGTTGTGCTGCTGCTGGTGCAGGCTGCCCTGGTATACGGGTTTATCATGTCAGTACAGACGGACATGGTCGCCGGAATCCTGACCTGCGTCGTTTTGACCGTCATCAACATCGTCATGCTGGCGGGCCTGTTCATGGTGAATCCGAACGAGGCCAAGGTGCTGCAGCTGTTCGGCGAATACGTGGGTACCGTTCATGAGCCCGGCCTGAAATGGGCCAATCCGTTCTATGGCAAGACGGCCGTGTCCGTTCGTGTCCGCAACTTTGAAAGCGGCAAACTCAAGGTCAACGATTCACACGGTAGTCCCATCGAGATTGCAGCTGTCGTCGTGTGGAAGGTCTTCGACACGGCGGAGGCGCTCTTCGAGGTCGATGACTACGAAGAGTTTGTGCAGATCCAGAGCGAGTCCGCACTCCGCAACCTGTCCACGACCTATCCGTACGAGCCGAACGAGGGCGAGGCGGTTGCCTTGCGCTCGAACCCGGTGGAAATTGCCTCGGCGCTGCAGAAGGAAATCCAGGATCGACTGGACCAGGCGGGCGTGACGGTGATCGAAGCCCGAATAAGCCATCTTGCTTACGCGCCGGAAATTGCCAACGCGATGCTGCGCCGCCAGCAGGCCACAGCGATTATTGCGGCACGCCAGCAGATCGTTAGCGGTGCCGTCGGCATGGTCGACATGGCGCTCAAAGAGCTGTCGGAAAACAACGTGGTTGAACTGGATGAGGAGCGCAAGGCCACAATGGTCAGCAACCTGCTGGTTGTGCTCTGCGGTGAAGAAAATGCCAAGCCCGTACTCAACACCGGCTCTCTCTACAACTAGCGTCGGAGCCTGACGCAATGCCGAATCGAAAAGCATTCGCGTTGCGCATGGAGGAGAAGACCCTGGCTGCGATGCAGCGGTGGGCGAATGACGATCTGCGTAGTCTCAATGCGCAGATCGAATTCGTTTTACGCGAAGCACTCCGCCAGGCCGGGCGATTGCCTAACGCCGATTCGTCGGTTGACGAGTCTGACGACTAGCAACGCTGCCTGACCGCCTAGCGTCTCCTGGACGACTCACGTCGCCCGCTATCACGGCGCTGAGACGGCGCGCTCCGGCGGCTCTCACTTCTCGACGGTGCCGAGAACGAACTGCTGCGTTGACTGGAGGGCCGGCTCGTCTGTCGCGGCGCGCTGCGTTGAGGCGCCGACTGACGCTGCACCGGGCGCGAACTGTAGGATGGCCTTTGCGTTGGTTGACTGCGCACTGATCGACTCGCTGTCGACGGCGGTGACACCCGACGCACCGACTGCCTGGCGGGCGACGGCTGTCGCTGACTCAACGTTGCGCTGCGTTGTACCGACTGCGGACGCGCACTCTCACTGCGGCGCTGACTCGAGCTGAATCCCTGTCGGGACTGACGCGACGCCGACCGATCAGGCTGTGTTCGAGCGGACTCGATGCGCCTCTGTGATGTCCCCGACGATGGCCTCGTGCGCGTTTCCGCGCCACGTGTTTGATTGGTTCTGGCCGTAGAGTCGCGTCGGTTCGATGATGCGAACTGGCTGCGTGAACGGTTGCTACTGGCAGACGGTTGCTGGCGCGATGAAGAACGTGCGGGTGCTTCACGATTGACGCGGGCGCGTGAATCACTGCGTCGTTCCTGCTGGCTGCGGCTGAAGCCGTAGCGAGACGGTGTTGAAGGATGAACATCGCGCGCGCCGTAACTGCGCGTGATGCGCTGGTTGCTGCGGCTCAGGCGTCGTTCATAGCGAGGACGCCAGTAGTCGCCGTAGCGATAGTGCCTGCGTGCCAGGCCATGGCCGCCGTAGTACCGGGAATGGAACACGCTTACCGACGGGCGCCGATACCACCAGCGGTCACGGTAATAGTGTCCGTAGTAGGGGTGTCCATAGTACGAGTGATGCCAGACGTGCAGGCTGTGCGACACCCAGCCGATCGAAAATGCGGTTGTGACGCCCCAGAAAGGCCGGTAGTGCACGTGGTAGTCCGGGTAGGGGTAGTAGTAAACCGGGTAGGCCCGCGAGTAGTAGTGGTAAACGGGCCGGGTCTGGTAGACGACGACGCGCTCCGGCTCGTAGTAGGGCACATAGATGACATCGTCCTCAACCGGATCGATCTCGATGATGCCGTCGTCGTTTTCCTCGATGCGCTGGTAGTCGTCAGATGCGAGGTTGCCTGCAGCTCGGGCGCGGCTGCGGAAGTCGTTGACGGCCGTGAGTATATCCGCCTGTTGCGCCACAACCGCCTCACCAAGAGCCCAGGTCCAGTCAAGATCCTGGTTCAGTAGTTCGATGACTTCCGGGTAATTCAACAGGGCAACGACGGAATCATCCCAGTCGTCGTCCGGCGTCAGCTCGGGGTTCGTTTCGACGGCTTCCAGGAAACGCGCAGCCTCGACGATCTGCAGCGGAAACGTGGAGGCGGGTAGCACAATCGCGAGCAGGTCGTCGGGATACAGCGCGACCGGTGCGACGAGGTCCGACAACTCGCTGATGGGCAGCAGGCCCTCGTCAGCGGTTGCAAAATCTGGACTGTCAGTGCCCTCGCTGGAATACACACTGCCGATTGGCCGACCGTCTTCGTCGACAGGCACCTGGGCGGCGGCCGTTGACGCGAGCAGGCTCGCGACGGCTATCGTTAGAGAAATCCTTGCGGGCATAGCGATTACCTGTGTCTCGTCGACGCAATGGGCCGACCTTAGGCAACACAGTAACGCCACGAAGCTGAACGCAGCCTTAACCGCCTGGATCTAGTCGTCGTCTCCGCCGTGCCAGGCGATGAATTTCCAGCCGTCTTCGGTACGGATCAGTACATCGGTGTACCGGCCGTTGTTGATTTCGACTTCGCCATCCTTGCCTTCATACGCCGCGGAATACAGGTAGTGCGCTACGGCGACATCACCTTCGATGACGATAGACAGCGGGTAGAGTTCGTGGATGACGTTCTTGCCCTGGGTCTTGTTGAAGCGGTCCCACATTTTGGTGGAGTCCTTGCTTCTCGGCGCCGGTGAGTTTGTGCCCCAGCCGGTGAAGTTCTCCGCCAGCATACGGTCCGCCCAGCGCTTGTCGCCGGACTCCTCGGCATTCCACTGTTCTTCAACGATGGTCCAGACGTCTGCTGCGTCGGTGCTTTCCTGCGCGAACGACGGCAGGCAGGTGAGAAGCGCGATCAGCGCGACAGCAATGCTCAGTTTCATGATGGCTCTGTGTTGCTTGAACAGCCCCGATTTTAGACGCTCAGCGGGGCGGCAACAAATGCTAAGCCTATGTTCCGGTTTGGAAAACTTCGGCGCGGAGCGCGTCGAGACTGGCCGCGACGCCGGAATCCTCCGGGCTCAGGTCAAACAGCTCGAAAAGCTGTGATCCTGACAGGAATTCGGGGTGGTGCAGCTCTGCGATTATGGCAAATGGTGATGCGTCTGAATCGTCACGGATTCCCAGCGTGTAGATGTGTAGCGCAAGTGCAGCCGGCGCCCCGAGCTGCATCCGCTGGATGGCGGGGTGCTTCGCGCTGTCGATGGTTACGTCGCTGATATCCAGCGTCTGCTTGTCGACTTCTATCCCGGCCCGTCGAAGCGTGGCGCCGATGGAGCCGCCATCGTCAATCTGCTGCATCACCTGCGGATCGACGCGCAGGCGGCCGGGCAGGAACTGCGTCACCGCGAACGTCCGGCAAACGCGCTTTCCGTCATTGTCGCTCGACAACGCAGACACCCGCGTGTCGCCGCTGCGACGGATGACGTCAACGTGGTAACTGCCAAATCGCTCGCGGATCAGGTCGCTGTTGAGCAGCGCATCGCCGGTCGATTGGGTGCCGGCCGACTGGCCGGTCACGGGGATGTGATTCACTATTGCTGGAGCCTTCAAAGAATGCCGGCGATTATACTGGCATTCTCGTCGTTGGGAGCACCGCTATGCGTGCGTGGCTAATTTCGTCTGTCGAGGATATCGGCCGGAACCGTCGGCCGTTGCAACGATCCGAGTTGCCGATACCGGAGCCCGGCCAGGGTGAGGTTCGCATTCGCGTCCGGGCATGCGGGGTCTGCCACACCGAACTCGATGAAATCGAGGGGCGTACGCCGCCCCCCAGGTATCCCGTTGTTCCCGGTCACCAGGTGGTAGGCCATGTCGACAAGCTGGGACCTGGCTGCTCGAGGCTTGCACTTGGCGACCGCGTCGGCGTCGGCTGGATCCACCATTCCGACGGGAGCGCCGAGGAGAACCTGAGCACTGAATTTGTTGCGACAGGTCGCGATATCGACGGCGGTTACGCGGACTACATGCTCGCCTGCGAGGCGTACGCCGCACAAATTCCGGACAGTCTTTCTGACGAGGAAGCAGCACCGCTGCTGTGTGCCGGTGCGATCGGTTACCGCTCGCTGCGACTCTGTGAAATCTCGGACGGCGATGTATTGGGACTCACCGGCTTTGGCGCCTCCGGTCACCTTGTGTTGCAACTGGCCTCCGCGCAGTACCCCAACAGCCCGGTGTACGTGTTTGCCCGAAGTGAGACAGAACGCGAATTTGCGCTTGAACTGGGTGCGAGCTGGGCCGGTGACACGACGGACACGCCGCCGCGCCAGTGTCGGGCGATTATCGACACGACGCCCGCCTGGAAGCCCGTCATGGCTGCGCTGGAGTGCATCGAGCCGGGTGGTCGCCTCGTGATCAACGCGATACGCAAGTCGGATACCGACCGGGAATTGCTGGCCGGTATTCGTTACGAGGATCACCTCTGGATGGAGAAGGAGATCAAGTCCGTCGCAAACCTTTGCTTCAGCGATATCGAAGAGCTGATCGACCTCGCGGCACGTCACGGAATCCGCGCCGAGGTCGCGCGCTACGAATTTGATCGCGCGAACGAGGCGGTGTGTTCGCTGCATGACGGCGGTGGTCGGGGCGCAAGGGTTCTGCTGCTATAGTTCGCGCAATGACTGATTCCATTCTCTGTTATCGCTGCGGCACCAGCCTTGCGGGCCTTAGCCTGCCGCTGTCGCGACGTGATGAGTGTCCCGCCTGTTCGGCCTCGCTGCACGTCTGCCGCATGTGTGCCTTCTTCGACCCGACGGTGGCTGGCCAGTGCCGGGAGGACGACGCCGAACACGTCCGGGACAAGGAGACGGCCAATTTCTGCGACTGGTTCAAACCTGCGAGCGGTGTATTCGACGCAGCAGGCAAGCAGGCCGCGGACGCCGCGAGCGCTCAGCTCGATGCCCTGTTCGGCGGAACCGAAATTGATGCGCCCGATGCGGATGAGCAGCAAGCCGCAGCCGACGCCCTGTTCAAATCATGAAGCCCATTGATGACAGCAAGGCGCTCGTCGTACTGTCAGGCGGGCAGGACTCGACCACCTGCCTGTTCTGGGCGATCGACAGGTTCGGGCAGTCAAACGTGTCGAGCGTGACGTTCGACTACGGGCAGCGCCATCGTATTGAACTGGAATCCGCCGCGACGATCGCCGCGATGGCCGGCGTGGAACAAACGGTCCTGCCTATCGACACCTTTGCCGCACTCGGCGGCAATGCGCTCACGGCTGATCACGTCGACGTTGAATCCGGCGAAGACGCGGAGACCGGCCTGCCGAACACCTTTGTACCCGGTCGCAACCTCGTGTTTCTGAGCTTTGCAGCAGCGCTGGCGTACCAGCACGGTATCGGTCATCTCGTGACCGGCGTCGCTCAGACCGATTACAGCGGCTACCCGGACTGTCGCGAAGATACGCTTGCCGCATTGCAACAGGCACTACGCCTAGGCATGGAATTCAACGTCACGCTGCATACCCCGCTGATGCACCTGTCCAAGGCCGAGACGGTGCTGCTGGCACGCGATGTTGGTGGACTCGAGGCGATGGCCTGGTCGCACACCTGCTACAACGGCGTGCAACCACCGTGTGGTGTATGCCCGGCCTGCGTACTGCGTGCGAAGGGGTTCGCTGAAGCCGGCATAGCGGACCCGCTGCTGGAGCGTTTCCGATGACGTACACCGTCAAGGAGATCTACTACACGCTGCAGGGCGAAGGTGTGCAGGCGGGTCGGCCAGCGGTGTTCCTGCGCTTTGCGGGCTGCAATCTCTGGTCCGGCCTTGAGCGCGATCGGGCAAGTGCGGTGTGCCGGTTCTGTGATACGGACTTTCGCGGCACTGACGGCCCCGGCGGCGGCAAATTCGACACCGCGCAGGCGCTGGCCGACGCGGTGAACGCGATATGGCCGGGGCAGGGCAGCCCGTTTGTCGTGTGCACCGGCGGAGAACCGCTGCTGCAACTGGATACGTCGCTGATCGATGCGTTGCATGATCGTGGATTCGAGATCGGCGTTGAGTCCAACGGCACGATCGAAGCGCCAGACGGTATCGACTGGCTGTGCATCAGTCCGAAGGCTAATGCGCCGCTGCTGCAGACAACCGGCGACGAGCTGAAGCTCGTGTATCCGCAGCGTGAAGTGGAAGCGCAACCGGAGCGGTTTGCCTCGCTGGATTTCAGGCACTTCCTGATCCAGCCACTTGAAGACGAGCG
Organism: uncultured Woeseiaceae bacterium; assembly: GCA_964606915.1. GTDB lineage: Bacteria > Pseudomonadota > Gammaproteobacteria > Steroidobacterales > Woeseiaceae > UBA1847. The sequence goes on along the minus strand of CAZSIQ010000042.1, from coordinate 14,059 downwards.
CCTCGAGGAAAACACGCGCCGCTCAGTCGACTACTGCCTGGACCATCCGCAGTGGCGTCTCAGCCTGCAGACGCACAAAACACTCGGTATCGATTAGCCTGAGGCTTCTGCGGCGTGGCTCTCGTCGCGCCATTCGCGAATGTTGTTTTCGATGAACAGGAACGCGACCAGCCACAGGAAGGCATCCCAGAAGTCGACGAAGTCTCCCTTCACGCCCCAGTAGACAGCGGCGAGGAACAGTGTCGGATAGAAGACGCCCTTCAGCGCCATGCTGGTCCGGTAGGCGGCGCCCTCGAATCGTCGACGTTCCTGTAACAGCACGTCGATCTCCAGCAGGATCACAATCAGGATCCAGACGCCCGCGTTGATCAGGTCCGTCCACGCGAGACGCTGGATGTGCACAGCGCCGGCATGGTCGACCAGCGCATCGGAATCTTCGAATCGTTCAAACGTGCTATCCGCGGAAAGGCCCGCACAGTTACCCGCAGTGATCGCTTCGTACTCGCTCTCGTCAATCGCGTAGAGCTGACCGCTGTCGGCGACGTCACAAAGGTTGGCGACCTCCGGTGCATCGTAGAGCCGGTAGGCGGAAAACGTCGTCTGCAGGTACCCGAAGAAGGCAAACGCGATAAAGGCAAACGCAAACGTCTTCACCGCGAGGATCACGCGATTGACGAGAGGCGTCAGCTGTTTGTCGTCGAGTATGAAGGTCTCGAGCTCGAACAGCAGGAGCAGGATGACCCAGGCGGCTGTATCGATGCTGGCGGCATAACCTTCAAGAATGAGCGCCGGGGTGAGTCCTTCCGTGTACTTGACCATTGACGCGGCATGGTCTTCGAAGAAGAACAGGAAGATATTCAGCGTCAGCAGTCCGTAGACGACGTATTTGAAGACCTGGAACAGCAGGCCCGGCGAAAATTTCAAACGGCAATCCCCGTCGACGGTCTAGAAGGAATACTCCGCGCTGTCCGTCTCAACACCTGCGTAATATACCCAGACATTCTCTTCGCCGGTCAATAGCTCTATGTACTTCGGGTGTACGAAGATATTTTCCCTGCCCGATTTGATCTCGCGCAGCACGCCGGCTTCGCAGAGTTGTTTCAGGTAGACAGACGCGGTCTGTCGTTTGGCAATGTTGTTTTCGACGAGATTACTGATCCGGCAATACGGCTGTCGGAACAGCAGTTCGACGAGTTCCCAGGAATAGATTTTCGGCAGCCGGTATTGCACGAACTCGGCTGTGTGTTCCATGAGTTCGCGTATCGCCTTGATCTTGTCCGTTGTCCAGAGGCAGGTTTCCTCGACGCCGACGAGCATGAACAGGATCCAGGTCTCCCAGTCCTGGTCCTCAGTCACTTTCTGCAGCTGGCGATAGTAGGCGGCCTTGTTCTGGATGATGTAGCGACTCAGGTAAAGGATGGGCGAGTCCAGCAGACCCAGCTGAACCAGGAACAGGATGTTGAGGATGCGCCCGGTACGACCGTTGCCATCCGCGAAGGGATGAATCGCTTCGAACTGGTAGTGCTGGATTGCCATGCGGATCAGCGGGTCGAAGTCGTCGTAGTCGCTCATGAACTCGGCCCAGTTGTCGAGCATGGCCTGAATTTCCTTCTGGCCCACCGGCGGTGTGTAGATCAGTTCGCCGGTCATACGGTTTTTCAGCGTTGTGCCATGGTCATGTCGCAGATCCAGCTCCATGCCTTTGACGGTGCTGCAGATCTGGATCGCCATATCCGTGGTCAGCATGCCGCGCCGAGCCATCTTGCTGCCCTCGTAAAGCGCGGTGCGATAACGAAGCGCTTCCTTGGTCGCAGCGTCCGCCTTGTCCTCAGCAATATCGGCAAACTCAAACAACTTGTCGGTCGTCGTGACGATGTTTTCGATTTCCGAGCTCGCCCTGGCCTCCAGGAGCGGCAGGGCATTCACCAGCACGGCGGAATTGGGGATCAGTTCGGCGGCCTGCTTCAGTTCGGCGAGAGAAACGCGCGCATCGATGCATTTCTTCAGGATCTTGCGCGTCTCGATGACCGCATTCTCAGGCGGCAGCAACGGCAGCGTATTGTGTGGACGACTTGGGTCGAACTCGACCATGGTATGGCTCCATTCATTGAGACGTGTCGAAAAAGGGCCGGCTCATCGACATTTCTGGCGCATATGTCGATCGAATCGACCAATCACACAAACGTGTCGAAAAAAGATCAAAATATCGACATATTTGCCATTCGTGTCGATGCGTTCGACACATCGGCCTGATATGTCGATTTACCTGGCAAATTTCGACATATTTGTGATTTGTGTCGATTCTGTCGACATGTTCCGGCTATATGTCGATAAATAAGCAAAAAATCGACACATTCGGAGTATACGTCGATGCCGTCGACAGGTTCGTGAACCACGCCCCGTTTTGGCGGCGCGGCCAGAGGATTCGGTTTTGCTACCATCCGCGGCATCCGCACAGGCGTGACCAGCCATGATCGACATCGAAGATCTGCAAAACGGGTTCAGGATTGGCGAGTGGCGAGTCCGGCCGCGACTCGGGACGATGGCCCGGCAGGCCGACGTGGAATACCCGAGCCGAAATGCGTTGCGAGTGCTGTTGATCCTGGCGTCGAAAGAGGGGCGTTTTGTTGGCCGATCAGAGCTGGTTGATGCCGTGTGGGATAGCCCGGCGCTGGGCAATGTCCCGCTGAATCGTTGCATGCATGAATTGTCAACCGTCTTCGACGATCCATCGTATGTTCGCAATGTTCCCGGTCGAGGTTACCGGGTCGGCCAGCCGGTCATTCTCGAGCCAGAGGACCATACGGAGACGGGAAGAAGGCGCTCGGGCGGCACTGTCGCCCTGGTTGCCGGGGCCATCGCCGTATTGCTCTCTGCAGCAGCCTGGCTGCTGCTGACGTAGCCTAGTCTGGGGCCGGCCGACGCCGTGTTGCCTTGCGCTCCGAACGACGGCGCTTTTCCTTCAGGCGCTCCCGGACCGAAGCGGCCGACGGTCGCGTCTTTTTCCTGGCCTTCGGAACCTCGCAGGAAGCCGCAACCAGCGATTGCAGGCGTTTGAGCGCGTCTTCCCGATTGCGGCCCTGGCTGCGGTATTGCTGGGCCTTGATCGTAACGACGCCGTCAGCGCCGATGCGGGAGTCTCGGCGGTTCAGCAATCGGCGCCGTACGTCCTCCGGCAGCGAGGCACTCTGCCGGGCATCAAAGCGCAGGTGTATTGCGGTTGAGACCTTGTTAACGTTCTGGCCACCGGCTCCCTGTGCGCGCGTGGCGTGCAGCGTGATTTCCTCCATCGGGATGGAAATCCGGTCGTTTACGATGAGCTGGTCCATCGGCTCCAGACAGGGGTTAATCGACGTGGCAGAGCAGGGAAGCGTCCCGGTCGCGACCACGCGTGCTGTTCGCTGTGAAAATCCGAGCCGCAGGAGGCGAGCAGGCTGAAGTCGTCACAAAGGTCTGCAAGCTGACGTGTGGTCGACGGGTCCTGCTGGCCGCAGACGACTTCCAGTGCTTCGCCACCGGCAGCGGCGAACGCCTTGACCAGGGCAAAGAGCCTGGTGCGGGTCAACCTGTACTTGGCAGGATGCGCCAGCACGGCAATTCCTTTGGCGGATCGAATCGCTTTGATGACGGTGTCGACATCCGGCCACAGTGTCTTGACGTCACCGCGCTTGCCGGCACCCAGGTATTTCTTGAACGCCGCCTTCGTGTCGGCCACGGCGCCTCGGGCGACCAGTGCCCGGGCAAAATCCGGTCGTCCGGGGGCGCCCGAGTCTCGCGCGAACACGTCGTCGAAATTATCGGCCAGCTTCAGGCGGCACAGCCGATCCGCGATGATATGCGCTCGTTCCAGTCTGGCCGCCTGTTGCTGTTCAACGAGGTGTTCGAGATCGGCACAGCGTGGGTCTACGTCAAGACCCAGCACATGGATGGACCGGCCTTGCCACAGGGTGGAAAACTCCACGCCACAGACAAGCCTTAGCGGCAGGTCAGACGGCAGTTCGGTGTAGGCGGCGAGGGTGTCGTGGTCGGTGATGGCCAGCGTTTCGACTCCGTGCTCGGCGGCGAAATGCACCAGTTCCGTCGGCGACAGGGTACCGTCGGACGCGGTCGAGTGGCTGTGCAAGTCAATGCTCATGGCGGCGATTATAGAGGCTTGGCGTTCAAGCCCGTAGAATGCGCGCGGCGCATGCAACGAAAAAACCTCTCTATTCTCGTCATCAGCCAGCTCATTTCTGCCACCGGCAGCATTGTCATGGTGACGCTCGGCGGCATCATCGGCGCTCAGCTGGCGAGCACGACGGCGCTGGCGACGCTGCCGGTAACCGCCATGGTCATTGCCGTGGCAGCCTCCACGGTGCCGGCGACGCTGCTGATGCAACGTATCGGCAGGCCACGCGGTTTTGCGCTGGCATCCCTCACGGCCGTTATCGGCGTGCTGATCGCGATGCAGGCGCTGCGACAGCAGAGTTTTTTGCTGTTCACAGCAAGCCTGGTGCTGTTTGGGATCAACATGGCGTTTACTCAACAATATCGCTACGCGGCCTCGGAGAGTGTCGAGTCACGCTACGTCGCGCGGGCGATTTCCTTCGTGTTGCTCGGATCTATCGGTGGTGCGTTGGTCGGCCCGGAGCTGGCCACCCGCGGGGAGGCCTGGATCGACGATATTCCGTTTGGCGGAACGATGATCGCACTGGCCATGATCTACGCCCTGCAGGCGTTGCTGCTGTCTCGGCTGGAGCCGTCAGGACAGCGCGAAGCAGTCACCGATTCCGGCGCGGGCCGTTCACTGAAAGAACTGGCGCGTCAGCCGGTCTTCCTGGTCGCGGTCCTGGGTGGCACTGCAGGATACGGCGTCATGACGCTGATCATGACGGCGACACCTCTCAGTATGCATATCAACGACGGGCACTCGCTCGAGCAGACCGCGTCGGTGATTCGTGCGCATGTGCTTGCCATGTACTTACCGTCACTGGTGTCCGGTTTTCTTGTCGAGCGTCTGGGGGTGTCGCGCCTGATGACGGCTGGCGCACTGCTGCTGCTGGTGACGTCGATCATCGGCCTGCAGGGCCAGTCGGTGATGCACTACTGGTGGGCCCTGGTCATGCTGGGCGTCGGGTGGAATTTTCTGTACGTCGGAGGCACGACGATGCTGACCTACACGTACACGCCGGAAGAGCGGTTTCGTGCCCAGGCGGTGAATGAGTTCCTGGTGTTCGGGACCTCGGCAACAACGTCCATGCTGGCGGGCGCCATGATGCACTACTTTGGCTGGCTGACCTTGATGTGGATGCCGGTGCCGCTGCTCGTATTCACATTGCTGGCACTGGCCTTGGTGCGGCGACAGCCGCAGCTGAAAAGAGCCTGAGGGCGGTGATCGCCCCCAGGCGTTGACTGGAATCAGAAGTTGACGACGAAGCCGAGTGACACCACCGGCCACGCTTTGAAGTCACTGATTTCGTCTTCGAGTTCCTGGCGTTCCGCTTCAAGCGAGTCGAGGAACACCTGCTGAGTCGCGATCGGGCCATCAGCCGTGACGCTGACTTCCGGATCGCCCTGCCAAAGCACGCCAACGTCGAAGATCAGGCCGACGCGGTCCATAACCGTGAAGTCGTAGCCGAAGCCAAGATACGGGGACGTGCTGCCGAAGCTCGACGTGCTCGTGATGGTGCCGACGTCTGACAGGTTGTAGGTGGTACCGCCAACCTCAATCGTTCCGGCCGCCTCGTTGCTGACCAGGTTCAATTCGTTGCCGTTCGAGAAAAGACCGGCCGTTACCCGGAACGGGCTCAGCGGGAAACGGAAGTTCGCCGTCCCGTACACCGTGTCGAGGTCCAGTGTGGCATCGTAATTGACGCCCGCCTGGTCACCCGAGGTGTCGTACTCGTAAATGTTGGTTCCAACACGGAGATCGATGTAGGGCAGAGGGCGCCACGTGCCTTCGATGCCTGCACCGAGCGTACCGGCCTTGATACCGATACCGAAGTCCTTGTCAGCGTGTGCCGCGCTCGAAGCGGCGAGAACCAGCCCGATGAGACCGGCTTTCAGCAAAGCATTCATGTCAGTTGTTCCGTGATGGATAAGTCGACATAAAGGCTAGACGAGCATCACAGGCAGGTCTGTGCGCCGGGTCACATGCAGAAAACCCGGGGAAAAACGCCGTTTTGACAGCTTATGTAAAGCTAGCTGGCCTCAGCGGCAACGCCACCGTAGCGCTCGAAGAGCCGATCACGAGCGGCCGGATCGAGGTTGGTCTTGTTCAGGTCGCCTTCGACATGCGGTAAGGCGAGCAGGCGCTTGTCCATTACGTGGAACCACAGCGGTGGAATGTAGGCCAGCACGTAACAGCCGAAGTAGCCTGTCGGCAGCTGCGGCACGTCGTCATAGTGGCGCAGGGACTGGTATCGACGCAGGGGATAGGAGTGATGATCCGAATGCCGTTCGAGATGGAACAGCGCCAGGTTGCTGAACAGGCGATTGCAGTTCCATGAGTGATGCGGCGCGCATCGCTCGACGCGGCCGTTCTCATCGGTGTTTCGCAACAGGCCGTAGTGCTCGATGTAGTTCGCACTGCTGAGCTGCAGCCAGGCAACAAGATTATGCACCAGCATGAACGGCAACATGATCCAGCCGAACGCGATGACAAGGCCAACGACAATCGCGAGCGAGATAGCGTGGCTTTGCAGGATCTGGTTATCCGGGTGCCACTCGGACTTGCCGCGATTATTCAGGCGCTCTTTCTCGATGCCCCAGGCACGACCGATGACATCTGGCAGTTCACGGATGACAAAGCTGTAAAAGGTCTCGCCCATGCGCGCGCTGGACGGATCAGCCGGCGTTGAGACGTCGCGGTGATGACCGCGATTGTGGTCGATGGAGAAATGCCCGTAGGCAGGAACGGCGAGGGCGATCTTCGCCAGTGTCCGTTCGATCTTCGTATTCTTGTGGCCCATTTCATGCGCCGTGTTGATGGCCAGTCCGGCTGCCAGTCCGGCCATCGCGGCGAGCCCCAGGGTGGCCGCTATCGAGAGGTCCTGTGTGCCGGCGTAGGCGGCGACACCGATCAGCGTGACGAAATGCAGCGGTACAATTGCGTAGGTCAGGTAGCGGTAGTAACGATCCTGGTCCAGCTGCGGGACGATTTCCTCGGGCGGGTTGTTGCGATCCGCGCCCATCGCGACGTCTGCGAACGGCGCGAGCACATAGTTGAGCAGTAGCGGCAGGAAGAGCCACGCTTCCACGCCAGTCGAGGCATGCAGGCTGATACCGATGAACGGTTGCAGCGGGAAAAGGACACTAAGCATCCAGAGCCAGCGCTTGTTGTCCTGCCAGTAGATCGCCTGGCCGTCGGCGTTCACGCCTGTATATCCTTTCATGCGCCCCCCGTTAGCGTCATTGTCTGTCGATTATGGCGGCACTCACGGCTTCGTGCCAGCCGCACCGGAGCTCCGCGCCGCGATACGACCCGGTCAACCCGGATAGTGTCGTCTGTGTCACAACCCATTGCTGCACCGGCCCGCGCCGGGATTAAACATAATTTCCGGGCATTCGGTTAAGTCTCTGAAAAACATAATGATTACCCAATGTGTTGGACACCGCGGCGGTGTTTTCATAATGTCCGACGCTGTTCAACGCCGAACCGGGTAGATCGCACGAATGGAATCAGGGGATACCACAGTCACCAAGCGTCTGCCTCGGGACCGGCGCCAGTTCACCTGGCGAACCGTTCTGTACGGATTCCTCTATTCGCGACGCAAGGATCTCCGCCGGGAAGATGACGGCGAGGCGGTTTTCGTCGACTGGCATCATCCCTGGCTGCGAATCATGGCGGTCGGCACGATGATTCTCAGCGCGACCGACGCGTTCCTGACGCTGAAGCTCATAGAGAAAGGCATGATCGAGGCAAACCCGGTCATGGCGAACGTGATGGGGCACAGCACGCTGGCCTTCACGGCGAGCAAGATGTTCATGACGGCGGTCGGGATTTTCGCGCTCGTCTTCCTTGCCCGGGCGATGTTCATGAAGCGAATTCGCACCGGCCAGTTCCTCACGCTGATGTTCGTCAGCTACCTGTGTCTCGTGTGCTACGAGCTTGTCCATATTATGGATTTGTACGGACCGTAAAACTCGTTCCCAAGCGACGGGGCTTAGGCTAAACTACCGGCCGTTTTCGCGAACACCGGGCACCACCTAAAAGGCTTTCAGGCCAGACGGTTACTCAATGAGCAGGACTCTCAAGGAGCTGTACGCCTCCTCGCCGCTGTTTGGCGGTAATTCCACCGCTGTTGAAGCGCTTTACGAACAGTTTCTCGACAAGCCGGATTCCGTGCCGGATGCGTGGCGAGACTACTTCAAGACGCTGGGTGACGCCGGCACCGAAGTTGCCCATACGCCGATTCGCCAACGGCTGAAAAGTCACGCGGACGCCAATGACCGCGCAATCACGTTGCGTCCGGGCAAGGGCGGCTCCACGGCGACGGAAAAGCAGGCCGCTGTATCCCGCCTGATCCAGGTCTACAGCCTGCGCGGACACCAGATTGCCGACATCGATCCCCTCGGCCTGATGGAGCGACCGGTACCTGGCGTACTGAAGCTCGACTACCTGGGGCTCAACGAAGCTGACATGGACTCCGAGTTCTACACCGGCGGCTTCGCGGGCACCGGCAACAAGCGCATGAAGCTGCGCGATATCCTGGGCCTCCTGAAGAGCATCTACTGCGGCAAAGTGACGATGGAAGTCGCCCACGTGTCCCGTGCCAGGGAGCGACTGTGGCTGCGCCGCGAATTCGAGCATGCGATCGCCGGCCCGGCACTGCCGGCGGAGGAGCGGCGCGGGATTCTCGAGCAGCTGACTCGCGCCGAAGGCATGGAGCGTTACCTGCACACGCGCTACGTCGGTCAGAAACGTTTCTCGCTCGAAGGCGGCGAGAGCCTGATCCCGATGCTCGATGACATCATTCATCGCGGCGGTGCCGGTGGCATCCACGAGATCGTGATCGGTATGGCGCACCGTGGCCGAATCAACGTCCTGGTCAACATCCTCGGCAAGTCGCCCGAGGAGCTGTTCGAAGAATTCGAAGGCAATTACGACCTGGAAGACCTGAAAGGCTCCGGGGACGTTAAGTACCACAAGGGCTTCTCGGCCGACATGGAGACCGAGGGTGGCAACGTTCATATCGCACTGGCCTTTAACCCGTCGCATCTCGAGATCGTTAACCCGGTCGTTGAGGGTTCGGTCCGGGCGCGGCAGGAGCGACGCAACGACAAGGAACGCGGCGAGGTACTGCCAATCCTGATTCACGGCGACGCTGCCTTTTCGGGGCAGGGCGTCGTAACCGAAACCTTCCAGCTGTCCCAGACCAACGGCTTCCGAACCGGCGGCACGCTGCATATCGTCGTGAATAACCAGATCGGCTTCACTACCAGTCGCCCGTCAGACGCACGCTCGACTGAATACTGTACAGACGTCGCGAAAATGATCGAGGCACCGGTCTTCCACGTGAACGCCGATGATCCCGAGAACGTCATCAAGGTGACGCGTCTCGCGCTCGAGTACCGCCAGAAGTTCAAGAAAGACATCGTCATCGACCTGGTCTGCTACCGACGACACGGTCACAACGAAGCCGACGAGCCGTCTGCGACGCAGCCAATCATGTACACCCGTATCAAGCAGCATCCGACCACGCGCCAGATTTACGCGGACCAACTGGTCGCCGACGACGTGTTGGGCGCGGCCGAGGTTACCGGACTGCAGGATGCGTACCGCGACCGACTTGATCGCGGTGAGCCCGTGCCGGAAGCGTCACTGGGCATGATTGGCAACGAATTCACAGTCGACTGGTCGCCGCATTTTGATGCGAAGTGGGACGAAGTGGTCGACACCTCGCTCGATGCTGACGCCCTGGAGGCCTGCTCTGCGGCGATCACCAGTGTGCCGGACGAGATGAAGCTGCACGGCCGCGTGCAGCGCATCATGGACGATCGTGGTCGCATGGCCAGCGGCGAAATTCCGATGGACTGGGGCTTCGCGGAAGCCATGGCGTATGCGTCGCTGATCCGTGACAAATACAGCGTGCGCCTCGTCGGCCAGGATGCCGGTCGCGGTACGTTCTTCCACCGGCATTCAGTCCTGCACAACCAGCTCAACAATCGCGAATACACGCCGCTGAGGCATATCGATGCGGATCGGCCAAACGCGTTCCGCGTCATCGACTCCCTGCTTTCCGAGGAGGCGGTGCTCGGCTTCGAATACGGCTATGCAACGACCGAAGCTGATTCCCTGGTGATCTGGGAAGGCCAGTTCGGTGACTTCGTTAACGGTGCCCAGGTGGTCATCGACCAGTTCATCAGTTCCGGCTTCACCAAGTGGGGCCGACTGTGTGGCATGACCCTGTTCCTGCCGCACGGCTATGAAGGCCAGGGTCCGGAGCATTCCTCGGCGCGCCTCGAACGCTTCCTGCAGCTTTGTGCTGAACACAACATGGCCGTCTGCGTACCGTCCAACCCGTCGCAGATGTTCCACATGTTGAGACGACAGATGCTGCGCAAGATTCGCAAGCCGCTGATCGTCATGACGCCGAAGAGCCTGCTGCGTCACAAGCTGTCCACATCGAGCCTCGATGAACTGTCCGGCGGCAGCTTCCATCTGCTGATCGAAGACGATCAGATCGATGTGAAAAAGACGCGTCGTGTCGTGTTCTGCAGCGGCAAGGTCTACTACGACCTGTACGAAGCGCGACAGGTTCACGATATCGATGACGTCGCCATCGTTCGCATCGAGCAGTTATACCCGTTCCCGATTCCCGAATACGCGGCGGTCATCCAGAAGTACGCACACGTCAACGAGATTGTGTGGTGCCAGGAAGAACCGCAGAACCAGGGCGCCTGGTACCAGATCCGGCACCGCCTGCAGGAACCGCTGTCGGCCGAACAGGAACTCTTTTATGCAGGTCGCGAGGGCGCAGCAGCCCCGGCCTCCGGTGTTTACAAGGTGCATTCACAGCAACAGCAGGACCTTGTGGAAGCCGCACTGGACATTGCAGTGAAGGCCAGCAAATCCGCTAAGCCTCGCTAGTTGATCGTTATTACGGAACCCAAGTATGAGCATTGAAATCAAGGTACCGCCGCTGCCGGAATCGGTGTCCGACGCCACGCTGGTTGGCTGGCACAAGCAGGCGGGCGACCCCGTGTCTCGTGACGAGAATCTGGTAGACCTCGAAACCGACAAGGTTGTTCTCGAGGTGCCCGCGCCGGCTGCCGGCGTGATCGAAAAAATCCTTGTCGAGGACGGGGCCACGGTCGTCGAAGGTGACGTGCTGGCAGTCCTCGTCGAGGGTGAAGCGGCTGCCGCTGAACCCATGGTTGCGGCGGCGAAGACCGAAGAACCAGCGGCTGTCGTCGAGGCACCCGAGGCACCGTCGGGTCCCGCCAAGACCAGCCCGGCCGTTCGTCGCCTGCTTGAGGAACACGACCTCGACGCCACGATGGTGATTGGCACCGGCAAGGACGGACGCATCACCAAGTCCGACGTTATGAGCTTCCTCAAGGAGGCCGACAGCGCGAACACTACGCCGAGTGATCACGCACCGGTACCGTCAGCACCTGATGCCGGCGTCGAGGTGGCCGTTGAGCGCACGGAACAGCGCGTGCCGATGACGCGACTGCGTGCCAAGATCGCCGAACGGCTGGTTGAGGCGCAGTCGACGGCTGCCATGCTGACGACCTTCAATGAGGTTGACCTCACCGAGGTGATGGCGCTTCGCAGCCGCTACCGTGACAGCTTCGAGAAAGAGCACGATGTGCGGCTCGGCTTCATGTCCTTCTTTGCGAAAGCGTCTGTCGCCGCGTTGAAAAAATACCCGGTCGTCAATGCGTCGGTCGAAGGCACCGACATTGTCTATCACAACTACTACGACGTCGGCATCGCCGTGTCGGCGGAGCGTGGCCTGATGGTGCCGGTGATTCGTGATGTCGACCAAATGACGTTTGCGCAGTTCGAGTCGCGCCTGAATGAAATGGCGAAAAAGGCCCAGGAAGGCACGATCGGCATGGAAGAGCTGACCGGCGGCACGTTCACGATCACCAACGGCGGCATCTTTGGTTCGATGATGTCGACGCCGATTTTGAATCCGCCGCAGAGCGCCATTCTCGGCATGCACTCGATACAAAAACGACCGATGGTTGTCGGCGACGAGATTCTTGTCAGGCCGATGATGTACCTGGCGCTGACTTACGATCACCGCATTATTGATGGCCGGGAAGCCGTACAGTTCCTGGTTACCGTGAAAGAACAACTCGAAGATCCGGGCAGGCTGCTGCTGCAGGTTTAGGAAAGTGTAATGAGTAGAAGTTTTGATGTCGTCGTCATTGGGGCCGGACCGGCCGGCTATATCGCGGCGATTCGTGCAGCGCAGCACGGCATGTCCGTCGCCTGCATCGATGAATGGCAGAATCGCGACGGCAACTACGCGTTCGGCGGTACCTGCCTGAACGCGGGTTGTATCCCGTCAAAGGCGATGCTCGAGTCTTCCGAGCTCTACCATCGAGCTAACCACGAATTCAAAAAGCACGGCATTATCACCGGCGACGTATCGCTGGATGTCGGTGCCATGCAGAAGCGTCGTGCCGGCATTGTGCGTCAGCTGACCGGCGGTATCGGCGGCCTGTTCAAGGCCAACAAGGTCGAGGGCCTCGTTGGCCACGGCAAACTGCTGGCCGGCAAGAAAGTCGAATTCACGCCCATCGAAGGCGATCCGGAAATCCTGCAGGCGAAGAACGTTGTGCTGGCGTCCGGTTCAGTGCCGATCGAGTTGCCGTTTGCCAAATTTGACGGCGAGAACATCATTGACTCCTGGGATGCGCTCGAGCTTCCGGCAGTGCCGGAGCGCCTCGGCGTCATCGGCGCCGGCGTGATTGGTCTCGAGTTGGGCAGCGTCTGGGCACGGCTGGGTTCTTCCGTGATCGTCCTCGAGGCGATGGACGACTTCCTTGCCATGGCGGACCGGGACATCGCGTCGGCCGCCGCGAAGGACTTCAAGAAACAGGGCCTCGATATTCGACTGGGTGCAAAGGTCTCGGCGACCAACGTCGATGAAGGCACCGTGACCGTCACCTACAGTGACAAGTCAGGCGAGCAAACGCTGGAATTCGACAAGCTGATCGTTGCGGTTGGTCGTCGTTCGTTCACGGACGGTTTGCTGGCTGAGGACTCAGGAATCTCGCTTGATGACCGCGGTCGGATCGTCGTCGACGATGAGTGTCGCACGGACGTCAGCGGCGTTTATGCCGTCGGTGATTGCGTGCGTGGCGTCATGCTGGCGCACAAGGGATCGGAAGAGGGCGTCATGGTTGCCGACCTGATCGCCGGCGAAATTGCCGAGGTGAACTACGACGTGGTGCCGTCTGTTATCTACACGGCGCCGGAGATTGCGTGGGTCGGCCAGACCGAAGAACAGGTCAAGACGAGTGGTCGTCCGTACAAGACCGGCAGTTTCCCGTTTGCCGCCAGCGGTCGCGCGAAAGCCATGGAGCAGACCAGCGGCATGGTGAAGGTCATCTCTGCAGCCGACGACGACGAAATGCTCGGCGTGCATATCGTGGGTCCCATGGCCGGTGAACTGATTTCAGAGGCCGTGCTTGCGCTGGAGTTCTCGGCAAGTACCGAGGACCTGCAACGCACCATTCACGCACACCCGAGCCTCGCCGAGGCCGTGCACGAAGCGGCGCTGGCCGCCGACAAGAAGGCGCTGAACTACATCAATCGCTGATAACGACTTGAAAAATCGTCTATCGAACAAATACATAGCTGTACCGGCGGTGGATATCCACCATTAGGCGCCGGCAACAGAAAAACCGGGTCGCCGTGCGTTCTGCGCGGCGAGTTTGTTCAACCCGTCGCCGCGGCGCGGCGCACGGATTATTGCGGGGAAGCACATGATCTGGTGGGGATGGCTCGTTGTCGGCGCGATTTTGCTGAGTGCCGAACTCTTAGGCATTGAAGAGCAGTTTTTCCTTGTGTTTCTGGGCGTTGCGGCGATCCTCGTCGGTCTCGGCGACATGATGG
>CAZSIQ010000041.1:0-28897 GCA_964606915.1 uncultured Woeseiaceae bacterium | reverse complement strand
GGCTTCAGCTTGACGGGCGTTGTCCTCGCGATCGTCGAGGCCGCCGTGCGGGACGGCCGCTCCCGGGCGCCCTACGAGGCCGGCATCGGCTGGCTGGTGAACCTCGACAAAGGTCCGTTCACCGGTCGGCGGGCCCTGCGCGAGGAAAAGACCCGTCCCGCGGAGCGCCGACTGGTCAAACTGGTCGTCGAAGGCAACAAGCCTGTCGGCGAAGCCTACATCTTCAAGGGCAAGAACGGCCGCCAGGTAGGCGAGGTTCGCTGTACGATCTGGTCGCCGATCCTTAAAGCGAACCTGGCGCTGGCTGACATCAGTTTCATCAACGGCAAACGACCTGACGACCTCTGGGCACGTTTCGATTACCAAAAAGAAATCCAGTGGTGTTCGGGCTGGGCGCGCTGCGAGTTCCGCGCGAAACCGTTCTACAACCCGGAGCACCGCTTCGCCACGCCGCCGAAACCCTACTGAGAAAAAAAAGTAATGACTGACCATCTCGTGCATCACCGCAGCCCCTTCGATGACTGGCGATCGATCGGAATCGCCCTGTACATGTCACTGGTCGGCTACGGCGTGCTGGTCGGTATTCCGGTCATTAGTACAGCGTGGGTTGAGTTGCTGGGCTTCAGCGAGGTTGAGGTCGGCCGCGTCGCCGGGGCGGACCTGGGCGGACTGAGCGTGGGCGCGGTGCTGGCTGCATTGTTCATTGCGAAAATAAATCGACGGCTACTCGTCGTGATTTCGGCCGGTATAGCCATCGCCGCCAACGTTGCGTGCATCTACATCACCGACTACGAGCCGGTGCTGTGGCTGCGCTTTATCGCCGGCTTCGGTAGCGGCGTGTACACGGCCGTCGCCATTGCGACCCTGGGCGCGACATCGAAGCCGGCAAGAACCTTCAACATCCTGTTGTTCGCTTTCGCGTTCACGCAGGCCGGCGAGCTCTACTTCCTGCCCAAGCTGAGCATGAGCGGCATCTATATCGCGTTCATCGCCAGCTACATTCTTGGCCTGCTGTTCCTGAAGTGGCTCCCCGCACGCCCGGTTGATCGCAGCCTCGACGTAGAAATCGAGCACGACGGCGAAACGGAACACCAGCATGTGCCGGCCTACGTACCGTGGCTGGTTTTAGGCGCGATCGTCGCGACCTACATCAATATCGGCGCCTACTGGACCTACATCGAACTGGCCAGCGTCAACTCGGAAGCGGACCCGGACTGGGTCGGCACCGTGTTGGTCTGGACGTCGTTCTTCTCGGTGCTGGGCTGCCTGTTCGCGACGGTGATCAGTAACCGCTTCGGACTCGCCCGACCGCTGCTGGTGACGCTGGTGATTCAGGCCGCCGTCGTAGTCATGCTCGCCAACGGCATCGACAACGTGAATATCGTCATCAGCATGTTCGCCTTCAACTTCCTGTGGATTTTTGTCGACGTCTACCAGATGGCGACGATCGCGAACATGGATCACTCGGGGCGCTTTGCGGCGCTGATGCCGGGTGCGCAGGGGCTTGGCCAGATTCTGGGGCCGAATATCGCCGCGTCGATACTCGCTGCCGGAATGGGCTATCGCGGTGTGTTCATCATGTGTGGCCTGGCGTCCCTGACAGCAATGGGCATTTACCTGGCGATGTACCTGAAACTGCGGCGCACGATTCCGGCGCTTGCAGACGCAACCTGACGATTATCTACTGAAAGACCACCGTCTTGTCGCCGTTGAGCATCACGCGATGCTCGGCCTGCAGCTTAACGGCCCGTGACAGCACCCGCATCTCAATGTCGCGGCCCAGCGCGACCAGTTGCTCCGGCGTCTGCGCGTGCGTCACGCGCGTCACGTCCTGCTCGATGATCGGACCCTCGTCGAGATCTGCGGTTGCGTAATGCGCCGTGGCGCCAATCAGCTTGACCCCGCGACCGTGCGCCTGGTGATAGGGCCTGGCGCCCTTGAATCCGGGTAGAAATGAATGATGTATGTTGATAATGCGACCGCGGTAGTCATCGCATAATTCCGTCGTCAGGATTTGCATGTAGCGGGCCAGGACCACGAAATCAATGTTCTCGGACTCGATCAGATCGCGCAGCTTCGCTTCCTGCTCGAGCTTGTTGTCCGGCGTAATGGGCAGGTGATGAAACGGAATATCGTGCGAGGCAACCAGTTGGTAGGTGTCCCGGTGATTGGACACGACGACCGGTATCTCGATGTTCAGCTCACCGATCTTTTGCCGGTACAGGATATTCGCGAGGCAGTGGTCGAATCGTGACGCCATGACCAGTACACGCGCGGGCTTGCTCGCGACATACAACGTCCAGTCCATGTCAAAACTCTCGGCGATCGGGCAAAACGTGTCTGCCAGTGGTTCGCAATCGAGATCAGCGCCGTCGAGTTCAAAAGCCAGCCGCATACAGAACACGTGGGTTTCCGGATCGCCGAACTGGGCGCTCTCGACAATGTTGCCACCCTGGTCAGCGACGAACGTCGACACATCGCGGACGATACCGGCCCGGTCCGGGCAGGACAGTGTCAGGATAAATCGGGTCGTTTCACTCACAGACCAACAGCTTCCTGAGTCAGGTCCAGCGCACGATGCGCTTTCTCCACGAGTTCGTCGACCTCGTCGTGCGTGATAATGAACGGGGGCGCAACGATCATCGTGTCGCCGACCGCACGCATGACCAGGCCATTGTTCACCGAGGCGTCACGGCAGATCGTGCCGACACCCTGCTTCTCGGGGAATCGCTCCAGCGAAGTCTTGTCCTTGACCAACTCCAGTGCACCCATCAGACCCGTCATTCGCGTCTCGCCCACCAGCGGATGCTCAGCCAGTTCGTGCCAGCGTTTCTGCATGTAAGGTCCGATGTCATCGCGAATACGGTCGACCATCCCTTCATCGCGGATCATTTCGAGGTTGGCGATCGCCACCGCGCACGAGGCCGGATGGCCAGAGTAGGTATAGCCGTGTGCGAACTCACCCGCCTTGTCGATCAGCACGTCGGCGACCCGGTCACTGACCGCGACACCGCCCAACGGCAGGTAACCGGAGGTGACACCCTTTGCGAAGGGAATCAGGTCCGGCTTCGTACCGAAATGCTGCGCACCGAACCACTGGCCGAGACGACCGTAGCCGGTAATGACCTCGTCATTGATCAGCAGGATGCCGTACTCATCACAGATGCGCTGGATCTCGGGCCAGTACGTGTCCGGCGGGATGATGACTCCACCGGCGCCCTGGATCGGTTCGCCGATAAACGCCGCAACCTTGTCGGCACCGATCTCAAGAATCTTGTCTTCAAGCTTCTTCGCCATCGCCAGGCCGAACTCGTCCTTTGACATTGAGCGATCGCTGCCGAACCAGTAGGGCTGGTCGATGTGTTCGATGCCCGGAATCGGCAGTCCACTCTGCTTGTGCATGAATCCCATGCCGCCAAGACTGGCCGCCGCCACGGTTGACCCGTGGTAGGCGTTCTTGCGGGAGATGATCGTGTGTCGCTGCGGCTGGTCCATCAGGTCCCAGTAGGTCCGCACCATACGGATGACCGTGTCGTTGGATTCCGACCCCGAACCGGCGAAGAATACGTGGTTCATGTGTGACGGCGTCAGGTCCCGAATCAGTGCGGACAATTCGATGGCCGGCGGATTCGTGCACTGGAAGAAGCTGTTGTAGTAAGGCAGTTCCTTCAGCTGGGCTGTCGCTGCTTCGACGAGTTTTTCCTGCCCGTAACCGACGTTTACACACCAGAGGCCGGACATCCCGTCGAGGATCTGGTTGCCATCGACATCCCAGATGTAGACGCCGTCTGCGCGCGTGATGATGCGAGAGCGCTTCTCACTCAGCGCCTTGTGATCAGTAAACGGATGCAGGTGATGCGCGCTGTCGAGCGCCTGCAGTTCGGCTGCGGATCGGGCTGCTACCACGGGTCTATCCTCTAGTCGTAATTCGGGAACGTGAATCTTGCGCTTTCACGCACGCCGCCGGACGGCCATCGCTGGGTCACGGTCTTGCGTCGCGTGTAGAACGACACGCTGTCCGGGCCGTACGCATACAGATCGCCGAACAGCGACCGCTTCCAGCCACCGAAGCTGTGGTAAGCCACCGGGACGGGCAACGGCACGTTGACGCCGACCATACCGACCTTGATGTTGTCCGTGAAGTAGCGAGCGGCTTCGCCGTCACGCGTGAAGATGCAGGTGCCGTTGCCGAATTCGTGGTCGTTGACCAGCTGCATCGCATGCTCCTGGGACTCCGCACGAACGATGCACAGCACCGGTCCGAAAATCTCCTCGTTATAGATGCGCATGTCGGCCTTCACGTGGTCAAACAGGCAGGGGCCGAGGAAGAAGCCGTTTTCATGCCCGTCGACGGCAATGTCGCGACCGTCGATGACCAGCTCGGCCCCCTCTTCGACACCGAGACCGACATACCAGGCGACCTTGTCGCGATGCGCGGCGGTAATCAGCGGGCCCATGTGATTGCTGATGTCGGTACCGGGTCCAACGCTCATCGACGCACACTGTTCCTTGAACTGGCGCACGACTTCGTCAGCCGTCTCGTCACCGACACAGACCGCGACCGATATCGCCATGCAGCGCTCGCCGGCCGAACCGTAGGCGGCACCCATCAGCGCGTTCACGGCGTTGTCGATGTCCGCATCCGGCATCACCACCGCGTGGTTCTTTGCGCCACCGAGCGCCTGTACGCGCTTGCCGTTTTCGCTACCGGTCGAGTAGATGTACTCGGCAATCGGCGTCGAACCAACGAAGCTCACCGCCTGCACACGCGAGTCGTCCAGCAAGGCGTCGACAGCCTCCTTGTCGCCGTTGACGACGTTGAACACGCCATCCGGAAGGCCGGCTTCTTTCAAGAGTTTCGCACAGAGCATCGGCGCCGTCGGGTCCTTCTCGGACGGCTTGAGTATGAAGGTGTTGCCGCAGGCGATGGCCATCGGGTACATCCACATCGGGACCATCGCCGGGAAATTGAATGGCGTGATGCCGGCAACAACGCCCAGCGGCTGGTGCTCGGACCAGGCATCGATCGCCGGTCCGACATTCTTCGTGTAGTCACCCTTGAGGAGCTCTGGAATACCGCAGGCGTATTCGACCACCTCGACGCCACGCATGAACTCGCCCTTCGCGTCGTCCAGCACCTTGCCATGTTCGTTGGTGATCGCTGCGACTATGTCGTCGGCGTGCTCTTCCAGTAACTGCTTGAAGCGGAACATGACACGCGCACGCTTCAGCGGCGGTGTATCGCGCCACGCCGGGAAAGCGGCCTCGGCAGCGGCGATAGCGTGTTCAACCGTCTGCGTCGACGCCATAGCGACCTGGCGCGTCACGTCACCGGTCGCCGGGTTCGTGACATCCTGCGGACGGTGATCGTCGGCAACGACCTCGCCGTTGATGAAATGACCGATGACGGCCAACGGTTCACTCTGTACTTCTGCACTCATCGGAAATTACTCCAGCGTGTCGATGACGTGGCGAATGCGTTCGAAAACGCGCTCCCAGTCGTCGAGCTTCGAATTCAGGAACGGCGAGAAGGAGATCACGTCCATCGCGTTGCGGATAGCGATCTTCTCTTCCCAGAAACAGCGTTTGTGCACCTCGAGTCCGCGCGCGCCCGGCGCGCCCTCGCGCGCTTCGAGCTCGATTCCGCCCATAAGGCCGAAGTTGCGGACGTCGATGACTTTCGGATGGTCGGCAAACGAGTGCAGGAAGTCCTCGAACGGCTTTTCGAGTTCCATCGCCTGCTCGAACATGCCCTCTTCCTTGTACACATCCATCGTCGCGATGCCGGCCGCGGATGCGACCGGGTGACCCGAGTAGGTGTAGCCGTGAAACAGCTCGATCGCCTTGTCGGGCCCGTGCATGAAGGCGTCGTAAATGTGCTCCTGCACAAGCACCGCACCCATCGGGATCACACCGTTGGTCAGGCCCTTGGCGGTGGTGATGATGTCCGGAGTCACGCCGAAACGCTCGGCGGCGAACGCCTTGCCGATGCGACCGAAAGCGGTGATGACCTCATCGAAAATCAGCAGGATGCCGTGCCTGTCGCAGATCTCGCGCAGTCGCTCAAGGTAGCCGACCGGCGGCGGCAGGATGCCTGTCGAGCCGGCAACGGGTTCGACGATGACAGCGGCGATGTTCATACCGCCGTGCAAGGCGCACATGTGTTCGAGATCGTCCGCGAGGTGCGCGCCCCACTCTGGCTGGCCACGAGAGAAAGCCGTGTGCTCGAGATTGATCGTCGTGTTCATATGATCGACGCCCGGCAGCAGGTTGGCACTGAACGCCATGCGGTTCGGCACCATACCGCCGACGGAGATGCCGCCGAAATTGACGCCGTGGTAGCCGCGCACGCGACCGATCAGCCGGGTTCGGGTGCCTTCGCCCTTGGCACGGTGATAGGCCAGCGCAATCTTCAACGCCGTATCGACAGACTCCGAACCCGAGTTGGTAAAGAAGCAGCGGTCGATGCCCTCCGGCGCCATGCTGGTGACCCTGGACGCAAGTTCGAAGGATTTCTCGTTCGACATCTGGAAACCGAGTGCGTAGTCGAGACTGGCGACCTGCTGCTGCACGGCCTCAACGATTTTTGGATGACAGTGCCCGGCACCGGTCGTCCAGAGCCCCGAGAACATGTCGTACACCGTCTCGCCTTCGGCGGTCGTGTAGTGATGGCCCTGTGCACCGGTGATGATGCGAGGCTCTTTTTTGAAGTCCCGGTTCGCCGTGAACGGCATCCAGTAAGCCTCGAGTTCTTCGCGCGCGACGGCCATGCTCACTCTCCTCGTGCTGATCGTGGAAACAAGTGTAGTACTGCCCTCAAGCGTTAAACAATCCGTTAACCGGACCATTCTAAATGCTTGTTTCTTAACGGTGTCTTAGACAGAATGTTCACTATAATTAACATGCAGGGCTGATTTCATATGGACCTACCCGTCGGGAAACGTCTCCGGGACATGCGTAAGCGTTTCCGGGTATCACAGCGCGAACTCGCGAGGAAATCCGGCGTGGCCAATGCGACGATTTCCCTGATCGAAAACGGCAAGCTGAATCCCACCGTCAGCCTGCTGAAAAAGGTCCTCGACGGGCTGCCGGTACACCTGTCCGAGTTCTTTTCCGATGACGAACAGGGACCGGAGAAGATCTTCTTCGACGCCAGTGAGCTCACTGAAATCGCCGATGGCGGGGTGTCGTACCGGCAGATCGGCGGCAACCTGTCCGACAAGGCTATCCAGTTCCTCAAGGAGCGGTATGAGCCAGGCGCCGGCACCGGACGCCACGACATCCAGCATGAAGGCGAGGAATGCGGCCTGATCCTGTCCGGCCAGCTGACCGTTACGGTGGGTGAAGACACTCGCGTACTGAATCCTGGCGACGCCTACTACTTCCGCAGCGACCAGCCACACAGCTTTGAAAACCGGCACAATGAGGCCTGTGAACTGATCTCCGCCTGCACGCCACCAACGTTCTGATCAAGCGCCTACCGCAAGGGAAGACATGAAACCGACAACAGACCTCTACGATGATTACGAGTCCTCGGTCAGCACCTGCTCGACGCAGTTTCGCGACTTCGGTGGCAAGACGGCGTTCTACGGACCGATTCGCACGGTTCGCTGCTTTCGCGACAACCAGTTGTTTCGGGCACTGCTGGATGAAGACGGACACGGTGCCGTCGTCGTTGTCGATGGTGGCGGCTCCACCGAATCGGCACTGATGGGCGACATCATTGCCGCCAAGGGCGCGAGAAACGGTTGGGCCGGCGTTGTCATACTGGGCGCGATTCGCGACTCCGCCGCTGTTGGCGAGATCGACATCGGCGTCAAGGCGCTGGGTGTGAACCCCGCGAAGAGCGCCAAGCTCGGTGAAGGCGAGGTGGATGCGATCGTCGAATTCGGTGGCGTCAGCTTCGAGCCCGGCCACTGGGTCTATTGCGACGAGGACGGCGTGCTCGTCTCGCCGGAAGCCCTGGACGTCAGCTAGCCAGGCGACGACGGAAAGCGGCGATGGAGTTTGTCTTCACCCTGATAAAGAACGCCCTGCTGGCATTTGTCGGCTTCATCGCGTTCCTGTTTGTCATCGCGCTGTTGTTCGGCAAACGCAAGACCAAGCGCTGGGAATACGAGGCGGAGTTTCTCGACCAATCCGGCCGCGAGTTCGGCGAGTTCGATATCGAACTGTCAAAGATCGAAAAGGAAGAACCGGACTTCACGTTCAAAGCCGAGTTGAGCCTGCGGCATAGCCGTCTCGTCGACGGCGCCGACGTACAGGTGTTGCTGGACGAGCTGTTGGTACTGCGGGGCACCGTGGAGACGCCCGGTCGAATTCGCCTGGGAAACTCGCATATCGTCAATGCACTTACTGAGGCCAGGCCGGGCCAGGAAGCAAGAGTCCTGATTGACCGATTCGAGGTCGCCGCCGCCGCGCTGGTTCCGGACTAGGGCCGCTCGGCCACCACCAGGCCGGGTATGGCGTCGTGGACGTGTGTGGCAAAGCCGGACCCCGCCTCGGTGTACAGGTTGTACACCGTCGTCGCACCCGCGTCCGTCAGCATACCCATCTCCTCCGGGTACCTGGCAGTAGCCGCCACATGACCGTCGAAACCCGCGTGGCGCAACTGCTCCAGAACGTCCAGGTTGGTTGCCACTCTCGGCAGGGCCAGCATCACCAGCTCCAGCGTATGCGCGGCCTGGACACGATCCCAGAAGTCTTTGTCGCTCGGATCACCGGTCAGCACCCGCCTGCCACTGGCTCTCTGCTCACGTGACATCACAGGGTCGCTGTCGATGCCGACAACGGTATCGCCATGCTTTTCCAGCATCAGGTCGTAGGTGCCTGCACCGACACGACCCATGCCGATAACCGCTATCGTGGCGCCGCCCAGGTCGAGGAGCCGATCGTCACCGATGATCTGGTCGTGCTGGAAGCGGCGCAGGAAATCACGGAAGCGTTCGTAAATGTCCTCGGACAGGGAACTGAACACGGCAGCCAGCACGAACGAGATTGCCATGCCGATTGAAATCGACAGCAGCCAGGTTGTGTCCACCCACCCGGCCTGTGCGCCGATCGCGGCAACGATCAGGCCAAACTCACTGTAGTTGCCCAGGTTGATGGACGCGAACACGGATGTGCGTGCACGAAGGCGGAACAGGGTCAGCAGGAAGAAGAACAGCCCGGTCTTGAACAGGATCATCGGTGCGAGTGCCGCCCCGATCAGGAGATTGTCGATTTTCACGTCCCCCGACAGGCCGATCGATACGAAGAAGCCGAGCAGGAACAGGTCCTTGAAGCTGAACAGTGCCTTGGCCATCTCGGAGGCTCGAGCGTGGCTGGCCATCAGCACGCCGATAATCAGCGCGCCGAGGTCGCCTTTGACGTCGAACAGTTCGAACAACTCGGCACCGCCCAGCGACAGCAGCAGGCCGTACAGCACGAGCAACTCACCGTGACCGATGCGATCCAGCACCGAATGCAGCAGCCGCCGGCACGGAATCAGCAGGAGCAGCGACAGCGACCACAACGACGGAAAGTGGCCGGTGGAGGCCGCGAGGAACACGACGGCGGCAATGTCCTGCATCAACAGGATGCCAACGGCGATTCGGCCGTGGAGGGATCCGACGCTGCCACGGTCTTCGAGAACCTTGACCACGAATACAGTGCTCGAGAAGCTCAGCGCAAAGGCCACCAGCAGCGCCTGCCGCAGTTCCAGTTCCGCGAAAACGCCGATGAAGACCAGCAGGTGCAGCAGGGCGACAAACACACCGATTGTCACGGTCATGTGAATGGCTGAGACGGCCCAGACCTGCGGTCGCGCCAGCGTCCGTAGACTTAGCTTCAGGCCGATCGTAAACAGCAGCAGCGTGATGCCGAGGTCAGCCAGCTTCTCGAATACCGTTCCATCGACAGTGTCCTGCGTGCTGAGGAGGAAGCCAGCAAGAAGGAATCCAACCAGTGGCGGCAGCTTCACAAGGCGCGCGAGCAATCCGAGCAGGAACGCCACCGCGATCCAGCTGACGTCGTTCAGGCCGGCGGCGATTGAGGCGGCATCCATCAGTGGACCAGCTCAGCGGAGAGGAGAGTCACAGACACACAGTCCCTGTCAGCAATAAGAGCCAGAACGCGAAAACCCGGTGGACGAAAGTGTTCAGGGTAAGGCCGGGACAGTGGGCTTCCACATTCGTACAAGTACCTAAATAGCACACCAACGGCACTGCCGTGCATTCAGGCCGGTTGTTTTGGTGAGTGCCCGCTAGGGGTTCGCCTCCAGCAAGTCGAGCAACGTGTCCAGCGGCAGTGCCTCGATCGTGCCGCGGTGCCCGGTAACCGTCTCCGCCTGCAGCATGGAATTGTAGATGGCTTCCTCGGTCGCTTCGGCCACCGCCTGGAACAACGGCGACATCGCCGCGTTGTTTAAGTCGGCGCGCGTCTCGATCGGGGCTTCGTTCAACCGGCGAACCTGCTCATTGTTCGAGAAGGCGATCACGTAGTCGCCGGAACCGTTGGTCATCGCCGCACCGGTCCTCGCGAGTCCGTTGATGGCACGCTTCGCAAGGCGCTCCAGGTTGCGGTCGCTTAACGGCGCGTCCGTGGCAACGACAATCATGATCGAACCGTCAGCAGTCGCGTCATCAAGCTGGTCCTTCAGGAAGTAGCGATCGAGTGCGCGGCCGACCTGGACGCCATTGATGGTCAGCACTCCGCCGTAGTTGCTCTGCACCAGCACGCCAAGCGTGAAGCCACCGAGATTATCGGGAAGTTGTCGGCTGCTGGTGCCGATGCCTCCTTTGAAACCGAAAGCGACCGTCCCCGTTCCGGCGCCGACCGTGCCCTCGGCAACCGGTCCCTGCACAGCGTTCTCGATCGCTTCGGTGACGTGCGCGGTCGTGACCTGCCTCGCGCGGATATCGTTCAGAAAACCATCGTTGGTTTCACCAACCACCGCGTTGACCGAACGTACTGACTCGTTACCAGGCTGCGCCAGCGTCCACTCGACAATGGCGGCGACGCCTTCAGCCACGTTCAGCGTGTTGGTCAGCGCGATCGGGGCCTCGATCTCCCCGAGCTCTTGCACCTGCGTCGAACCCGCCAGTTTTCCATAGCCGTTGGCGACATGAATCGCCGCCGGCAGTTTGCGCTGGTACAGGTTGCCCTTCGCCGGGACGACAACCGTGACGCCGGTGTTCAAAGCGTCGCCGTCCTGCAGTGTCACCTGGCCGACACGTACGCCGGACACATCGGTAATCGCGTTCAGGGGACCCGGTTGCAGCACGCCGGGCGCAATGCCGAGGTCACGCGCTCGCGGCTTGTCGCCGGCCAGTACGGTTGTGGCCGTAGCCAGTAGCACCACCGTGACCAGGAGCTGCATGGATCGATTCATAGAGGAATTCCCTGTCTGGTCAAGTATTAGTCAGTCGGCCGAATCGACACGCTTAAGGTCGAGGCGAGCAGATGAACGTCCCGGCCGCCGGCGCTCCGTAAACATCGAATACTCGATAGGTCGGAACGCCAGAACGGCACTCGTGCCGATCTTCTCGTCGAGTGACAGGCCCGCATCCTGCTCCGCGAGCTCTGCGAACCGGCGAGCCAGTCGACCAACGCCGTCCTGCATTTCGGCAATGCTGTCAGCGGACAACATGGCACCGACGAAGCGCAACTCCTCGCCGGTGGCGCGAAATTCGCTGGCGTAAAACTCTGGCAGCACACGCTCTCGAAAGAAGCGACTGACACTGCCATTCCTTCGCCATGAGAAATTGCGGGTTGTCAGCAGGCGATACCGGTTCTGCGGCAACAACTCGATCACTTTCAAGCGGTTCAGGCGCAGCAGGGCGCTCTCGACCTCTCTCTCCGAGAACTGGTATTCGTCGACGATCTGGCGGAAAGACCATCGGTTCAACACGAGGAAGGTCAGTACGAAGAAGTCCGGGTCCGTGACCAGCGCCTCCTCCTGCTCCACCGTTAGCTCACTCAGAAACTCCCGACGACGATTGACTCGTTCGACCAGTTCGGAAAAGTCGAGACCAATAAGAGCAAGGAGCTTGTCGAAGCGGGCCAGCGAGAACTGGCCGCTGGCGAACATGCGTTTGATGCTCGCCTCACTCAGCGACAGGTGCCGCGCGACATCGCGATACGTCAGGCCGTTCTCGCGCAATGCCCGCTTTACTTCATCGACCAGGGTTTGCGCCTGACTCACGACAAATCCTTCATCACCTGCGTGAAAAGTATCGATATTTGATACTGAACTGCTATCTATTTGCAACTATTTCAAAATAGTTATCGATATACGCAACCTTCGGTAAGATTTTTCGCGAGCCCAATAGCGAGGAACCTGTTGTGAAAAAACGTTTGTTTGCTCTACTGCTGCTCGTCCCCACACTTTCAGCCTGCTCGTACATGCTCGGGCAGACCGACGAAATCCGCAACGGAACATCGAGCAGCCTGCTCGACTTCCTGTACCCGAACGGCGAGATTCCGCCCGACGTAGACGAGCGTGTTCCGCATCTCGATCTGCCGCTTAAAGTTGGCATCGCTTTTGTTCCCGAGTCCAACGGTCGCGGAATCAGCCAGGCGCAGAAAACGCAGCTGCTGGAGCAGGTTGCCGATGCCTTCAGCGACAGGCCTTACGTCAGGTCAATCGAAGCGATTCCGGACGCCTACATTCGCAGACGCATGGGCACGCCCGCCATGCAGCAGGTGGCGGCGTTTTTCGATGTCGATGTGATCGCCTTGGTGTCCTACAACCAGCATCACTTCTCGTCAGAACGCGATGCCGCGATTCTCTATTGGACCATCGTCGGTGCGGCCGTGGTGAAGGGAAACTCCAACGAGGTCCAGACCATGGTCGATACTGCCGTCTTCGATGTTGATTCAGCGAAACTGCTGTTTCGTGCACCGGGACTGCACAGCGTGCAACGCAACACCACGGTATTCGAGGTTGCACGTGACCTGCGTCAGCTCAGCATCGACGGTTTCGAGGCGGCGAACGATGACATGATCCGGAATCTCGGCGAGGAACTGGACGAGTTTGAGTACCGCGTCCGCCAGCGTGAGACGTCCGTGGTTGTCACCGGCGGTGCTGGTTCGGCGGACTGGCTACTGCTTGTCGCGCTGGGACTGGTTTTGGTTGCGGGCAGAGCACAAAGGCGTAGCCGGCCCGAGTGACAGGTCGTAGACTCAGCAGAAAATGAGGGAGCCGCTGGTTATGCCTGTTCATCACACCATCAACTACATCGAACTGTCGGTCACTGACATGGACGCCGCGAAAACATTCTATGCGTCGGCTTTCGACTGGACGTTCAATGACTACGGGCCCGGTTACCAGGGCATCCGCCACGGCGATGGAGAGTCCGGCGGCCTGTGTCTCGCCGACGACGTCGAAACAGGTGGGCCCTTAGTCATCCTCTACTCATCCGGGCTGGAGGAGTCTCGAGATCGCGTCGCGAGCGCCGGCGGTCATATTGAAAAAGACATCTTCGCATTTCCGGGCGGCCGTCGATTCGAATTCCTGGATACGAGTGGCAACCGGCTTGCGGTTTGGTCTGACAACTAGGGAAGAAGCCTCCGACCAGCAGTACCGCGAGGTCGTTCCGTCGCGGCAAGGCAGCTGTGCCGCGGACCCGAACCAGCGAGCCGCGGTGACCTGCGGTTAATAACTAGCGGTTTGCGCCGTCAGTGATCCACTGGCGGATCACGTCGATCTCGGACTGCGGCAGCATGCCAGCCGGCGGCATGACCGCACCCGTGATGCCGGCCGTGTTTTCCATCTTGCGGATCAGGTAGCTCGCGTCCGGATCGCCGGCAGCCACCAGCATCACATTTTCCTGTCCGACCTGGTTGCTGAATTCGCCCACCATCTCGGCGTAGCTGGTATCAGCGTCGGCGAGAGACAGGGAGCCCGCCTGCGTCGTTGCGTCATGGCAGCCCGAGGTCGCGCAATCAGGCTGGAAGATTGCCGCCTGGATCGCGTCGAGGTTCGGTGCGAGTGCAACCGGTGTGGCCACCGTGAAGAAAGCGATAAAGTCGCCACCCGCGGTTCCGTTGCCGGACGGGAAGGCGCTGCCAAACTCGCCGTCGAGCGCGTTGCCATCCAGGTCAAGAATGATCGAGGCACCGCTGCCGCGAAGCACGACGCGGTAGAGATCATCAGCAAGAGTAACGCCGGCGAGATCGAACACGGCACTGGACGTGTTGCTGGTCGGCACCGAAATCGATGCCGCCGTGATGTCGACGTCGTTGCCGTTGCCGAAGATGTCGTCGCCACCCGCGCCCTGCAGCAGGAACGTTGTTGCGTTAACCGTGGACGCATCCGGTTCGCGATCGAAGCCCGCGGTAACGCGCGGCGGACCCTCGTCGAGCGTTGAATTCGGTGTGACCGACAGGGACGCCACGCGAATGGGCGATGAGGACGGCGCCGTGTCATCGATAGCACCATCAGACACCCACTGCCGAATGGTGTCGATGCTGGCCTGTTCGATGGAACCGCTGGGCGGCATGACGCCACCGCTTGCCGCCGTGCCTTCCATCTTCTGGATCAGGTAGCTGTCGTTCGGGTTGCCAGGGTTGATCAGTTGCAGGCCGGACTGCTGCGAGCTGGCAACACCGACGATGTTCATGTAGCTGTTCGCGGCCTCGAGGTTCAGGCCGGCTGACCCGCTGCCCGCATGGCAGCCGGACGTCGCGCAGTTGGGCGTGAATACGTTGGTCTGGATTTCAGAGAAGTTCGGGCCAAAGCTGCTGCCCCCGGCGCCACCGCCGCCGCCCGAGCCACCGCCGGAACCACCGCCGGACCCACCACCGGAGCCGCCGCCGGAACCACCGCCACCCGCAGGCGGTGCCTGGTTGGCAAAGAACGCGTCCGATGCTTCATCGAATGACGATTCACACGCCCCGAGGGCCACCGTCAACAGCATGAACGGCAGGATAAACAGGCGGTTTTTCAACGTCTTTCGAATGCTCATGGTGAAGCTCTCCCACACCCTTTGGATGAAGCTTCCGGAAATCCTACTCCTTGAAAGACGCTAATTCGTGACGGCAATCACACAAATCGGGGCTGATGTTAAATCTGCTCGAATCTGTCGCTGAACACCGACAGAAATCACGCTTTTTCGACACCGCAAAACGAAAACGGCGACGCAATGCGCCGCCGTTTCCGGTCTGACGTGTGGAATGCCGCTAGCGGCTGGCCACCATATCGTCGTCCTGGCCACCCGCAAGATCAAAGCGATCTGCCGTCATGACCTTGGTCCATGCGTCAACGAAGTCGCTGACGAACTTTTGGTCGCCACCGTTCTCGGCATAGACCTCGGCAATGGCACGCAGCTCGGCGTGTGAGCCGAACACAAGGTCAACCGGTGTCGCCGTGTAAACGCGGACGCCAGTAGCGCGGTCCAGGCCTTCGTAGATGCCTTCGGATTCCGGAGCCTTGCGCCACTGCGTCGACATGCTCAGCAGGTTGACGAAGTAATCGTTGCTCAGCGTTCCCGGACGATCCGTGAAGACACCGTGGCTTGATCCACCGGCGTTCGCATCGAGTGCGCGAATGCCGCCAACCAGTGCCGTCATTTCCGGCGCCGTCAATCCGAGCGTATCCGCCTTGTCGACCAGCATCTCTGCCGGCGAACGGTAAGCGTCAGCCGTGAAGTAGTTGCGGAAGCCATCGGCAACCGGCTCGAGCACCGAGAACGAGTCGACGTCGGTCTGAGCCTGGGTCGCGTCACCGCGTCCCGGAGCGAACGGGACAGTGATGTTGTATCCGCCCTGCTTTGCCGCCGCTTCAATGGCTGCGGCGCCACCGAGAACGATCAGGTCAGCGATCGATACCTGCTTGCCATCGCTACCGCGATTGAAGTTCTTCTGGATGCGTTCCAGGCGCTTGATGACCTTGGCCAACTCGTCCGGGTTATTCGCTTCCCAATCCTTCATCGGCGCGAGACGAACACGTGCACCGTTCGCACCACCGCGCATGTCCGTGTTGCGATACGACGCCGCAGAGGACCAGGCGGCGCGGACCAGCTCGGAAACCGACAGGCCGGAATCGAGGATCTCGGCCTTCAGGTCAGCGATGTCAGCATCGTCGATCAACTCGTAATCCACCGCGGGGACCGGATCCTGCCACGTGAGGATCTCGTCCGGAATCTCGCCACCGACGTAGCGGGCACGAGGACCCATGTCGCGGTGAGTCAGCTTGAACCAGGCGCGGGCAAACGCATCTTCGAACTCCCTGGGGTTTTCCAGGAAGCGCTTGGAGATCTTTGCGTACGCCGGGTCTTCGCGCAGCGACAGGTCGGTCGTGAACATGATCGGCGCGGAACGCTTGCCATCGATGTGTGCATCCGGGACGAGGTTCTGCGCTGCCGGGTCGGTCGGGATCCACTGCTTGGCGCCAGCCGGGCTCTCGCTAAGTTCCCATTCGAAGCCCCACAGGTTCTGCAGGTACTGCATGGTCCAGCGCGTCGGCGCTGCTGACCAGGCGCCCTCGAGACCGGACGTGATCGTGTCAGCGCCCTTGCCGGTGCCACAGCTGTTGTCCCAGCCAAGACCCTGCCGCTCGACGGTATTTCCGGCCGGTTCAACACCGACACAGTTTTCCGGGCTGCGTGCGCCGTGTGCCTTGCCGAAGGTGTGACCGCCTGCGATCAGCGCGACGGTCTCTTCGTCGTTCATCGCCATGCGACCGAACGTCTCGCGAATATCCCGTGCAGCCAGCAGCGGATCAGGGACACCATCCGGACCTTCAGGGTTCACGTAGATCAAGCCCATGCGTACGGCAGCCAGCGGCTTTGCCAGCTTGCGATCGCCGCTGTAACGCTCGGCTGCAAGAAATTCATTTTCCGGTCCCCAGTACACAAGGTCGGCTTCCCAGTCGTCTTCACGACCACCGGCAAAACCAAAGGTCTGGAAACCCATGTTTTCAAGCGACACGTTGCCGGTCAGGACCATCAGGTCTGCCCAGGAAACGGAGCGGCCGTACTTCTGCTTGACCGGCCACAGCAGGCGACGGGCCTTGTCGAGGTTCGCATTGTCGGGCCAGCTGTTCAGCGGCTCGAAACGCAGCTGGCCACCCGCGGCACCGCCACGGCCATCGGCGACGCGATAGGTACCGGCACTGTGCCAGGCCATGCGAATGAAGAAGGGCCCGTAATTGCCCCAGTCGGCAGGCCACCACTCCTGCGAATCGGTGAGAACGGCGTCGATGTCGCTCTTCAGCGCGTCAAGATCAACCTTGGCGAATTCTTCGGCGTAGTTGAAGTCGGCGCCCATCGGGTTCGACGCATTGCTGTGGTCGCGCAGCGGACTAAGGTCAATGCTGTCCGGCCACCAGAACTGGTTGGATTTCGGCGTGCCCTGCGCTACCGCTGTGCCTGACGACAGCAGCGCGACGCTCAGGGCGGCCAAAAGAGGAATGGAACGTGAAAGCATGGATGGAACTCCCTTGAAGACTGTAGGTTGCGTATCCAGTGTCTATTAAATCGCATAATCACTGATGTAACGATTCAAAAAAACTATCGTGGTGCGCGATAAAACTGAATGTTTAGACCGTGTTTAAAGTGTAGACCGAGACCGGTATTTGACCAGCCCTCGCCTGCAGTTGGCGCCCTGTCACGCTCGGCAGACGGAGTTCCTATAGGCGCGGTAGCCGGGGGAGAACACGGTAACGAGGATACGCCGCACGTGTATTCGCCGGAGAGGCCCCATGCCAGAAATCAGTATCCAGAAAAATTGTGCGTCCCTGACCGATCTTGAGGGCTGCGAGTCCTTCGGTGAACCGATTGGTCCGCTGCCAAAGCAGACCGCCTCGGGCTTCTTCGAAGAAAACGGTATGTATGCCGGCACCTGGGATTGTGAGCCCGGCAAACTGCAACTCGATCTCGAGATCACCGAGTTTTGCCACCTGCTCGAAGGTCACTGGGTCCTGACGTCGGAGTCAGGCCAGGTCACCGAAATTCGGGCGGGTGACAGCTGGATATTTCCGAAGGGCTGGAAAGGGACGTCGGATGTTCGGGAGAAAGTCCGAAAGGTCTACATGATTATCGAGTAAACGACCCTCACACTCAGGACCCACGGCCACTCAGGACGGTGGCCCTTTTTAGTTCAGCGCCTGCCGGATTTGCGTAACCAGGAGTACAGCAGTAACGACAGCAGCATACCGGAGCCGAGAATCGCGACCGACAGCTTGCCGCGATGCGGCGTATCGATTGTCCAGGTGCCGCTGGAATCCAGCCAGTAAAACGCATACATCGAAGCAAGCCACGGGATGGCCGCGGCAAGCCACAGTGCGATCTGGCGCGTACGCGATTCAGATGAGCTCGACATGCCGCGAGTCTAGCATCGCGCCAAAGCGCGTCTTCTCACCCTATCGGGACAGTCGATGCTTCGCTCGATCGATGCGAAGCTGGTGGTCTTACAGGCTGACAGGATAGTGTCAGGGCATGAGTGCAGTTCCGGCCTCGTTTTTGAAACGTAAACCGCTGAACGGCTGGACGCTGTTCTGGCTGGTCTCCGGTGTAATCAGTGCGGCGATGATCATCGAAACGCTGCGCTTCGACCTGGCCGTTCCGGCAGACGTTTCTCACCTGATCGGCTTTTCGGTCCGCCTGTCCGTGCCATTCATCTACCTCGTCGTTGCCGCATCCGCGCTTCCCGTGCTCTTCCCGGGCGTGTTCTCCACCTGGCTGCTGCGCAACCGAAAGTTCATCGGATTGTGTTTCGCGGTCGCGATGGCTTGGCAGGGTCTGTTTATCTACATCATGTCGACGTTTCATCGCGGCTACTACTTCGAGGAGATCTTTTACCTGCGTGACGAACTCGAGGGCAGCACCGGTTACATCTTCCTCACTGCGATGGTGGTCACGTCGTTTGAGTTCGGGCGTCGGTACCTGGATCAGCAACAGTGGAAGTTGTTGCATCGATCGGGCGTGTATTTTCTCTGGGCGTATCCCTTCGCCGTGTACTGGTGGTCGATCTCCTACTACGGCTACCCGACAGTGCTCGACTACATCTTCTACTGGACCGGCTTCGGCGCTTTCGCGTTGCGAATCGCTGCCTGGGGCAAGAAACGACACTCAGCCGCTGCGAAATCCGGGCAACCAACACCCACCGCCTTCCGCGCAACAGGCTGGGCGCTGGTGCTGGCCGGCCTGGGGCTGTCCGCAGCCACCCTGTACTGGCAGGCACCGATGACGGATGTCCTGCTGGCACCCGACTGGTCAGCAAACCTCGTCCTCTGGCTGCCGTTCTGGCCTTTTGAGCCGTTTCTGTCGCTTTTTGTGCTGGGCTTCGGCACAGCCTTAATCACGCACACCGCGGACTGACACATGAAAAAGGCCACCCCGGGGGATGGCCTTTGCGTTGCGCTCAACGTTTCGGGGTCTATGCCATTTTACTGGCGGCCTCCAGGGCCGCTGGCATCGCGTCCACGTATTTCTCGACGTCCTTGATTCTTCCGGCGCTGACGCGCGACCAACTCGTGTAATCCTGGTAGACGCCGCGAATGAGAATATTGCGTTCTTCCATGGCCGCACGGAATTTGTTGGCGTCGAGATCGCCGAGATTCACGTAAACAAAACTGGTGGCCGAAGGGGCGGCTGTCAGGCCGTTTGCCTTCACCGCGTCCATGATCATTTCGCGCGCTTCCAGGATCTTGCTGCGAGAATAATCCAGGAACTTTTCGTCATCGAAACTGGCAACGGCGCCGGCAACCCCGGCCTGGTTCATGTTGTAGTTGCCGTTACTGAATTGGCGCATTTTCGCCGTCGTCTCGGGCGTGGCCATCAGGTAGCCGACCCGCATACCCGCCATGCCGTAGACCTTCGAAAAGGTGCGAGCGACGACGACGTTGTGACCGTCGCGAACCAGGTCGATCATCGAGTTGCCGTCCGGGTCATCGGTAATCTCGTTGTACGCCTCATCTACCAGCACCGTGCACTTCTCGCTTGCTTTCAGGCAGAACGCGCGCAGCTCGGCAGGGCCCAGCACCATGCCGGTCGGGTTGTTCGGATTACAGATCTGGACCATGGAGATGTCTGGTGTAATGGCGTCGTGCACGGCCGCCAGGTCGATGCCGAGATCGGCTGTTTTGGGCGTCCGCTTCAACTCGCCGCCCTGTTGCATGGCCAGGCGAGTCGTCGTGTCCCAGAACAGATCCGGGCCGACCACATTGCCTTCCCGCAACATGGCACTCGCCAGGCTGCGCAGCGCACCGCTGGAGCCCGAACTCAGGGATACCTGCTCAACGGGAATCCCGAAACGCTCGGAGATCATCGACAGGAGCGTCTGTACCGACGGCCCGACGTAGTAGGAGCCTTCCCGGATAGCCTGCCGCATCGCCTTGATGGCTTTGCGGCTGGGCCCGTACGGATTTTCGTTGGCGTTGAGTTTGACGATGCCGTCCGCCGGACCGTACAGCACATCAGCCAGGGCGGGATTGGTCGCGGCAAGTGACAGGGCGGCGGCCGATCCGCCGAGGAATGCGCGTCTGGATAGCATGGTGTGTCTCCCCGATACGTTGTTTTGCTGCGCCGTCACGGCGCGGTGAAGTACTTGTAGAAAAAGCTCGCCGACACCATCAGCAGGTAAAAGCCGAAAGCGCGGCGCAAATGCAGCTCACTCAACGAGTGTGCGAGCTTCGCGCCGAGCGGTGCTGTGAAAACGGATACTGCGGCGATCGCCACGAATGCCGGCAGGTTGACGTAGCCGACCGAGCCCGGCGGCAAACCGGGCTGTCCGAGACCCATCAGTGCAAATCCCAGTGTGCCGGGCACGGCGATAAGGAAACCGATGCCGGCGGCGGTTCCGACGGCCTGGTGAACCGGTCTGCCACACACCACCATGGTGACGACAAACGGTGTGCCACCGCCGATACCGAGAAGCGCAGAAAACCCGGAGAGTCCGGATGCGAGAAACGCGCGGCCGGCGCCGGTTGGCAACGCAAAGTGCTTTTCACGGGCAACGACAATTTTTGGTCGCAGAAAGTAGACGGCGTACAGCAAGACACCAACCGCGAAGGTCATCAACAGGGTTCGCGTCTCGACGACCGCCGCTATGGCGACGCCGCCAAACACACCAACCACGATCCACGGCGCCCACGCTTTCAGGATCTCGAAATCCACCGAGCCGCGGCTGTTGTGTGCCTGTACCGACCGAACGGACGTGACGATGATCGTTGCCAGCGAAGTGCCCACGGCAACGTACAGGTCATTGCTGCTGCTGCCGAGCAGCGCTCCGTAGGCGAGAAGCAGCGCGGGTACGACCACGAATCCGCCACCGACACCGAACAGCCCCGCTGAGAGCCCGGCGACACCGCCCGCAGCGAGCAATGCTGCCAGAAGAGACAACAGGTCGAGCAGCGGCGGGACAGTCATGGCACGGCAATCACCTTCGAGTATCGTTTGTGTAATTCAAGACTTGTGCCAAGCGCCGTACGTGTAAAAACAAGGTGTTGGCGACCTCACAGCGAAGCCGCTGCACAGATTAGGTGCGTAAGGCCCCGAACAGGATATTTTCGGGGACCATATTGGTGCGTTGAGAATGGCAACGCGGGCGTGATAACCGGCGCCTGCAAGCCCGTTTACCCGGGCGACGTGGAGGACACTGTGAGCTGCGATGGCCGTGCCGGCCGGGATGTTCTCAGACTACAGTGACGGTTGATCGTTGGTATGACAGTGAACACCACCGCCGTGATACCAGGACTCCAGCATCTCGATGACGTACACCTTCCGGCCCGGGAAGTACGATTCGATGCGCTCCCTGGCGGCTGAGTCCAGGGCTTCATCGCCGAAGCCGACCGTGATGACAAACCCGTTACCCACCAGCCAGTTCATATAGTTCGTATCGAACACGGCATCACGATAGTCGACGGTCCCGAGGATCGGGTCCCTGATCACGTTGATACCGGCATCAGCTATTACGGTCGCGGCGGCGTCGTACAGGGACCCGGCCGCCCCGTCGCCGGGCCGACATTGTGACTCTGCTGTGCATTCGGCGACAACGACAGTGTCAGGCGCGATAAAACGTGCAAACCCGTCGATGTGGCCGCGCGTCAGTTCACCCTCGACAAAACCCTCCACCATGACGACCCGTTGCACGCCGAAGTGCTGTTTCAGGTCGGCGACTGCCTGCGCCTTGCTGTAATCCGGATTTCTCGCCGGGTCGCCAATTGTGCTCCAGTTCAGCAACACCGTGTCGTCGCCATTGAACTCGAGGTTGCCACGGTCATGAACGATATCGATGTGATCGACCGGCAGGCCCAGTATCTCGCCCACTTGATCAGGCACGCGGTTATCAGCCGCGTAAGGGATGTCCTCGCCGAAAGCGCCGCCCCACGCGTCGAACGCCCAGTTCTGGATTCGAAGCTGTCCGTCATCGATGACGTAGACGGGACCGTTGTCGCGCATCCACGCGCTGTCGTTCGGGACTGTGTGCCAGGCAATGTTCGGGTGATCCGGATCGACGCCAATCCCGGCGATCGCCCTGCGCGCGCGTTTCATCGTGCGCTTCGAGTCCACGAGGATGTGCAACGGCTGGTAGCGACTGATGACCTCACTGATGCGTGCGAAAGACGGCTCGTAGGTTCTCTCCCACCGCCCCGGCCACTGCAGCCACGTTGCAGCCTGCGGTTCCCACTCGGCGGGCACGCGTTTGTCTGGCGAACCGGTTTCGGCGTAAGACAGGTGTGTCCATGACATGGCGAATACAAGCACTGTCAGCAGAACGAAGAACCCTGGTCGTCTGGTTGGATGACATCTTGTTAGTGGCAAGTCGGCGATCTCCACACATCGGGGGCATCAAGCAACCGTACCAGACGTTGGCACTGTATGGCTGCATTCAACGGACCCAGCATGGTTGTACGCGACAGCTTCATGAAAGGTGACAACTCCACCTGTCTCCAAACGAAAATGGGCCCCAAGCGGGGCCCATTTTTGTTTGGTGGTGGCTCGATGATCACCGACGTACTGTCCGATGCTCGAAAGCTCGTATCCGGCCGGTGGAATGGACTCGAATCGGCTTGGGCCGATTCTCGGGGCTGCGCCCCGCCCTGCGGGCGTCCGGAACGCTCGCGCGTTCCGTGAACCACCTTCGGCGGTGCTTTTCTACCTCCACCAGATACAAAAAGACCCCTCTGCGAGGGGCCGTTTCGTATCTGGTGGTGATGGGTGGAATTGAACCACCGACCTGCGGGTTATGAGTCCGCCGCTCTAACCATCTGAGCTACATCACCGAAATTTAGCGTGTCGGGGGACTGCACGTCCCTCCGAAGGGGCGCCGATTTTCCAGTGGGCCGTGCTAGGTGTCAAGAAATAGTGAGGAATTTCGGCCTGTTTCTCTATAATCCGGGGCTGATTCAAGGGGTGGTCTGAAAATGTTCGAAAACAGCCAGATTGCGCTGGAGGGCTTGCCGTCGGTCGATGACATCGACTGGCAGCCGTTGCACAAGTCCCAGGCGCTGCAGGTATGCATCGCGCGTCTGTTCCTGCCGATACTGATGCTGGTCGCCCAGGTGGTCAGCAGCTTTATCCCGAACGTGACCTTGCTGCCTGCCTCGGCCGGCCTGCCCGTCATTGCCGCGTTTTCCTTTCTCTTCCTCGGTTGGCCCTTCCTGGCGGTGCGCTATAAAGGCGTCGCCAGCCGCGACAAGGACATTGCCTACAAGACGGGCGTCGTTTTCCGGAAAGTCACGGCGATACCGTTCAATCGCATTCAGCATGTTGAGACGTCGCACGGGCCTCTCGACCGTAAGTTCGGCACCGCAAGCCTGCAGCTGTTCACCGCGGGCGGGTCGTCGGGCGACCTGCAGATACATGGGCTTGAAGCCCAGAACGCCGAAAATCTGCGCGCATACATCCTGGACAAGATCGGAGGCGGGGTTGAGCGCAGTTAGCGACTGGCGGAGAACCTCACCGCTCGCCGTTCTCTTCTTCTTCGGTCGCGTCCTCAAGGGCATAGCGAAGAATTTTACCCAGGCGATCGCACCGCTCGCTGCATTCGCTGTCGCCTGGCCGGGCTCCACGATGACCAAAGTCGTGATCGCCGGATCGGCTGTCGCGTTCTTTTCCGTTACCTACTCTGTCTTGCGCTACCTGTTCTTCCGGTTCCGGATTGAGGACGACTCGATCCTGATCAGGGACGGCATCATCAACAAAACGCAGCTCGATATTAAGTACGATCGCATCCAGGGCGTAAACGAGGAACAGGGTCCGGTTTCCCGGGCGTTGGGACTGGTCGACCTCACCTTTGAAACCGCCGGTTCGTCCGGCAGCGAGGGTAACCTTCCGGCGGTTGAGCGTGACTTCGCCGATTCGCTGCGCGAAAAGATCGACCGAACACCCCGTGCACACGTCGACGGCGAAGACGAAACGCCAACAGCCGAAGCAGAAGACAATGTCATTCTGCAGCTCGATAACCGTGACATGGTCCGCATCGGCCTGTCGGACCGTCGCGTGCTGATCGTGCTTGCCTTCCTGGGTCCGGTGATCGAGCAGTCCGGCGACAGGCTGGATGACTACCTCGAGCAATACCTCGGGCCCATCGTGGAACGCCTGGGCGGCGACGTTGTGTCCGGCATCGTCGTGTTCATTGCGATCGCGCTTGGCGTGATAATCACGCTGACATTCGTGTCCATTGCTGCCGCGTTCTGGAGCTACTACGGCTTCAGGTTATCGCTCGACGGGACAACGCTTCGCTCGAAAGCGGGTCTCGCGACAACTCAGAACATCTCGATGGACGTCAAGAAGGTTCAGCGTATCGTTGTGCAACAGGGGATTGTGCTCCGTTGGTTCTCACGCTGGCGCATGAATGCACAGCAGGCCACCAGTTCGGCCCAGGAAAAGGCAAGCTTCAAGATCCCGCTGATCACTGACGAGAAGGCGCAGTCCCTGACGCGACAATTGTTTGAGACCGAGGGTCAGTCGTTCGAACTGGATGTGAATGACGCTCGATTCTCGCGGGTTTCCAGGCGATATATCTTCACGACAACGCTGGTCATCGGGGCCTTTCCGGCAGCGTTGCTGTCGATTCCGATCAGCATTGGTGTGGGCGCTTACGCGCTACTCGCGTTCCTGTGGGTGCTGCCGGTGTACCTCGTGACTCGCCGAGTCTGGAAGCGCCTCGCCTGGTACGCGACGGATGACATGCTCGTAAAACGTGGTGGCTTCCTGGGCTACCGGATGGACGCCTTTCTGTTACGCAAGGTACAACGTGTCACGCTGCGGCAGTCGGTTTTCCAGAAACGTCGCGGACTCGCAACGTTGCAGCTGTTCTTGGCCAACGGCACCGTGGAACTGCCTTACATCGATGAAACGACGGCGACGCAGATCCGTGACTATGTGCTGTACCGGGTAGAGTCCAGCACGAGGGCCTGGCACTAGACGTTAAAGCGGAAGTGCATGACATCGCCTTCCTGGACGATGTAATCCTTACCTTCCAGCCTCAGGCGCCCCGCCTCCTTGGCGCCATGCTCACCGTTACCGGTGATGTAGTCGTCGTAGGCGATCACTTCGGCACGAATAAAGCCCTTCTGGAAGTCGGTGTGGATTTCACCGGCCGCCTCCGGCGCGGTCGCGCCCACCTTTGTGGTCCAGGCGCGGACCTCGGTCGGTCCGGCCGTGAAGTAAGTCTGCAGACCGAGCAAGGCGTAACCGGTCCGGATCACGCGGTTCAGGCCAGGCTCGTCGAAGCCAAGGTCGTCCAGGAAGTCCGTCTTGTCATCGTCATCCAGCAAGGCAATTTCAGCCTCAATCGCCGCGCAGATGGCAACAACCTGGCTGCCATCCTGCTCGGCGTAGGCTGTGACCGCGTCAAGGTGCGGATTGTTCTCAAAGCCGTCTTCGGCCACATTGGCAACGTACATGACCGGCTTGGCCGTAATCATGTGCAGACCCCTGGCGATGTCTGCCTCCGGCTCGTTGAGCTCCAGCGTTCTTGCAGGATTGCCTTCGTCGAGATGCGCCTTGACCTTGGCAATCGTGTCGCGGATGAAGATGTCGTCCTTTTTCGCCGTCTTGGCGTTACGCTCCGCCTTGGCAAGCTGGCGCTCCACCGATTCGAGATCGGCCAGCGTCAGCTCGGTGTTGATCGTATCGATGTCGTCGACAGGGTTGATCTGGCCGGCCACATGGGTCACGTCATCGTCCTCGAAACAACGCACGACATGGGCAATCGCATTGGTCTCGCGAATGTTCCCGAGGAACTGGTTACCCAGGCCCTCGCCTTTGGACGCGCCGGCAACAAGGCCTGCGATATCGACAAACTCCATGGTCGCCGGGATCAGCTTCTGTGGATTATTGATCGCCGCCAGCT
This sequence comes from uncultured Woeseiaceae bacterium, assembly GCA_964606915.1. Classification (GTDB taxonomy): domain Bacteria; phylum Pseudomonadota; class Gammaproteobacteria; order Steroidobacterales; family Woeseiaceae; genus UBA1847. Next base: position 2,614 of record CAZSIQ010000041.1, on the reverse strand, counting down.
TGTCGAGCCGCAAATCCGGCACCGGCACAATGCCGACGTTTGGCTCGATCGTGCAGAACGGGTAGTTCTCGGCAGCGATCTCGGCCGCGGTCAGTGCGTTGAACAGGGTCGACTTGCCCACGTTGGGCAGACCGACGATTCCACACTTGATTGCCATGCGTTTTTCCTCGCGCGTCAGCCGCGCGTATGCAGTTTCTTCATCGCGGCATTGCTGCCATCCTCGACCAGCGTCGGCAGTGCCGCCAGCGCCTCGTCGATGTTCCGTTCGATCGCGTCTTCGGTTTCGCGACTGCCACGTTTCAGCACGTAGCTGACAACAGCATCCTTGTGGCCCGGATGCCCGACGCCGAGCCTCAGGCGAAGGAAGTCGTTGCCGCAGTGTTTGATGATGTCACGAAGACCGTTGTGACCGCCGTGGCCGCCACCCTGCTTGAGCTTGACCGTTCCGGGTTCGAGATCGATCTCGTCATGAGCGACGAGCACCTGTTGAATCTTCAGGCGGTAGTAGTCGATCAGACTCCGCACGGGCCTGCCGCTCTCGTTCATGAAGCTTTGCGGTTTCGCCAGCCAGATATCTTCGCCCGAGATAGAGACCTTGCACACATCGGCGTCGAACTTCTTCGAGTAACTGAAAACGCCGCCATACTGTCGGGCGACGGCATCCACGAACCAGAAGCCTGCGTTATGCAGGGTTCGTTCGTATTTGTCACCGGGATTACCGAGGCCGGCTATCAGTTTCAGGTCCATCAGCGGTACCTAAAGAAAGACCGCGGGGATTCCGGCTCAGGCTGCAGGAATCAGTCCGCGGTCTTCGCGATCAATGGCGTTATTCGTCGCCGGACTCTTCCGACGCTTCCTCTTCGCCGCCTTCCGCTGCTTCGTCAGTGGACTCGTCTTCTTCCACTGCCGCACGCTTCAGCTTCTGCACAGATACAACGGCGTGATCGTGTTCCGGGCCCTGGGCCAGTTCCGGAATGGTGACGCCTTCCGGCAGCTTCAGCTCGGAAAGGTGGATCATCGAATCCAGTTCCAGCTCGGAGACGTCGACTTCGATGAACTCCGGCAGATCCTTCGGCAGGCAAGTGACTGAAACGTCGGTCATCAGGTGAGACACCTTGCCGCCGCCAAGCTTCACGCCCGGCGCTACATCTTCGCCGAGGAAGTGCAGCGGTACATTCATGCGGATCTCTTCGTCTTCAACGATGCGCTGAAGGTCCATGTGCAGGATCTGCATTTTCGCCGGGTGGCGCTGCAGGTCCTTCAGGATCGCGGCCTGGCTCTTTTCGCCAACCTTGATGTTGAGGACACTCGAGTAGAACGATTCGTTCTCGAGCTGCTTCAAGACCTTGTTGTGGTCGAAAGCGAGTGAGCGCGGCGGACGGCCGGCGCCGTAGATGATTGCGGGTACTTTTCCTTCACGACGCAGGCGGCGGCTCGAACCTTTCCCCATGTCTTCCCGGAATTCCGCAATCAGGTCGAATTCTTCAGACATGTCTGAACTCCGTTAACTGATTGATTAGATTGTGAATTTGCCTCGCTGAGGCGCCTGCTCGGGTTGCGACCACCCGGCGCAGGGGCGCGCACTATAACCCACTGACGAACGGGAGAAAAGCGGTCTTTTCGGGCGCTAGTCCACGTACAGCGACGACACGGATTCCTCGTCGCTGATGCGGCGCATGGTCTCGGCGAGAATTTCTGCCGTGGACAGCTGGCGAATCTTGCCGCAGGCGCGCGCCGCCTCGGAGAGCGGGATCGTATCGGTTACGACCATCTCGTCGAGCGCGGACGCCGTAATACGTTCCACGGCAGGCCCACTGAGAACCGCATGGGTGATGTAGGCGGCGACCGTCGCTGCGCCGCGCTCCTTCAGGGCTCCCGCCGCGTGGCAAAGGGTGCCTGCGGTATCCACCATGTCGTCGATCATGATGCAGTTCTTGCCCTCGACCTCACCGATGATGTTCATGACCTCGGACTGGTTGGCACGGTCGCGACGCTTGTCGATGATCACAAGATCCGCGTCGTCGAGGCGCTTCGCGAGCGCACGGGCACGAACCACGCCGCCGACATCCGGTGAAACAACCACCATGTCGTCGAGCTTTTTCTTCCAGACGTCGCCCAGCAGGATCGGCGACGCGTACACATTGTCCACGGCGATATCGAAAAAGCCCTGAATCTGGTCAGCGTGAAGGTCAACGGTCAGAACCCGGTCGATACCGGCGGCCGCGATGAGCTTGGCCACCAGCTTGGCTGTGATCGGGACGCGCGATGCGCGAGGCCGACGATCCTGCCGCGCAAAACCGAAATACGGCATAACGGCGGTAATCCGCGACGCCGAAGCGCGCTTCGCGGCGTCCGCCATCACCAGCAGCTCCATCAGGTTATCCGAGGCGGGCGGACAGGTCGGCTGAATAATGAAAACCTCTCGACCGCGGACGTTCTCGAGAATTTCGACGTTGATTTCGCCGTCCGAGAATCGACCCACCTGCGCACGCGCCAGCGGCAACATCAGGTGTCGAGCAATGTTCTGCGCGAGTTCCGGGTGGGCGTTGCCCGTGAACACCGCCATGCTTGCTAAGTCCACGCCTGGTCCCCCTCTTGTGTTTATGGCTCGTGC
>CAZSIQ010000040.1:0-29406 GCA_964606915.1 uncultured Woeseiaceae bacterium | reverse complement strand
CGCGCAGATCGAGGAAATCACCGTTACCGCTGAAAAGCGTGAAGAAAGCCTGCAGGACGTCAGTATCTCTGTCAGTGCCTTCAACGAAGAAGCGCTTGAGCTCGGTGGCATTACCGACGTATCACGTCTTGAACTGCTGGTGCCCGGCATGAACTACGCGTTCGCGGGTAACGACGCCAAGTTCAACGTGCGTGGCGCGAACTCCACAAACACCTTCGGCGATAACAGCTCCATCGTGGGTGCTTTCGTCGACGGCGTCTACAAGGCGCGTGCTTCACAGCAGACCCGAGCGTTCTTTGACGTCCGTGCCGTTGAATTCCTTCGCGGTCCGCAGGGCACGCTGTACGGCCGAAACACGTTTGCCGGCGCACTGAACGTCTACACCAACACACCGGATACCGAAGAGATCAGCGGTGATGTGGAACTGAGCAAGCAGGCGTATGACCGCTTCCGCGGTGAAGGTGCATTGAACCTGCCGATCAGTGACAACTTCGCGGTTCGCTTCGCTGGCTTCTTCGATAAGAGCGACGGTCACATTGAAAACCTTGCCGGCCCCGATGTTGGCGCACAGGATGACAAGGGCTACCGTCTCTCCGCGCTGTGGACACCGAGCGATCGTCTCGAAATCATCGCGCGTTTCACCGATGTATCTGAAGACGGCAACGAGGCTGGACTGTTCGGTTACACCTTCCTGTGCCGCAACGAGACGCCCGACGGTCTGACCGACCCGTTCGGCAGCGTTCGTGACTGCTCGAACCCGATCCGCGGTTCCGGCGGCCGTGGCCCCGCGTCCAACGGCCCGGGCGGTGATCCGTGGGTCATCAGCCAGAACTACGTGCGCCCCGTCATCCTGTCGGACGAAGAGTTCTCGCTGACCGTCACCTACGACTGGGACGATGTGTCCCTGAAGTCGATCACGGCGATCAACGACTACACGAACGACATCAACTTCGACTTCGATTTCAGTGAGACGCCAAACCAGAACGGCGGCTACCTGGAAGAGTCTGAAGGCTTCGCACAGGAACTGGTATTGACATCAACCAGCGACAGCGCGTTGCAGTGGACGACCGGCGTTTACTACTCCGATCTCGAAGACTTCAGCAGCTTCTACATCTACAACCAGACCGAGCGTGATGACAGCACTCGCGGTGAAGTCACAAACGCGCTGGGCACGTTTACGTTGCTCGACGGCACGGACATCATCTCCGATGCGACGTCCTTAAACGGCTTCTTCGCAAACTCAGTCATCATCGATACCGAGTACTTCGGTGTCTTCGGTCAGATCGAGTACTCGTTGAATGACCGTACGCGCCTGATAGCCGGTCTTCGGTACAACGATGAGACCAAGGAAGCGTCCTGTGGTGGTTCCAACTTCACCGGTGACCAGAACGGCGATAACGTCGTCGATCGCGTCGTCAACGTCGTTGACGGCCTTGCAGGCAGCTCGCCGCTGATCCTGCCGGACAACGCCATCGATGTGTTCACGTTTAACTGTGGTGCGTCTGACGCCATCACCAGCTCAAACACGATCAACGCGACCGACTTCGACGGTAGCTACGACAACGTCACGTGGCGCGCCGGTGTCGAGTACGACTGGACCGACGACATCATGGTCTACATCACCGGTTCAACCGGTTACCTGTCGGGTTCAGCCAGCACGAACACGACCACCGACGAACAGGAGTCGCAGGTCATCGAGCTTGGCTTCCGCAGTGTGCTTCTGGACCAGACCCTGCAGCTCAACGGTGCACTGCACTTTACCGAGTACACCAACCTGCTGACGCAGCGTCAGTTCATCGAGAACGGCATTGCCATCACCTTCTCTGATAACGGTGGTGATATCGACGCAACCGGCCTCGAGTTCGATGCAGTCTGGCTGCCGACCGAGAATTGGAGCTTCACCGGCACGTTTGCCTGGCTGGACTCCGAGTTCGGTACCTTCGGCCAGAGCAACCCGTACCAGCTGTACCGTGGTGAAGTTCGCAGCTTCATCGACCAGTCCGGCGAAACGACGCCGTGGTCGCCCGAGCTGACGCTGGGTGCGAGTGCCTCGTACTACTTCGACCTCGGCGATCGTGGCACGCTGCGTCCGTACCTGCAGACTTACTATTCTGACGGCTACAACACGTCGAACCTGCTGGCCACGGATCCGTCACACGACCAGGACAGCTACAGCAAGACGGACTTCCGCCTCGTGTGGGATTCGCCGGACCAGATGTACACGGTTGAGGCCTTCGTTGAGAACATCGAAGACGCTGACGTGTTGGCTCGCGGTAACAACAACAGTGACGACATCGTGCAGACGTCCTACCTGTACCCGCGGAACTACGGCGTTCGCGTCAAGATGAGCTTCTGATCGTCTACGTGTTCGACTGCAATACCATCAAAGGGAACCTTCGGGTTCCCTTTTTTGTGGAGGGACAACGGTGAGCATTACCCGACGACGATTCCTGCAGGCCAGTGCATCGACACTGATCCCACCGATCGCAAGTTCAGGAGCGCCATTCAAGGTCGACGGCGCGTGGCGACAAAGGACGCTTAAACAGAAGCCTGACATCGTCATGGTGGTACTCGACGACGTGGGATTTGCTGATCTCGGCTGTTTCGGTGCCGAGCATCGAACACCGGCAATGGATGCGCTCGCTGATACCGGTACACGCTTTAACAACTTTCACGTCACCGCGCTCTGTGCCCCTACGCGCGCGTGCCTGCTAACCGGCCGTAACGCCCATGCCGTCGGTGTCGGCAATATCGCGGAATGGGGTCGGGACCACCCTGGCTACCGCGGATGGATTCGCCAGGATGCAATGACGCTGGCAGAAATTCTGGGCGAGAATGATTACGGCACGCTGGCCGCCGGCAAATGGCATTTGTCCACGTTGGCGGACCAGAACGCGAGTGGGCCCTTCGACCACTGGCCAACCGGACGCGGTTTCGATCGCTGGTATGGCTTCCACGGTAACGCGATCGATCACTGGCATCCGGAGATGTTCGAAAACACCTCGGCGGTCTATCCGGACAAGTCGGGCGAATACCACTTAAGTGAAGACCTGGTGACACGGTCAATTGACTATATCGGCGATCATATTTCGGCAACGCCCGAGCGGCCGTATTTTCTCTACCTCGCATTTGGTGCCATGCACTTCCCGTTGCACGCACCTGCCAGCGACATCTCTCGGTACAAGGGGGATTACGACGCTGGCTGGGATACGTATCGGGATCGCAGGTTCCAGCGCCAGATCGAACTCGGTATCGTTCCCCCGGGCACGCAACTGCCCGAACGGAACCCGGGTGTCCCGGCCTGGTCTGCGCTGACGGACCAACAGCGGATGCTCGCCGCCCGCGGACAGGAAGTGTATGCAGGCTTTATGGAACACACCGACCGGCAGATCCAGCGGCTGGTCGACTTCCTGAAAGCGGAGGGTCGCTACGACAACACGTTGATCCTGGTGCTGTCCGATAATGGCGCCGCCTACGGCGGGCCAATCGAGGGCCGACTCGACGTTCGCCGCGACGCGTATCTCGGCGCAGCCCCCATCGACGAGTTCGTCAACGATATCGACCTGTTCGGCAGCGACGCGTCCTATCCGATGTATTCGCGCGGCTGGGCGACGGTCGGCAACACACCGTTGAAGTGGTTCAAGGCCGACACCTTTGAGGGTGGCATTCGTTCACCGCTGATCGTGTCGTGGCCTGACGGCAATCTGCCTGAGGGGCAGATCAACGGCCAGTACCATCACGCGATCGACGTTGTACCGACGCTGTTGAGCATGGCGAACTGTTCGATGCCCGAAAGCTATCGCGGCTCGTCGCCACTGGCGATCCAGGGGGACAGTTTTGCCTACAGTTTTGACGCGCCGGATGCACCGACGACCAAGCGCGTCCAGTACTTTGAGACGCTTGGCGACCGGGCCATCTGGGCCGACGGCTGGAAGGCGGTGGCTCGGCATAAAGCCGGTGAGCCCTATGAGACGGACACCTGGGAGCTGTATCACGCCGCCGAGGATTTTTCAGAATCCACCAACCTGGCTGCCGAACAGCCTGAACGTCTCAAGCAGCTGATCGAGCTCTGGTTCGAGGAAGCCCGTCGTTACGACGTATTGCCCATGGACGACGACACCCTGACGCTGTACCAGAACTCGGTGCCCGCACCCCGGGCGACCTACGTCTTCTACCCCGGGATGACGAGACTCGATCGACTCAGCGCACCCGACATCTACCGCTGGAACTCGGAGTTTCGTGCGGAAGTTGTTCTTTCAGAGCCTGGTGCCGATGGCGTGATTGTTTCCGCCGGCGACAGCAGCTGTGGCTACGAGTGGTTCATGCTCGATGGGCATCTGCACTTCGTCTATGTGTATACGCGCAATGAAGTGTATCGGGTGCGATCTGATAATCCGGTCCCGGCAGGAGAGCATGAACTTCGTCTGCGTATCCGTAAAACCAGCGAAAGCCGCGGCGTCGTGTCCCTGCTGGTCGGTGATGCAACTTATGCCGAGCTCGAACTGGGCACGATGTGGCCGATTTACGCCGCAAACGCCGGCGTCCGCTGTGGAGAAAACCGGCACGCACCTGTGTCGAGAGACTACGAGTTGCCGCTCGTGTTCGAACAGGCGCTGCGCCGGGTTGTTGTGGACGTGGACCTGGGCGCGGAGACCTAGCCTAGAGCGTGCGCCTGGGGTCGCCGGCCAGGTGCCGGACCCGGGCAAACACGTCGACACCGAGCTGCATCAGCACATCGGTGATGTCGATGGGCACCCAGTTCTCGGCGATCAGGTCACCGTTGACGCGATAGAAATCCATGACGCGGAAGTTGACCCGCACGCCGGTTGGGCCGATACCCAGCCACTCTCCCGAGTGGGTACCAATGACCGACGGCCAGCCGCCCGTGACAACGTAATCGCCGTCGTAGACGTTAGCGATGTGTCGGTTAACGCCGCGGTCCGGAAAACCGATCAGAAACGGGATCTGGTGATGAACCTCGAAACCCGACAAACCTTTGCTCGTGCCGATACCCGACGGTCCGTACCACATAAAGCCGGGCTCCCAGAAGCGAGCATGGTCCATGCTCGCGAGGTCCTTACCGTCGAACTGGCCGAGTCCGGCGTGCATCGCCTTGACAAGTTTCAGCGACGCGAGGCCACGTTCAAAATCGCAGCTCGCTGATACGCCGTCACCTGTCAACGGGCTAGGCCAGGGAGCCTCGGTGCCCAGGCTCGGTGCGATCGGCCAGTACCCCGCCTGACGCAGGAAATCGAGGGTGTCGATCAGTACGTGAGACTCGACAATCTTGCCATTGGCGATCTCGTGAATCTCGCAGCAGCGCAGCGTGATGACTTCATGATTGGCCGGTACATCCAGCCACGGCGACTGCATGACGCCCTGCAAGAATGCCATCGCACAAACAAAATCTTTACCTTCGTAGTTGCCCGCAACGACAATCTGGTCTCGCCGCTCCATGTCCGGGAACGCGGTGCGGATGGGCCGCCACAACGACTCCGTGATCGCGCCGGCACCTTCCAGTCGATTGACCGGGTGAAACGCGTTGACGACCGCATCATCCGCGTACGCGGCCGACACGCTTTCTCCGAGTGTTTCGATGTCGTCGCGGAAAATGGCCTGTAGCCCGGACACTACAGCCTGTTTATTGGCTGCATGTGTCTCGATTCTGTCATCGCTCACGTCAGGCGGCTCGCGACTTGTAGCGCGTCACTCGCAGATCCGCCTGGGCTTTGTGACCCTCCATACCCTCCAGGGCACACAAGCGCGAACAGTACTCGCCAATGCGAGCCGTCGCTTCCTCGGAGACTCGCTGGTAAGTACAGGTCTTGATGAACTTGCCAACCCACAGGCCACCCGTATAGCGTGCCGCCAGTTTGGTCGGCAGCGTATGGTTGGTACCGATCACCTTGTCACCGTAGGCGACATTGGTCTCAGGGCCCAGGAACAGGGCGCCGTAGTTCGTCATGTTATCGAGGAAATACTGCGGATCCCGGGTCATGACCTGGACGTGTTCGCTCGCGATACGATCCGCCTCGGCGACCATTTCGTCTTCGGTGTCGCAAAGAATGATCTGTCCATAGTCTGCCCAGGCCTTGCCGGCGACATCTGCAGTCGGCAGCACCTTCAGCTGGCGCTCGATTTCCTTTTGCGTATCTTCTACCAGCTTCTCTGAGGTCGTTAGCAGGATCGCGGGCGAGTTCGGACCATGCTCGGCCTGGCCAAGCAGGTCGGTCGCGGCCATCTCACCGTCGCAGGTCTCATCGGCAATGATCAGCGTTTCAGTCGGACCGGCAAACAGGTCGATGCCAACGCGGCCGAACAACTGGCGCTTGGCTTCTGCCACGAACGCGTTACCCGGACCCACGAGCATATCTACCGGCGCAATTGTTTCGGTACCGAGTGCCATCGCACCGACGGCCTGCACGCCACCGAGACAATAGATCTCATCAGCGCCGGCGAAGTGCATGGCTGCGACGATGGCGTCATTGGGTTTGCCGTCGTGTGGTGGCGCACAGGCGATGACGCGTTTCACACCTGCGACCTTTGCCGTCAGCACGCTCATGTGAGCACTGGCCACCATCGGGTATTTGCCGCCCGGGATGTAGCAGCCCGCGTTGTTTACCGGCACGTTCTTGTGACCAAGGAATACGCCGGGAGACACTTCCTCCTCGACATCCTGCAGCGAGGCTCTCTGTATCTCGGCAAACTTGCGAATCTGTGCCTGCGCAAACTTGATGTCATCGATCGTCTGCTGCGGCAGGCGGTCCACGGCTGCCTGGATATCCTCGTCGGACAGCCGGAAGCTCTCCGGCGACCAGTTATCGAATTTCTCGGACAGCTCACGTACGGCCGCGTCGCCGCGTTCGCCGATGTCCGCGAGTATGCCCTCAACGATGCCCTTAACCTTGGCATCCATATCAGCCGCCTGCTCGGCGCTGAATCCAGATTTAATCACCTTGATCACGGTGGTCCTCTCTATAAACGCTGGTGTGTTTCAGTTCGTCAGTGACGGTGGTTTCGGGTGATTACCACCGCGCACAACATAGGCTTCGACGGGCGAATCCCCGGGGTTTCGGAACGCCCTGGTCGCACCGACGGGAACGGTCAGCACATCGCCGGCCCCAAGGTCGATGTCGCCTTCGGCGAGGCTGACCCGCAGGGAACCGCTCTGCAGCATAAAGACCTCTTCCTCGTGCCTCGCATGCTGCGGTGTTTCGTTTCCGGGGTCCATGCTGACATAGCGAACCTGGAATCCGTGATTCCAGTCCATCTTGCCCGCCGACAGGCCTTCGCCAGAACTTGTCGCACCGATGATCGGAAACTCGTTCAGGCCCGCAATGGCCGATGATGGCTGTGCGTCGAGCTCGCCGCGTGTCACGACACAGCTTCCCATATCCTCCGCCAGAAGCTTGTCGAGCTTGCGGACGTCCTCATCGGTCGTCGGAGCCATGGCTTGTTTTCCGTCCGGGATGCTCTCGCCGCGCGTGGTGTCGACCAGGCTGCCGTCTTCGAGCAGGATCAGACCGTATTCACGAGCGTTGTCGAACACGTAGGGCGCCCAGGTAACGTGTCCCGGGTCATCACCGCCCAGCACCGCGAACAGGAAGCCGGTGTCGTCGCCGACGTTCGTGAAACCGCGGAACGTATGAACGGGGATGGAAATGGTGTCGCCCGGCGACAGGATGACGTCACCGTCCTCCTTGTTCGGTCCCATGTGAAATGCCCAGGTGCCCGAATGGACAACAAACACCTCAGCCGTCTCGTGGCTGTGCTGGGAATTGATGCAGCCCGGCGGCTGGCGAGCTCCACCAATATTGAAGCCGTGCGGGATGTTGATGTGCACATGCTGATCGGGGCTCTCGGCGACGCCCGGCCCGATAATCGTGAAGTTTTCCTTTTCCTTGCTGCCCGGCGTGCGCGTGTCGATAAACGCCGTGGTGCAGGGTTTCAGGTCCGCGTAATGCACGACGCGGTCTGCAAGCACCGCGTTGTGCTGCGCTGTGGATGAGGCAGTTTCAGCCATGAAAGTAGTGTCCTCGAGCGACCCCCGCCGCTCACGTACTCGTCAAAGAAATGTACTTCGAATGCAAGCCGCATTCAACCAATAAAACACAGCATTTCCTGCATTTCGCTGAACAGCCAACGCGACCGCATGGGAATCGATCTGCATTCGCAGTACAATCGCCGCGGCCGCGCCTGAACACGGCCTGGATAACAGGAGAAACGCATGACAGAAGGCCGACAAGGGGCCTACGGACCTGATGACGACATCGTCGACTTCATTCTCGGAATTACGTATGAGATCTGGGAGGAACGCGGCGTCGAACTGATCCACCAGTATTACGCGAAGGACTGCATTGTCTGGGGGCTGGACGGTATTACTCATGGCGCCCAGGCAGTCGTCGACGCGACGTGGGCGACGCTGGAAGCCTTCCCGGACCGCAAGCTGATCGCCGAAGACGTCATCTGGGCCGGCAACCGGTCCGATGGCTACTACACGTCCCATCGCCTGCTGAGTATGGCGACCAACGAAGGCCCGACCGTTTACGGGCCCGCCACCGGCAACCGGATTCGGATGACCAACATCGCGGATTGCTTCATCGAGGATGGACTGATCACGAAGGAATGGCTCGTCCGCGACAACATGATGTTTGCCAACCAGCTCAGCGCCGACCCAGTGCAGGCGGCCTGCGACATGCGGGCGCGGCGAACCGACGAACACCATGACTGGTTGCACGACGAGCATGCCCGGGTGAGCGGTGTTACGCCGCCGGCGTCGGTTGAGGACGTTGTGCTGCCCATCGACGATCCGGAGGCGTTTGCCTGGCGCGCGCTGTGGAGCGTCTGGACGGGTAACAAAGCGGTCTTCGACACGCTGCATGCGCCGTACTGCGTACTCCACCGTTCACCGTTTCGACACTATTCAGGTCGAAACGAAGTGTTCGGCTACTACGAAACACTGCGCGAGATACTGGGTGACGCCAGTTTCAGTGTCGACCACGTGGCAACCCAGCCCTTCGAAACCAATGGCATCGACATCGCCGTGCGATGGACGGCGGCAGGTACCCACGGGGGCGACGTCATGGGTGTCAAACCAACCGGTAAACCCATGTTTATTATGGGTGTGACACATTGGCGCTGTATCGCCGGCCGCATCGCCATCGAGATGACCGTATTTGACGACCTCGCGGTGCTGAGCCAGGTCATGGAACCCTGATGCGCCACATCGTCGACGCGCACCATCACCTCTGGGATCTCGACGCCTGTCGATACCCGTGGCTGATGGCAAAGGGCGTTCGACGGTTCTTCGGCGATCCGACGCCGATCCAGAAGAACTACCTCGTCGACGATCTCAGGCACGACGCAAACGACTACAGCCTTGATGCCTCGGTGCATATCCAGGTGGGTGTCGCCGAGGGCGACGAACTCCGCGAAACGGAATGGCTTGAAGAAACTGCTGACAGTCACGACCTGCCCAGCGCAATCGTCGCGTTCTGCGCCCTTGAGCAACCGGACGCGCTACAGCTGGCCGAGGCGCAGGCGGCCCATCCGCGTGTTCGAGGGTTGCGACAAATTATCGGGCGATCCGACGAGGAAGACGCGAAATCCGGCTCGGGCGGGCTGGTCAGCGACACTCGCTGGCGGGAGCATTTCAGGGTGATCGGCGAAATGGGGTTGTCGTTCGATCTGCAGCTGACGCCACCGCAGGTTCCGTCCGTCGCTGATGTCCTCGCCGAGGCACCCGAAACCCCGGTAGCGCTATGTCACTGCGGCTCGCCCTGGGACCAGACGGCAGCGGGCCTAAAGGCCTGGCGTGAGGGGCTGGGGCTGCTGGCGCAGCTGCCGCAGGTCAGTTGCAAGATCTCCGGGCTGGGGATGTTTGACCACGACTGGACGGTGGATTCGATTCGGCCCATCGTCGAGTCCTGCGTGGACGTCTTCGGGCCCGATCGCTGCATGCTCGGCTCCAACTTTCCGGTGGACAAGCTGCATGCCGACTACTCGCGCATCTGGCGTGCGTTTGAAGACATTCTCGGTTCGCTGCCGGACGATGCGCAGGCGCAACTGTTTGGCAATACGGCGCGTTCGTTCTACCGAATTGACTCAGCCAGCTGATTCGCCCCCGACAGCATCAAGGCGTGATCGGAGCTGAGCAGGAACAGGCTGGCGCCGAGTTCACGCCAGCGCGGCAACTCTGAAAGATCCGGTGTGAACATGCCCACGGGGGTTCCTGCATCGGCACAGGCCCTGCAAATGTCGGCCACCGTTTCCACAACTGCGTCATCCATCGGGCTCTTGCCCATGGCGACCGCGAGATCGATCCTGCCGATAAACACCGCATCGACGCCATCCACGGCCGCGATCTCCGACACCTGGTCGAGCGCCGGCACATCTTCAACCTGCACGACCACGGTGGTCCGTTGTGCACTGTCGTCAATATACTCCGGCATCGCCCGTGTACCGTAGCCGGCTGCCCTCGGCGATCCGGCATAACCACGACCCCCGTCGCCGAAATGGCAGGCCTTGACGATGTCCCCTGCCTGCTTCGCCGTGATGACATGCGGCACCACAACACCGTCGGCGCCACTGTCCAGCGCATTGCGTAGCTGGGTCGTGGAGTCATCGCTGACCCGGACAAGGCAGGGCATATCTGCTGCGCGAAATGCGGCGATACACAGATCCGTATCTGAACGTCCGAAGGGCGCGTGCTCGGCATCGATGGCGATGACGTCGAGACGGGACAGGCCTAGGACTTCGGCAATGATCGGCGACGGCGTCTTGGTAAACGTACCCACCATGGCTTTGCCGTCGAGCAGCGCTTGTCGGAAGTTGTCCCTTTTCATGCTTCTATCCCCAGAGCTTGTCAGACGCGATCTCCGCACCTTCGACCATGGCGCCCAGCTTTGCGTAAACGATGTTCTCATCGACAGCGCCGAAGCCTGCGAACGTCGAAAAGCCGCAGTCCGTACCGGCCACGACCCGATCGCGACCCACAATATCGGCGAAGCGACAGATGCGTTCAGCAACGAGCTTCGGGTGTTCGATGAAGTTCGTTGTCGAATCGATAACACCCGGTACGAGGACCAGGTCGTCGGGCAGGTCGGTCGTCGCGAACACTTCCCACTCGTGGGCGTGTCGCGGGTTGGACGACTCAAACAGCAGGGCACCGATGTTAGCTTCCAGCGCTATGGGTAATACGAGCTCCATCGGCGCGTCGTGATGGTGTGGCCCTTCATAGTTTCCCCAGCATACGTGCAGGCGAACGCGGTCTTTCGGAATATCGCGAAGCGCATGGTTCAGCGCATCAACATGCAGTCGAGCCTGTTCTTCGTATTCCGCGTCCGGCTTGCCCTTGAACAGCATGTGCCTGCCAAGGCCAAGGTCCGGAGAATCCAGCTGCAGCACGAGGCCCGCATCGACGATGGCCTTGTACTCGACGGCCATCGCATCAGCCAGCGCAAACAGGTAGGCCTCGTGGGAATCGTAGTGATCGTTGGGCTGGAACAGGGCGATCACACCCGGTGAGGCCGCATTCATGAACCCTTCCGTTGGCGGCGCGGCTCGCATGGCGCTCACCATGTTGTCGATGTCGGTTTCGGCAGGGCCGGTGTCCTTGACGCGAATCTCGCCGACGCAACACGGTCGACGATAGGTGGGCGTGCCGCCGGACTTTGCCTGTCGCTCCAGGAAGGACGGAAACTCCTCTAGATCGCTTGGCGGCTGGCGCGCACTGTCGCCATCAAACCCGGTGATGCGATCCTTGATGTAGGTCGCATAACTGATCTTGCTCATCTCGCCATCACTGACGACGTCGACGCCGGTGGACACCTGCCGCGCAACAACGTCATGCACGGCGTCACGGATGACAGCCTCGGCATCGCCCGGCGTTTCGCCCTTCTCCAGGGCGAAGACCACATCGGTCACGGCCTGCGACCGCGGCAGGCTGCCGACGTGAGTCGTGAGAATTCGTTGTTCGCTGGTTTTCATCGATGCTCCTTATTGTGCCAGCAGCTGGCGCAGCGCCGAGTTCACGGCGTCGGGTTGCTCCAGCGATGCGATATGTCCGCAGTTGTCCACGACCTCGAGCGTCGCGCCGGGAATGCGTTCCGCCATCAGCTCATGGTACTCCACCGGACACAGGTGGTCTTCGGCGCCACAGAGCACGAGGGTCGGGCAATCGATGCCGCCAAGCATCGGTACACTGTCGACCCGATCGCGCAGCGCGACGGATTGTTGTTCGAATACGGACGGTCCAAGGTCCAGCGCCATGTCCAGCAAAAGCTGCAGCAGGGCCTCGTTGTCGCGATTGATCTCCGCCAGGTACAGCGGCTTCAGCTCCTCGACGGCGATCTCGCGAAGGCCGCCCGCAAGTACAGCCTCAATCTGCTGCATCCGGATCGGCCTGCGTTCGGGCGCGTCGGCGTGCGGGTTGGTGTCGAGCAGTGCCATGTGGCTGACGCGTTCCGGCGCCTGTCGCCAGATCTCGAACGCAAGGATGCCGCCCATCGACAAACCGACAAGCGCAAACTTCGAAGGCGCTACCGACAGTGCCTGCGTGGCCATGGTTTCGATGTTGTCAGCCTTGCCGGTATCGGCGTGAAACGCTGGATACGGCAGGACCGACGTCTGCGGCTGCCAAAGCCGGGCGTCGCACATCATGCCCGGCAGGTAGAGGACGGCGTCTGCCGGCACGGCCTACTCGTCGGCGAGCCGCGCCGAACGACCGCGAATCGGAATACCGGAGAAGGCGCGCTTTTCCGGGGAAAGCTCGGGGTTATCGATGCGCTCGAGCAACATCGAGGCAGCAGACTGGGTCATTCGCTGCACGGGCTGGCGGACCGTCGTGAGCGCGTAGGCCGAGTAGCGGGCCGGACCGACACCGTCGAAACCGACGATGGAAATGTCCCCCGGTACAGCGAGCCCAAAGGCCTCGCGCGCCTCGTCGATACAACCGATCGCCATCACGTCGTTCGCTGCGATAACGGCGTCCGGCGGCGAGCCGTGTTTCTCGACCAGCTCCGCGAAGCACTCGCGGCCGGTCTCGTAACCAAAATCGCCCGAGACAGTCGTGATGTCGTCGATGCCGAGGCGTCTGAGCTCGTTCAGCGCCCCGGTCTTGCGTTCCACGCTGACCACTGAGTCGACCGGCCCTTCAACGACGCCGAAGGAGCGATGACCTGCATTAACGAGCTCATCGACCAGCCAGCGCTCACCTTCTTCCTGGTCGCAGCGAACCGAGCTGGCCTGCTGACCCGGTGCCGTGCGGTTGTACAGCACGACCGGAATATGGGCGTTGTCGATCGTTTCCAGCTGTTCCGGGCTAAACATAGCCGCCGTCAGGATGCCGTCGACCCGGTATTGCAGCATCTGCTCGACCACCGTTTCAGTGTCGCTTTCTCGCTCCAGTGCAAACAGCAGCACGCGAACGCCCTGCTCGGAGAAGCGCTGGGTCAGCTGCACCAGGACCTCCGGGTAGTAGAGGTTGGTCAGCTTGGAGATGACGACCGCAACCATGTTCGAGCGCTGCGTAATCAGGCCTCGCGCGATCGCGTTGGGGCGATACCCCAGCTGATCTGCAGCCGCCATGACCCGCTCACGCATGGCCTTGGACGCACTGGCGCCGTCCTGGAAGACGCGCGAAACAGCCGATTGCGAGACGCCGGCGAGCGCCGCGACGTCATAGGAGGTTGCTCGTTTCTTGCCGGGCGGGGGGCTGGTATCGACTGGTTTTGTTGTTTTTTTCATCGTCGTTCGCGGCTTCACCCGCTTCCAATGTCGAACGATGGTAGGCAGTATTGCATTCGTATGCAATTCGGAGCCCACAATGACTGACGCGCTTGCCGGACAGCTGGCATTGGTTACCGGTGCCGGCCGCGGCCTGGGTCGCGCGTGCGCCGAGGGGCTGGCCGATGCCGGTGCCCGGGTCATCGCCGTGGCTCGTTCCGAGGGCGACCTCGCCGAGGTTGCAGCTCATGAATCCGGCCGGATCGAGGCGCTGCAGGGCGATGTTACCGATGATGCCTTTATCGATCGAGTTGCTGCGCTGGAGGGCCTGTCGATCCTGGTGAACAATGCCGGCGGCAATCGCCCGGCGCCGTTTGTCGATATCGACAGCGAGTCACTCGATTTCGTCCTCGAGCTCAATGTTCGCGCGGCGTTTCGTGTGGCACAGGCGGCTGCCAAGTCGATGATCCGTTCGGGCAACCCCGGGTCAATTGTCCACATGTCGTCACAGATGGGACACGTCGGATCACCGGGCCGCACGGTGTACTGCATGACGAAACACGCGATCGAGGGCCTGAGCAAGGCGATGGCCGTCGAGCTGGCGCCGCAGGGCATCCGTGTGAACACCGTGGCGCCAACCTTCGTTGAGACACCGCTGACAAAACCGATGCTGGAAAACCCGGAGTTCAGGGATTTCGTGTTCGGGATGATCCCGATGGGCAAGCTGGCCACCGAGGACGACGTCGTTGCTGCCGTCCTGTACCTGGCATCACCGTCGGCCGGCATGGTGACCGGCCACAGCCTGGTCGTTGACGGAGGCTGGACGGCCCAATAAAGAATAATTAGGGGGGGATATGGCTGAATTTGGCACATTAAACTGGGTGATCCTGATCACCTATGTGCTGCTCAACCTGCTGCTGGGCTGGGTGCTGAGCAAAAAGGTGGAAACGGCAGAGGATTTCTATCTCGGTCGGCGCACGACACCGTGGTGGGCAATCGGCATTTCGGTGATCGCGACCTACGTCAGTGCGCTGTCGTTCCTTGGCGGTCCGGCCTGGGCGTATTCGGAAAGCCTCGCCGTCGTCGCCATTCACCTGAACTACCCGATCGTCGTCTTCCTTGTCATCACGATCTTCCTGCCGTTCTTCTTTAACTCCGGCGTGGCGTCGATCTACGACTACATGGAGCAGCGCTTCGGCGCGTCGTCGCGCGTCGTGATTTCGGGCGTGTTCCTGGTTTCACAGGCGCTGACGTCGGCGGCCATCCTGTACGCGACCTCGCTGGTTATCGAGTTCATTACCGGGATCGACGTGCGAACTGCGATATTCATCGTCACCATCATCGCGCTGATCTACACGATGATGGGCGGCATCACGGCGGTGATCTGGACGGACGTTATCCAGGCTGGTGTCCTGTTCGTCGGCGCGCTGATCATCTTCTTTGCGCTGATCAACAACATGCCGGCGCCGCTTGGTGAAGTGCTGGCCAACCTGAAGGCGGCGGGCAAAACCAATCCGCTGGACTGGCGGCCGGACCTGACGCTTGAGGCCACGGTCTGGTCCGGCGTGATCGCCATGACCCTGTTCCACGTCACGGTGTACGGCGCCAACCAGATGATGGTGCAGCGCACGCTGGCGGCCAAGAACATCGGCGATGCGAAGAAGTCCTTCCTGTTGATGGGCTTCGCGGCCTTCTTTATCTACTTCCTGTTCTTCTTCCTCGGCGTGCTGCTGTACGGCTACTACGGCGGTCGCGAATTTGATGACGGCAACACGATCATCCTGACCTTCGCGACCGACTACGGTCTGCCGGGCCTGATGGGCATCATTGCCGCCGCCGTGGTGGCGGCGTCCATGTCGTCGCTGGACTCGTCGTTCAACTCGCTGGCCACGATTTCAACCGTCGACTACTACCAGAAGTACGTCAAACGTGATGAGTCGCCGGAGCACTACCTGAAAGTCACACGATTCTTCACCGTGCTCTGGGCCTTCCTGATCATCGTGCCGGCGCTGCTGTATGTGAACAGCCAGGGCTCGATCCTGCAGACGCTGTCGCAGATCGGTTCCTACTTCGTCGGTGCGAAACTCAGCATGTACGGCCTGGGTTTCTTCTCGAAACACACGACCGAGAAAGGCCTGCTGGTCGGCGTGGCCGTCGGCTTTGTCGCGATCTTCTTCCTCGCCACGCAGACCGACATCGCCTGGCCGTGGTACTGCCTGTTTGGTGGCGGTATCAACATCATCGTGTCCTGGAGCGCGAGCCTGCTGATCGACGGCAAGCAGGCAGAATGGTCGCCGTACACCATCAAGGGTCAGCAGAAGGAGTTCGAATCCAGGGGCCTGCCGCAAAAAGACGGTGGCTGGTACCTCGTGCCGGGCAAGGTCGACAAGGTCAGCTGGTACCTGCTGGTGTTCTTCGTCGCAACCATGGTCTTCCTGTACCTGTTCGAGATGCTGATCTGATGCGTTGGGCGAGCCTGTTCCTGCTGCTGGCGCAGCTCGCCCATGCGGACGCCAACAACCCGGCGCCACTGAGCGTCGACGAGCTCAAGCGTCTTGATATCGACGTCACGCTGACCGTCGAGGAGGCGCTCGATCCGGGTCCAGGGTTCACTGCGTACCTGGTGTCGTACCGCTATGCGGGCCTCAAGCTGCACGCCATGGTGGCGGTGCCGACCACCGAGATGCCGCCGGCTGGCTTCCCCGTGGTCGTCGCCAACCATGGCTACGTGCCGGACCCGCGACGTTATGGCATCACCGCGGACGGCCGTAATTCACGTCCGGGCGACTACTACCGCTCGGTGCCG
Organism: uncultured Woeseiaceae bacterium; assembly: GCA_964606915.1. Classification (GTDB taxonomy): domain Bacteria; phylum Pseudomonadota; class Gammaproteobacteria; order Steroidobacterales; family Woeseiaceae; genus UBA1847. The sequence goes on along the minus strand of CAZSIQ010000040.1, from coordinate 12,875 downwards.
TCCCTGTTTACGTCACGCGGTTTTCTCACGGTGATACCGGACTATCGAGGCCACAACAGTTCCGAGGGATTTCACCTGATCAATCCGCAGACCAGCGAGTCTTTCGCGTTCTACGCAGAGGACGTTGTCGCAATCCTCAAGGCGCTTGACCAGATCGACGACGCCGATACGGACAACGTGTTCGCCTGGGGGCATTCGATGGGCGGCCTCGTCATGGTGAAGGCGCTGCTGGCAACCGACCGGGTTCGCGCGTCATCGTTCTGGTCGACAATGGACGTTGTCGAGCACGCCGGGCGCATTGACGAACTCGACGGCCCGGTGAACGTGCACCACGCCACTGGCGACGAGGCGACGGCTGTGGACAACAGTCGCCAACTCGCTGGCTGGCTTCGTGACGCCGACCGGCTCGCGGGCTTCTACGAGTACGACGAAGCTGACCACTACTTTGATGAACAGCGTCGAGAGTCCGCGGCCGACCTCGACGCATCGCTTTTCCGCTCCCGACTACGATGACTGATCTCAAACACAGCAAAGCGCTTTTTTCACGGTTTCGTGACGCGCTCTACCACTGCGATCCCTCGACGCTCAAGGCGACACTCAGCGAACTGGTCAGCCCCGACTGCGACGTCACGCTACCGCACCCGATCGGCCCGGTTACAGGCCCGGATGCGCTGTTCGACCGGGGTTACGCACCGCTGCTGAAGGCAAGCCCCGACCTAGAGCGCCGCGACACCATCGTGGTCGCCGGCGAGCAGGACGGTGAACACTGGATCGGCTGCGGTGGACACTACCAGGGCGTGTTCGACCATCCGTGGCTCGACATCCCGGCTACACGTCACCTTGTCCACGTACGCTACATCGAGTTCTTCCGTATTGACGACGGTCGTATCGTCTCAATGCGCCTGCTGTGGGATATCCCGTCCGTCATGATGCAGGCCGACGCCTGGCCGATGGCGCCGAGTCTGGGCCGGGAAATCCTGGTGCCCGGACCAGCTAGCAACGACGGTGTCGACGACAGCAGCAGGACGGATGAACAGTCAGTCGCCAGCATGCAGCTGGTGAATGACATGGTCACGGGTCTCTCCAGGTTTGCCGAAGGCGGTGCGCAAGCGATGACGCCGGAAGCCTTCTGGCATCCGAAGATGACCTGGTACGGCCCGGCGGGCATTGGTGCGAATCGTCGCGTCTCCGGGTTTCGCAACTGGCACCAGATCCCGTTCCTGAAGAGCTTGCCGGATCGAGTCGCAAACACCGAAGCAGGTGGTCGCGACTGCTACTTCGCCGATGGCCACTACGTCGCTTTCTGTGGCTGGCCGGCGATGAGCGCCACGGTCAGCGGCGATGGCTGGATGGGCATTGCACCATCCGGCAAACGTATCGACTTCGCGAGTCTTGATATCTGGCGCTGCGAAAACGGCGTCATTCGCGAGAACTGGGTGATGATCGACATCCTCGATGTCTGGCGCCAGCTCGGCGTCGACGTCATGGAGCGCATGCGCGAGGTTACCTTTGACCGACAACCCAACGACTTCAAACCCTGATGGATGTGCCATGAACGACCGACGACCCGAACAGGGCGAACTGACCCTCAATAACGACCTGACAAAAACCGACGAGACGCTAGGTGTCATCGACGCCATGGTTGACGGCCTGAACGATCACGATATCGACGGCATGGGTCGTTTTTTCAGCGAGTCGTTTCGCTGGATCGGTAATGCCGGCTGTGGTTTCAAGAATGGCCTGAAGGAATTCCAGGACAACTGGCAGCGACCGTTTCAGGCCGCTTTCTCGGACAAGGTGTGCATCGACGAGGCACGCCTGACGCAGGGCGAGTGGTGTGCGGCCTTTGGACGGCAGGAGGCCGTGCACTCAGGCGAATTCATGGGCATCGCGCCGACCGGCAAGCGTGTCGAGATACGCTACATGGATTTCTGGAAGGTCGAAGACGGCAAAATTGTCGACAACTGGGTCATGGTCGACTTTCCCTACGTCATGCAGCAGCTGGGCGTGGACCCGTTCAACGGGCATGGCTGGGAGAAACGGGATTCGGCAGCGATGCCGGTTCGCAATGGCGAGTAGCTACTCGGTGCTCGTTGTTGCGTAATTCCACGAGCCGATGATGCGCTTCTCCGGCTTGTGGCGGCCAAGGTTTTCCCGCTTCCACGCGACGAACTTGTCGACATCGACCTCGATAGGCACCTGCCAGACCTCGTCACCGTAGTAGTGCACCGTGTACTCGTCGAGGAACCCCGCCTCGCGGATCGCGGTCAGCGTTTCCAGGTAGTCGTTGTGAATGTCGGGGTTCTGCGCCATTTTGCGCTCCCAGGTTTCCAGCAACAGCTGGCGCGCTGAAAATTCGCAGCCGTAATCGGAAACCCGGGCCGGGTTGTCGCCGCCAATATCGAGCTGGCAGGCCGACAGCATGAGCGTATACGCCACCCAGCTCTGCAGCACCGGGTCGTTGTCCACGAAGGCGCGAGGAGCCAGGTAAAAGGTATCCCCGTCCGTGACATGGTCCCGGACGTAGATTTCGCTGCTGCACCCGGCGAGCAGCAGCAGCAGCAGTAGTGGCACAATTCGCCCAATCATACGGGGAAGTGTACGTAATCCGGGCTTTCGTTTCCGAGAAGGGCGGCACAAAACGGTCTGTGAACCGCATCCGCAACAATCCCGGGAAATCACGATAAAGTCAGGTACTTGCGTTAGAATCCGCCGTCTTTGTTGAGGGAGCCCGAGCTTTGGGACTCAGTGTCATTATTCTTGCCGCAGGCCAGGGGACCCGCATGCGCTCCCGGCTGCCCAAAGTGCTGCAGCCGCTGGCCGGAAAGCCGCTGCTGGGCCACGTGCTGGACACGTCCGAAGCGCTCGGTGCCGACGACATCTGCGTCGTCTATGGTCACGGTGGCGATGAGGTACAGGCGATTTTCGCCGCAAATGAGCTGCGCTGGGCGCACCAGGCCGAACAACACGGGACGGGTCACGCGGTACAGCAGGCGATGCCCGGCACGCCGGACGACAACCTCGTGCTCATCCTGGCCGGTGATGTGCCGCTGCTGACACCGACCACGCTGGCGTCGATGCTCGAGCAGAGTGACATCGACGGGCTGTCGGTGCTCACCGTCGATATGCCGGACCCGACCGGCTACGGCCGCATTATCCGTAGCAGTGATGCCGTTACGGCTATCGTCGAACAGAAGGATGCAAACGCTGAGCAACTCGCCATTACCGAGATCAACACCGGCGTCATGGCGGCATCCGGCGGCAACCTGAAACGATGGCTTGCCGAGCTCGGCAATGACAACTCCCAGGGTGAGTACTACCTGACGGACATCGTCGCGATGGCGGTCGACGAAGGCGTCGCGGTTAATGGAGTTCTGTCAGGAGACCCAACCGAGGTCATAGGCATTAATGACAAACGCCAGCTCGCCGAAGCGGAGCGGGCATTCCAGGCAAGAGCCGTTGATACGCTGATGAAAGGCGGCGTCGGCTTCGCTGACCCCGCCCGCGTCGACATTCGCGGCACGCTGACCTGTGGCCAGGACGTCTACATCGACGCGAACGCGATTTTCGAAGGTCACGTTACGCTCGGTGACAACGTCGTCATTGAGTCCAACACGCTGGTCCGCGACAGTTCACTGGGTGCTAACACGGTTGTGCACTCGAATTGCCATATCGAGGGTGCCTCGACTGGCGAGGCCTGTGAGATCGGTCCGTTTGCGCGCTTGCGGCCGGGGGCCGATCTGCAGAACAACGTGAAGGTCGGGAATTTCGTCGAGGTCAAGAAGAGCGTGATCGCCGACGGCAGCAAGGTGAATCACCTGACCTACATCGGCGATACCGACATCGGCGCAGACGTCAACGTCGGTGCCGGCACCATCACCTGCAATTACGACGGCGCCAACAAACACCGCACGGTGATCGGCGACGGCGCCTTTATCGGTTCCGGTGTCGAACTCGTCGCGCCCGTCGAAATCGGCAAGGGTGCGACCATCGGCGCCGGCTCAACCATCAGCAAGGCCGCACCTGACGATGCGCTGACCGTGTCTCGCGCCAAGCAGATCACGATCAGCGGCTGGCAGCGCCCGGTCAAGAAACCGAAAGACTAGAAACGACCGTGTACGCCACGGCGACGGAGTAAACAGTATGTGCGGAATTGTCGGTGCCATTGGCGAGCGTAACGTCGTACCGATTCTCGTCGAGGGACTTCGTCGCCTCGAGTATCGCGGCTACGACTCGGCAGGTGTCGCAGTCCTCGAGGACAACGCAAGCATCGGACTGCGCAAGACCGTCGGCAAGGTTGCCGAGCTGGACGCGCGCATCGACAGCAAGCCGACCCGCGGGCGTCTCGGCGTGGCGCACACTCGCTGGGCGACGCACGGAGGCGTTACCGAAGCGAACGCACATCCGCACCTGTCCGGCGACCGCATCGCCGTGATTCACAACGGCATCATCGAAAACTACCAGTCGATCAAGGACGAGCTCGTCGCGAAGGGTTATGAGTTCCAGTCCGAGACCGATACCGAAGTCGCGGCTCACCTGGTGCACGACTACGTCACGCAGGGCCTCGATTTGCTTGAGGCTGTTCGCAAGTCCGTCAAGCGCTTCACGGGGGCATTCGCCCTGCTGGTGTTTGACGCACAGGACCCCGATCGTATCGTCGTCAGCCGGGTTGCCAGCCCGCTCGTTATCGGGCTCGGTATCGGCGAAAATTTCGTGGCCAGCGGCGTTCCGGCGTTGCTCCCGGTCACGCAGCGTTTCATCTACCTGGAACAGGGCGACATCGCCGAAATCCGTCGCGACGTCGTCAACATCACGGACCCTGACGGCAACCCCGTAGATCGCGAGACCCATGAAACCCAGTGGACAACGGACTCCGCCGAAAAGGGACCGTACCGCCACTTCATGCTCAAGGAGATCTTCGAGCAGCCGAGCGCGCTCGCCAACACGCTTTACGGGCGCGTCGAGAACGGCAGAGTTGTCGCAGATTCACTCGGTCCGCAGGCGGAGAAGCTCCTCAAGAAGGTCGAAAACATTCACATCGTCGCCTGCGGCACCAGCTATCACGCGGGTTGCGTTGGCAAGTACTGGATGGAAGCGCTCGCTGGCGTGACCTGCCAGGTCGAGATCGCCAGCGAGTATCGCTACCGGCAGGTTGTCGTTCCAAAGAACACGCTGTTCCTGACGCTGTCCCAGTCCGGCGAAACGGCGGACACGCTCGAAGCACTGCGCGTGGCCAAGGAGTCCGGCTACCTGGGTTCACTGACAGTCTGCAACAGCTCGCACAGCTCCATGGTGCGCGAGTCCGACCTCGTCATGATGACGCAGGCCGGCCCGGAAATCGGGGTTGCGAGCACCAAGGCCTTCACGACCCAGCTACTGTCCATGCTCATCGTCACTCTCATGCTGGCGCGCCAGCGTGGGATGAGCGAGGAGCAGGAGGAGAAGCTGGTGCCGCACATCGTGCACGCCGCCGCGGCCGTTGATGAATCGCTGGAGATGAATGATCACCTCAAGCAGATCGCCGAGGACTTTGCCGAGAAAGACCACACGCTGTTTCTCGGTCGCGGTCCGATGTGGCCTATCGCCATGGAGGGCGCTCTCAAGCTCAAGGAAATTTCCTACATCCATGCAGAAGCCTACGCCGCCGGCGAACTGAAGCACGGTCCGCTCGCACTGATCGACGAGGACATGCCGGTCGTCGTCGTCGCACCCAACAATGACCTGCTCGACAAGCTGAAGTCCAACATGCAGGTGGTCAGGGCGCGCGGCGGGCAGCTCTACGTGTTCGCGGACAAGGACACTGACATCAAGGACGAGGAAGGCATCAAGGTTATCGAGATGCCGCACGTCGATCGCCTGATCGCACCGATCGTCTACACCGTTCCGCTGCAGCTACTCTCCTACCACGTCGCCGTGCTCAAGGGCACAGACGTGGACCAGCCGCGCAACCTCGCGAAGTCGGTGACGGTCGAGTAAGTCAGAGCGAGGAGTGACGCTGTGAACGAACAAAAGAGTTTGTAAATAAGACAACGGATTCGTAATTAGTACAAGATAAATCGTAATTATCTGTAGAGACACTAAAAACTGTTAACAAGACAAAGTCTTTGTAAGCAGGACAATAATCTCTACTAAAAAAGCTGCTGAGATTTTTAGGATGTTTCCCTGCAAGTCTTCCCGCAGTTCAACGCAAGCGACCTAGAGTATATTTATCAGTATCACGCTGGCTTATGACTCAAGTTGCGGCCCAGATTCGAAAGCGTCTGCCATCCGGACAGGCGGCTTTTTCTGCTATTTTGAATGGCCTAAAGATGTCTAGCAGATAAGGAGCAACCTATAACCGCTAGATTGTCATTGGCTAACGAGCGACCGACACCAGTAATTCGGACGCAAGCTTCAGAGCTTTATTCTCCCTGGCGATTGCCGACCTGAGAGTCATCCGGAGCAGCCAATCAAAAACCCAACTCTTCTGGGTGAAGCGAATCTCCAGAATGCTACGTGTGCCGTTTCCCTCCAGTATCATTGCGTGTCGGGCGGCAAAACCGCGTCTGCCTTTAACGGTCTCCCAACTGACGATACGAAAGTCGAAGAGCTCGGTTACGACCCATTCTTTAGTGGCCTGCAATGGCTGACTCAAAGCAAAGCGTGACCCAACAGCCACGTAGCCTGAATCGAGAATCTTCCCCTTCGATACGGTAGGCAACCATGTGTGCCAACGGTCTATATCGATGGTTATGTCCCAGACTTGCTCGACGGGCGCATCTATGTAGATGCGGTCAATAATCGCAGTAGACCAGGCGGCTCGTTGGATTTGTTCCATGATGCATACTTGAAAAAGAGGTCGAGCGGTCATGGTCTATCAGGTTCAACACCTCTGTAATGCGCCAAGTGAAGAAATCGTTCAGCATGGTGAACTAGCAGTCCAATGAAAAGCCTATCTCCGGAAGCGCAACATAGGCTTTCCTAGTAGGACCATTCTCTCTCATAGCTTCTGCAGCGCGATGCAGAACAAGACAGCCGAAAGCAACGCAGAACCGGCTCGCCGCGAATTCAACTCAGTCCAACGATGAAGGTAACGACTCCATGATTCGGATGACCGCGGGTCGCTTGATTTGATGGAAGCTAGTTCGTTGTTCAGCGGCACGTTGCCGAATGCCGTAACCAACCAAGTTCCGCCGATATAGGAAACTGCACCGCCCAGCAGATACGGCGAGAAGGATGATGTCCAATCCATTAAAGCTAAGACTGCGAGGACAAGGCAAACAACCGCGGTGCCCATAAATGTACCCAAGAACCAGCGGTTTAAAACCGTAACGTTGATCGTCTGCATCGCTAACATGCCCTGGGAATAAGGCATCCGTTCGAGTGCCTTCATAACGAAGTTGGAAAACGCGAAAAAGACTCCCCCGATCAAAGCTGTGCCAACAACAGCTGCAGTCGTTGCAACGATAGTGAGGGTATTCATGCAGCCACCTCGCTATCGCCCGCCTGCCATACCCCGCGCGATGCGATTCGCTCAACGAATGCAGAGAAGTCGGAAGGTTCACGTCCCAACGCACGTTGGACTCCATCTGTGACGTATGCGTTTCGACCGTCCAGTACTGAGTCGAACAGATATTTCAGTAGCCACGCAATGTTCTCGGGAATCCCGGATTCTGCGATGCCCTGCGCGAACGACTCCGCTGAAATTTGTAGGAAGTTCACATCGCGGCCCGCAGCGTCAGAAATCTCCTTAGCCAGTTCTGAAAACGTCAGAAGGCGCGGCCCGGTAACTTCGTAAACCTCAGATGCATGCCCCTGCTCTGTCAACGCAGCTACGGCCACATCAGCGAGGTCATTGACGTCCATAAAAGGCTCAGGGATATCTGCTGCAGGTAGCGCAATTGTGCCGCCAAGTACCATCTCAAGGAATTCGCCCTCAGAGAAGTTCTGCATGAACCAACTGGATCTGACAATTGTCCATTCAACACCGCTTGCTTGAACAATCTTCTCGCAGGACTGCGCTTCCGACTCTCCACGACCAGACAACAACACCAATCGGGAGACGCCTTTCGAGACGGCCTTGTCGACGAACTGATGAATGGATTCCGTAGCGCCAGGTACAGCAAGGTCGGGAGCATAGGAAATATAGACAGAGCGAACACCATCCAATACAGCGTCCCAGTCTTCGGGTTTTGCCCAATTGAATGCTGGGTTGCCGGACCTGGATCCTGCTCGTGTCGGAACTCCGCGCGCCTCAAGGCGTTGGATAATGCGCCGCCCGGTTTTGCCCGATGCACCCAGTACCAGAGTCAGTCGGTTCGAGCTTTCATTCGTTTCGTTAAGCTTGTTCATGAATTTCTTCCTCAAAAAGTTTGTGATAACCGCACAAATCTCAATCAACACCTAGGGCTCTTTCCGTGGCTGCTCGCATAGCCATCTCGCAGTTAGGCGTCTCAAAAAAGGCATGACTACGTAGGTCATTAGCAACACAATCATTGCTACCGCCGCGCTGACTGCGAGTAAGCGCGGGCCGGGAATCGTCCCAATGAGCAGGGGTGGAACAAAGTAGACAGGAGCGAGCAGGCCAACGAACGTCAAAAGAGCCAGCTTGTATCGTTTCGGTTGACCGCAAGGACGGACAGATTCTCGTTTACCGATGCGCATTGAGTTCTTCGCGTGATTCATTTTGGCTGCGCGCTCCCCAAATTTGACGCCAAGTCAGCATGATTTATGCCGCTGCGCTCTCTCGGACTTGATTCACTAGGATCGACCAGTCCATTCCAAGCGCCGTGTAGACTTCAGGCGCCTTCGGCGAGGCGTTGTCACCGAGAATTTCAATCATCAGGCTGGATGAGTCTGCAACGACGACACCGCTTTGTACCAACCTGACCATTCCCGTATCCCGTTTCGTGATGTCGAACGTTCCGCAGGCATCAACTGCGACGTAAGCGTCGAATCCTTCTCTGACTGCCCGCATCGCGGGAAACGCCGCGCAGACTTCCAAAGACAGACCGGCGAAGATGAGTTTCTTGCGGCCAGTCGCCCGGATCGCGGCTTCCACCCGTGGATCGTCCCACGCGTTGACCGTTGTTCGATCGATAAAGCTTTGTTCGGGAAGAGCCGCTTGCAGTTCGGGGATCGCCGGGCCCCAAAGCGTTTCCGACGATGTCGTCGTCGTCACGATGGGAAGATCCAGCGCGCGTGCTGCTTTGGCCAATCCCGCGATATTGTGCTTCAGCTCTGCGATGGAGTAGTCGCGGATGCCGGTCATGAGGCCGACCTGGTTGTCCACGAAAACCACCGCGGCATTGCTTGCGGTGAGTGGCTGGGGATTGTGTGTGTTAGTAGTCATTGTTTGTCCTTGATTGAAGTTGACGCTATTTGTGGGGGTGGTCGGTAAGGTCAATCGATCGACCCGAACCGACCTTCATCGAAGGCTCGCTTGATCGCTTTGATTTCGCTGTATGAACTCATGACAAAGGGGCCTTGCTGGACGTATGGCTCTTCTAGCGCTTGACCATTCAGCAAAGCGAACTGAGCTTGAGACCGACTGCCAGAGGAAACACGCACGGCAATCGACTCGCCACTCTCTGAGTTGTGAATCGCGATAGCCTGACCTTTGCGGAGCGTTGTGCGGTTCGCTGAAACAGCAACCTCGATTTCTCCATCAATCACGTGTACCCAAGCGTTGTGCCCGGCGTTGATTTTGTGCTCGAAGCTGCCGTTGGAAGCCAACTGACCGTCGAGAATGGTCATCGGCAAGCCAGGAGATCGAGTGCCCACGACACCATTCGATTCACCCAGTGCTACACGAACGCTGTATCCAGCATTCCGAATTACGGGCATGTCCTGCCGTCGAACTAATAGCGAAGAAGGCTCAGCGAACCGACATTCTTGGGCAACGTTGACGAATATCTGTAGGCCATGAATTCGTGAAAGTTCTCGTGGGTATTCATTGTGAAGAGCGCCGCGGCCAGCCTTTAACCAGTAAAGATCACCTGGCATAAGATCGAAGTCGTTGCCGAGCGAATCGCGGTTATGGAATCTTCCTTCGCTGTCGTCAAAGATCAGTGAAACCGCTGACAGTCCGGCATGCGGGTGTGTGCCAAACGTGTCCTCGGTCATGATGTAGTGATCGACCATCACCAATGGATCCATGGCCGGTCCTATATCTTGAGCTCGAAAACTCTGAGCAGAGAATCCGTTCCGGATGGCTATCGACTCGCCATCAACCGGCGTCGTCATTTTCGGGTTGCTGCCTGCACCGCTTTCAGTAGATGAATCGATAGCCTTGCTCACGCTTTGCCTCGTAGCTCTAAAGAAATTAATGCGAAGAGTTTAATAACGGAACAATCACCTGCAGAAGCCCCAAAAATTGAAATCAATATTGCAAAAATGGAACAATCGGAACGACGAATGCTTCGAATCGAGCCAAACGGATGTCGAAACCTGACCTAAATGATTACTTCTACTTCGTTCACGTCGTCGAAAAGAAAGGATTCTCGTCGGCATCCGAGGCGCTTGGACTGCCCAAGTCCCGTTTGAGTCGACACATCAGGCAACTTGAGGAGCGAATGGGTGCACGACTCATTCAGCGGACGACTCGACAATTCAACGTCACGGAGCTCGGAGAGACTTTCTACGCCCACGCTCGGTCGGTCGTTGATGAAATGGAAAAGGCTGAGAACGCCGTGCGGCGAAAGAAGAACCGCCTGTCAGGAAACGTCACGATCAGTTGTTCAGTCGGCGTGGCACAGTTTGCAATGAAAGAGCTTGTTGGACGTTTTCTGGTTGAGAATCCACTGGTCAGAATCTCGCAACAAGTAACGAACCAGAACGTTGATTTAGTTGCCTCTGGTGTTGATCTTGCGATTCGTGGTCATGCGGGGCCGCTACCGGATTCATCGCTCATCGAACGACCTCTCGCTGAAGTCGAGTGGCAGCTTTTCGCGGCGAACGACTACGAGGATCAGCACGGAACGCTACGAAACCCGTCCGATATCGACAATCATCAGACGCTCGCGCTCGGATGGCAGTCACCCCTTAGTAAGTGGAACCTGGTAAGCGATCTCGGCAAGAAGGTCGCCATTGAGATTTCCCCTCGGCTAAAAAGTGACGACATGTCCACGCTCAAACTCGCAGCAGCCAGCGGGGTGGGACTTGTTGCTCTACCAGCTTACACTTGCCGACATGAGTTAGAGCGTGGGCAACTGCGTCGAGTACTGTCGAACTGGCACGCCGGTGCGCCGCAACTCAGTCTCGTTGCTCCCAATAGGAAGGGTCAGCCGCAAGCTGTCGTTGCATTGCAAGAGTTCTTGCTTGATGAGTTTGCAAATGCCGTAGCCACGCCAGAAGCATCGCAATAGTTAGGCTATTACAAAGGGCTTACGTTTCGAGAACGCAATGAGAAAGGGCCCCATATCAGGGGCCCTTTTGGATAGGGCGTTTGCTTGCACGCCTACTCATTGTGCCTTCGCGACTCGCTTCGGTTGTGTCAGGAGCTCTGGCTCAGGAACAGCAAAATCAATCCATGGATTCTCCCCAAGCGTTTCATAACCTTCCACGCTTTGGTCGTCGTATCGCATGACAAAGTGCTTCGGTCCGTGTGCGTATGCGACAACCAGACCGTTCGGTGCGTCAAAGTAGCCGCCATGGGGTACTAGACCCGGATAGCTGATGCGCCAAGCTTGATCGTTCTCAGTAACCTCACCAAATCGGAGCTTCCCGACAACGTCGTTCTCAAAAACGAAGAACCATGTATAGGGTCCGCCAGAGACAATAGTCATTACCTCGTCAATACCTACACCAGATTCGGAACTGTTGACGTGTAACTTACCGAACTTGTGTTGCAGAAACACCGTTGTTTCGTGATCGAGTGCCATCATGTCGTATACCTTCGGATACGGTGCAACACCCTCTTCGGACGTCTGTAGATAACCGCCACGATGCATCTCGGGTTCTCTTCCAGCATCGCCTATCTGCTCCAACAACTCCCTTCTACCAAGGTCGAAATGTTCGATGAGCTGCTCGGCCTCGGTCTCGGTTACGGCGCGAATCGCAGATGCATCGAGTATCGACCTGGCTTCTGTTGGAATCGACACCTGGCTTACCCTGACGCCGACGCTCATCAGACTCCTGTTAACGGCTTCGATACCGTAAGAGGGGGCTGAGTCGTCACTGTAGTAGAGCGCGATTCGGGATTCACCGTTCCCGTCGTTCAGGCGGTTCTCGGCGGCAGCAGGCATCGCGTTGGTCAGTGCCACAATCGACACAGCAACCAGCTTGATTAGTTTGTCTAGCCTCATTTCAATTCTCCGGTTGTTTTCGGTGATTGATACTGTAGAGGCGACCTAATCCAAGATAATCGGGCATCTATGAAAAAGGTTGTTCACGGAAATGCGCCAATCCGAAGCGTCTTTTTTTCCAATCATGACTATCGACACGGAGGCGTCGTTATCTACTCTAAGGTGTGACGTCCCAATAAGGATCGGAAGAAATTCTCGCAGCTACAAAGTCTACGAATGCACGGACCTTTGGCGACAGGTGTCGTCGCTGTGGATAGACTAGAAATATGGATACCTCGAGCGTTTGATAGCTCGGAAGAAGCGACACCAACTTACCCGCAGCGATGTCTTTGCCAACGACGAACGTCGGTGTACGTGTAATACCAATACCACCAAGTAGCGCCTCACGTAGCGCCAGGCTGTTGTTCATCTGTATCGAGCCGCTGACCGGCACGGTAATCTGTTCCTTGTCTTCCGTAAGGAAATGCCAGTCGGTGGCGGATTCCTGATACTGGTAAGCAATGATGTTGTGATCCCGCAGGTCGTCGGGGGTCCGAGGAACGCCGTGCTTCTCTAAATAGGCTGGCGCGGCAACGACGGCATGTCGGCATG
>CAZSIQ010000039.1:0-29970 GCA_964606915.1 uncultured Woeseiaceae bacterium | reverse complement strand
CAATGTGGGCGGCCTGCCCGAGGACATGCGCATGGAGCTCGTGGAGCCGCTGCGTGAGCTGTTCAAGGACGAGGTGCGTCGCATCGGCATCGAGCTTGGTCTGCCGCGGGACATGGTGTTTCGCCATCCGTTCCCGGGACCCGGACTGGGGGTACGCATCCTTGGCGAGGTGCGTGCGGCCTTCGCGGAGACGCTTCAGCTCGCGGACCACATCTTCATTGAAGAGCTGCGCAAGAACGATCTGTACGACAAGGTTAGCCAGGCATTCGCTGTTTTCCTGCCGGTGCGCTCGGTTGGCGTCATGGGTGACGGTCGTCGTTACGATTACGTGATTGCGCTGCGCGCCGTGGAAACCATCGACTTCATGACGGCGCGCTGGGCGCACCTGCCGTATGAGTTCCTCGAGCACGTATCCCTGCGCATCATTAACGAAGTGGACGGCATTTCCCGGGTGACCTACGACATATCCGGCAAACCGCCGGCGACGATTGAGTGGGAATAGGGCTTGAGCTGCCTGCGCGTTATGCGCTGTTCGCCGGGATAGCGACTCTCGTCAACCTGCTGACGCAGGAAGCCGGCATCCGGGTCTACGACGGTGACCACGCCATCGCCGTGTCCGTGCTGGCGGGAACCGGTACGGGACTGGTTACCAAGTACCTGCTCGACAAGCACTTTATCTTCCGCTTCAAATCGCGTTCCGCACTGCACGAGGGCCGCGTCTTCGTGTTCTACACGGCGATGAGCGTGCTGACGACGCTGATTTTCTGGGGCACGGAGTTCGCCTTCCACGTCGTCTGGGAGACGAAGCTCGCACGGTACACAGGTGCTGTTGTCGGGCTGACCGCCGGCTATGTCATCAAGTACCGGCTGGACAAACGCTACGTCTTTCGCCGCTAGCTACATCCGCCTGACGACGAAGCCCGGCATGACCCGGACGAGGCTCATGATCCAGCGCCAGTAGCCGGGGCAGTAAGCCGAGGTCTTGCCTTTCGAGTGTGCGCTGAGAATCGCTGTCGCGACATCATCCGGTGTTGCCGTGACCAGCGGCGGCAGTGGCTTGCCCGCTGTCATCTTGGTATCGACCATGCCGATCAGGGCCTTCAATACCGAAACACCGGTGTCCTGGCAGCGCAATTGCAGTCCGTCGAGGTACGCGCTCATTGCGGCTTTCGTCGAACCGTAGACGTAATTGCTGGGGCGGCCTCTGAGCCCCGCAACGCTGGACAGGCCAATAATGCTCCCCGAGCCGCGGTCGCGCATGCGACGGGCAAGCGTCTCCGTCGGAACGATGACCGATTCGTAGTTGGTGCGGATGACATCGCGTGTCGCACCGGGATCATCGTCAAGTTCCGCGGTGTCCCTGAGCACGCCTGCTGCGATGACGGCGACGTCAGGCAGCTCACAGTGCTCGAAGGTGTTGTCCGAGGCGGCGTCGTCGGCAAGATCAAGTTCTATGATGTCGACGGGTACCTGGAGCCGCGCCTCGATGTCACCTCGTCGGCGATACAGCTCGTCCGCATTGCGCGACAGCAGCGTTACTCTCGAAACCCGGTGCTCTGCGAGTTGCCTCGCCATCGCGACGGCGATGTCCGAGTTCGCCCCGACAAACAGCCAGTGTGCGCTCACAGTTCCAGCCTCCGAGACAGCGAGGACTGGAACACCTTGTCCAGTCCTTTCGACGCGCGCAGTTCCCGGAATGACTCCCACTGCGGATACCCCGCCTGGAACAAACGCTGCGATGACACCGCGTCCTTGGCGAGATAGACACGTCCGCCAAGTTCCTCGATCAACAGGTCCAGCCGGCCGAGGTCGGTGATGACGTTTTTCTGTCTCGGGAAATCCATGGCCAGCGTGAAGCCTTTCATCGGGAATGACAGGGGTGATTCGTTGCTGTCACCCATGAGCTTCAGGACCGCAAGGTAGGGCCTCTGGCGAAAACTGCCGACCAGGCGGTACACCTCGTCCAGGCCCTTGCGGCTTCCGTCCAGCGGCAGGACGAACTGGTACTGGATAAAGCCATTGTCGCCGTACCAGGCATTCCAGCCATCGACCGCATCCAGCGGGTAGAAGAACTTGCCGAGCGGCAGTGTCCGGGTCGTCGCGTTCGCTCTCGCGACCATCAGACGGTTGAATGCCCCGATACTCGTGTCGTTCAGTCCAAGTCGGAACGGCAACGCCGGCAGGCGGCGTGCCCTGGGCATCGCCCTCGCGGACAGGTTTCCGGGCTTTTCAATGTGCTCGCCCAGGCTCAGGTTGCCGCGGCCGATGTCTTTGCTCGCCATATCAACCCAGGCCACGGAGTAGCGTGCATCGTTGTTGAGTATCGCGTCGTAGAGTTCATGCGCGCTGGCGCAGGGAATCGTCGTTTCGGCGATTTTCGTGGACTGCAGGGACTTGAGTCGGAGCCTCGCCGAAACGATAAGCCCGGTCAGTCCCATACCGCCGATCGTGGCTCGGAACCAGTCCGGCTCATGATCGCGGCTCAGTGTCACCCGGTCACCGCTCGCGTCGATGATGTCGATTTGCTCAACGAACCGGCCGAAAGAACCGTCGACATGGTGATTTTTTCCGTGCACGTCGGCGGCTATCGCGCCGCCCACGCTTGCAAAGCTGGTTCCCGGTGTCACCGGTAGGAACCAGCCATAAGGCAAAACAGCACGGACAAGCTGGTTCAGCGTTATGCCACTCTCCACGTCGACGACGCCGGTCTCCGTATCGAAGTCGACCAGGCAGTCGAGCTGTGTCGTGCGCAGGACGGTATCCGCCAGCGCTGCATCGCCGTAAGCGCGCCCGTTACCCCTCGGAATGGTTACCGCATCACTGCGCAGCAGGGACTGTGCGGCGTCGGGGTTTCTTGGTGAGCTGACCGTCGACTCGATGACCGGGTATCGGCCCCAGCCACACAGGGGTTGGCGTCTGTCGTTCATGCTTGGCGTAAATGCGAATCGCGGCAGTTTCAGGGACGAGCGTGTACACTCCCGCGGCATCTTAGAATAACGAGGCTTGCGATGCACGACAGCTCGACGGCGCCGCTGGTGGTGGATCTCGACGGCACGCTGCTGCGTTCGGATTCGCTGCTCGAGAGCCTCGCCATACTGGCCAGGAATCGGCCGCTGTCACTGTTTCGGCTGCCCGTCTGGCTGCTCACCGGCAAGGCCGGCTTCAAGGCGCGCCTCGCGGCAGTCGCCAGTCCGGATGCGAGCCTCTACCCATACCGCGAGGAGGTTATCGAGCTCGTCCGGGAGGCGCGGGAGCGCGGGCAGAAGACCGTCCTCGCCAGTGGCGCACACGAATCACTGGTCAGTGAGGTCAACGACCACCTCGGGCTGTTCGATGAGACGCACGGTTCCAGCGAGTCAGTTAACCTTACGCGACAGCACAAGCTCGACCGGATACGTGAACAGCACGACGTCTTCGACTATGTCGGCGACAGCGCCGATGACCGCGTGTTGTGTGATGAGGCGCGCAAGGCCTACGCACCCGCCGGTACCTGGGCTGCACGGCATATTCAGCAATCGGGGAAAGGGCAGGTGATTGGTGAGTCGGAAGGAGGATCGCAAGCAATGATCAAGGCGATGCGTCTGCATCAGTGGGCGAAGAACCTGCTGGTTTTCCTGCCGTTGTTCCTGGCCCAGCAATTTACCGATACCGTCGCCCTCGTCGATACCCTGATCGCGTTCTTCGCGTTTTCCCTGGTGGCATCCGGCGTCTACATCGTCAACGACCTCGTGGACATCGAATCCGATCGACAGCATCCCACGAAGAAAGACCGGCCGTTCGCCAGCGGCGCTGCGTCACCGCTGGCCGGTGTCCTGCTTGCCGTTGCGTGTTTCGGGCTGGGAACCGTCGGCGCTTTGCTGGTCAACGTCCCGTTCCTGCTGGCGCTGCTGGGCTATCTCGTGGTCACGATGGCGTACTCATTCCTGCTCAAGCGCCGGGCAATTATCGATATCCTGACCCTGGGTCTCCTGTACACGTCGAGGCTGTTCGCCGGCGCGCTGGCGGCAAACGTCGAGCTGTCCTTCTGGCTGCTCGCTTTCGCGACCTTCATTTTCTTAAGCCTTGCGCTTGTGAAGCGTTGCTCTGAACTCGGTGACATGCAGGCCCGGGGCGTCGATAAAGCCGCGGGCCGCGGCTACACGACCGACGACATCGACGTCCTGAGTATGATGGGCATTGCATCGGCGTTTACCGCGATGCTGGTGCTGGCGCTGTACATCAACGCACCCGAAGTGCTGGCCCTCTACGAGGAACCCCGGTTCCTCTGGCTGCTCTGCCCCGTGCTGATCTATTGGCTCGGTCGCATCTGGCTGCTGACGCGGCGAGGTGAGATGCACGAGGACCCGATCGTGTTTGCGATTCGCGACAAGCGCAGTTACCTGCTCGCGGCGTTGTCCGTTGCAGCCGTGGTGCTGGCGACAGGGAGGGTGATATGACGGGTGGCTGGTCCTACAGCGATCTTTTCTTCATGCGTGAGGCGCTCGCCGAGGCCCGGGTGGCGGCGGAAGCCGACGAGGTGCCGGTCGGTGCCGTGGTGGTCTATGGCGGCGACATCATTGCGCGCGCCATGAATCGCAGCGTCAGCGACTGTGATCCGACTGCTCACGCTGAGGTCGTGGCGCTGCGTGCCGCTGCACAGGTTGTCGGCAATCACCGCATACAGGGCGCGACCTTGTACGTCACGCTGGAACCCTGTCCGATGTGCGTGGGTGCTATGACGCAGGCACGCATCGAACGGCTGGTGTTTGGCGCCTATGACGAAAAGGCCGGCGGACTTGGCGGCGCGATCGACCTGACCGAGAGCCCGGCCTTCAACCATCGATTTGAGATCAACGGTGGCGTCCTTAAAGAAGACTGCGAGTCGCTGCTGCAGCACTTCTTCGAACAGCGACGCTGAATCAGGCCGTGTCGGCGGGCTCGCCGGCTGACGCCTGCTCGATGTTGGTATCCTGCTCCGCCTTCTCGGCCGCCTCGTTGGCCGTCAGCCATTTCAGAATGTTGTAGTAGCTGCGGATGTTGTTGACGTAGAGCACCGGCTCCCAGCCGCGCGCGTAGCCGTAAGGCAGGCGGCTGTACCACTTGCGCTGCGCGAGCAGGGGCAAGGCTTCGCTGACGTCGATCCAGGCGTACGGATCACCACCTTGCCATTTGACGATTTGCTGCGCGTCTTTCAGGTGGAAAAAACCGACGTTGTAGGCCGCCAGCGCCATCCAGGTGCGGTCCGGCTCCAGGACCTCGTCGGCGACACGTTCCGTCTGCCGCGCGTAGTACTGCGCACCGCCGAAGATGCTGTTCCTCGGGTCGACCCGGTCGTCGATGCCCAAGAAGTCTGCCGTGGCGCGGGTCAGCATCATGATGCCGCGCACGCCGGTCGGCGATACGGCTCGCGCTCGCCAGTGTGACTCCTGGTAGCCGATCGCGGCCAGCAGCCGCCAGTCGACGCCCCACTCGGCACCGGCTTCCTCGAACATGGCGCGATATCGGGGCAGGCGGCTTTCATAGTGACGAATGAAGTTCCGTGTACCGACGTAGTCGAAGCGGTCTGTATGGCCATAGTAGCGTTCGTGAATTCGATCGATGGTGCCGTCGCGCTTGGCGCCGATAATGAACTGGTCGGCCCGTGCGAGCAGCGTGTCGCCGCTTTCCTTCGGGAAGGCCCAGGCGATCGGATCGTCCAGTTGCAGGTCCAGCGCCACGCGCAGGTCCGGGTGGAAATGGCGCTGGATGTTGAACTCGGTGCTGTCCGCGATCGTCAGGTCGAGATCGCCGAACGCCACGGATGTCAGCAGGTCAGTTACCTCGGCATCGGCATTCTCGTTCCAGGTTATCCCGGGATACAGCTCGGCGAGGGTCGTCAGCATATCGGCGTGGCTACTGCCGGCCATGACCTCGATCAGGCGGCCTTCGACGTCCTCCAGCGAGCGAGGCTTGCCGGTACCCAGCTTGTAGACCAGCTGCATATCCACCTGGTTGTACGGGTGACCGAAATTGAGGTGTTCGCGGCGCGACTCGGTGACCGACAACCCGGCCGCCGCCATGTGCGCCTGGCCGGACATCAGCGCGGGCAGGATTTCCGAGACGCTCTCAACGGCAACGACGCTGAGCTCAACGCCCAGGTCCTGTGCAAAGCGACTGAACAGATCGTACTCCGGCCCGCCCGGACCGTCGGGGCCGTCGTAAAACGACACCGGACTATCCCTGGTGACGACACGCAGCTCGCCGAGATCCAGCACCTGGTCGAGCAGGGGCGGAGTCTCCGAGCACGTGCCGAGCAGGGCGGCCGCGATTGTGATCAGGAACGCTCGCAAACGACGTCTCCGGCCGACCTGTCGGCCATCAGGGGCGTCATTATCCCATTTCCGGAGCGTCCAAAGACCCTTGACAACGACGAAATGTCATCGCTGTTATTTGCATCACAAACCGAGGTGCAGAACCCGACACGGTGTCGGGCGAGACGTGCCGCGACCTGTCGACAGGCCGCGGCCGGAAGCGAGTTTTAGCGTGGTGTCAGCTTCAGAAGGCGTCCGCCTTCCTGGTCTTCAAGCACCCAGATATTGCCATCGGGGCCCTGTTCGACGCCGCGAAGTCGCTTGCCCATATCGTAGCGTGCCGCTTCGCGGGCCTCGTCGCCGTCAACTTCGATGCGAATGAGCGCCTTGCTCGCGAGTCCCGGAATGAAGAAGTCGCCATTCCAGTCGCCGAACGCGTCGCCGTCATAAAACATCAGGTCTCCCGGGGCGATGGTCTTGTCCCACCAGACTTTCGGCGCTTCGAGATCGGGGCGCGTATCGTGGTCCGGGATCGGCATGCCACTGTAGTGTCGTCCGTTGGAAACCAGCGGATAGCCGTAGTTCTCGCCCTTGATCACCAGGTTCAATTCATCCCCGTGGCGAGGCCCCATCTCTGAGTTCCACAGGCGGCCCTCGGCGTCGAAATCGATGCCGAGCGGGTTACGGTGGCCCAGCGACCAGATCTCGGCGGTCACCCCGCCCTGGTCGTAGAACGGGTTGCCTTCGGCCGCGGTGCCGTCGTCGTTCAGTCGCAGGATCTTGCCCATGGAGCTCTGCATGTCCTGCGACGGGTCGAACTTCTGGCGCTCGCCGGAGGAGACCCACAGGTAGCCGTCGCCATCAAACAGGAGGCGATGCCCGTAGTGGCCTTTGCCGGTCACCTTCGGGAACTGGCGCCAGATCACGCTGACCTCGGACAGTGTTCCGGCGTCGCGGTCGAGTACGGCTCGAGCAATCGCTGCGCCTCGCGTGTTGTCCTCACCGGACTCGGCATAGCTCAGGTAGATCACGCCATTGGTCGCGAACTCCGGGTGCAGGGCAACGTCGCCGAGTCCGCCCTGGCCGCCATAGTCGACCTCGGGAACACCGTCGATGCGATCCGACGTTTCCCCGTCTGCAGAGACCAGCAAAAGCTGCCCGGACTTCTCGGTGACGAGCAAATCGCCTTCCGGCAGGAAGGCCATCGCCCACGGTTCATTAAAGCTTGCGACACTTTCGACGTTAAACGGTATGCGGTCGTTCGCACAGGCGACTGACGTAATGGCTGCCACAAGGGCTACAGCAATGATCTGTCTCATGGGGTAAGCTCTTGACTGGATTGGAAAAGGAACGCGGGAACGGGTAATTCCTGCGGCTCATAGTATACAGCGGAACAGGGCTGGACAGGACGCAAGCTGCCGATGGACCCGAGCACCGACTTCAATGCGACCACGCTTTGGTCACCCGACAGCTGGCGAGCGCGCGCCGCTGTGCTCCTGTCGTGGTTGTCGCTGGCCATGTCGACGTTTCCGATCGGTATGTCCGCGTACCAGGACGGCCCGTCGATCGCTGCACCGTATGCCGGCATTGCGCTGGTCGGGCTGCTGATTGTTTTGACCGGAAAGGTACCACCACGGTACCTGGCTATTTTGCTGACCACCTTCTGGTTCATCGTTGCGTCTTATGGTGTTTTTACCCTTGGCCTGAGCTCTCCGATCATGGTGACGTCGCTGTCTATTGCGGCAGTCCTTTGCGCACTGTTTTACGGCAAGCTGGGGCTAATCCTTTCGCTGAGCAGCGTGTCTGCGATCGTGATCCTGGCCGGGATCGACGAGTTTTACCTCGGGCTGGTACCGATGACCGACGAGTATTTCGAGATGCTCGCGCATTCACCCGGTGTTTATGTGCGCCAGGGTGTGTCAACGATTACCGCCATCAGCATTCTGTGTGTGTCCGTCTATTTCATCGCATCGATGCAGGAACGCAGTCTGCAGCGCCTCCGCGAGGAGGGCATGGCGCGCAAGAAATCCGAGCTTGCATTTCGCGCGGCACAAAAGGCGGAACTGGTGTCGCAGCTCACGAGTGGCCTGACACACAATTTCGGCAATGCGCTGACGGTCATCACGACGTGGACCGAGTTGCTGGGTCGCTACCCGGATCGGGTCGATTTCGTTGAACGCGCCGCGAAAGACATGGCGCAGGCAGCGCAACAGGCGACGATGGTCTCGCGCGAGATCATGATGCTCGGCAAAAACTACGTTCGGCAGCGCGAGGTGCTGGATCCGGCCGAGGTGCTGGAAGGGCAGTTCATGATGCTGCGGACACTGTTGCCCGCCACGGTAAAGCTGAACTCGAGTCTCGAACCCGGTTGTCATATCTCCATTGACCGGAGTGAGCTGCAGCAGATCCTGCTGAACCTTGTGCTCAATGCCAAGGACGCCGTGGGTGAGGAAGGCACGATCGACGTAGAACTCAAGGGGCGCGGAGAGAACGTCATTCTCGAAGTCGCGGACAACGGCGTGGGTATGGATTCTGACCTGCTGTCACGCATTTTCGAGCCGTTCTTTACCACCAAGGGGCAAGAGGGCACCGGGCTTGGACTGTCGTCGATCCGGCAGTCGGTGGAATCACTTGGCGGCACGATAGACGTCACCAGCGCCGTGGGTAAAGGCACGACGTTCAGGCTTGTTTTTGATCGTGCCGAGACGGAACCGGAAGAGGACACGACCTCAGAGACCGGCAGCTTCGCCGTGGACCTGCGCGCGCGCATTCTTGTTGTTGACGACGAGGACATTGTGCTTCGTGCGCTGGTCACCGGGCTTGAGCAGGTTGGTCACATGGTGTCTTCCGCGGTCGACGTCGACGATGCGATTAATGCGATTGCGTCGAGTGACAGTATCGAGTTACTGGTCACTGATGCTGTTCTGCCGGGCGGGCACGCGACACAGATCATCGACGCCTTTGAGCAGCATTTTCCTGACCGGCCCGTGCTGGTCTGCTCGGGGCACGTGCGTGAAAAGGCACTGGCCGACCGCCTGGAAGACGGTGCCTACTATTTCCTTCAGAAGCCGGTCACGGTGACCCAGCTAAGACGGCGCGTGCAGGAGATACTCACGCTGGGCCCGAAAGGGCGGAGCGAAAAGCTGAGAGAATCAGGCTAGACGACGGCGAAATTACCAATGAGCGATAGAAGAGAGACCGCTGACTGGGGCGTCGACAGCTGGCGCGCAAGAGCGGTCTGGTATTTCAACTGGGGTACGGTTGTCCTGACAACCCTGCCGATCACGTTCGCCCTGTTCCAGGGGTCTACGCGCAGCCTGTATTTCCTGATTTACCTGGCATTCCTGCTGGGCCTGACCGCGTTTCGCTTTCGCTACCCGCGATCACGCGCGATCGCCATTGCCATCTTCTGGTACGCCGTTTCGATTGTCACGCTGCACGATGCGGCGCTGACGGTGCCGACCAGCGCCTTGTCACTGGCGATTGCGACCTGTTTGCTGGGTGTGCTCTGGGGACTGCGAGGGGTCTTCGTCTCGGTGGTGCTGCTCGTTGCTGTCCTCGTCGGTTCCGGGTTGAACATCTTCTATTTCAGGCTGTTGTCACCGGTGACCCTCGATACCCTGTTGTGGGATCCAACCCCCGACAACTATACGCGCGGCGCCATTTTTTCCGCCGTGCAGATATTGGTGCTGGCCCTGTCGGTGTCCTACATTGCCCGCCGCCAGGCCAAGGCGCTCGAGCTGCTTCAGCAGGAGAACCAGGAGCGGCAGCGCGCCGAGCTGGCATTCCAGGAAGCACAGCGCTCCGAGCTTGTGTCCCGGATCACGGGCGGTCTCGCACACAACTTCGGCAACGCCCTGACGGTCATAACCACCTGGACCGAGTTGCTGCAGCGCAATCCCGACAACAAGGCCTATGTTGAGCGGGCGGCAGCTGACATGTCCGAGGCTGCGCGTCAGGCGACGCAGGTGTCCAAGCAGGTCATGACGCTAAGCAAGAATTACGTGCGGCGTCCCGAGATTTACGATGTGGCCGATGCGCTGGAACCGCAGATCAATCTTCTGAAAACCCTGTTGCCGGCGAACATCACGTTCGAGGCGAACATCGAGCCTGGTCACTACATTCGTGTCGATCGGGGTGAATTGCAGCAGGCGCTGCTCAACCTCGTACTGAACAGCCGTGATGCTATTGACGGCGAGGGGCGCATCGCGATCCGCGTGGTGCGTGACGGCGACAGGCTCTGTCTCGAAGTTTCGGACAACGGTTCCGGCATCGACCCGTTGCTGCTTGAACGCATTTTCGAGCCGTTCTTTTCCACCAAGGGTGCCGAGGGCACCGGCCTTGGTCTCGCGTCCGTGCGTCGCAGCGTCGAGAACGCCGGTGGGCAGGTGGACGTGGTCAGCCAGCAGGGGGTGGGTTCCACTTTCAGCCTGTTCTTCGAGGCACAGGAAGCGCCCGAGTCGGCCACCGAGTTCACCGATTCGTTTGAACTGGATGACGAACCGGGCCGCAACATCATCGTCGCAGACGACGAGGAAATCGTACTGCGTGCACTGGTTGCTGCACTAGAGGAGGCGGGTCACACGACCTTCAAGGCCTCCGACATCCGCGAGGCCATAGAGCTCATCAAGTCGTCGTCGGATATCGACCTGCTGGTTACCGATGCGATCATGCCGGGCGGCAATGTCACCGACCTGATCGCCACGTTTACCGAGCAGTTTCCGGACGCGCCCGTGCTGGTTTGTTCCGGCTACGTTGAAGAGGACGTGCTGGCCCGGGA
The DNA here is from genome assembly GCA_964606915.1 of uncultured Woeseiaceae bacterium. Classification (GTDB taxonomy): domain Bacteria; phylum Pseudomonadota; class Gammaproteobacteria; order Steroidobacterales; family Woeseiaceae; genus UBA1847. The sequence goes on along the minus strand of CAZSIQ010000039.1, from coordinate 18,921 downwards.
CCTGAGTGCCGGCGCTTTCGAGTTCCTGCAGAAGCCGGTCAGCTCGTCGACGCTGCGTAACAAGGTTCGTTCACTGCTGGCCTCGAAATGACGATGGACGGCAAGGACAAGCGGGACCACTACGAACTGCTGCACGTCAGCCGGGATGCACCGATCGAAGTCATCAAGGCGAGTTACCGGACCCTGATGCAGCGCCTCCGGATGCACCCTGATCTCGGCGGTGATTCCCTCGTTGCCGCGATGATCAATGAAGCCTATGCCACGCTGACCGACCCGGATCGCCGCGCCGAGTATGACGCCAGCCTGCCGCCGCGCGGTGTGACCGCCGCCGATCTCGATGAGGACCTGCCGGTACCGGAGCCACCACCCCCGCCGCCGCGCCCGCTCGATCCGTTCCGGGAGTGCATCTTCTGCTGCATGCCCCACGATCACGGACGATCGATCTTTGCCGATGCGCGCTGCGTGGTTTGCAAGAGCCCCCTGGCCATCGCCGAGCAGCAACGCTTTGAGCAAGGTGACGCACGATCGGTCACGCGGATCGCCAAGCAACAGGACGTCGAGCTGTACACCAGCTGGCCCCAGGCCCGGGCTCTGCCGGCACGCAGCGAGGATATATCGCTGAACGGTATGCGCATCATGACGACCGAGCAGCTGGTGCCAAACCAGCGAGTCCGGGTGAAATGCGCCCAGCTCGATGCCGTCGCGCTGGTGCGCAACGCGAGCCAGCAGCCCCGCGGTTCCAATCACTACTGGATCTGCGGCCTCTCCTTCGTGACGCTGGTGTTCAACCAGGCCGTCGGAGGTTTCGTGTCAGATCGCGCCTGAGTCCCCGTGCGATACAAGCTGTTACCGAATCCGCGCAAGCACCTGCCTGTGATTTGGGCTGATTGGCTATAATCGTCGCCCCCACCTGGAACACACGGATTCCCCGCCATGCGTATCGACGCCATCACCATCGGCAATAACCCGCCCGAAGACGTCAATGTCATCGTTGAAGTCCCGGTCGGTGGCCAGCCCATCAAGTACGAGCTCGACAAGGACGCAGGAACGCTCGTGGTCGATCGGTTTCTCTACACACCGATGTCCTATCCCGGCAACTACGGGTTTGTGCCGCACACGCTTTCCGACGATGGTGATCCGATCGACGTCCTGATCTGCAACACGCGCGCGCTGGCGCCTGCCTGCGTCATCAACGTCCGGCCGATCGGCGTACTGATCATGGAGGACAACGCGGGTCAGGACGAGAAGATCATCGCTGTCCCGTCACAGGCACTGACCAGGCGCTATGACCAGCTGCACGACTACTCGGACCTGCCGGACATCACGCTGCAGCAGATCGAGCACTTTTTCGAGCACTACAAGGACCTGGAGCCCGGCAAGTGGGTCAGGATCGGTGACTGGCAGGGTGCCGACGCTGCCAAGGGTCTTATCACCGAGGCGATCGAGCGCGCTCAGAGCGCGTCGTAGAAAGCCTCCATCTGCTTACGTTCGGCCGCGTCCGGCATCCGCGTCATCGCGGCGTGGAAATTGTCGTCGACGTAGTGGGCCTTGGTCATGCCGGGGATCACTACGGTTGTCGCCGGGTGTGACAGCGCGTATTTGAGCAGGAACTGCGCCCAGCTCTCGCAGCCAAATTCGGCCGCCCAGTCGGGTAACGGGGCATCACCGACGGCATCGAAGATGCGTCCGCCGCCAAAGGCGCGGTTGATGATCACAGCCATGCCGCGATCACGGGCCAACGGCAGCAGGCGCTCCGCCGACGCTCGCTGTTCGAGCGAATAGTTGATCTGCAGGAAGTCGAGGTCGTGTTGCTTCAGAATCGTCTCGAGTTCTTCATATTCCCGGCTGCGCGAGGTGGTGATCCCGGTGTAGCGAATTCGGCCATCCTTTTTCCACGCATCCAGCATCGGGATGGTGTGCTTCCAGCCTTTCAGGTTGTGAATCTGCATCAGGTCCACGCTGTCTGATTTCAGGCGCTGCAGGGAGAGTTCCATTTGCGGCGGCGTGGCCGACGCGTCCTCGCGATCGGTCTTTGTGGCCATGAAGATCTCATCGTAGATGCCGAGTTCACTGAGCAGATCGCCCAGCACCGCCTCAGATCGGCGATACATCGGCGCCGTGTCGATCAGGCCGCCGCCCATTTCATGAAACCGCTTCAATGTCGCCTTCAGCGGTGCGCGAGCCTCGGCGGTCTCGTCAACGCTGTAGCGGTTGGTTCCGAGACCGATCACGGGGATCATTTCACCCGTGGACGGAATCGGCCGGCGCAGCAGTGTGCCGGTGCCGGCGCCTGCAAGGGTTGGAAGAGCCAGCGCGCCAAGCGCGCCCAGGCTGAATTCACGTCGATTGAGTGGCATAACGATCTCCGTTTTGAAGCTGCTAGACCCAACGGCACGTGCAAGTGGGTCGAGTGGCCTCTATTATTCCCCCATCGAGGCTTCAGAACCAAAACGACATGCCCGGTCGATATTTCGAAGAGTTCACCGTCGGGGAGGTGATCTCTCACCCGATTCGCCGCACCATCACCGAAACAGACAATGTGCTGATCACAACGATGACGCACAATCCGGCCGCCTTGCATCTCGATGCCGAAGCCATGAAGGCGTCCGAATTCGGACAGGTGCTGGTCAACAGCTGCCTGACGCTCGGCCTCATGGTGGGTATCTCGGTTAACGATACGACTCACGGCACGACGGTTGCCAACCTGGGCTGGGACGAAGTGCGTTTCCCCAAACCGCTGTTCCACGGCGACACCATTCACGTGGAAACGGAGGTACTGGAGCTCCGCGAGAGCCGCTCACGCCCGCACAACGGCATCATCATTTTCGAGCACCGTGCCTACAACCAGCATGACGAACTCGTTGGCAGCTGCAAACGCAGCGCGCTGATGATGAAAAAGTCCTGACATGCGCTGTTTCCTGTTCGTACCCGGCGACAGCGAGCGAAAACTGGCCAAGACCGACGGCATTGACGTCGATGCACTGATCCTGGACCTCGAGGATGCCGTGGCACCCGAAGCGCGCCCCGCCGCGCGCCAACTGACGGCGGAATTCGTGGCCGGGCGTGATGATGCCTGGGTCCGCATCAACCCGATATCGAGTGGGGATGCGCTGGACGACCTTGCGGCGGTGGTGCCGTCACGGCCCGCGGGCGTCGTCCTGCCCAAACCGGACAGCCCGGACGACGTCAGGACACTGTCCGACTCGCTGCATCGACTGGAAGCCGAGCACGGAATCGACGCCGGCAGCACCCGGATTGTCGCGCTGTGCACCGAGCGGGTGCGTGCCCTGTTTACGCTCGGTGACTATCGTGGCGCCTCGCCACGCCTGCACGGCCTGTCCTGGGGAGCCGAGGACCTGAGTTCGGAGCTCGGCGCCAGCAAAAACCGCGATTCGGAGGGGAACTGGCTGCCTCCGTACGAACTGGCGAGGTCCCTGTGCCTGTTTGCGGCCCACAATGCGTCGGTTGAGGCGATAGATACGGTGTTTACGGATTTTCGTGACCGCGAAGGACTGGCACGGTATGCAGCGAATGCTGCGCGTGACGGTTTTACGGGCATGCTCGCCATTCATCCGGACCAGGTTGATGTCATCCAGGCGGCGTTCACGCCGTCGCAGGAGGCCATCGACGAGGCCCGGCGGATTGTCGAATTGTTTGACGCCAATCCTGGTACAGGGGCGTTGTCGTTCGACGGACGAATGCTGGACCGGCCGCACTATGTGCAGGCCAAAAAACTACTGGCCCGGGGGGCGGGCTGACTCACAATAAAAAGGGGATCAACACGATGAGTGACATCTATCCGGTCAGTGATGAGGTACAGGGACGGGCGCTGGTCAACAAGGATCAGTACGAGGCCATGTACCGCGATTCCGTCGAGAACAACGAGGCGTTCTGGGCGAAGCAGGCCGAACGGATCGACTGGATCAAGCCGTTTACTCAGGTCAAGGACGTCAGTTTTGCGAAAGACGACCTGCACATCAAGTGGTACGCCGACGGCACCCTGAACGTCTGCTACAACTGCGTCGATCGCCATCTCGAGACCAAGGGCGATGATGTCGCCATCATCTGGGAAGGTGATGACCCGTCGCGTGACGAGAAGATCACCTACCGGCAGCTGCACGAGCGGGTGTGCAAATTTGCGAATGCGCTGAAGGCGCTCGGTGCGAATAAGGGCGATCGAATCACGATCTACATGCCGATGATCCCCGAAGCGGCGGTCGCCATGCTGGCCTGCGCGCGCATCGGCGCCATTCACTCCGTCGTGTTTGGTGGCTTTTCGCCGGATGCCCTGGCCGGTCGCGTACACGACTGCGGCTCCAACATCATCATCACGGCTGACGAAGGTCTCCGTGGTGGAAAGAAAGTCCCGCTGAAGGCAAACGTCGATGCCGCAGCCGATAAACCGGACGTCGAATCGCTGCAGAAAGTGCTCGTCGTCAAAAACACGGGCGCCGACATCAACATGGTGGACGGCCGCGACCACTGGCTGCACGAACTTGAAGAGACCGTTGATGCAGACTGCCCGTACGAGGAAATGAGCGCGGAGGACCCGCTGTTCATCCTTTACACGTCCGGCTCGACCGGCAAGCCGAAAGGCGTGCTGCACACCACCGGTGGCTACCTCGTTTACGCGTCGCTGACCCACGAGGTCGTGTTCGACTACCACCCGGGTGACATCTACTGGTGCACCGCCGATGTGGGCTGGGTAACCGGCCACAGCTACATCGTGTACGGGCCGCTGGCCAACGGCGCGGTGACGCTGATGTTCGAAGGCGTACCGAACTACCCTGATTCGTCGCGCTTCTGGCAGGTCTGCGACAAGCACCAGGTCAACATCTGCTACACGGCGCCGACGGCGATTCGCGCGCTGATGCGAGAGGGCGATGAGCCGGTCAAGAGCACATCACGCGAAACCCTGCGACTGCTGGGTTCTGTCGGCGAACCCATCAACCCGGAAGCCTGGGAGTGGTACTACAAGGTGGTCGGTGACAGCCGCTGCCCGATTGTCGACACGTGGTGGCAGACCGAGACCGGCGGCATCATGATTACGCCTCTGCCGGGCGCGACCGATCTCAAGCCGGGTTCGGCCAGTAAACCGATGTTCGGCATTCAGCTCTCCATCCTCGACCACGAAGGCACGGCACGTGAAGGCGAAGCGGTCGGTAACCTCGTGATCACCGACAGCTGGCCCGGACAGATGCGCACGGTGTACGGCGACCATCAGCGCTTCATCGATACCTACTTCTCGACCTTCGACAATGTCTACACAACGGGTGACGGCTGTCGTCGCGACGAAGACGGTTACTACTGGATCACCGGTCGCGTCGATGACGTTCTGAACGTGTCCGGCCACCGCATGGGTACCGCCGAGATCGAGTCCGCACTCGTATCGCACGACAGCGTGGCGGAAGCGGCGGTCGTGGGTTACCCGCACGACATCAAGGGGCAGGGCATCTATGCCTACGTGACTTTGATGGAAGGCATCGACTCGAGTGATGAGTTGCTTGGCGAACTGCAACAGTGGGTGCGCAAGGAGATCGGTCCTATCGCCAAACCGGACCTGATCCAGTGGGCGCCAGGTCTGCCGAAGACGCGTTCCGGCAAGATCATGCGACGTATCCTGAGGAAGGTCGCCGCCAACGAGTACGGGGAGCTGGGCGATACCTCGACGCTGGCGGATCCGAGCGTCGTCGATGACCTGATCGAGAACCGCAGGAATCGCTAGTTACGACCGATCGGCACGGCGGGTAAGCCATGAAAGGCATTGAAATCTACAAGCTGGCGCTGCTCGCTGTTGCCGAAACGGTGATTTTCATCGGCGGGGTCGTCCTGATCGTCAACGACAACATGCTGACCGGTGTCATCCTCATCGTCGTGGGTACGACGGTAACCTCCGGGCTCATTGCATTCCTGGTGTTGAAGAGCAGGCGCAGCAACGCTGACCAGGGAGGCCAATAGCGGCTTTCACATGAGAGCCGCTATTCAACCTTTAAAAGCCCGGCTATTTCCGCAGCAACGCGAAAGCGTGCGTTCCGACAAACCCGGTGTTGAAGAAGTGCACGATCCAGACCATTGCCATGGATTCGAGATACCGTGCGTTCTCGATTCCGCCCAGGTCGATCGGTGGCTTCCATCCCAGGTCTTCGATCAAGTCGCCGATGGTCGTTTTGGCGCCGTCATCGTTACCACAGATGAACATGTCGGGAGCGCCGTCGGGAAAATCCGGATTAACCATGTGGGGCGATCCGATCGTATTGAATGCCTTCACAACGTGAGCTTGTGGCAGGCGACGCTGTATCACCTCGCCCGCTGAATCGGTATGGCCGATGTCGAGTATCGGGGGCTGGCCCTCCGTCTCGAAACGAAGCGGGTTGGTTGCGTCCAGCAGCGCCTTGCCGTCGAAGTTCGACTCACCCGCCAACTCGATCACCGCGTCGACGTTCGACCATCCGATGGCAAACACCAGGACATCGCCGTGCGCTGCCGCCTCGGCGAACGTGCCGATCTGGACGCCACTGCCGTCGCCGCTCTTCCAATCCAGAATAGCTTGCTTGCCGGGATCGCGGGTACCGATCATGACGCTGTGTCCGACGCTGGCCAGTCCGGCCGCAAGGGTCCGCCCGACATCGCCGGTGCCCAAAACACCTATCTTTTTCATTGTTCAACCTACCTTGAGTTCAAGAGTGTCAGCATTGCCAAAGGCGGTGTAGATACCGCGGGTAATCTCCGCGAGGTGCTGGTTGTAAGCCTCGACGGGTTCACCCATGCCCATTTTGTCGACCACGGTTCTGAACGGGCGTTCACCGGCTGGCGTATTGACCAGCTTAACAATGGCGGACGCCACCAGCGCAGGATCTTGTGCCGGGTTCGCCGCCAGTGCTTCCTCAAATCCCGCGAGGGCCGCCGCCGGGGCGCCGGCGAAGTCACCGTAGTCCGCGTTCCGTGACGTATCGCTGGGCTTCATCAGTCGATCGATGAACGAGGTCGGGAATCCGCCGGGTTCGACGAGGCAGGAGTCGACACCGAAGGCGGATAGCTCCGTCCGATAGTTTTCAGCCAGCGCTTCGAGCGCCCATTTACTGGCGCTGTATGGTCCGTAAAACGGAATGGTGATCCGACCGAGAATGCTCGACACGTGCATCAGCAGTCCCGAGCACTGGCCGCGAAACAGCGGCAGCACCGCCCGGTTCATTCGCTGGACGCCGAAGACGTTGATGTCGAACAGGCGTTGCATGTCATCGGCCGTGTAATTCTCCTGCAAACCCGTGACGCCGATACCGGCATTGTTGATCAGAACATCCAGCCCACCGGCAGCCTCAATCGCGGCCGCGACACCCGAGTCCACGCTGTCGTCGCTCGTGACATCGATATCGACCGTGTGTGCACCCGCCTCCCGGTAGGCATCCGCAATCGACCGGTTGCGGCCGTTGATATCGCGCATTGACGCGACAACGGTGTGACCGGCGTCCAGCAAGGCCCGCGTGGCCAGTTCACCGAAGCCGCCGTTCGCACCAGTAATCAGAATTCGTTGAGACATCTCGTTGCCCTTGTGGCTGTGTTGGAAGATGCCTGAATTATCAGTATCATCAAAATCGCGAACAATAGACCAAATTTGAATATAAAGTTTCCAATTAGAGAACGATGAACTTCCAGGAATTCCGCGTCTTTTGCGAGATCGCGAGGGCTGGCGGGATCACCGCTGCGGCCGACAATCTCGGTATGGCCAAGTCGGCGGTGAGCAAACAACTCAGCCGTCTTGAGTCGCGGCTTGGGGTTAAGCTGGTTGCGCGCAGTTCACGCCGGGTGTCGTTGACCCGCGAAGGCGAGCAATTGCTGCCACGAATCGAGTCGATACTGGCCGAAGGCAACCGGCTGATCGAGGACGCGCACGAAGAGTCTTTCACACCGGCGGGCCTGGTGCGTGTCGCATCAACGCCCGAGTTCGGCGCACTGGTGGCCCGGAAGTTCTTCCCCGCGTTACTGGAGCGATACCCCGAACTGGCCGTCACTATGCGGCTCGATTATGGATTTGAGGACCTGCAGGATCCGTCTATTGACCTGGCGTTTCGAATCGGTCGCGTCAGCGACGAACGACTGGTTGCACATCAGCTTGGGGAGTTCCGGCGGGTCGTTGCAGCGTCTCCCGAGTACGTGACTCAAAACCCGATCGTCCAACCCACCGACCTGTCGAACCTCAACTGCCTGACGTTTTCGGGCAATTCGGTCAGCAGTGAGTGGACGCTCGAGAAACGAAACGGGACGGGAGGCGTCGAACGCGTTCCGGTGCAGGGCACCATCGGCGTGCGGGGTTTTGCGGCGCTGGCCGGCCTGGCAGAGACGGGTGCCGGCGTCTGTTGCGTGCCGGAGTTTGTAGTTGCCGACGCGATATCGGAGGGCAGGCTGGTGCACTGCCTGCCTGACTGGGCGTCGAAGCCAACGAACGTCTATCTCGCCTATCGATTCGGTGCAGATCGCATAGCTCGCGTCAGAGCCGTTATCGATTCCGCAAGGGCAACCCTTCCGGCCTGCCTCGCGTCGCGATAGACGCGCCGTATCGGCGGACGTTCTTTTGCCGTTCTCCAGCGAGCATGGCCTGCGTCGCGCTCGAGCTTACGTTAAGCCCGTGTAACCACCGCACAAAGTGTGAAACCTATCACCGCTATTTTTGTGAACTGGTTCCACTATCCGTGGGGCTGAAAGAACAGCTGCCGCTCGGCATACATCCAAGGAGGGAAATATGAGCAATCCGTACGATACGACCCGTACTGCGAATTCATCAGTTCTGGGACCTACACTGAAATTCAAAGGTGATCTGACTGCGGATGAGGACTTGCTCATTCAGGGTGAGGTCGAAGGATCGATCAAGCACTCATCCAGTCTGACCATTGGTGAGGGCGGTCGAGTAAAGGCCGACGTTTCTGCCGAGTACATCGCGGTTGAAGGTCGCGTCGAAGGCGATCTCCGGGGCAGCAAGTGCGTCAAGGTACGCGTTTCCGCGAAGATTGACGGCAACATCGTCAGCCCGAACGTATCACTGGTCGAAGGTGCCAAGTTCAACGGCAAGATCGACATGGAGTCGGATCCGGCCGCCGCAGAACAGCCCCGACCCGCTAAATCCGAAGCTGCCAACGACGCCTCGCCGAAGGCCAACGTTGAAAAGAAATCCTCGAAACCGAAGTCGTCCGCGAAGAAACAGGACGATAACAAGAACCCGGCTGACGCCGCTTAACCGGAGGCACTGACATGTCTGATACAGAAATCATGAAGCGGCCGACACTGGGCGACGACAACGAAAACCTGACGGAGTCCCAGGTCATTGCCCTGGCCGATTTGCCCAACTCCGTGAGAAACAGGCCGGATGACGATGACAGTCCTGTGTCCGTGATCGGCGAGACCCTGCATTTCAAGGGTGAGCTGTCCGCGGGCGAAGACCTTGTCATCGAAGGCCGGGTCGAAGGCACCGTCAACCAGGGTAAGTGTTGTCTCACCGTCAAACCGAAAGGTTCGCTGCTGGCAAACGTCAACGCCACCAAGATATTCATCGAGGGCCGTGTGGAAGGCGACCTCGCCGCGACGGTGAGTGTCACCATTCGCGAGAGCGGGGAAGTGACGGGCAATATCATCTCTCCGAAAGTGGCTATCGACGAAGGCGCCACGTTCAACGGCAGTATCGAAATGCGGTCGCCGGGAGACAAGCGGTAGCATCTGACCCCCGTCGAAGAAACACGACACCGCATCAGACAGGGCGCCTCAGGGCGCCCTGTTTTTTTCCGGGAGTCTGCGATGCCCTGGACTGCCTGCGCATGAAGATCGCGTTGCCGTTGTGTCGGCTATACTGAGCATTGTTCAACCGGCGTGGACGCCACTTTGGACGTACTTCTCCTGACTCTCGTTGCTGTTGTCATTGCCGGCGCAGGATTCGCGATCACCCGCCTTGGCGGCTCCTCTGTGGGGTCATCGAACGATCCGATCGCCGATGCCGACAAGCGCATGTCCTATGGCCTGTACGACGAGGCAGAAAAGACGCTTGTCCTGGCTTTGGCCGAGGAGCCATCGCGTACCGATTTGATGTTTAAGCTGCTCGAGGTGTATTTCGTTTGGGGGCGGGCGAAGAAATTCGAGGACGCAGCCGAGCGTTTTCATGGCGAGCTGGGTTCCACGCAGGATTGGAAACAGGTTCGAATCATGGGTATGCAGATTCTCCCGAAAAGCGATCTGTTCAAGTAAGTCGAGGTTTGACCGTGTGGCGTTCGCAGTCCAATGATCTTGGGCGCGCCGGGCTGGCCTCCATTTATAAGTTGCAAAAAGCTTGCAAACGCAAGTATTACGCAATATATTCCGCGCATGAAAAATACACGCACAAAAAATATGTTTCGGCTGATCCAGACAGCCGACCTTCTAACGGCACGTCTCGCGGGTGAGTTCTCCGCCGTTCACGGTCTGTCCGTCAAGGAGTTCTTCCTGTTGATGCACCTGGAGCGGGCGTCACTCAATCGGCTGTCCCGTGTCGAACTGGCGAGGCGCATGCACGTCAGCGCGTCGACGGTGACGCGCATGGCGGCGCCGATGGAGAAGCTGGGACTGGTTTCGCGGCAAGTGGATGAACGCGATGCCCGGCTGGCCTATGTTGTCCTTACGAAGGCGGGCAAGACGAAGCTCAAGGAGGCTAGCGCCACGTTCGCCAAACAGGCGGACGCCGCGTTTCAGGATCGGTGGGAGAAGGATGAACTGCAGCAGCTGTCCGACCTGCTGAATCGGTTTGTCGCGGGAGAACCCGCAAGCCTCACCTGAGGCCGGCGGAGAAGGGTGCTGTCAGGCGCTCTTCTCTTCCGGGTTCGGCAAGGCTTCCAGCTCAGCACTGATTTCCGGGTCGACCGGCTCATCGGGCAGGACCTGGGTCTCGCCGTGGTCCTTGACGATGGGTTCCCAGCGTTGCGTCTTGTCGACGTTGGGCCGGTTGGCGTCAGCAACGTAACGTTCGTAGGCCTTGACGAATTCCTCGGCCAGCATGTGCGGAAAGCGCCCGCCGCCGGTTTCGGTCAGGATCGGGTAAAGCTCTGTGTAGAGCTGCCAGTACTTCTGTTCGCCAAGCAGCTTGAGCTTCGGCTTCTTGCCCATGGCCTGGTCGAAGCTCTGGATCAGTTCCGCCGGGTCGAAACGGTCGGAGTAATCTGCGAACGCGGCTGACATGGCCTCGATAAAGGCATCGAGGTGCACCACGAGGTCCATGCTGATCTCGCGGACGGCGTCTTTCGGGCACAGGTACTCGCCGCCTTCCTTGCCAACCAGCAGCTGCTTGATGGAGTCATCGGTATTCTGCGACAGCTTCAGCGGGTTGTTGTTGCGCGGCAGGACGGTTGTCTGGTTCAGGTTGAAATTGGTCTTCAGGTTCGCGCGGTTCACGAGCAGTTGCTCGGTGCCTTTCACGTACTCGCGCAACACCTCGCCAGCCTGCTTCATGACGTCCTTGATGTCGATGTCGCTGTGCAGGTCGCTGCGTTCCAGGCCGAGGCCTTCCAGGAAAGCGGCAAACACGCCCTCGGGCGTCACTTGCGGCGTACCGACGTCAATGATCTCCGGTTCGTTCGGGTTCGCCGGTTCCGGTTCGTTCGCCGGTTTGCCGAACACGGCGCGCTCAAAGGCATCGTCGCCGGTGATCGCGTCTTCGTCGATCATGTCGACGCCGGTCGACATCGGCGTGACCATGGTCGCCTTGCGAGCCATGTTGTCGTGATGGACCATCGCGGCCGGGTCGTCCGGGATCGACAGCGTCTCCCCGTTGTCATCCAGGGCAACCTTGATCTTGAAGTCGCCGAGGTGCAGCGTGTCGCCATCGAACAGCCGGCGCGTGTTGCCCTTGCCGATCGGCTCGTTGTCGTGATTCAGGTAGACGCCGTTGGAGCTCAGGTCGGTCAGGTAATAGATGCCGCCTCGATAATCGATGGCCGCATGTTTGCCCGAGATGTAGCGATCCGGGTCCGGCAGAATCCAGTCGTTGTGAAGCGACCGGCCGATAGTCCCGCCGTCTTCGCGGAATTCGCGGACGGCATCGTCTCCGACCAGCTCTTTGTGTTCGCTGACAATTTCAAGTTGCAACGGCATAAGCGTCTCTATAGCAGCGATCCTGCTGCATTTATCCGTACGATAGTGTGCTACCGCAGGCGTCCCCAGACTGCCAAGCAGTTCACATAATCATAATCCGTGGTTAAATCCACCTCTCGGTCAATTTTCGTTAAACTACCGCGCCTTCGAGGCACCTTCTCTCCCCTCAATGAGCAAGAAAACCCTGTTCAAGGTGATCTTCCTGAGCCACGGCCAGGTCTATGAAATCTATGCCCGCAAGGTCGGGCACGGCGCCATGTTCGGTTTCGTCGAGGTCGAGGAGCTGGTGTTCGGCGAGCGCAGCTCGGTCGTCGTCGATCCATCTGAAGAAAAGATCAAAACCGAATTCGAGAACGTGCGCCGAACCTACCTGCCGATGCACGCGATCGTCCGTATCGACGAGGTCGACAAGCAGGGCAATGCGAAGATCTCCAAGGTCGACGGGGACAACGTTTCTCCCTTCCCGATGCCCATTTACACCCCGGGTGACAGTAAGTGACCCCGGTTGAAATGCTCGTGCTTGCCGGCCAGTCGGCACTGTCGAGCTTTCGCTCCGCCCGACTCGAGTCCGAGCTCAAGATGGCGATACCGTCCCTGAAATCAGTGTCGGCCCGATACGAGTACTTCGTGGAACTCTCGGCGCCACTGACAGACGAACAGCGCGCGCGGCTTGATGCCTTGCTGCTGTCCGATGAGGCGGCGGTCGCCACACCGCGCGCATCGCTGCTGCGGGTCGTTGTACCGCGTCCGGGCACGATTTCACCGTGGTCGAGCAAGGCCACGGACATCGCACGTGCCTGCGGCCTGGATTCTGTGAAGCGCATAGAGCGGGGCGTCGCCTATTTTATTGATGCACGCAACATACAGCCTGCCGTTGCGGACATCGATGCGCTGCTGCACGATCGGATGACCGAGACGGTGCTCGGTGCGAGCGCTGACGCCAGCAGCCTGTTCGAAGAGCACTCGCCTTCGCCGCTCGGATTCGTCGAGCTCGGTGACAACGGCCTCGAGGCTCTGCAGCAGGCCAACGTCGAGCTGGGTCTTGCGCTGTCGGACGACGAAATCGACTACCTGCTGGAAAACTACCGGGCGCTGGACCGCAACCCGACCGATGCCGAGCTGATGATGTTCGCGCAGGCGAACTCCGAGCACTGCCGGCACAAGATTTTCAACGCCGACTGGATCATCGACGGCGACGCCCGTGACGAACGCCTGTTCGGCATGATTCGAACGACCACCGAAGCAGCACCTGACGGTGTTCTGTCCGCGTACTCTGACAACGCTGCGGTGATCGAAGGCGCCGTTGGCCAGCGCCTGATGCCGGACAGCGGCAGTCGCGACTGGGTATTCCGTGACGAGCCGATTCACATTTTGATGAAGGTCGAGACGCACAACCACCCGACGGCAATCTCGCCGTTCCCGGGTGCGGCGACCGGCTCCGGCGGTGAAATTCGAGACGAGGGGGCAACCGGGCTGGGCGCGAAACCCAAGGCGGGGCTGACGGGTTTTTCGGTGTCGCACCTCAGGTTGCCGGACATGCCGGAACCGTGGGAGTCGGACTTTCCGCATCCCGACCGCATGGCGACGCCGCTCGAGATCATGATCGATGGCCCAATCGGTGGCGCAGCGTTCAATAACGAATTTGGTCGACCGAACCTGCTGGGCTACTTCCGCACCTACGAACATGCGTTGCCCGGACTTGATGACAACGAGATACGCGGTTACCACAAGCCCATCATGATCGCCGGCGGCGTCGGAAATGTCCGCGCAGAGCACGCAACAAAGATCGACGTTCCGGTTGGTGCGAGCGTCGTTACTATCGGCGGACCCGCCATGTTGATCGGTCTGGGCGGCGGCGCCGCATCGAGTGTGGCGAGTGGCACCTCGAGTGAGGATCTTGATTTCGCGTCGGTGCAGCGTGGAAATCCGGAAATGCAGCGACGCGCGCAGGAAGTCATTGATCGGTGTTGGGCCATGGGCACAGAGAATCCGATCCTGCTCATCCACGACGTCGGCGCTGGCGGCCTGTCGAATGCGGTGCCCGAGGCAGTCGATCACAGCGAGCACGGCGCGACGATCGAGCTTCGCGAAATCGAAAACGCGGAACCCGGTATGTCACCGATGGCGATCTGGTGTAACGAGGCGCAGGAACGCTACGTGCTCATAATCTCGGGTGAGCGGATCGACGAGTTCCGCACGCTGTGCGAACGCGAGCGTTGCCCGGTGTCGGTGCTGGGGACGTTGCAGGGTGACGGTCAGCTGACCGTCTCTGATCGCGACCTCGACGGTAAGCCGGTGGATATGCCCATGCAGATGCTGCTCGGCAATCCGCCGAAGATGACCCGGGATGTGACCCGCGAGGCCGAGGTTGACCAACGGCTCGATCTCGACGGCATTGAGCTCGTTGACGCCGTTCACCGCGTGCTTCGCTTCCCGGCGGTCGCCAGCAAGTCATTTCTCATCCACATCGGTGATCGGACGGTGGGTGGGTTAAGTGCCCGCGACCAGCTGGTCGGTCCGTGGCAGGTGCCGGTCAGCGACGTAGCAATCACGGCGTCCGGTTTCGAATCCACCACCGGCGAGGCGATGGCGATGGGCGAGCGCACGCCGCTCGCAAGCTACAACGCGCCGGCGTCCGGCCGGATCGCCGTGGCTGAGGCAATTACCAATATCGCGGCCGCCAGCATCGAGGACATCGGCAGGATTCGCTTGTCAGCGAACTGGATGGCTGCCGCGGGTCACAACGGCGAAGATGCACGGCTGTTCGACACCGTGAAGACGGTGGCCGAGGACATGTGCCACGAGCTGGGTATCGCGATCCCGGTCGGCAAGGATTCACTGTCTATGCGAGCTCGCTGGTCGGACGAGGGTGACGACTACCAGGTGGTGGCGCCGGTCTCGCTGATCGTCTCGGCATTCGCTCCGGTGACGGACATTCGTAAACAGCTGACGCCGCAACTGAAGGCCGTCGACGAGTTTTCCTACCTGCTGCTGGTCGACCTCGGTGAAGGCCGCGATCGCCTCGCGGCGTCGGTGCTGGCACAGGTGTTTGACCGTGCGGGTGGAGAGACGCCCGATATCAACGATGTCAGCCTGTTGAAGGGATTCTTCGCGGCGATACAGGAAATGAACGACCGCGACATGCTGCTGGCCTACCACGACCGCAGTGACGGCGGATTGCTGGCCACGGTCGCCGAGATGATGTTCGCTGGTCGACAGGGCGTCAGCCTGTCGATGGACGGTCCGCGAGACGGCTTACTCGCTCGCCTCTTTTCCGAAGAAGCCGGTGCCGTGCTGCAGGTCGCCAAGTCGCGGTTACCGCAGGTACAGATGATTCTCGACCGTCACGGCGTCAAGGCGTCCGCGATCGGTCGCGTTGAAGCCGAGGAGCGCCTGACGATTCGTCACGCCGACGAGGTACTGTTCTCCGAGACCCGCGCGACGCTGCAGCAGAGCTGGTCCAAAGTGAGCTACCGGGTCCAGGCGCTGCGCGACAATCCGGCGACGGCGAAGGAAGAATACGATTCGATCGCGGACGACAAAGACCCCGGACTGAGTCCCGTGCTCACCTTCGACATCAACGACGACGTCGCCCGGGCGTACCGCGGTAACCAGCCGGCGGTGGCGATCCTCCGCGAGCAGGGTGTAAACAGCCAGTACGAAATGGCTGCCGCTTTCATGCGAGCGGGCTTCCGCGCCGTCGACGTGCACATGAGCGACCTGCTGGAGGGTCGTGATTCGCTGACGAATTACCAGGGCATCGTCGCGTGTGGCGGGTTTTCGTTTGGTGACGTGCTCGGCGCCGGCGGCGGCTGGGCCAAGTCGATTCTCTACAACGACCGCACGCGCGACGAGTTCACCGAGTTTTTCCTGCGGCCGGACAGCTTCTCGCTGGGCGTCTGCAACGGCTGCCAGATGCTGTCCCAGCTCAAGGACCTGATCCCGGGTGCGGCGCACTGGCCGCGATTCCTGCGCAACCGATCAGAACAGTTCGAGGCTCGCCTGAGCCTGGTCGAAGTGGTGGAAAGTCCGTCCATTTTCTTCGCCGGGATGGCGGGCTCGCGTTTGCCGATCGCCACCTCGCACGGCGAGGGCCGCGCCGTGTTTGATTCCGATGCCGACCGCTACGCGGCGTCCTTTGCTGTGGGGCTGCGCTATGTCGACAATCGGGGTGACGTTGCGGACAGCTACCCGGCAAACCCGAACGGGTCCGTTGACGGTATCTGCGGCCTGTCCAGTGACGATGGTCGCGTGACGATCCTGATGCCGCACCCGGAACGTGTGGCGATGGCGCGCCAGCACTCCTGGTGCCCGGAAGACTGGAACGGTGACGGTCCCTGGATGCGCATGTTCCGTAATGCGCGCGTTGCTGTCGGCTGAGCCTTTTCTCAGGCGGAGTTCGCGGCGTCGTCGCGAACGAAGAGATTTCTTACCTTGATCGCGCGGGTCAGTTTTCCCCGTCGCACAAAGCACTGGTAGAAAAGATCTTTCAGCAGTTCCAGCAGGACGCCGGCCTGTCGGCGGCTAAGCATCGGCAGTTCGTCTTCGCTGCCGGTCTCAAACAGGATGGTCTTGATCGGCTCCAGCGTCGCGTCATCGATCTCGGCGATTTCCTGCGCGACGATGAGTTCTTCAAAGAACTGCATGCGGCCGGATTCACCCAGCTGCTCGATGGCGCTGACTGCGGCCCGGCGACACATTGACGCGAATGCGTTGTAGGCATTGTTGGAATAGCAGGTCAGCGCTTCGCGGAAGAGAATTTCGGTGGGCTTCGGTAGATAGGAAAACGGGAACCGCTCCGGTGGCCGCTCCAGCTCGACAAAGTTGTTGAACAGTTCGATACCGTATTTGTCGGCGCGCTTCAGGCCGTAGCGCAAAAAGACCGGCGCCTTGCACGAGTCGCACTGGAAGACGATTCCAACGTGTTTCGGCTGGGTTTTTCGGAGCAGGTCAAAGTCCGGCAGCGACATCGGCGTCATACGGGCGTAGACGTTGCAATACGGGCAGTCGGTCGCAACCTGGAGCCGGTTGCGCGGATCATCGCCGGTATTGATGGTGATCGACATGCCGTGCAGTCAGCCCGAGATTCGCTATCTCCCCATTATGCCAAAAAGTGTCGCCTGCGTGACGGGCAATACGGGCGTTATTCGGCGCGCCAGTTGCCCACGGCACGGGTGGCCTGTTCGTTGACCGGACGCGCAACCAGCGCATCGCGGGTCATGGAAACCTCGTAGCGCGCGCCGTCCGCCATGGGCAGGTAGGTGGCGGTGCCGTAGTAGGCATCCACGCCGGGCATCAGCGACGGGTAGCGGCGTGCAAAACTCCACAAATCGACGACGGCCGAGTCGGTCAGCGCATACACGGTTCTTTGCTCGGTACGCTCACGCGAGATGTCGGCATAGCGGCCACTGATCCGTTCGAGCTCGTACACCGGTTCCAGCCCCAGCACGGTTGCCGGTGGTGACCAGCTGATGATGCGTGCGTCCATCTGCCATTCATCGCCACGCAGCTCGAAAAAGCGGTCCGTCATCTCGGCGCGCATCAGCCGGACAGAGTAGGTTTCCGGCGCCGTCGAAATGAACTCGACCTGGCCGATGACGGTTTCCGCCGTCAGGCGGTCGTAGCCGTAGTAGCTGCCGCCGATGAGCAGGCCGAAACCGCCGAGCGACGCGGCAACCGCGCCGCCGGCGAAGCGTGAGCTGGCCGTCGCGAGACGCCGGTGGCGAACGTGCCTGACGCAGCCAACGAGCATTGCGACTGCCATCATGGACAGCAGGGCACTGATCGCTAGCAGGACGGCCACGGGTCAGGCGTCCAGGCGCTTGTACTTGATGCGGTGAGGATTGGCCGCGTCAGAGCCGAGCCGGCGTTTGCGATCTTCTTCGTAGTCCGCGTAGTTGCCGGGGAACCAGACCACTTCCGAGTCACCCTCGAAAGCGAGAATGTGTGTGCAGATGCGATCGAGGAACCAACGATCATGTGAGATCACGATGGCAGAGCCAGGGAACTCGAGCAGGGCTTCTTCGAGTGCGCGCAGCGTCTCGACATCAAGATCGTTGGTCGGCTCATCGAGTAGCAGCAGGTTGCCGCCGGACTTCAGCATCTTGGCGAGATGCACGCGATTACGTTCGCCGCCGGACAAGAGGCCGATCTTTGACTGCTGGTCCTGTCCCTTGAAGTTGAAGCGGCCGACATAGGCGCGAGACGAGGTTTCGTAGTTGCCCACCTTGATCATGTCGAGGCCGTCGGAGATTTCTTCCCATACTGTCTTGTCATCGTTCAGGCTGTCGCGACTCTGGTCGACGTAAGCCAGCTGCACGGTGTCACCCACGCGGACGCTGCCCGAGTCCGGCTGTTCCTCGCCGGTAATCATGCGGAAGAACGTGGACTTACCCGCACCGTTTGGCCCGATAACGCCGACAATGCCGCCCGGCGGAAGCTGGAAGCTCAGGTCGTCGATCAACAACCGGTCGCCAAAACCTTTCTTGAGGTTTTCGACCTCGAGCACGACATCACCGAGGCGAGGGCCCGGCGGGATATAGATTTCGTTGGTCTCGTTACGCTTCTGGTAATCCGACGACGACAGTTCCTCAAACTGCTTGAGACGAGCCTTGGATTTCGCCTGGCGGCCTTTCGGGTTTGAGCGCACCCACTCGAGCTCGGCGTGCATGGCTTTCTGGCGTGCCTTCTCGGTGGCTTCCTCCGTCTGCAGGCGGGCTTCCTTCTGCTCCAGCCACGACGAGTAATTGCCCTCCCAGGGAATACCGTGGCCGCGGTCGAGTTCGAGGATCCAGCCGGCGACGTTGTCGAGGAAGTAGC
>CAZSIQ010000038.1:0-30479 GCA_964606915.1 uncultured Woeseiaceae bacterium | reverse complement strand
GGGATACATCGACACTGACGCCGGTGTTCGATAGTGGCAACGAGTTCGAAGTGATCACAGCTAATCAGTTGGGATTGAATTTCAACGCCAGCAACGATGACAACGAGGGAGACGATCGCTCGGACGACAAAGGCCCCGAACCCGAAGCGGTGGAAATCGCCACAATCGCCGGCAATACCTATGCATTTATCGGGCTTGAGCGTGTCGGGGGTGTAATGGTGTACAACGTGTCGAACCCACAGGCAGCGAGCTTTGTTCAATACATCAACCCGCGGGATTTCTCGGTGGATGCCGAGAACGATGTCGATATCGTTGGCGACCTCGGTCCGGAATCGATCAAGTTCATTCCGGCCAGTGATAGCCCCAACGGCTCGGCGTTGCTGCTCGTGAGCAATGAGGTGTCGGGCACGCTCGCCGTCTACAGCGTTACCGAACTTTAGCGGCGGTTAGCGTCAGTCTTCAATTAGCCCGCCCCCGAGTGAGGGGGCGGGCTTTTTAGTGTGTCGCGGACAGAGCAACGGACGCTGCCAGCTTTGAGTAAATCTACGATCTGCTCTCTCCAACCAACTCGATGATCACCGCCCGCTTCCGTGAAACTCAACCAGCCTTTACCCCGCAGGAGTGACGCGTGGACCTCCAGAGTTGGCTTTCGTACGACATCTTGGGAAACTCAGTGCTGGCCTGGGGAGTCGCCGTTCTGGCCTCGGCGGTCGCTTTTATTGGCTTGCTCATAGCCCGCCGCTTTATTCGAAACAGCCTGAACCGACTGGCTGAAAAACGGACGGACGGCAGGATCGACGTGGCCACCGCCGTCGTCAGGAAGACCAACGGCTGATTCTTGCTTGTCGTCGCTGTTTTCATTGGATCGCGCTTCGTCGGCATGCGCGACCAGCCGGCCACTTTCGTGTCTCACATTGTTGTTATCGCATTGCTTGTCCAGCTCGGAAGCTGGACGGTCGTCGGCATCGGTCATTCGCTGACGAAGTGCCAAGACCAGCCACAGACGCCTATGAATCATCCAAATTGGTAATACCAATAAAAAGACCAAATTCTTATTGATTGGTTGACACCTGTTATGACAGGTGAGAGTCTATCGGTCAGCAGGGGAAACATACTTCGGCGAGAAATCGCAGATACGCCCGGAGTAGTGAACCCGACGAAATACCAACGCGCTAGGGGGTGGGTTGGTCAATAAACAAGAAAACGCAGCTGTCCTGTGGGGGGTGCAACATGCGGATAAACCACGCTATCGAGTGTCGCCCCGACGCTCGCTTCTGTATCCAGCCGCAGCGTGTCGGCACCAACGCCAATCCCCCAGTTCAACCGTCTACCGCAATCATCGAGCGGGCCGCACCCGTTAACCGGGATTCAAGTGGGAGTTCAGAGTCATGAGTCATAGAGTCTTTTTATTCGCCGTGCTGCTTGCAACGCTTGCCGGTTGCGGCGGTAGCCGTGATGGTACGGACCTGATCGAGAGCTCCAACGGTTCCGCGAGCATCAGCGGTGACGCTGTTGTCGGAGGCACGTTGTCGGTATCGATATCGGACAGCGACGGCGTCCGCGCGGGCAGCGAAAGTTATCAATGGGTATCCAACGGCAGCGTCATCTCCGGTGCAACGTCTACGACCTATACGCTGACCAGTAACGAAGGCAGCGCCTCCGTATCCGTGATCGCCCGCTACACCGACAACAACGGACTGCGCGAGACCGTCCAGTCCCCACCGGTCGTCATTCAAGCGGCGTTCAGTCTCGGTGCGTTGTACGTGCACGGCCTGGTGGACGGTGCAGCCTGCGAAATCTCCGCGGTTGATGAGACCGGTGTGGTGGTAACTCCCGCACTCGGGTCCGGCACCTCCGCCGGAGGTGCTGTGAGCTTCGGTGACCTGGTGCCTGTAGACGGCACCGCGTTCATCTCCTGCACCGGTGGAACCTACGTCGATGAAGCCACCGGTTCTGTACTCGATGCGCCGCCAACAAGGGCCGTCGTAAACGTAGACGGGGATGCGGTGTTCACCGTTTCACCGTTGACCGAGATCGCCACGCAGCTTGCTGAAGCCGCGGGAGATCTGAATACGGCGATAACGCTCTACAACGAAGCAACCGGTATCAACTTCGGCATCGCGGGAGACATCACCCGAATCGCACCGACCGATCTGGCGACTGTCGCGGCCGGCAACGATGACGCCGGGCGCTACGCGACGGCACTGGCGCTAATCTCGCAGCTGGATGCGACCGACACGGGCGCGACCGCTGCAGACGTCATCAGCGGTATTGGCACAGACCTGGCCGACGGCACATTCGCCCAGGCGACGGTTGATGATTTCAACGCCGCTGTAATGAATCTCGCCATGTCTCCGGTAGCGGGCAACCTGAACAACGACGCGTTAGTGATCGTGCAAAGCGCGATCAACAATGCGCCGGCCCCGGCAGAATTTGACGGTTTGAGTGCAACCATTCCCAACGATCAGACCGACGCCCTGACGGGCACGGTGATCGTGTCCGACGTTAATTTCGGTGAGGACCGTGTCGTCGCGCAATCGGATGTGCAGACCACCTACGGTACGTTCAGCATCGAGGAAAGCGGCGCGTGGACGTATACGCTGAATACCGCCGATCCGGCCGTTAACGGTCTTGAGGTCGGTGGTTCGATCAACGACTCCGTCATGCTGACCTCGGCCGATGGCACCATGGCGAATCTCGTTATTCGCATTACGGCGCTGACCCAGGTCGCTGAGATCACCAATACGATCAACGGCGACACCGGTGAGTTGCGACGTGATCTTGATCCACACCTGCTGCAGGGCAGGCTCCGCTTTGCGTTCCTGAAAACCGAAGCGCTTGCCGATGACGGCAACCAGAAAGACGCCTACGTTACGTTGTACGGCTCGTCCGGCAGTTCCTCGGAATCACTGGTCGATCTTCGTATCCAGGGCAATGCGACCAACGAAGACGGCAGTCCCAGGGATCCGCGCTTCCTGGTTCGCAACACCGACAATGCTGCGTATCCCGGCGGCATCATCGAAGCGCCGTTTACGCCCAACGAGTGGTACGACATCGAGATCATCTGGGACATGGCGCAAACAGAGCAGATCACGATCCTGATCAACGGCGAACCACTCGGCGGCGGCCCGTTCTCAACAGCAGCGGTCGTCGATCCTGACTTCGTCGACCTGGATCAGTGGTTCAGTGAAGGCGTCGAGCGTATTCAGTGGCGCTTTGGCGACAACGGCACGGTCATTCCGTTCGGTTCCTACTTCGTCGACAACATTGAAATCTTCTCCGACACCGCAGGCACGATGCTGCAGTTCTCGGATGACTTCGAGAGTTACACCGTCGGCGATTCCTTCGCGGGTTCGATGGCGTATCCGAACTCTGTCGATGCCAACGTCTCGGTTTTCGATGCAGGGGCTGACGCTGCCAATACGCCGGCCGCTTTCTTCAACCTCGTTGGTGCCATCAACAGCGACAGCACCGAGACCCTGATGGACATGGTAACCATCATCGATCCGGATCCCGGTGAAGACCTGCTGGTCGAACAGACGGGGACAATGACCCAGTACGGTACCTTCTCCATCCTGCCGTCAGGCACGTGGGAATACACGCTGGACACGACGGACCCGACTGTCGCGGCGCTCGTTCAGGGAGACCGGATTTCCGACACGATCACGATCGAGTCTGTCGACGGGACAACCGCCGAGCTGGTCATCACAATCAACGGCGTCGGCGGAACGCCATCCGGCGACAACAAGGTAGCGGTCATCATCGATACCGATCCGGGCGACACGGGTGAGTTGCGCTACGCACTGGACAGCGACGGGCCGCTGGCCGCCGGTCGAGTAGAGCTCAAGCTCAAACGGCTCGACGACTCGCTGGGCAACGGCGATGCGTTCATCACCCTGTTCAACTCGGATACTAACAATGCGGGTGCGATTCTCGACCTGCGAATCCGTGACGACAGCTTCGGGGTGAGAAACCCGAGCAGCGTGGACACGTCTGCGCTGCCGCTGACCCTCGACGAATTTATGGATGTCCGCATCACCTGGGAGTACCCGGGCGGTGATACGGCGCAGTTCCCGTCCGTGACGGTATCCGTTGACGGCGTGAGTATTCCGTCGTTTACGCCGGACAACAGTCCGTTCGGTGGTGTCACGCACGTTTCTGTTCGCTTCGGCGATAACGGCGGGGTTCGTGAAGCTACCGGCAAAGTCAGCGTCGATGACCTGGCGATTTACTCCGATACAGCGGGTTTCAACGAAGTCTTTTCCGATGACTTCGAGTCCTACCTGGATGGCGATTCACTGGATACGGACAACGCTGCGTCACCGTATAACTCGAGCACCTCTGAAGCGACGGTAGAAACCGTGCCGGGTTCGAGTGGTCCGGGAAGTCCCGGCAACAAGATCGCCGAGATCATCGATACCGATCCGGGCGATACCGGTGAGCTGCGATACGCACTGGATGCGGCAGGCCCGCTTGCGGCCGGTCGCCTCGAGGTTGCGGTCAAGAGACTGGATGACTCGCTGGGTAACGGCGACGCCTTCATCACCCTGTTCAACGCCGACACCAACAACGCCGGCGCGATCCTCGACTTCCGTATCCGCGATAGCAGCTACGGGGTACGCAATCCCAGTAGCGTCGATACGTCGACACTGCCACTGATGCTGGACGAGTTCATGGACGTGCTGGTTACCTGGGAATACCCGGGTGGTGATACGACGCTGCTGCCGGAAGTGACGATATCGGTGGATGGTGTCGCACTGCCTCCGTTTACCGCCGACAACAGCTCCTTCGGTGGCGTCACACACGTGGCGTTCCGCTTCGGGGATAACGGCGGTGTGCGGGAAGCTACCGGCATCTTCAGCGTTGATGAGCTCGCCATCTTCTCGGATGTCGACGGCATGACCGGTGTGTTCTCGGATGACTTTGAGTCCTACCTGGTCGGCGATTCGCTGGATTCGGACAACGCTGCCTCGCCGTACAACTCGAGCACGTCAGAGGCAACGGTCGGCGCTGAGCCGGATGCAACCGGCGGTCCCGGCACGCCGGGCAACAAAGTCGCCGAGATCATTGACACTGATCCCGGCGACACCGGTGAACTGCGATACGCACTGGATGGTGACGGACCCCTCGCGGCCGGGCGTCTCGACGTCGCTGTGAAGCGTCTGGACGATACGCTGGGTAACGGTGATGCGTTCATCACCCTGTTCAACTCGGCGACCAACAATGACGGTGCCATCCTGGATTTCCGGATCCGCGACGACAGTTTCGGGGTCAGAAGTCCGGGCAGTATCGACACGTCCTCCCTGCCGCATACGCTCGACACCTTCATGAACGTGCAGGTGACCTGGGTGTACCCGGGTGGAGATACTGCGCTGTTGCCGGAAGTGACGATTACGGTTGATGGCGTCAGCCTTGCTCCGTTTACACCCGACAACAATTCGACGGGAGGCGTAACGCACGTCGCATTCCGCTTCGGTGACAACAGTGGTGTACGCGAAGCGACCGGCATATTCAGTGTGGATGAACTGGCGATTTACTCCGACACAGCGGGCACAACAGAGGTCTTCACAGACGACTTTGAGTCCTACCTGGACGGCGATTCGCTCGATACTGACAACCCTGCTTCGCCCTACAACTCAAGTACTTCCGAGGCTACCGTCGGAGTGGAGGAATAATGATGTTTCGAACTCATAGAACGAGTGCACTATTGATGGCTGCCTTGGCGATAGCCGCACATTCAACGGCTGTTGCACAGGAAGATGACGAATCGAACCGTGCCGAAGATACGCTGGAAGAAGTGGTTGTGATCGGCTCGCGCGACACGATCCAGCGCTCGATACAGCTCAAGCGCAACTCGACACAGATTGTCGACGGCTTGTCGGCAGAGGAGATCGGAGACATTCCGGCACTGTCGATTGGCGCAGCGCTGGAGACCATCACGGGCGCAACATCACACCGGGAGAACGGCGGTGCGACCGAGCTTTCCGTGCGAGGATTGGGTCCGTTTCTCGGTACGACGGTTATCAACGGCCGTGAGGCGACCAACGGTGGCGGAAACCGCGCCGTGAACTTCAGCATTTTCCCGTCTGAGATGTTCAACCAGGTTGCGATTCACAAAACGCAGTCAGCGGAGTACATCGAAGGAGCGGTCAGTGGCCAGGTACACCTGAGCACCAAGCGACCACTCGATGTCGGTAAACGCCTGCTGCAGACCAATCTGAAGCTTGCACAAAACCCTGATGAGACGAATATCCTCGGCGGCCAGGACTACGGGTCGCGTGCAACGATCGCGTACATCGATCAATTCGACTTCGATAACGGTGCGCGCTTTGGCCTTTCCGTCGGTCTGCAAATGCGCGACGAAACCAACCCCGAGCAGGAGTACCAGACAACGTCGGGCGGTGGTCGTCTCGAAGCCTGTGAACTGACTTCCTTTGATTCCAGGTCGCTGCCGACCGACACTGTCGGCCGCTGTCACGACGGTTTGGCCGATGTCAGTAACGACGAGGTACAGGGCCTGATTGACGGCAACCCGGCCTATGACAGTGTCGACGACATTCCTTTCGCTTACATCCCTCGCGACCACCGCTACCGCCAGAACACCACTGACGACGAACGCGAGGCGATCTTCGCTGCTTTCCAGCTGCAGCCCAACGATCGCATGGACATCAACGTTGACTACCAGTTCTCCGAGCGCGACCAGCGAGAAATGCGCAAGGACCTGCAGTGGGGAAGTACGCAGGAAGACATTTCCCAGCTGGTATCCGACCCGAGGACGGGCGTCGTCTTTTCCTCGACGTCGGAAACGACGATCCAGACCTACACGACCGACTTCCAGCGCTTTGAGGAGTACGAGGGATTCGGCATCAACGTTGACTACAGCCTGTCCGACAGTCTGAGTTTGAGTGTGGACTATGCGTCGTCTGACACCGTGCGCACGGAGACCGATGTAGAGCTTCGACTCGGCGCGACGGACAACAACCTGATTGGTGGCAACGCCGATGACTTTACCGTACGGCTCGATACCAATCGAGGCAATAACGTTGCGCCCAGTGCGACGATTCTCGATGCCGGTAGCAATGGTTTCGAAGTGACCGATCCGAGCTACTACAACGCCCGCAACCGCGCCCGTATTCGTGCACGACAGATCATCCGCGACAACACGCTGGATGCCCTGCGTGCCGACCTGGTCTGGAATCGCGAGTCCGGCGCGATCCATACGGTCAAGACCGGCGTTCGCTCGTCCAGCATGGAGTATCTCACCCTGGGTGGACTGAGAGACGCTCCGGGCTTGAGCCTGTTTGAAGACGAAGATCTTGTAACGCCGAACGGGACAGCCGACAACGCGTTGACGGACGCGAGACTGGCTGAAGTCCTGGCCTGTGCGGACCGGACGTTTCCGGAGTCCGGATTCCTGTCCAACGTCAGGGAAGGCGAGCTGATAACGAACGCGAGCAGCGGCACATCGGTCAGCCAGTTCGCGACCTTTGATTATCAGTGTGCGGCAAACGCCTGGCTGGCAAATTACGGCGGCATCTCCGGCATCCAGTTCCAGAACGGCATTACCTCCGGCACAAACGACGTGACGGAAGACACGCTGGCGTTCTACGTGCAGGCTGATTTCGAGTCAGAGTGGGCCGGCCGTCCGATCCGAGGCAACTTCGGTGTGCGCTATGTCGACACCGAGATTACGTCAGTCGGTTACCGTCGCCCGATCACCGTCGAGGAGGTTACCGAGGGTTTCGTCGTCACAGAGGACGCCAGCGCCGGCTTCATCGACACGGACACACAGAAGAGCAGCTACCAGGAGTTGTTACCGAGCCTGACGCTGATCATGGACCTCGATGAAGACCTGATCCTGCGTGGCGGCATTTTCCGCGGCATGTCTCGTCCCGATCCCAACGCCTATGGCAACGGTCGCGCCGTGCAGTCCAACGATCAGAATGATCCTTACGCAACGCTTGACCAGGCCGTAAGCGGCATTACGGCGACCGGTAATCCGTTCCTCAAACCCATCTTGTCGACGAACGTAGACCTGGGCCTCGAGTGGTACCCGAACCAGGACACCATTATCGCCGCGGCGATTTACTGGAAAGAGTTCAACGGTGCCTTTGAAACGGTAGCCCAGCTCGAAACCTTCAACCTCGATGGAAACCCGGCGCAGGGCCTGGTGGAGACCACGCAGATCAGCGACGACAAGAGCTCCCTGACGGGTCTCGAGATTTCGCTGGCGCATTCGTTTGACTACCTGCCGGGGTTCCTGAGCGGATTCGGCGGCAAGCTGAGCTACAACTACGCGGACTCCGATTTCGAGTTTGAAGACCAGAACGGCGGGGATGGTATTGAACTGACCTTCGATGAAAACTCGGGACAATTCACGTCGACACCGCTAATCGGCATTATCCCGCCGGCCAACCTGTTCGGTCTGTCCAAGCACGTCAGCTCCGCGCAGGTGTACTGGGAGAACGACAAATGGAACATCGAGCTGTTCTACAAGACCCGCTCGCAGTACTTCCAGCAGTTCATTCGAGATACCCAGGGCCGCATTCGCTACACGAACACGAACCAGCGAGTAGACCTGAAGGTGCGTTACCGGGCCTTCGACAACATCGACTTCACGCTTGAAGGGAAGAACGTACTTGATGAGCCCCGTATCGATTACCGCGCGGTCGACGGCAACGTCTACCAGGCGCTGTCGTACGGGCCGCGTTACTTCCTTGGTGCCCGTATCCGGTTCTGACGACGAGGGTTCTCTGGCGATGCGACGACTAGTAACGACTCTGGCGTTGGCCACGATGGCACTGCCCGTGGCCAATGCTGAGGTACCAGCCGACAAGTTCGATCTGCGATTCTGGAAGGTGACGTTGCCGCTCGATGACAACCGTGACGGCAAGGTTGATGAGGTCGACGTCGGCGCTATCCACAAGTACGAGCATCCCGATTTCTTTTATCTCGATGACAACGGCTTCTTGGTGTTCACCGCACCGAACAAGGCGCAGACCACCGCTAATTCGACCAATACCCGCAGCGAGTTGCGCCAGATGTTCCGCGGCAAGAACACCAAAATCGGCACGCATGACCCGCGCAACAACTTCGCACTGCGAGCGCACTCCTCGGCCCGATCCTTTGCGGATATCGGCGGTCAGATGGAGGCGACTCTCCGTGTGCTGCACGTGGCCCGAAACGCGAAAAACGCGTCAAAAAAACCCGCGTTTTCGGTGGTTGTTGGTCAGATCCACGCAATCAAGGATCAGGATGTCATCAACAAAGGCAAGGGTTTTGGATGGGGCAATGAGCCTTTAAAGATCTACTACAAGAAATGGCCGGACCACGAGACAGGTTCGGTTTTCTGGACCTACGAGAGAAACCTGTCCCGGGAAAACCCCGACCGAACGGATATCGCGTATCCCGTTTGGGGCAACACCTGGGACAACCCGGAAGATCCCGGCGAGGAGGGCATCGCTCTCGGCCAGTTGTTCAACTACAACGTCAACGTTTACGGCAGCGTAATGCACCTGACGTTCAGGACGGCGGATCCATCACGTACCGTGACCTACACGATCGACTTGTCAGACAACGTCGACGCCTACGGCAACGTGGACGAGCAGGACAACCCGAAAGGCTATTCAGGTGACGCCATGTACTTCAAGGCGGGTGCCTACAACCAGTGCAGCACAAAAGACCAGGATGGTGTTTGGTACGCCGGCTGCGCCGGTACAGGGGACTGGGAAACCGACAAGGCAAACGGCGATTACACGTCAGTCGCGTTTCGCCGAATTCAGCTGTCGGGTCCGGTTGATCCTTCGAAGCGGCGATAACGGTCTGCGCACG
The DNA here is from genome assembly GCA_964606915.1 of uncultured Woeseiaceae bacterium. Classification (GTDB taxonomy): domain Bacteria; phylum Pseudomonadota; class Gammaproteobacteria; order Steroidobacterales; family Woeseiaceae; genus UBA1847. The sequence goes on along the minus strand of CAZSIQ010000038.1, from coordinate 20,648 downwards.
AATCCCGACAAGCGTCGCTGGACGCGTTGCCCCGGAGCCATCGTTCTCTCGGCCGCCTGCGCGTTTCTATCGGCCTGCGGCGGCGGAGGTTCATCAAACACCGTGACGCCATCTCCGCCGGTTGCGAGCCCGCCCGATCCTCCGGCCGCACCCACTAGCTGCTCCGGCAGTCAGCTGATCAACGTTGTCGCCGCCGCCGACAACGGATTGAGCCTTCCCGGCAATGGACCGGAACTTGCTGTGGACGATAACCTGGACTCGGCCTCACGCTGGGAATCGCCCGGCGATGCCGTATCGCTCACGCTTGATCTCGGCGTTCGCTACCTGATCAGGGAAGTCGGAATCGCGTGGCACAACGGCGATGAGCGCAGCGCGTCATTCAACATCCAGACCTCTGAGGATGGCGTCAATTTCCAGGCGGTGCTCGCTGACCAGCGGTCCTCGGGCACCACGCAGCAGTTCGAACGCTATGACACACCCGATACGCCGGCGCGGTACATCCGGATCGAGAATTTCGGCAACTCGCTGAATTCGGACAACGCGATTGTCGAAGGCACCGCGTTCGGTTGCACGCTCGATTCGCCAACGGCGGTGTTCGAAACCGGAAATGTGTCTGCATCGGATTTCGGCCTCGACCCTGCTGCGCCACCCGGGACCAACTTCGAGCTGCTTAGCTGGAAGCTGAACACACCCGCAGACCTCGACGGCAATATGCGCGCGGATGAAGCCAGTGAGCGTGACCTCGACACCGGATTCAGCGATGCGTATTTCTACACGGGTGCGGACGGAGGCATGGTGTTTCGCTCAACCATCGCCGGCGCGACAACGTCTGCGACGGCGCGCTACACTCGATCCGAGCTCCGGGAAATGCTTCGGCGTGGCAATACCGGTGTCAGTACGCGCGGTGTCAATCGCAACAACTGGCTGCTCGGCTATCAACCTGACCCCGGTATGCCAACGGGAGGGCGCAACGGCGTGTTGCGCGCCACGCTGGCGGTCAACAAGGTCACCGATACCGGTAACCGCAACCAGGTCGGTCGCGTGATTATCGGTCAGATCCATGCGGAGGACGACGAACCCGCGAGGCTGTACTACCGGAAGTTTCCAGAGAACGAGCGCGGCTTCGTCTACCTCGCGCACGAGATTCGAAACGGAGACGACATCTACTTTCCCATCGTCGGCCCGTTGAACGACGACCTTGATAGCGCGCCGGACGACGACGCGAACCCGCCGAACGGCATCGCGTTAGACGAGATTTTCTCTTACGAGATTGTGCAGCAGGGCACCCGTATCGATGTAATTGTGAGGCGTGGCGATCAGGCCGGACCGATCATCGGCCACAACTACGTCGACATGCGTGAGCAAAACAGCGGTTACGATGTCCCCGAGGAATGGATGTATTTCAAGGCGGGCGCCTACACGCTCAACGACAGTGGCGATGATGCCGACTTTGACCAAATCACTTTTTACGCCCTTGAAAACTCACACGACTAAGGCCGATCAGGCAGTCGTGCCGCGCATTTTAACAGCGGGGTTGCTGGCTGTTTCGATTCTGGTCGGCGCGTGCGGTGGCTCATCGGGTGACGTATCCGTGCCCACACCGCCCCCGGTGGTTGAGCCTCCGCCCTTCGTCAACACGCCGCCCGTTGACGACGCTACGTTTACCGTTCTGACCACACGCACCCTGGACGCGGACGGCCCGATGGTTGGGCTGGATGCGTATGACCTGATCCGCGCGTTCGGCGGCGATCGCGTTCCGGGACCGATCGAGGCGCCGGATCAATATGCCGTTAACCATCCCGGTGTCCCGCACATCTTCGAAGATACAGACTCGGAGGTAGGCAACCATTTTGTGTTCATCATCCACCGCGATATCGACATCGACCGTGACCGGTTGGATATCAATGATCGGCAACGCAACGAGATCAAGACCTACGATCAGTCTGAAGAGGCGGTAAAGGGTTTCGAGAATGAAACCTTCATTTATCGGTGGAAATTCAGGATAAACGCCGACATGGAAGTGTCCACACGTTTTTCGCATTTCTTCCAGCTCAAGGCGGTCGGCGGCGATGACAGTCAGCCGATTCTCACGATATCGGGCGCGGAACGCAGCGGCGAAGACGGCATCGAGGTCCGGCACAGTCCCCTGCGAGAAACAACGATCCTCGGCCGCAGTGACTGGAGCCGTGTCACCGGTGAGTGGCTCGAAGCCTATTGTCGCGCGACGTTCTCCGATTCCGGTGAGCTCCGCCTGATCGTAACTCGCCTGCGTGATGACGAAGTGATCTTCGATATCGATGTCAGCGAACTGGATTTATGGCGCGGAACGGACGCCAGCCATTTCGTGCGTCCAAAGTGGGGGATCTATCGATCGCTCCTGGACCTGGATAATCTGCGAGCTGACGAAGAAGACGTTCGCTTCGCCAATTTCTCGGTTCAGGAGGTCATGCTGACCAACTGAATGCGCCGCTCTGCCGCCGTTGTTTTAGCTACCGGAGGCCAGGTGATTCAGTGAGAAGCGTTCGCGGCTCTCGATGGTCTTGCGGCGAATCTCATCGACCTGTGCTTTCTCGTTGGCGGCAATCAGCTTGTTGAGAATACGTGCGAAGTGCGCATGCATCGCTTTTCTCGCTGCCTGCGGATCGCGCTGCTTGAGCGCCTCGAGGATTTCCCTGTGCTCGTCCACTCGAGACTGCGGTTCAACCTCGCAGATCGACTGATACGCTTTGTGAACGTCCGGTGAGTTATCGCGAACATGCCACAGGTTGTCGATGACCGATGACACCATCTTGTTCCTGGTTGCCTCGGAAATAATGTGGTGAAACTTCTGGTCCGCGAGTTCCGAGATGAGCCGGCCGTCGGCTGACTCATCAGCCATCTCGTGAAGAACCGTCTCGAGTTCGACGAGCTGCTCGTCGCTGATCATCGTCGCGGCCAACGCTGCCGCTTCGCCTTCGATGAGTGCTCTCGCCTCGGTGAGCTCGAATGCACTGATGGTCGAGTCAACGCCGTTGCTGGGTGCAGGTCGGGACAAGACGTAGACACCCGAACCTGTCTTGACTTCGACCCGGCCCAGCGCCTCCAGCGCGATGATCGCTTCACGAATTGTCGGTCGGCTGACTCCGAATCGTTCGGCAAGAATGCGCTCGGGCGGAAGTCGGCCGCCAGGCGGGTATTCGCCGTCGTCTATCAGCTTTTCGAGGCGTTCCAGAACACTTCTGTAGAGGCGTTTGTCGCTTCCCATAGGATCGATCTCCTCGATGCGAATAGGGCGCCTGGATGCCGCGCATCGAACGGGTTACAGGATACCTCCGAAAATTGGTTATAACAAGTGTCTACCAGACTGAGCTGCGACCTGCTCTCAATAAATCTCAGTCGAGTCAGAAGCTTGGAGAGGCCGTTGTGCAACATCCGTCTGGCCGGAAAAGCGCTTCTGCATCTGAAAAAGCCGAATTTGGTCAGACGAAAACTGACGACTTAATCGCCGTCTCAGTCCGCGCTGGAAACGGCCCGGCGTGGCGGCTCACTGGCGCGTTGATAAGGTCCGGTCGCTCGCCGACGAAAACGGTTTGTTCGTTCCGATGCTCAGCGGCCAGGCAGGCCCTTTACGGTGTAAACCGATAGACCGTGGTCTGCTGATACTCCTCGCCGGCGCGCAGGATTGTCGACGGAAATCCCGCCTGGTTTAGCGCGTCAGGAAATCCCTGCGCCTCGAAACAGATGCCTGCGCGGGGAGAAAACGGGTGCGACAGGCTATCGCCCGTGTAGACCTGTAGTCCGGGCTGCGTGGACGAAATGCTTAGCTGAAGATTTGTCAACGTCGAGCGCAGATCGACTGCTGGCCTCAGTTGACCGCTGCTCTCACGGAGAACGAAATTGTGATCGATGGATCGGTGGCCGAGCATTTGCCATCTGCGTAGGTCGAAGGGCGTGTCTTGCACGCTTGCCACCGTGCCGGTCGGGACCAGCGTATCACCGACCGGCAAATACGCATCCGCCTGCACCCGGATCTGATGATCGTCGATTGAACCGCCGAGATTGAAGTAGGCATGGTTAGCGAGATTCACGGGCGTATCGTGATCGGTGTTTACCAGAAACCGGATGGCAAGTGACCAGTCATCGATGAATTCGTAGGTGATCGTGAAACGGCGATTGCCGGGGAAGCCATCGGCACGGTCGGCGACAGGTGCTTCAAAGGTGATGCCTTGCCCGCCGTCCCGCAGCCTCGTCTCAAAGCGTGTCCGGTGCAGGCCGCGTTCGCCGCTGTGCAGGCAGTTGCCGTGTTCTGTCTCGTTTGCTTCCAGATGGTAGCGCTGGCCGTTCAAAGAGAAAGCTGCACCACCGATTCGGTTGGCAACGGGTCCGACCGTGGAGCCGACACAAAACGGGTCTGCCAGATAGCTTGTCGGCGATGCATAGTTGAGGATCACCGGGACAGGGCCGTCATCCGACGGAACGTGGATAGTGTGCAAGCCTGCTCCGACATCCAGCACGCTGACACGCAATCCGTTGCCGGATTGAATGACGGTTTCTTTCGGGTACTGGAGCAGCATGGCGACACCTGACACTATGGAGTCGACTAGCATAACGTCTTAAACCGGTTGCAAAGCCTGACTGGGTGCAATTAGATTCCGGCGCATGACTGACTTCTATCGCTTCGACTCTGACCACTCATCGGCCGTACTCGATGTCAGCGGGCCTCAACCCGTTCTTTTGTACTTCGGGCCACGACTTACCGACAGCGTCGACCTGTCGAGTATCGCTGTCAGCGACACGCGCCAGGAGCCGTTCGCCTGTAAACCGGAAGAGGCGCCGCTGTCGCTGCTGCCGTTGATTGCTGCCGGCCACACCGGCGAGCCTGGGCTGGAGGTGCACCGACATGGCGTGGACTGGGACACGTTCCCGCGAGTGCAGCAAGTGAACGCTGTTGCGCCTGACCGCCTGCAGATCGAATCCCGTTGCCAAGCAACCGGCCTGGCTGTCGAGCACGAGATCGCCTTGCATTCCTCGGGTGTTCTGTCGATCACCAGCGCAGTGATCAACATGGCAGATGAGGACCTGGACGTCATTCGCTGCGACGCAGCCTGCGTTCCGGTCTTGCCGCACTTCGACACCATTACGAGTTTCATCGGGCGTTGGTCGGACGAACTTCAACGCCAGGTGCAGGCGAGACTGCCGGGCACCTACCTGCGTGAGAACCGGCTCGGTCGGACGTCGCACGACTGCTTCCCCGGTCTGATACTGCACCCGGAAACAAGCAATGAAAGCGATGGCGAGGTCATGGGCTTTCATCTTGGCTGGAGCGGCAACCACCGCTGCCGGGTCGACGAGGACAGCGCCGGGCGGGTTTCGGTGCAGATGGGCGAGTTGCTGGGTCCGGGTGAAATCCGCCTTGCGCGCGGGGAACGCTACCGGTCGCCCACGCTGTTTTGCGCGTACAGCCAGGATGGCATGTCGGGGATGTCGCGGCAGTTTCATCGATTCGTGCGTGAGACCATGACCGACACTGACCGGGTGCGGATGCCGAAGCGCGTGCATTTCAACACCTGGGAAGCGTGCTATTTCGATCTCGACGTCGATCGCCTGAAGTCACTGGCCGACAGCGCCGCCGAACTGGGTATCGAACGCTTTGTTGTTGACGACGGCTGGTTTACCGGGCGTCGCAGCGACAAGGCGGGTCTCGGTGACTGGGATGTGGACACCACGATTTTCCCGGACGGACTGGCTCCGGTCGTTGATCATGTGCAGGCGCTCGGCATGGAGTTCGGTATCTGGTTCGAGCCGGAAATGGTGAACCCCGACAGTGAGCTGTACCGCAAGCATCCGGAGTGGGCTCTGGGCGGCAACACGGCGCCGCTGATCGAATCACGCAACCAGCTCGTGCTCGATCTGACGCAGGATGCTGTTTGTGATTACCTCTTCGACAAGGTCGACGCCTTCCTGTCGACCTACGCGGCCACCTACGTGAAGTGGGACATGAACCGTAATCTCGACCAGCCCGTTGCGGCCGATGGCCGATTTGCTGTGCACAAGCAAACCCGCAATCTGTATGGCTTGATCGACCGCCTGCGAGCCGCGCATCCGACGGTCGAGTTCGAGAGCTGCTCGTCGGGCGGGGCGCGCATCGACTTCGGTATCCTCGAGCGCGCGGACCGGTTCTGGACGTCGGATACCAACGACGCGCTCGACAGGCAGCGCATTCAACGCGGCTTTTCGGTTTTCCTCCCGCTCGAGTTGATGGGCGCGCACGTCGGGCCTGAAACCTGCCATATCACCGGCAGGCGATTGTCGATAGGAACTCGTGCTGCAACTGCGTTGTTCGGCGATTTTGGCGTAGAGGCGAACATACTGGAGATGGATATGACGGAACGGGCTGGCCTTAAAGAGGCGATTGCGCTGCACAAGCAGTGGCGTGCGTTCCTGTTTGCGGGTGATCTGTATCGCCTGGATACTGACCCGACAAAGCTCGCCTTCGGCGTCGTCAATGCGGACAAGTCCGAAGCCTTGTTCTCAGTGGCGTATCAGCAGACCGACGTGCGGGTAACGCCGCATCGGCTGCGCTTCGATGGCCTCGACCGTAATACGTCGTATGCCGTTGAGCTTGTCTATCCCGCCACGCCGGTGACGCATTCCACGTCGATTCTCGACGCCATCAAAGGTCGCAGCTTCCCCGGCTCTTTGCTGATGAGCCGGGGGCTGCAGTTACCGATCGTGCACCCCGAGTCGGTGCTGGTGTTTCGACTAGGCGCTGCTTGATGCGGACCCTGCGAAGTTCAGTGACGGCCGCGACGAGAACAGCGCGGCACTAAGGCCAAGCGCAACCAGTACGCTGAGTACCAGCGTGATGAACATCTGATGGATGTAGTGGAACGGCGGTGTCCAACCGAACGTGAAGAACCCGTAGAACACTACACCGAACACCACGCCGAGAATCGCAGCGCGATAGTCGACGTTGTTGAATAGCAGTCCCACGATAAAGGCTGACAGTATCGGCATGCTCAGCAGGCCGTAAAGCTGTTGGATCAGGTTGATGATGCTCTCCGCTGTGGCGTAAATCGGAACAAGCAGTAAGCCGATGATGACGATGAACAGCGTGATGACCGCGTTCAACCGCGGCACGTTCGGCGCCTTGCCAATGTACTTCTCGTGAATGTCCAGAACGTACAGTGCTGTTGATGAGTTTAGGACACTGTTAACGCTGGTCAGAACGGCTGCCGCTATCGCTGCTGCAAAGGCACCGGAGAGCCAGGTCGGCAGGACATCACCCACGATCGTGCCGTAAGCCGCGTCTCCAATATCACCGTAAAGCTTGTAAGACACGATGCCGGGCAACACGATCATCGGCGGCACGATCAGCAGCCGTATGCCCGCTGCAGCCAGTACACCCTTTTGACCTTCCTCGACCGTCGGAGACGCCATCGCGCGCTGCGTGATGGTCTGGTTGGTGCTCCAGTAAAAGACCTGAATGAAGATCATACCAGTCAGCAGTGTGTGCCATGGAATCGGCGAATCGTTGTCACCGATCATCGTCAGGCGCTCTCGCGGAATGCCCGAGAAGTCGAAATTGATCGCCTGCAGCGCAAGGAACACGACGAGCAAGCCAAGGCTGAGCAGCAGAACACCGCTGTAGGCATCGGATACGGCGACCGCGCGCAGACCGCCAAACACGGCGTAAGCCGCGCCAACGACCGCGAACGCGATCGCGATCATGATGATCGGGGCGTCGACGTTGAACATGCTCTGCATGAACAGTGAGCCGGAGTAGAGCATCGACGGGATAAAGATGAAGACGTTACCCAACAGGAAGAGGGTGCCAATCAACGCGCGGATATGGTGGTTCTTGTAGCGCTTCTCGAGGAGCTCTGTGGTCGTTGTGCACTGGTATTTGTAGTACACCGGCAGGAACACCTTGGCGAGAATCACGAGGCCGGCGACGGCGGCCAGTTCCCACCACGCCAGCAACGCCATCTGGTTGCCGTTCATGCCCACGAGCTGGTCCGTGCTCAGGTTGGTCAGCGTGATCGACCCGGCTACGAAGAACCAGCTCAGCCCGCCACCCGCAAGGAAGATTTCCTTGTTGTCACTTTCCGTCGTGTGGTCTGACGACTTCGGCGCCGCTCGGCACTTCAGGTAAGTGAGTACAGCGATCGTTGCGGTGATCGCAAAAAAGATGAACATCTGCACGGTCATAAGCGTTTCCCCCTGTGCACGCTGACCCTTTCTAATTATTTGTCCGTTATATCATACAAAAAGACTGAGCTCAGTCTTTTCGCCAGACGGCGACGTCGTGAGGGGAGAGCGGCTGATGTCCGACGATTAGCGTATCGTCGTCTTTCAAGGGCAGTTCCGCCGTGGCCGAGCCGTAGTTCAGCGCGAAATGATAACGCCCGCGCTGTCGAAGTCGCAGTGCCGACGAGGGCTGCGTGGTCTCAATGCCGAGTTCGTCACACGACGAGCGAAACAGGTGCTCAAGAAAATCCCGGCACGACAGTGTCGCGATGTAGGTAAAGCGGTCTTTTCGAACGGCGGCTGCTTCGTCGTCACCGTATCGGGCAACGATGTCGACATCGTCGTCAATCAGCAGCGTTTCGCGCCACAAGCGGCTTGCGAATACCTGATCATCGATGTTGAGCGCTTCCGAGCAATCCGGACGCAGGGTTTCGACACTGCTCACTTTGATCGGGAGTAAGGACTGCAGAGCTCCGGGCGGTAGTGCGCCCGGCAGATTGAACTGGTCGGTTTTGGACCCGCAACGCGGCAGGAAAATAAAGTGCGTCGATACTCGCTGTGCCTGTTCAACGAACGATGCGTCGACGACGGGCAGGCAGGGAACAACGACCAGCCGATACACCGACAGATCCGCTTGCGGCGAAACGATATCGATATTGATGCCGAGCGCGCGCAGCGCACGATAGACATCGAACTGCACGTCGTCGAAGGTCAGCGACGCGTGCTGTTTTTCGATGTCGCTGAGCCAGTAACCGTGCGCATCAGCGATCATCGCGACGTCCGCGTGTCGCTGTGCTTCGTTCATCACGCCGAGATCGAGGATCTCCCGAATCGTCGCTTCAATCTCAGGCCAGGTCTCCGAGGGCGAGTCGTCGGGTCGCCGAAGCCCGGCGTGCATCTGCTCCTGCGCAAACGGAGCCTGTCGCCAGCGAAAGTAGCTGACAACGTCGGCGCCGTGTGCAATGGCTTCCCACGTCCACAGTCGCACCATGCCGGGTAATGGCTTCGGATTGGCGTCCGCCCAGTTAACCGGTCCTGGCTGTTGCTCCATGACCCAGAATCCCGTGCGCTGTAAGCCCCGGATCTGGTCGAAGGTGTAGGCACTAAAGTCGGGATGCCCGGTTCGCATGATGTCGCCGAAGCGCTCGGCCGGCCAGTGTTTAAAGCGCAGGTCGCTGCGACCCAGCGGGTAGTTGTCGTAGCTCGGAAAATCCAGCGGTGCGGCGAGAGCAGCGTTATCGACCCCGGTATCGACCGGCGGAATGAAATTGTGCGTGACGAAACGCCGCGGCGCGTGCTCGCGAATAATGTCGACCTGTCGTTGATGAAATTGAATGACGGCGTCGGACGCGTATCGGCGGAAGGCTAGCTGGTGGGCCGGGCTGCACTCGGTCACCGCGTACAGAGGCAGTTCGATGTCCTCGAATTGCCGATACTCCATGGACCAGAACACGTTACCCCAGGCGTGGTTCAGCGCATCGATGGTGCCGTAGGTGTCCCGGCACCAGCGTTGAAAACCTGTGCGTGCGGAAGCCGATCCGCTCAGCGTTGTGTCGTGACAGCAGAGCTCATTGTCGGTCTGCCAACCGACGACGGCCGGATGTTGGCCGTAGCGCGCGGCCATGTTGGTTACGATGCGTTCTGACTCCGCGAGGTAGACCGGGCTCGAGAAGTCGTAGTGCCGGCGGCTGCCAAAACCCCGCGTCAGACCCGACTCCGGGTCGCGCGGCAGGATGTCGGGGTGTTCATCGATAAGCCATTTCGGCGGTGTCGCCGTCGGTGTACACAGGACCACCTTGAGGCCTTCGGCCGCAAGCACGTCGATGGCCCGGTCCAGCCAGTCGAATTCGAAGCGATCGCGCTCCGGTTCGATCCGACTCCACGCGAATTCGGCCAGCCTGACGACCTCGAGACCGAGTTCTGCCATACGCCGGGCATCGTCGGCCCACATCGCTTCCGGCCAGTGTTCCGGGTAGTAACAGACTCCAAACATGTTTCACCTCAATGGGTTATCGCCGCCGAAGCGTAGACCAGCGGCTTCCGTACGCCAAACCCGCGCTACGAACCGCGAGTTCTTTCGACTTTTACTATTTATATGATATATACTAGGATTGCTTATGTCGCTACGGCTGGGGGTCAATCGTGGCGGTGTATCTAACCAAGACAATTTGCAGACCTTTTATGGGGGGGTATCTATGAAAGTGCAGCAGCCCGGCCTTCTGAAAAAGACGGCCTTGGCGACAGCAATCACCAGTGCGTTGACTATGGGCGCCCACGATGTGGCGTTTGCCCAGGAAGACGAGGTGATTGAAGAAATCGTCGTTGCCGGTATTCGAAGCAGTTTGCAGCGCGCGCAGGACATTAAGCGCCAGGCCGTCGGGGTCGTCGACTCAGTGTCGGCTGAAGACGTCGGTAAATTCCCGGACCTGAACGTCGCGGAGTCCTTGCAGCGGATCACCGGTGTGTCCATTGACCGTTCCGGCGGTGAAGGGCAGGCGGTCACCGTTCGTGGGTTTGGTCCGCAGTTCAACACCGTTTTGGTCAACGGGCGGCAGATCGCCTCTGATTCGGCAGGACGTGAATTCAACTTCGACGTGCTGTCTTCGGATCTCATCACCGGCGCCAACGTCTACAAGACCGGCCAGTCTCATCTGGTGTCTGGCGGTATCGGTGCAACGGTCAATGTCACGACGGCTAAGCCGTTTGACAACCCGGGCTTGCAGATCGCCGGCTCACTGAGCGGCGTCTACGAAAGCCTCTCCGAAAGCACGGCCCCACAAGCCACCTTCCTGTTCAGCAACACGTTTACCGATAGTTTTGGTGCGCTGTTCTCAGCCAGCTACCAGGAGCGTGATGTACAGATCAACCGTATCGAGACCGCCGGCTGGCGTCCTGGTCAGACGATTTCCAACGCAACCGACGGCGTGCTGTTCACCAATGCGTTCATCCCGCGCAACTGGGACCAGATCGTCGACGAGCAGTCACGTACACGTACCAATGCAAACCTGGTACTGCAGTTCGCGCCGAGCGATGAGCTGAGCGTGACGGTTGATGGCTTCGTCACCGAGTTCGAAGTGGACTCGCTGGTCACCGATCTCGCATCCTGGTTTGAACCGGATCGCGTCGGCAGCGGCACCCTCGACCCGGCGACCAACACGCTGATCGCGTTCACGCAGGAAGTGGGCAACTCGGTAAGCTCCGGCGATCCGGCAACCGACTTCGTATCCAATACGCGCAACTCGCGTGACGTGACGGCGAGCGGTTTCGGTCTAAACGTCGAATACGCTCTGACGGATCGCCTGACCGCCAGCTTTGATGCGTCCACCTCGAGTTCCGAGAACGACCGCGCAGGCCGTGACCGCTTCAATGTTGTCGGCATCATCAATAACTACCAGTTCGATGGTACGGGCTCGCTGCCTGTCGTGACGCACGATGGCTTCTCGGGCGGCAGCCTGCCCGACGCGAACCTGTCGCGCCTGCACTACAACGAACGCGGCAACCGTTTCTCGGCGGAAGACGACATCTCCGAGTACCGGCTCGACTTTGATTACGCGCCAGACACGCTGAACTTCCTCGGTGCGTCCTTCGGCCTGTATTTCCAGGATCGTGAGAAGAAGAGCTTCCAGGTGTTCGGTAACCAGTGTGCGTTCTGTGGTTACGGCACCGCCGCGCCGAACGACGTCATTGGCTTCCAGCCGTTCACGGCGCAGAACTTTTTCCCGGGGCTGATCGACACGTTCTACACCTACGATGGTGATGCCTACGTCCAATTCCTCGCCGATTCGGGTAACCCGATTGAGCCGACGCTGCAGAACAACCGATTCACGATCAACGAAGAAGTCCTGTCGATGTACTTTGACTTCGATTTCGAATTTGATCTCGGTGATATGCCGCTGTCGATCAACATTGGTGCGCGCTACGCGCAAACGGATGTGGCTGTCGATGCGGTGCAGAGCTTCATCGCCGACGTGGTCCCGACCACTGACCTGACGCTGTTCTCGAACGTGCTTGGGCCAGCGACGGATATCACAGGAACGAGCGACTACGCCAACCTGCTGCCGAGCTTCTCTGCGAAACTCGAAATCACGGATGACATGGTGCTTCGCTTCATGCGTTACGACTCGATCACGCGTCCGACCATGTCGCAGATGTCACCGTCTACGACGTTCAACGAGCCGCGCCGCCAGAACCTGACAGCGAGCGGTGGCAACCCGGGACTCGAGCCGTTCAAGGCCGAGAACTGGGATATCTCGTTCGAGTGGTACTACAGCGAGACCAGCGTGGCTTCCGTTGCCGTGTTCCAGAAGGATGTCGAGGACTTCATCACGACCCTGACAGCGCCGGAAACCTACACGCTGACTGCTCGTAGCGCGGCTGACAACTTCCGCTGCGCAACGGCACCGATCTTCGATTCGAACGGTGTGCTGATTCGCGATCTGTGTGATCCGGGTGAATTGCCGGATCCGAACAATCCGGGGCTGGACCTTGTTGAGACGACAGCAGAGCTAAACGGTGAAACCGAGGTTTACACGGTCAGCCGGCCACGCAACGGCGAGTCTGCAACGGTTACCGGTTTCGAGCTCGCTGTGACTCACGTATTCGACAACGGCTTTGGCGTTACCGCCAACGCAACGGTCGTCGACAGCGATGTCGAACTTGGCACCGATACGACGCAGAGCTTCGCACTGGAAGGTCTTGGTGACTCACAGAACCTCATTGTGTTCTACGAGACGGATCGCTGGCAGGCGCGTGTCGCCTACAACAACCGTGAAGGTTTCCTGCGCCAGATCGACAACGGCTTCAACGGCGAGCCCATCAACACGGACACGTTCGGTCAGTGGGACATGAGTGCGAGCTACGACGTTAACGATCAGATGACGGTGTTCTTCGAAGGCATCAACATTACCGAGGAAGAACTCATCCAGACGGGACGATTCCCGAACCAGGTATACAACATTGAAGACAACGGTTCGCGCTTCGTCTTTGGTCTGCGGGCAACGTTCTGACGAAACCCCCTGCGCCACACCAGGCCCGTGACTGACATCTGGTGTGGCTGCTTCGGTGTGGCCCGTGAGCGTATTCACGGGCCACTTTTTTTTGTAATCTCATGACGTCGTAAATGGACAGGCGATAACAATGCATGACACCGTCAACCACGTTGTCATCGTCGGCGGTGGAACCGCCGGCTGGTTGAGTGCTGCGGTCATCGCAGCGCGCCACCACGGCCCGAACGGACCGACGGTATCTCTCGTCGAGGCTTCGGATATTCCGACCATCGGTGTCGGCGAAGGCACGTGGCCGACAATGAAGAATACGGTACAAAGCATCGGCATTCGTGAGTCCGACCTGTTCGCGGCGTGCCACGCCGGTTTCAAGCAGGGCGGCAAGTTCGTCGACTGGGTCCACGGTAACGGCGACTTCTACTACCACCCGTTCACCGTGCCGCTGGGCTATGGTCAGCTCGACCTCGCACCGTACGTGGACGACATCGAGCAGTTCGCGGTTGAGTCAAACTACCAGCAGGATGTCTGCGAGGCGGGCCTCGCGCCGCGAACTCTCGCGGATCCTGAGTACAAGGGCCAGTGCAACTACGCCTACCACATCGATGCGGGCGGGTTTGCCGAGCTGTTGAAGAAACACTGCCGCGACAAGCTGGGCGTGCAACACGTTGTTGCGACGGTTACCGGATTGCAGGCCAGCGATGACGGCACAATCCTGGCCTTGGAGCTGCGAGATCGCGAGCCGCTTAGCGGCGACCTGTTCGTCGACTGCACCGGTTTCGCGTCCCGGCTTTTGGGTGAACACTTCGGTGTCCCGTTCAGGGATACCCGAGATGTTCTTTTCAATGACAAGGCATTGGCCATGCAGGTGCCGTACGCGTCTGACACCAGTCCGGTGGCGTGCCATACCATTGCGACCGCACAGACGACAGGCTGGATCTGGGATATCGGGCTTACGCATCGTCGCGGTGTCGGACACGTCTATTCGACGGACTTCATCAGTGACGATGAAGCTGAGGCCAATCTTCGGGCGTATCTCGGAGACGCTGCCGAGGGCCTCGATGCGCGCACGATCGCTTTCAGTACCGGCTACCGCGAGTCTTTCTGGCAGAAGAACTGCGTGGGTGTCGGCCTTTCGGCGGGCTTTGTCGAACCACTGGAAGCCACAGCGATCATGCTGGTGGAAATTTCGGCGCGCTACATCGCTGACAATCTCCCGCCGCGTCGCGACGTCATGCCAATTATCGCGAACCGCTTTAACAAGCAGATGCTGTATCGCTGGCAGCGCATCATCGATTTCCTGAAACTTCACTACGCGCTGACGCAGCGAACAGAGCCGTACTGGCAGGCACACAAGGACCCGGCAACGATTCCTGATTCCCTGAAGGAAGACCTCGCGCTGTGGGGCTGTCGTGGCCCATTGCGCAGTGACTTCGATGCTGCGATCGAACTGTTTCCGGCGGCCAGCTATCAGTACGTCTTGTACGGCATGGGCTTCCGGCCCGACTTCACACAGCAGGCCTATCTGCACGCGGAACAGCAAAAAGCACAGAGCATCATGATGAAGAATCGCCAGCTCGCGAAGCAGATGTGCCAGTCGCTGCCGCCGCATCGAGAGTACATCAACCGATGGCTGGCATCCGCCGCCTGAGATCGAAAACATGGCAACACTTACAGAGCTTTCCTCCTCCCGACACGCCGGCCTGAAGGTCCGCCCGGATTGTGTTGTCGATGTCGTCGGTCGGCAGCACGTGGTTACCGTGCGAGCCGCCGAGGTCGGCCTGGCTGCGGCCGGGATGCCCGTTTTTGTCACCGCAAGCGCGCAGAGCGGGCAGCGAGGCCTGTCCGCCCTGGTCAGCTTCGAAGACGGCGAGAACATGATGGTCGAGGACGGTCGATGGGTCGGGCACTACGAGCCATCGGTGTTGCGTTCCTACCCGTTGTTTCTGATGCAGTCCGATTCGGATCCGCGCGGCTACGCAGTGGGTATCGATGAATCATCGACAGCGTTCAGCGAGACCGAGGGTGAGGCCCTGTTCGACGACTCAGGCAATGCCTCGGCCATGCAAAGCCAGCGGACGAAACTCTTGGAGGCCGGCATCGATGACGACCGCCGGACGCAGGTGTTCGTGCAGCGCCTGGGTGAACTCGGCTTGCTGCGTTCAGTGGATGTTCTCGTGCAGTACTCGTCCGGCGAGGGCAAGACCATACAAGGCCTGCAAACGATTGATGAAGACACCCTGATGCAGCTTGAGAGTGAGACGCTGACCGAGCTTCATCGCGATGGCTACTTGCTGATCATGCACGCCATGCTGCTGTCCATCTCACAGGTGAATCGACTGATCCGTGCACAAAATGATCGTGAGCACCTGCCGGATGTCGCTGGCGTCAAACTGCAGGCAGCGCGCGATGTCGGTGAGGCGTTCTAGCCCGGATCAACCGGCAAACGGCGCGTCTGCGATGCCCGTGACGTTGCAACGATACAAATAGGTGTTGCCCGACGACGGGTAGCGTTGCAGATCTTCTTCGGTCATACCCTGGCGAGCGGTTGTCACCAGCAGGTGGTCAAGACTGTCACCACCGAAAGCCACACAGGTCGGCTGCGGTACGTCCAGCGGAAGCGTGAATTGCTCATCGCCATTGTCGGCGTAGCAGACGACGCGATGACCTCCCCATTGTGCGTTCCACAGTCGTCCTTGTACATCCACCGCGGAGCCGTCGGGTGACACACCGTCGCTCGTCACGGCAAAAACGCGAGGGTTGGCGGGAACACCACTTGACGCATCGAAGTCATAGGCAAGGATCTGACGATCCACCGAGCAGCAGTGGTACATCACGCGGCTATCCGGGCTGAAGGCGAGACTGTTGGGAATGGTCAGGCCGTGCACAACCGCATGGATGCTGCGATCCACGTTCACGCGATACAGCGCGCCCTTGCCGGTGGATCGATCAGCATCTTCGACCATCGTACCGGCCCAGAATCGGCCCTGGCGGTCGGTCCCGCCGTCGTTCATCCGGTTACCGAGATTGTCCGATTCAATGCGCTGAAGCCAGTCACGAACGCCATCGGCCGGCGAAAACGTCGCAAAACCCGACTCAAAGCCACCGAGGAACAACTCGCTGTTCCTGATCGGTGCGAGACAGGCGAGGCGTTCCGGCATGGGGTAGTGTTCGAGCGCATCGCCGTCGGCATTGCACCGGAACAGGGTGCTGCCCATGATGTCGACCCACCAGAAACACTGCCGCGACTCATCCCAGATGGCGCCTTCGCCGAGTTCATTGCCGACGGGCAGCTCTGCGATCAGCTCGCAACGAATCGCTGTCGTCACGCCAACGTCGCCCGTAGCGCTTTGACGATCATCGCCGCCCGGTCACCAACGTCGTCCGCATCGCGCCCCGCCTTGTAAATGTCGGAGCCAATGCCGAAACCGTGAACACCCTGACCACGCCATTCTGCGATGTCGCCAGCGCCGACGCCGCCAACGGCGATGATTTTACAGTCGGTCGGCAGCACCGCCTTGACGTTGGCAAAGTGACCAACGCCATACGATCCGGCCGGAAACAACTTCAAGTATCGCGCGCCGGCGGCGATGGCGGTAAAGGCCTCGGTGGGTGATGCCCAACCCGGCATCGGCGTCATGCCGCAATCCAGGCCGGTCGCAATAACGTCTGCGTCGGTGTTCGGGCTGACGACGATGCGCCCGCCCGCGTCAGCCACCCGCTTGACGTCGTCGACACTGAGTACCGTGCCGGCGCCTATGACACAGTCCTCGCCCAGGGCATCGACCATGCGTTGAATACTGGTGAACGGCTCCGGTGAGTTCAGCGGGACTTCGATGATACGGACGCCGGCGGCACGAACCGCCTCGCCGATCTCAATAGCCTCGTCGGGCTGCACGCCGCGCAGGATGGCAACCACGGGTAGTTCATCGAAGCAGGATTTCAACATGGCAGAGCTCATAGTTGCAGGCCGCTGTGTGTCAGGAGTTGAAGGAAGCCCTCGGCGCCCAGCGTCGAGACGTCGACCGACACCGAATCGATAGCCAGTGCATCAAGCGCCGTCGCGTATCGAAGGTTGAGCTGTGGCTCACCGAGCAGGGTGACGGCTTCGTCGGCCCGATCGAACACATCCAGCGCGCCAAGGCAGTCCGCAGCGACCAGCAAGCCCGAGAGATACGCACTCGCAGACGAGTCAGCCAGTTGGTTCAACACCTGGCGACTGCGCGTTGAAAACAGCAGGCTGTTGAAATGGCCGGGGTGCGCCTTGACCGCGTTGACGCCTTCCACAAACGCTGACTCATCAAAGGTGTCGTCGGCGTTGTGTATCAAAACACTGTGCTCGCGAAGGCATGCGTACAGCTCGCCGGTCATTGTTGTCATGAAGTGATCGATGTTGCCTTGCCGGATCTGCACCCATTTATTGTGTGTGCCCGGGCAGGCGACGAGGCCAGAGGCGTGGTCATCCGTCCGTGCTGACCAGTTCAGCAGCTGGGTTTCCTCGCCACGCATTACGTCAGGCTGGCCCAAGGGGTTTTCGCAGACGAGGCCGGGCACGATGCCAATCCGCAGACTGTCAACGTCGAACACCTCGGTGTTGCTGCCGATCGCATCGGGTCGCGCCGGGCAGGGCAGGTAACCCACCTTGCGCCAGCCAATGTCTGAGCCGATCATGCCGGAGAGCAGGACTACGTCGAAATCGTATGCGGTGCGCCAGTCGCTAATCGCCTCCAACAGAACGGACTCGAAATCGCCGCAGGTAACTTTCGCGACGCCGAGGCTTTCGCAGGTATCGACGATGCGAATGCCACTGTCCTGCGCATCGCAGACGAACAGTCGCAGCTTCGTTGTACCCCAGTCACCCGCCAGAAATACCGGCATGTCTCAGGTCCTGCCGCCGTCAACATTGATGGTTTGCCCGGTAATCATTTCGCTGTCGTCCGCGAGTAAGAACTGCGCCAGTCGACTGACATCGTCCGGCATCAGGCGACGTTGAATCGAAACCTGTGCCATCCAGGCGGCTTCGGCCTCAGGCGTCAGCCACTTTTCCAGCTGGCGATCCGTGACGACCCAGCCGGGCAACAGCGCATTGACGCGGATCCCGTCCGCCCCGACTTCGCGCGCCATAGCCCGGGTCATGCCCATCAGTCCCGCCTTGGCGGTCACGTACCCCACCATGTTCTCGGGCCCAAGCAGGGCATTGATCGAACCGACGTTGACGATCGATCCGCCACCGGCCGACTGCATCTGCGACAGCACGGCCTGTGAGGCGAAAAAGGCAGCATCCAGGTTGACGGCCATGCACCGACGCCAGAAGTCCTCAGTAACGTCTGCGACGGCATGGCGTGTGTCGTTGCCGACGTTGTTCAACAGTCCGCGGATCTCGCCATGGCGCTCACCGATCGTGGCGATCGTCGCCTGCAGCGCGCTAACGTTGGTGACGTCGCAAGGATAGAAACTGGCGTTGTCGTGTACGGCAGCGAGTGCCTGGCCCTCGGCCTCCTCGAGGTCGATAAAGGCGACCTGGCAGTCCTGGTTGGCGAGATCCGTGACCAGCTGCGCACCGATGCCCGTGGCACCACCCGTGACGAGGACTGTTCGGCCTTTAAGGCTGGGGAAGCGGGCAGATAGGGACATGTCAGACGGCGATAAGTGCTTGGTTAATATTACATATTTATATTATAATTAAGCGAGCCGTGTGTCGATGACTTCCGCAGAATTCTTCCCTTATGAAGATTACCAACGTTCGCTTATACCCTGTTCCTCCACGATGGTTATTCCTGGCAATCGATACCGACGAAGGAATCACGGGATGGGGCGAACCCGTCGTGGAGGGCCGGGCTCGTACCGTCAAAACCGCCGTCGAGGAGCTGTCCGAATACCTGATCGGTAAAGATCCTCGGCGCATCAACGACCTGTGGCAGACACTCTACCGCGGTGGATTCTACCGCGGCGGCCCTATCCTGATGTCGGCCATCGCCGGCATCGACCAGGCGCTCTGGGACATCAAGGGGAAAGCGGCAGGCATGCCGGTAACCGAGATGCTTGGCGGATTGTGCCGAGACCGCATGAAAACCTACACCTGGGTGGGTGGCGATGACCCCAGCGGCGAGGTCGAACATATCGGCAAGTTGCTGGAAGCCGGTTGGGACACCTTCAAGCTGAACGGTTGCGGACGATTGAAAATGGTCGACACCATTCGCGCAATCGACAAGGTCATCGATCGCGTGCGCCTCATCCGCGAAACATTCGGCAACACCATCGATTTTGGTCTCGATTTTCACGGCCGTGTATCGGTGCCGATGGCCAAGGTTCTGCTGCGCGAGCTTGAGCCGTTTCATCCGATGTTCGTCGAGGAACCCGTGCTGGCCGAACAGGCGGAGCAGTATCCGATCCTGTGCCAGAAAACGAGTATCGTGCTCGCCGCCGGTGAGCGTATGTACAGCCGCTTCGACTTCAAACGCGTGTTCGAAACCGGCGGTCTCGGCATCGTGCAGCCCGACCTGTCTCACGCCGGCGGCATCACTGAGTGTCTGAAAATTGCGTCTATGGCCGAAGCCTACGATGTCGGGCTCGCACCACATTGCCCACTCGGTCCGATAGCCCTCGCTTCCTGCCTTGCCGTGGACTTCGTGTCCTACAACGCTGTGATCCAGGAGCAGTCCGTCGGAATGCACTACAACGGCGGCGTGGAGTTCCTCGACTACGTCAGGAACAAGGACGACTTCACGATCAAGGACGGCTATATCAAACCGCTAACGCTGCCGGGACTGGGTGTAGATGTAGATGAAGAGTTCGTGAAGAAGTTATCAGAGGAGGCCGGTGACTGGCGCAACCCGATCTGGCATCACGAAGACGGCTCGATATCCGAGTGGTAATGTCAGCGTCTGTCGAGCGCCGAATTAATCAAACCGAGCGCTTCGGTCACCAGCTTCTCCGCCTGCTTTTTGGCGCGCGCAGCGTCGCGACTGACAATCGCGTCGTAGATCGACTCGTGCTCGTCGTACGCAGCCGCCGCAACGCCTTTCAACTGGTTGGTATAGCGAATGCTGACACGCAGCGTGGTGTCGATGATGCGGCCAAGCTGGGTAAAGAAACGGTTTTCGCTGGCGTTCAGCACACTGACGTGGAACTCGATGTCCGCTTCCAGCGGATCCTCGAGACCCGATTCGGCCTTTTTCATGCGATCGAGTGAGTCACGAATACTGGCGATGGACTCGGTGTTCTGCCTTGTCGCTGCCAGCCATGCTGCTTCTGGCTCAATGGCGAGACGCAGCTCCGTAAACTCACGCAACAACGACAAAGAGGGATTGGAATCGCGGATCCATAACAGGACGTCCGCGTCGAAAAGATTCCATTCTCGCTCTGGTAACACACGGATTCCCTGCCTCGCTCGCGAGGTAAGAAGACCCTTGGCCGCGA
>CAZSIQ010000037.1:0-31133 GCA_964606915.1 uncultured Woeseiaceae bacterium | reverse complement strand
ACGTCGGGCGTTGTCGCAACGCGTTTTTCGCCGGCGTGTATTTCTCTCGGGACACCGATCTTCATGAAGAACTTCTCCGGTAGTGTCGACCTGTCCGGGACCGGACGGTCGGCGGTTTTTCTCGAATCCGCGCAAATGTAGCAGTTAGCGCCTGTCAGTCACAGTTGTGGCTGGCAGACGCGATTCAAGCACGGCTGGACGCAGAGAAGGTGTCAATTTTTGTATCGCTGTGTTCGTTTTTCTAAACACAGGCGACAAAACGGGGCTTTTTACTGGCGCGGGGGCGGCCGATTACGGCGCTGCTCGCGACGCTCGCGCAGCCGCTCACGCATGTTTTGCCGCTCCTGGGGTGACATGTTCTGCCAGCGCTCGCGAAGCATGCGGCGGCGCTCCTGGTTCATGCCCTGGTAGCGTTTGAAGTTCTCACGAATACGCCGCTGCTGTTCAGGTGGCAGGCTTCGGTACACCTCGTAGCGCTCGCGGATCAGTTGCCGACGCTCGTCGCCGAGCGCACGCCAGCGGCCGAAGCGCTTTTTCGACGCCTCGCGCTGTTCCGGTGTCATCGATGACCAGCGGGCGGCACCGTTGGCCAGCCGCTGGCGTCGTTCGGCGGGCAGCTCTGACCAGCCGTCGCGGAACGAACTGAGCACTTTCTGCTGGTCAGCGGTGAGACTGTCCCACGTGACATCGTCGGCGAACGCCGCGGTCGCCGTCAGCAAAAATACCAGTAGAAGTGCCTTAACTCTCATCGTCTGTCTCTTCACCGCTGTCGGTGTCTTCCTCGCCCTGCTCGTCGTTTTCCTCGGCGATCTCGTCGAACAGCAACCAGTCCTCGTCGGACTCGTCCCAGGTGCCAAGGTACTCCAGGAATTCCATGTCCGTCACGGCCTCTGCGTCGTCCTCGACCGACTCAGCGGGTCCGAGGAGCAACAGCAGGGCCAGCGATACATCAGCCGACGTCCGCATCACTCCCGGCTTCCGCACTGTCCAGCCAGTCGTAGAACTCGAGTTCCTCAAGCATGTCGAGGCTGTCCTCGCTGAGCAGGATCTCGAAATCCGCGGCCGTACTGCCCGGCGGCGTGTCGACAACACCCGGCGACTGGACAATGACAACGGCAACAATCGCAGCCGCTGCGAGACCACCGGCCGGGGCCCAGCGCATCAGCCGGCGGCTCGTTCCGGCGCTGGCCAACGCTGCCTGGCGCCCGCGGTTCAGGCGCGACAAGGTTGCTGCATCCAGCCCGTCGACGCTGTCGTCAAACAGCTGCTTGGCTTTCCTGCTGAGCTCGTCACTCATGTCCAGTGTTCTCCCAACGTATCCCGCAGGCTGTGTACTGCCCGCGAGTAGTGTGTCTTGACGCTGCCCGTGCTGCAGCCCATCGCTGTCGCGGTGCCCGCGACATCCAGGCCCTCAAAGTTGCGCAGCATGAATGCCTCGCGCTGTCGGGCAGGCAGGGCGCGCAGCGCCTCTTCCAGGGCCGTGATCGCCTCACCGGTCTCCACGGATTCCTCCGGCGTGCGGCCGGCCGGATCGGGGGCCTGCGCCACCGGATCATACGCCGGCTCATCGTCGCTGGCGCGGCCGAACCAGGCCATGACGCGTCCGCGAACCACCTGGCGCCGATGAAAGTCCCGAATACCGTTTTGCAGAATCCGGTAGAACAGCGGCGACCACTCATTCTCCGGTTTTTCGGCGTAGTTGCGCACCAGCTTGATCATGGCGTTTTGCACGAGGTCCAGCGCATCGTCCCGATCACGGACCGCGATTTCCGCGAATCGCAGCGCGCGACGCTCGATACCGGCAAGAAAACGATTTAACTCGTCAAAATTCTGCAGCGTGTTCGCTCCGTCATCGCGCTCCTCGCACGATACCGCAAGAGCGGGGTTGAAGGCGTCCATTCATTCACCCTTTTTGGGGCCGGCCGCTTGACTCCGGTCCGGCTCCGATTAACGTGTACACCCCTTTAAACGCGTCGACCGCCGTTTGGTTGACAGCAGAGAGCATGTCCGGCCCAAGCATCGCCAGAATCGCCGTCAACGTACCGTTGTCGCTGGAATTCGACTACCGGATCGACGGTGAGACACCGGCGATCGGTGGCCGTGTGCGTGTGCCGTTTGGCCGGCGCGAGCAGGTAGGCGTCGTGCTCTCAACAGCGGATTCCACTGAATTTGACATAAAGAAGCTGAAGTCACTGAAAGCGGTGCTCGACAACGACGCGCTGTTGTCCGAGGACGACCTGTGGCTGCTGAAATTCTGCAGCGATTACTACCACCACCCGGTTGGCGAGGTAGTCGCGGCGGCGCTGCCCGCCGCACTGCGCCAGGGGCGCCCGCTGCACGAGACGGTCGAACACTTCCGGGTCAGCGGCGCGGCCGGCGACACGCTGAGTCGAGCGCCAAAGCAACAGGCCATTTATGACCGGCTGGACGCCGCCGGCGAGGACGGCCTGTCGGCGACCGAACTCAACGTTGTTGAGGACAACTGGCGCACTGCGGCAAAGGCGCTGGTCGAACGCGGTCTCGTTGAGCGCTTCGACGCCATCTCGAGCAGTCGGCGACCCGAGCTCGCGTCGCAGCCCGGTCCCGAACTGAATCCGGACCAGCAGGCCGCCGTCGATGCGGTATCGAAAAGCGACGGCTTTGGCTGCTTCGTTCTCGATGGTGTCACCGGCAGCGGCAAGACCGAGGTCTACCTGCAGCTGATCGAGTCGACACTCGCGCGCGGCGAACAGGTACTCGTGCTGGTCCCGGAAATCGGCCTGACGCCTCAGCTCGTCAATCGCTTCGAGCAGCGCCTCGGTTTCCGCCCGGCGCTGCTGCACTCGGCGCTGACCGACAACGAGCGACTCGATGCCTGGCGGCGAGCTCGTGACGGCAGCGCGCCGCTGGTCGTCGGCACACGGTCAGCCGTGTTCGTCCCCCTCATGAAGCCGGGCCTGATTATTGTCGACGAGGAGCACGACCAGTCGCTCAAACAGCAGGAGGGCCTGCGTTACTCCGCGAGAGACCTCGCGATCGCGCGGGCGAAACGCGCCGGTGTGCCGGCGGTACTCGGCTCGGCAACTCCGTCGCTCGAACTTCTTTGGCAGTGTGAGCACGGCCGCTACACACGGCTGCCCTTACCTGTCCGTGCCGGTGGCGCCAGGCCGCCGCACATCCGCCTGCTCGACACGACCCGGGATCCGGGTGTCGAAGGCCTGAGTAACGCCCTGCTCGACGCCGTCTCGAAGCACCTCGAAGACGATGGGCAGGCGCTGCTGTTCCTGAACCGACGCGGCTTCGCGCCCACACTAATCTGTGCCGACTGCGGCCACGTGGCTGAATGCCATCGCTGTGACGCGAGGATGACGGTGCACCAACGCCAGCAGCAGCTGCGTTGTCACCACTGCGGCGCAAGCCGGCCGATCGATGCGTCCTGCTCCGACTGCGGATCCGCCGAACTGCGTCCACTCGGCGAAGGCACGGAGCGACTCGAGGATGCGCTGAAGGTCCGCTTTCCTGACAGAGTGATCAAACGCATCGACAGCGACAGCGTGCAGCGCAAGGGCGCCATCGGTGAAGCGCTCGAAGCCGCCATCGGCGGTGACGCGGACATCCTCGTCGGTACGCAGATGCTGTCCAAGGGTCACCATTTCCCCAAGCTCACGCTGGTTGGCATCGTCAATGCGGACCAGGGCCTGTTCGGCACGGACTTCCGCAGCGGCGAACGCATGGCGCAGTCCATTGTCCAGGTGGCCGGTCGTGCGGGTCGTGAACAGCGTGCCGGCGAGGTGCTCGTGCAGACAGCGTTCCCCGAACACGTCTTCTGGCAACGCCTGATCGACAGCGGTTATGCCGGGATCGCGCGTGACGAACTCGCGGTTCGCGAACAGCTGCACTGGCCACCGTACTCACGACTTGCCCTGCTGCGTTCATCGGCGCATCAACGTCACGATGCCATGCGATTCCTGGAAGCTGCTCGCCAGCGCTTTTCGAGGTTCGAGGGCCTGACCGTGCTCGGACCGGTGGACGCACCGATGGCCAGGCGGGCCGGCAGACACCGCGTGCAGTTGTTGCTGCAAAGCGATGACCGTGGACTGCTGCACCACGCCCTGTCGCACTCGCGACGGGCGCTTGAAGACCTGCCGGAGGCCCGCCGCGTGCGCTGGTCGGTGGATGTGGACCCGATCGAACTCCTGTAGACTCTGCGACCCTCAAAAACCCCGCATTTAACCCAGCATGAAGTCCATCATCGCGCAGGCGCTCGAGTCTGCACTGTCCGATTTGCCCGAAATAAGGGCCGTCCTGCAAGGCATCGATGTCGCCACGACCATCGAGCGCACGCGTGACGCGAGCCATGGCGACTTTGCATCCAACCTCGCGATGCGCCTTGCCAAGCCGGCACGCCGCAGCCCGAGGGACCTCGCAGGCGAAATCGTCGAGCACATCGGCGACAACAAGCTGCTGGACAAGGTAGACATCGCCGGGCCGGGGTTCATCAACTTTCACCTGAGTGCCAAGGCGTACCACGGCGAACTGGTGACCATCCTCCGCCAGGGTGACGACTACGGCTGCAAACCGCCGAAACAATCACCTCGCATCCTGCTCGAGTTCGTGTCGGCGAACCCGACCGGGCCGCTGCACGTCGGACACGGCCGCCATGCCGCCTTCGGAGCGACCGTCGGCAACCTGCTGGAGACGCAGGGCCTCCCCGTGCACCGGGAGTACTACGTCAACGACGCGGGCCGGCAGATGGACATCCTTGGCGCGAGCGTCTGCCTGCGCTGGCTCGAAAAGCAGGGCCAGGCGCTGCCGTCGTTTCCGGATGCCGGTTACAAGGGCGAGTACATCCTCGACATTGCGGCGAACCTCCGGACGACCGGCATCGGCAAAGTCACGGTCGAGGAGATGTACGCCGGGGTGCCGGCCGACGCACCGGACGGCGACAAGGAAGCGCATATCGAAGCGCTGATCGCGAACGCCAAGAAGGCGTTTGGCGAAGACGGCTTCGATCGCGTCCGCCAGCAGGCCCTCGATACGATTCGTGACGATATTGAGGACGATCTCGCCGATTTCGGCGTGCACTATGACCGCTGGTTCTCCGAACAAAGCCTGACCAAGACCGACCGCATCGACAAGGCGCTGGCCGTTCTGCAGGAACGCGGCATGCTGTACGAGAAGGATGGGGCCACCTGGTTCAAGGCCACCGACTTCGGCGACGAGAAAGACCGCGTCGTTGTCCGTGAGAATGGCGTGAAAACCTACTTCGCATCAGACATCGCCTACCACTTCGACAAACGCGAACGCGGCTTTGACTACCTGATCGACATTCTTGGCTCCGACCATCACGGCTACGTGACCCGCGTGAAAGCCGGCCTGACCGCGATGGGCTACGACGGCGACGACCTCGAAGTGAAGCTGGTGCAGTTTGTCGTGCTGTATCGCAACGGCGAGAAAGTGCAGATGTCGACGCGCTCCGGCAAGTTCGACACGCTGCGCGATCTGCGCGCGGAGGTCGGCAACGATGCCGCCCGTTTCTTCTACGTGTCTCGCTCAAACGACCAGCACCTCGACTTCGATCTCGATGTCGCGAAGTCGGAGTCGAACGACAATCCGGTGTACTACATTCAGTACGCCCACGCGCGTATCGCGCAGGTTTTCGCCAAGCTTCGCGCCGAAGACGAAACCTGGGAAAAAGCGCAGGGCAAGGACAACCTGGACCTTCTCGTCGAGCCGCAGGAACGTGCGCTGATGACGGCGCTGAGCCGCTACCCGGAGATGCTCGAGACCGCGGCGACCAACCGCTCGCCGCAGACCCTGGTGCATTACCTGCGCGATCTGGCCAACGATTTCCATACCTATTACAACGCGCACCAGTTCATCGTCGAAGACGTCGCGCTGCGTGATTCCCGCCTTTACCTGTGTGCAGCGACCAGCATCGTGCTGGCGGCTGGCCTGGATATCCTCGGTGTGTCCGCGCCGAACTCGATGTAATGGCGCGTAAACGCAGGCGTTCTCGCAGCAAGTCCGACGACACCTGGCCAGGCTGGGTCTGGATGATGTTCGGTCTCGCGATCGGACTGTCTGTTGCCGCCGCCATCTGGTTTCGCCAGGTGCCCGAGCCGGCTACCGAGGCATCCGTTCCGCGCACAGAGCCGCCTGCCGCAGTGACGGAGAGCGCGCCGAGCTACGCGGCTGCTGAAACCGTCGAGGAAGCGCCCGAGGAAGAGGAACGCTTCGCGTTCTACGACCTGCTTAAGAAAATGAAAGTCGGGCCGGACTCCGAACTGAGCGAAAGCGACGACGATTCTGGCCGCGCCGGATCCTCGGCTCGAGCAATCGAAGAGGAAGGCACCTACTACCTGCAGGCGGGCTCTTTCAGTCGCAAGGCGGACGCCGAGACACGGCGAGGGGAACTGGGCTTCCTGGGCATCCAGTCTCGCGTTGTTCGTGCACGGGTGAATGGCGAAACGCGCTACCGCACCTTCATCGGCCCGATCTCCGATCTCGATCGGCTGAACCTGATACTGCGACAGCTCGACGAAGCCGGTATCGACGTGTTGCCCAAGTCTGCCGACTGATGCGTCATCTCGCGGTCGCGCTGCTGGGCCTGGTTCTCGCCGCCTGTGGCGCGACGCCGCAGGCGCCCGTAGAGCCGGAGCCGGTCCCGATACCGGCAGAACCAATGCCGGCTATACCCGAGCCACCGCCCGAGCCACCGCCTGAACCGCCGCCGCCCGTTCGCATCTCGTTCGCCATGGTTGGCGACATGATGATCGGCACGGACTTTCCCGAGAATCGCTTGCCCGATGACGACGCGGTCGGGTTCCTTGCCGACGTGCGTCCGTACCTGTCGGCAGCAGACGTTGCCATCGGCAACCTGGAAGGCGTACTGCTGGACGGTGGCGAACCCGGCAAGCCGTGCAGCAACCCGCGAGCATGCTGGCTGTTTCGTTCGCCGCCGCGCTACGCGTCGCATTTCGAGGCAGCCGGCTTTGACCTGATGTCGCTTGCCAATAACCACGCGCGTGATTTCGGTGAGGCGGGTCGCGACGCGACGATGCGGGCGATGAACGACGTTGGCATCGGTCACTCCGGCCGCGACGGTACAACGACGCGCATTAACGTCAACGGGATCTCGATCGGCTTCATCGCGTTCGCGGTGACAAAGAACTCCAACATGCTGCTGGACTACGAGCTGTCGGAGATGCGCGTACGCGCGCTGTCGGCCATGCACGATATCGTTGTCGTTTCCTTCCACGGTGGTGCCGAAGGCGAAGCACACACGCGACTGCCGTTTGCCGAGGAGGAGTACTTCAACGAGCCGCGCGGTGATGTTGTGTATTTCGCGCGCCTGATGGTGGATGCGGGGGCCGACCTCGTGTTTGGTCACGGACCGCACGTTGTGCGTTCGATGGAGCGCTACAAGGGCCGACTTATCGCATACAGCCTGGGTAACTTCGCGACCTATTACGGCATCAGCGTCGCGGGCATCAAGGGTGTCGCACCGCTGCTGCTGGCGACGCTCGACGAGACCGGCGAGTTCATCGAGGGCGAAATCGTATCGACCCGCCAACTGCGCCCGGCCGGTCCGACGATCGACCCGTCGTTCCGCGCGCTGCGCATGGCGCGCGAACTCAGCACTCAGGACTTCGGTAACCCGGGCCTGCGTTTCGATAACGACGGCAGCCTGCACGTCATCCCGCGACCGGACCCCGAGCCGCACGTTCTGCAGAAGAAAGACCCCTGACGTTCGCCCCATTAGTGACAGGACGACACCCATGAACTATCCGCGAAACCCGGCTTCCATGTTCATTTCTCACGGTGGCGGCCCGCTCCCGGTACTGGGTGACCCAGGGCACGACGACATGGTCACCCACCTTGGAGAGCTGGCGACGGCGATCGAGAAACCGTCGGCCATCGTCGTCATCAGCGCACACTGGGAAGAAGACGACGCCACGATCACCGCGCATGCGCGACCGTCCGTCATCTATGACTACTATGGCTTTCCGCCGGAATCCTACACGCTTGACTACCCGGCACCGGGCAACCCGGAACTCGCGGCAAGACTGGCTGCGCTACTTCAGCAGCAAGACATTGAAGTCCAGCTTGATCACGAACGTGGCTTCGACCACGGCCTGTATATCCCGATGTTGCTGATGTACCCCGACGCGGACATTCCGTGTGTGCAGCTGTCGCTGCTATCGAGTCTTGACCCGGAGAAACACATCGCGATCGGCGCCGCTCTCTCCGAACTGGCGAAGGACAACATCCTGGTACTCGGCTCGGGGTTCTCGTTTCATAACCTGCGAGCGCTGATGCGCGGTGACCCCTCGGCGCTTGACCCGGAGAACGAAGCCTTCGAGGCCTGGCTGACGGAGACCTGCACATCGCCCGAGTTGAACGAAGCGGCAAGGATGCAGCGACTGGTCGCGTGGAAGCAGGCGCCGGCTGCACGCTACTGTCATCCTCGCGAAGAACACCTTCTCCCCTTGCACGTGTGCTACGGCGTGACGAAGGGCGCGTGTATTGGACACGCCTCGCTGACGATCATGGGCAAACGGTCGAGCACGTTCTTCTGGTAGCGGGCCCGACACAGAACCTTATCCACGTAACCGCGGAATTGCCTTTCGGGGGACGGGGCGCGTCGATACACTTCCAACATGATTGAAACTGCCGCGACGTTCGTTATCGGCTTTTCCGTGATCTCGGCCGCTGTCCTGCTGATCGATTACCTGGTGTTCCTGCGCGAGATGAGAAAGACCGTTGTATCCCGGCTTTCCTGTGCAGCCCTGTTGCTTGCGCTCGCTGCCCTGCAGATCTACCACTACGCGTTTTTGAACCACGGGACGTCGCTGATTGACTCGCCGACCTATGTTCGACTGCTGATCCTCACACCGATTGCCTTTTTCTTCTTCAGTCGATCACTGCTGATGCCGGAACGGGAGCTGCGACCACTCGATGCTCTTCATGCGATTCCGCTCATCGCCGGTGAGCTTCTCCCGGCGCCGGTCGCGGTGAATGTTGCCTTCCTGGTCGGCGCGGCGTACTCGGTCTGGTTCGCACAGAAGGTGTTCGGCATGCGGGAGCAAAGCCGGCGATTTGTTCACGAGCGCTTCTTTTTCAGCATGTTCGCGCTGCTCGCGGTTGTCGTGCTGCTTGTCGGTTTGTCGGTGCCCTACGTCAGCCTGTCGGCATTTCACATCAGCTATGCATTCGCGATCGGCCTCGGTCTGATACTGGTCACGGCGGCACTACTGGCGTTTCCCGACATCGTCCAGGACTTCTCCGAAGCAGCAGCAGCAACCTACGCCACATCGACCCTTGGTGGCCTCGACGTCGATGCACTCCTGAAAGCGCTGGACCGCCTGATGCGCGAAGACCGGATCTACCGCGACGAAAGCCTGTCCCTGGCGGCGGTCGCGGCATTACTGAATCTCTCGCCTCAACAACTCTCGGAACTGATCAACACGCAGTACAAGGTCGGGTTTCCTCGCTACGTGCGCGGGTTCCGTGTCGAAGAGGCCTGCCGGCTGCTTCGAGAGGACCCCGATGCAACGGTACTGTCGATCAGCCTCGATACCGGCTTCCAGTCACAGTCGAGTTTCTACACGGCCTTCCGGGAGGTCACCGGGACCTCGCCGGGGCAGTTTCGGCGCGGCGATTCGGGCTGATCCACTTCCGGGGACTCCTCTTTTATAAATCAGGAACCCGGTAGGTCGTTGATTTGGCTAAATAAGCAAAGATTCGGCTTCGAAAAACGAAAACCGGAAGCCTGAACGTTCGACCTGGCGCAATTCTCCAGCCTCAACTCACTGGAGACACGTCATGTCCGCATCACACTACGAAAACCCGAGAATCGATCACCCCGACCAGGCGGGCGACGCCGCCGCCGGTACAGTCTCACTGGACCGGACCAAACTGTTGTGGGTAGGTTCGATGTTCCTGCTCGGTACCGTCGGCAGTGCGCTGACCGTCACAACATCCGGCATCCTGTTGTTCCTGGGGTTTACGGCTTTCACGCTGTGCCTGGGTCACTCGCTGGGCATGCATCGCCTGTTCATCCACGGCAGTTATCGCGCGCCGAAGCTCTTCGAGTATTTTCTCGTCCACCTTGGTGTCCTGGTTGGTCTCGCCGGGCCGCTCGGCATGCTGCGTACGCACGACCTGCGTGACTGGGCACAGCGGCAGGCCCGATGTCACAGCTACTTCGCACACGGCGAGGCCTGGTACCGGGACCTTGCCTGGCAGCTGGTCTGCTCCATTCGCCTGAGTCGACCGCCAACAATAGACATTGAACCCGCCATCGCCGATGACCCGGTTTACCGGTTCATGGAGCGAACCTGGATGCTGCAGCAACTGCCGTGGGCGCTGGCCTTTTTCGCCATCGGTGGTTGGTCGTGGGTGTGCTGGGGAATCGGCAGTCGGGTCAGCGTTTCCATTCTCGGCCACTGGCTTGTCGGCTACTTCGCACACAACGAAGGTGGCAAGGACTGGCATGTCGACGGTGCGGCGGTGCAGGGCCACAACGTTCCCTTCGTTGCCCTGCTGACCATGGGTGAAAGCTGGCACAACAACCACCACGCCTTCCCGGGGTCCGCGAAGCTCGGGCTTGAGCCGGACCAGTGGGACCCGGGCTGGTGGGTGCTGAAGCTGTTCGAGAGACTCGGACTCGTCAGTGATTTCGTCCTGCCTGAACATCTCCCGGCGCGGCGGGAGCTCAGGCGAATCACGCATCACACCGGCGACGGTCGTGCGTCCGCAGAAGCGGGATGCTGATCATGCAGGCCAAACCGGAACCGATTCCGCTGGTCGTTCAGGGCCGCAAACTCACGTGCGTTGTCTGTCATCACGACCACTTTCTTCATCGCCGCGTGTCCTTGAACTCGCCACTCAGAACGCTGCTGAAACTGGAATGGCTCAACACAACCAGTCACGTCGCGGTGTGCGAGAAGTGCGGTTACGTTCACACCTTTATTCCCTGAGTCCGCCCGGGGCTCGGGTGAAGCGCTGGACACCCCGCCGGTCTGTTAGGCTTCCAGCCACGAACGCTGGTTTACCGGCGGTTACGCCGTCAGCGACGGCACCTGATGCACCACTCAATCACAGAGGGATAGCGCGATGTTGGCAGGCTTGGCTTTGTTTCCTTTTTTGTTCTCCGGTCTCAGCAATGCCGAGGTGGCCCAGGACGAGCTCACAGAAATCGAGGCCGGGGGTGGTCGCGTCAACGTGTTTACAGAGGCGCCAGCGAGCAAGGGGTCGTCAATCTATTGCGAGTTCGAGGTGCTCGACCTTGATACCGACGAAAAATGGCTGTCGTTGATCGCGATCAACCTGGACGAGGGCAAGCTGATGGATCACGACAGCAAGTACCTCCAGCTGGACATGCAGTACCTGACGGACGAAGACCAGAGCATCATGCACGCGATCTCGAACAGCGGCTTTGAAGACAACTCGGAAGAGCCGTTTCTGTATCACTGGCAGCAGGCTGACTGGTATTCGCTGTATTTTTCGTGGGAGGACGACGGCGTGTTCCGCTACCAGGCCGGTATTGCCGGCGGGGTCGTAGGCACGGGCGTGTATAACCGTGAAGACTTCGACCCGAAGTATTTCAGGGTCGTCGTGTCCGGCATGAAAGTGGCCATCGACTGCGAAGTCGAATAGCTGCCCGACCGCGCCGAACTCGATTACACGATCAGTCGACGATCAGCGCCTCGATCGCCGCCGATCCGGCGTCGAGGTCAACCAACAGAATGCACTCCTCGTCTCCAGCAGCGACGAGACAGTCGCCGTCGCGATTCCATGCGGCGGAGCGACCAACGCTGACAAAACTGTCTGACCGCCCGACCGCGTTCGACAAGATGACCGTGAAGGCATGATGCCGGGCGGCCTGCCTGAAGTAGTCGTAAGCTTTCTCCACGCCGTCCCGCGGCTTCGCGACGCAGGCAACATAGGCCGTTGCGCCGAGTTCAGCAGCTTGCGCCGCGTGCTCGGGTAACCGTGCTTCATAACAGATCGCCGGGACGAGTAGCTCCTCGTTGTATTCCAGGAACCGTTGCTGGTCGCCTTCCTGGAAAAAAGGCACTTCATCCTCATGCAGGAACCGCTTGGAGTAGACCAGCTCCTGTCCATCCGCGGTGAAGAAGACCTGGCTGATCTTCGGTTTCCCTTCCGCGCGCGTTGGCACACCGACGCCTATGGTGATCGCGGATTTCGTCGCCTCGTCACGAAACCTGTCCAGGCGCGAGTCAGCGGGAGCAAACGCAAGGGCTTCGGCCAGAGAGGGCTCGTAGCCAGTAAGCGACAGCTCCGGAAAGACGATCATGTCCGCGCCCTTAGACGCCGCCAGCCGAACGGCTGCAAGGTGCTTCCCGGTATTGGCGGGAACATCACCCGGTACGGAACGGATCTGGGCTGCGGCAACAAGCATGCGGATCTCTCAACAGGTGGTATGCGTTATTGGCGCTCAGCGTATTACAAAGTGCTGACGCGAACGAGGTCCGATGGATTGTCAGCTATACTGGCCGCTCGGTCGGCTCCGCCAGCCGAGAGAGGTGCAGCACGCAATGACAAAGCACATCGGTATAGCCCTGGGATTTCTGTTCCTGGTTGGCGCTTCGCAGGCTGACGACAGTGACGACACGTTGCTGGAACTCGTTCGAAGTAACGCGTTTAAGGGCTTCCTTGAACAGTCCTCGACTACTTTGCCCAGATCCTTTCACGAGAGCGGACTGGCGCCCTCCGACAAGCAAACACTGATCGAGCAGTGGGCCAGGGATTCGGCAGACTGCCTGGCTGATTCCCTCGCCGCTTATGCGCTGACCACGGAGACGCCCCTGTCAGAGATGGTGAACGAGGACGGATCGTTCAGCCTGTCCGGTGACGGCGCATCGTCGGACTTTCATGTTGCGCTCGACGCCTGCATAGAACGAGCCTGGGCGAGCGTCGGCCCTGAGTTGCCGAGTTAAGGAAAGGCGATACACGCAATGAATTCGATTGGACCGGCTCGTCGAGTGAGATTTGTCGCCCCCGCCCTTTGCTTTTTGGCGTTGAGCGTCACCGTCACACTGGCGGAGGAGCCCACACCGGTCGAACAGGCCTCTGCCCGCTCCAAGTACGTTTGCGAATTACCGGACCAGGATGTCGAGGTTACTGCCTACGTAGACCTGACTTTCACGGTTACTACGGAAGGGACCGTCAGGGATCCGGTGGTGATCGGGACAGAGGTCTGTGAGCGCGAGGACACGGAGAAGACGCGCTCAGAGCTGGAGAAGTCAGCCATCAAGGCAGTGCTGAGGTTTAAATACAAACCACGCATCGTCGATGGCGAGGCCATGGAGGTCGCTGGCGTGAGCACACGAATTTCCTATGTTCTCGAAGACGGTGATGACGAGCAAGAAGGCGAATCCGGACAGCCGGAGCAGTAGCATATTGTGGTTGTCGGCCGCGAGCTGGATGCTCGCAGATTGCGGTGTCCGACACGACGCCTTACTGGTGGGGCCGATAGGGACGCCTAAAATGCACGTAAAGGCTTGCCAGCAACAGGCCTAGCGATACGTACATCGACACCCGCCATGTGCTGAGTGCCGACTCAACAATTCTAAAGTCATTTACGTAAATCGTCTCGCAGGCTCCGTCACCAGTGTCCAACCGGGTCGTACTCGTTCCGCGCGTACCGGTCGGGCCCGTGTAGCTCGACAGGTAACCCTGGATACGTACCTGGTCGCCGATGCGGACCTTCTTTACTCGATCGCGGATGAAGTCGTCGGTCGACAGCAGGTGATTGTTCGACAGCTGGTACATGTCGAAGCTTTTCCACGCATCGCCGTCGCGGGTGGACACGTTGCAGGTAAACAGGCCGTTCCAGAATCGAATCTTGTTCAGCATCGCATTGCGGTTGTCGCCCCAGACGACGCAGAGATCGACCATGTTCAGATGATCAGAGGCCCGACGGTGCATGCGGCTGTTGTCCTCTGAATGGTGCCGGTAGGACACAACCATCCCGGTGATGTCGTAGCGATACTGCGGCGCCACCGTGTAATCGACGCCGTTGTAGGAAACATCGAACGGTCGTTCGTCCGTGGCGCGCTGCAACGGCTCCTCGATGATGGACGGTACAAAGTCGATACCGCGCGGCAATGCATTGCGGTTCCAGAAGGAAACCAGCAAAACGAGCGCGCTGAGCAGCATAACGACCTTGTTCACGTGTGATATCCGCCGAGTTACGATATGTCGATGTTACGCCGCTCATACGCGACCGCTGCGAACCCGGCCACAGATTCAGGGGAATCTGGATTAGCAGGGCTTCGCCCACCGAGACAGGACCATGGGAACACTGACCTCTGGCGTTCAAGCGTGAAAATCCGTGACATGCGAGGGCTGGGCCCTGCATCCGAGGAGCAACTCAGGCAAATCGGCATCAACACGCCGGACGAACTTCGGGCCGCAGGCTCGATTCAGGCTTTTGTTAGACTGAACGAGCACTTTGGTGCAAAACAAAGCCTGAATTTCCTCTACGCTTTAGTTGGCGCTCTCGAGGACCGGGACTGGAGGGACGTTGCAAAGAACGACCGCGGACGCCTGCTATTGGCACTTGAGGACCTCCAGGAACTGCAGAAGCTGTTCGAATCGGAATAGGTGAGCAGGAGAATGGTCTACGCAGTCCCTAAGCAGTAGCTTAAGAACACGCCGCCGCCCTGGTTCTTTGACGGCGGATAATTTTATGAGTCTGAAGTTAAGGAGCCGTGATGCGTACTTTGTCTTTGGTAACACTCTTATTCGCCTGGTCGCTGTCACCAGCAGAACCCGCCGACTACGAAACGGTTATGGAGACAGAGGTAGATCGGGTCGGCCCTGTTTTGTCCGCTATTGAGGAAGAGCTCGGCATCCAGATGCGCAGCGACGAAATAGCCGCCAGGGCGAAGTCACTGAAGCAGGGTTTGGTTGTTCAGCAGACGTTTGACATGAGCCATCGCGGCATTACGTTCGAGGTGATCTACCAGATCGCCGCGATCGGCCAGGGCGAGGTCAGCGTCTCCTTCTCCGCATACCAACGAAAGACCATCGAGGCGATCTGCCTTGAGTTTTTCAAAGCCGGTGGCGGCACTGACAAGGAAGAGGCACGCAAGGCCTGCGACCTTCGAGTGCCGGAGACTTTCAGGGTTTAGAGACTCAGCTGGCGCCTTCATGGACACATCTCTTTATGAAGTGCTTAGCCCATGAGCGAACGACCCGACACTGAGTCCGTAGCGACGCCTGGCAAACCCGTCTGGGTTGCGACTGCGGCCGCCGTGCTTGCGTTACCGCTCGGCAAACTGGTGGCCGAGGTGTTCTCGGTCGGCCAGGACGGACCCGGTATGGCGGTGGCGGGCGCGATCGGAACCCTGGCGATGATCGCCATTTGGGTGCTCGCCGTTGTGGCTGTCGTCGCCCTGTGCCGGGGGAAG
Source organism: uncultured Woeseiaceae bacterium (assembly GCA_964606915.1). Classification (GTDB taxonomy): domain Bacteria; phylum Pseudomonadota; class Gammaproteobacteria; order Steroidobacterales; family Woeseiaceae; genus UBA1847. The sequence goes on along the minus strand of CAZSIQ010000037.1, from coordinate 15,708 downwards.
TTCGCGGGTTTCGAAACCCGCTTCCGGGCATCCATCGTGGCCGCTGTGCTGCTGGTGCCTGTCGTAATTGTCGTATCGTCTATCCCCTCTCAGCAGTATTCCGTCCGCCTCGTGAACGATAGCGCGGTGGACATTACCAATGTGGTTGTGACGTACGGAGACAGGCGGTTTTCACGCAGTACACTGATCAAGGACAAGTACTCAGTCAGTAACTTCGTTACTTCGCCACCGAAAGGCGTTGCCACCGTCAGCTGGACCGACGGAACGGGCGCTAACCGTGAGACACAGATCGATCTAAGCGCCGAAGTGCCGCGGCGCTACAACAACGGCGTGCTGACATTCCGTTTCAATGAAGACGGAGAACCCGGGGTAGGGTTCTTTATTCGCAGGAACCGCTAGAAAGGTGGCCCCGCTGGAAACACGCACCATAATCAAACAAAAGAAGCTCAATGATTAACTTGCAGAGAATGACGTTCTTACGACGTTACGTCGTCAGGTTTGGTGGCGAGGCAATCCTGATCGTGGCTTCTGTTTTCGTCGCGATACTGCTCGAGAGCATGTGGCAGGATCGCGCAGAAGAAACGGAGGCTCGAGAGGCGCTGGCACAGGTTCGGCTGAGCTTGCTTGAGGACAAGCACTTCTTTGACCGAGTCGAAGAGGAACAGAGAAACGCGGCAGAAAAAACCCGATTGCTCATCGAGTGGTTCTCAGACCCCGATGCACTTCCCAACGAACAGGTAAACGACGTGCTCTCGTCGTACAACATGCCCATCTCGATCTGGCCGCGTCGAGCAGCCTGGAACACGATGGTCAGCGCCGGACAGTTGCGGTTACTGGATGCGCCAGACCTGACGAGGAGCATCGGAGACTACTACGAGCACCACCTCAGGCGTATGGAATACAACGGTCGGCAATACGACAACTCGTTTACCGCCGTTGCCGAGGGAGAGGTGCAACGTATCTGGGACTTCGAAAAGCAGCAGCTCCTGACGACGGACCCGGTTCGCCTGACCGAATTTCACAATCGATTAAAGCGGCTGAATGACTGGACTAACTACTACCTGGATGCTGTAGACAAAAACCGGGACCTGGTCGAGGACCTTGCTGAAGAGATCGACCAGTTTCTTCACTAGGTTTTTCGTTCGTCATCGAACACGCCTAACAGCAATCCGACAGTAGTTGAACGTCTGATATTCTGACCGCTCCTAATTCAGGGCTCTCATATGAATACAACCAAGGCCATCCACAGAAACAGTTGGTTGTACTTCTGTTTAATTCCGGCTTTCGCAGTTTGGGGGTTCTGGCAGTCCTACTTCCTCGGTGAGGTAAGACCGGTGACGGTCTTCGACCACGCGCATGGCATCTCAATGTTTGCCTGGTGCGCAATGCTGGTGTTGCAGGCTTTTTTGATCCGCGAGGGCGCACGAGGGCTGCACCGTGTTGTTGGACGCATGTCGTATGTCGTCGTGCCGATCATCGCACTGTCGTCACTTGCCCTGGCTAATCAGCAGCTAAACGCTCGAGGCCTAACTGAGGATGCCAAGTTCATCCTGTTGCTCCAGGTTTCGATTCTTGCGCAATTCCTCATCTTCTACGCGTTGGCGATCACCAACAGGAAGCGCCCTGACAAGCATGCCCGCTACATGATCTGTACGGCACTACCGCTGATTGATCCAATCTTCGCGCGCATCCTCATGTTAAACGTTCTCACACCCGACCAGTTCTGGATGACGCAGTACGTTACCTACGCCCTTACCGACCTGATCCTTATTGCCCTGGTCATCTGGGACTGGCGAACTTCCCGGCGCAAGGACGTGTTCTTGCCGATGCTTGTAGTCATCGTTGCTCTACAGATCCCGACACTGGTTTTTGCTGACTCTGCAGGCTGGAACGCCTTTTCGGAGTGGTTCATAAGGCTGCCAATTTCGTGAAGAATCGACCGCTTATTGTCGTTAGCAGACGTCGGTCAGGTGTCCGCTATACTGACGGCTCCTGACCCTTTCCTGCCAGACGCGACAGTAGGATTTGTCGCTCGATTTTATTGAAAGGACGCGTAGTCATGTCCAAGTTTCAAGTCACTTTCGCAGACAATGAACCCATCGTCGCAGGAATAACCGATGAAGACTGGTTCTTTATCACGATTCAGAATGGGTTCTCTGTTGACCTGGATCAGAAGCCTCGAATAGTGGTTAGCACGCACGGCGGCGTAGACGGAGAACGCGTGTTCAAGAGGACTTGGTTAAACGAGGAAATCAGCACAACCACTCCGATATCTATCAAGCTTGTCGAAAATAAGGAGATTGATGAACCGTCCGAGGTCGAGGAACAACCGTGGCCTGAGTCGATGTGCTCGTTTTGTCAGAAACCGGCCAGTCAAGTCGAATGTGTGATCGAATCGCCAAACAAGTTCTCGTATATATGCAATGAGTGCGTCGATGTCTGCGTCAGCGAAATCGAGAAGCGACGAGCCGAGAAAGCGAAAGACTAGACTTGGAAAACTCGCAGTCGTGACCGTCCGCTATTGGCCGAAACCTGCCATATAGATTCTCCTATAAAGCGAACGTTTACAGACCGCTTTCCAGAGTTAGCAGTCGCTCACCCGACGCCTACTTTTTTTTGTGTGAATAGACCTCGGTAACTCTGCCATCATCTTCGAGCACCCGAATTCTAGGCAACATCAAATCCGGGTCCCAGAAATTCATCGAGGGCCTGGGGATGGTTGACTCCAGAACGAACACCTTGCCGCCGAACACATCAACCCCGTGCGGCGACCACGGCGGCTCTGCTCGCAACGGAATGTAGCGGCCGCCACCGTCTCGAATCTCCACAACTTGCCGGTTTCCGAAATAGGCAAGAACCGTGCGGTCGCCGTCGAAGGCGATGTCGAACAGGATGTTTGCGCCACGGAAAGGAAGGCCGGGCGGCTCTCGTTCCCGCAGCGAGCCGTTGATCCGGTCGGCCGGCTTGCCGTGTTCGATGGCAATCAACACGTTGTCGATAACGGCAACGAGGCTGGTCTCATCGCGAACCGTCAGCAGCCACGTTGATCCGGGGCTGACGGCCACGCCGGACGTGCTTAGCGACTTTGCGACAGTCTCGGTCAACGCTGCGTTGTTGTAGGCGACGATCTCGCCGTCACGGGCAAAGAACACCTGGCCGTCGTCAGCGACAGCATAGGGCGCCGGCGCGAATCTCTCAGGGGGTGAGAAAGGAATCACCTCGACCGGATCATCGTCCTGCGCTAATCGCCATAAACGCGTTCTGTACGGATGTGAACCAACACGTTCGGCGGCGTATATCGTCCGCGACGGGCTGCGGGCGAGAATCATGTCGCTGGGGTCAGAAGATGCCACCAGGACAGGCTTTGGCGTCGATGTGCCGTGGTCGATGCGATAGACGCAGGCGAGATGATCGTCACCGTCCATCGGGCAGATATAGGTGAAGTAGATGTTGCCGCTGTCGTCGACGACGAGCCCGCCCCAGGGGTGGGCCAGAAGCGGCGACGTCCACAACAGCAGTAGCACGCTCAACACAATCGACGGTGTTGTGCGTCCACCGGACACGCGTTCAGTCCTCCGCGGTCACCGACTTGAAGTCGACGCCCAGCGATCGCAGCTTGCGATACAGGTGGGTGCGCTCCATACCAACGCGTTTCGCCAGCCGGCCCACCTTGCCTTCGCAGAGGACGAGCTGCTGCTGCAGGTAAGCACGTTCAAACTGCTCACGTGCCTCACGCAGCGGTAACGCCAGCAGGTCCTGTTTCACCAGCGGCTCTTCCTTCTGCACCTGGCTTGCGATCTCCGTCTCCACTTCGGCAAGCGAGATGTCTTCATCGGATTCGCTGAGCAACAGTCTGCGAACAAGGTTCTTCAGCTCGCGGACGTTATCGGGCCACGGGTAGTTACGCAGGCGGTTTTGTGCAGCCACGCTAAAGCGCCGGAAGGTCAGCCCCTCGGCATCGATCAGCTTGTCGACGTAGTAGGCCAGCAGCTCGGGCACATCTTCGGAGTACTCCCGGAGCGGTGGGACCTTGAGGTTCAGGACACTGAGGTGTGCATGCAGGTCACGGCGCAATTCTCCGGACGCGAGAAAGCGATCATAGTCGGCACCGATCGTTGCCATGAGGCGCGCATCCAGCCGGATCGGTTTACTGCCGCCCACGCGATAGAACTCCTTGTCTTCGAGAACGCCAAGCAGGATTTTCTGTGCGTCTGCGTTGCAGTCGGTCAGCTCGTCGATGACCAGCGTGCCACGCGCAGCCTTCTCGATCGCACCGACATGAACCTCGTCGCCTTCCTCGCTGCCCAGCAGTTGTTCGGCAACGTTGCTTTCCGTGATCGAAGCACCGGTCAACGTGATGAGCGGACCGTCGGCACGCGGGCTCAGGCCGTGCAGGTAGCGTGCGAACGCGCCACGCCCGGTGCCGGGCTCGCCACTGATCAGTACCGATGAATCGTGGCGGGCGTATTGCTGTGCCTTCTCGCGAAGGTCCCGCATCAACTCGCTGCGCCCAACCGGTGCCAGCAGCGACGGGATTGCACTGCGCGTCTGGGACGATTTCGACGACACGGACTCCAGTGCGGATTCCACGGTGCGCAGCAGCTTGGCGAGCGACAGCGGCTTTTCGACAAAGTCGAAGGCGCCGAGACGCGTGGCTTCAACGGCGGTGTCCACGGTGCCGTGCCCGGACATGACGACTACGGGACAGTTTAGGTCGCCCTTATCCGACCACTCGCGCAACAGCGTGATGCCGTCAGTGTCCGGCATCCAGATGTCCAGCAGGATGAGATCGAACTTGTTGTCTTCGCGTGCACTCCTCGCCTCGCTGGCGTTGGCGGCAACGGTCACCCCGTAGCTTTCGTCGGACAGGATGTCCGAGATCAGTGCGCGAATATCAGCTTCGTCATCAACGACCAGTACCTGTGCGTTGCTCATGCTGTTTCCCTCCTCGGTTCGGCGGCTCGACGCGGTAACCCTTTAATGAGTTCTTCTCGTGCAATGTCGTCGAGCGGTAAGCGAATGTTGATGACGGCGCCGCCCTCATCGCCATTGCTGGCTTGAATCGTTCCCATGTGTTCTTCGACCAGCTTCTTGACGATCGCAAGACCGAGGCCGGTGCCTTTCGGTTTGGTCGTCACGTACGGGTCGAAGACCTGGCTGACGGAACCGGTGTCGAAACCCGGTCCGTTGTCTTCGACGCGGAGCTGGAAGAAGCGAATGCCGTCATACTCGGCATCGTTGACCATCACATCGATGCGCGCGTCGGCCGTGTTTTCGAGTGCCTCGGTCGCGTTGCGCAGCAGGTTGTGCAGGATCTGGCGAACGCGGCCGGCGTCGGCTTCGATGTCTGGCATACCCGGGTCGGAACTGACGACAATCTCGACACCGGAGTCCTGCACGCGGTAAAGGTCGACAACCTCGTGCACCAGCTTGTCGAGATCGAAGTACGTGAACTCCATGTCCGGTGCACGCGCATAGTCGCGGAACGCGTTGACCATTTCCTTCATGGCCTCGACCTGCTGCACGATCGTGTGCGTCGCCCGGTCGAGAACCTGGCCTTCATCGCCGTCCATCTTGTCCAGGTATTTGCGTCGTAGCCGCTCGGCCGACAACTGGATCGGCGTCAACGGGTTCTTGATCTCGTGTGCCAGGCGGCGAGCGACCTCGCCCCAGGCAGCATCGCGCTGTGCCTGCAGCAGCGCGGTGATGTCATCGAATACGATCACGTATCCGGCTGGCTTTCCTTCGTCACCTGGCAGCGTGGTACACGCACAGGTCAGGACACGTCGCCCAACCTCACCGCGCAGCACGATCTGCTCACGCCACTCCGTGTTGCCGGCGTTCAGGTGCATCAGCGACACATCCGAGAACTGTTGCAGCAACGGACTCTCGTTGGCGATGTCGGCGAGATAGCGACCGGAGCGACCGCCAAGATCAGCATTCAGGATGGCGCTCGAAGCCTGGTTGGCGTTGCGGACACGGAACTTCGTATCGAGCGCGATAACACCCGTCGACAATCGCGCGAGAATGACGGCGAGGTTGGCGCGCTCCGCTTCCACCAGCGCCTGGTTCAACGCCGCCTGTTCGCTGGCATCGGACAGGCGCTGGGTCATGTCGTTGAAGCTGGTTACAAGGAAACCGATCTCGTCTCGTGTGGGCTCCGGCAGCCGAAGGTCGAACTCGCCCTTGGCGACCGCCCGCGTGCCGTAAACCAGCTGCTGGATCGGCTGCACAAGACGCCGGGCGAAAACGAACGCGCCGTAAATCGCGGTCAGCAGGCTCAGCAGCAGTACAACCGACAGTGTGAGTGTGAACGTGCCTTTCAGCGGCTCGCGCAGGAACAACAGATTCTGGTACTGCTGGTAGGAGTTCTCGACGCTGTTTGCCATACGGCCGAGGCGACTGGTCACCGGGAAATGTGCCTGCAGCACGCCGGTGGGTTCCGCCTGCCGGTTCGTATAGAACGCAACCGCCGTGCGGATCTCGTAGTTGCCGTCTTCCAGCGGATCGAGACTGACGAACGGACGCCCCTGCTGCAGCTGCAGGATGACTTCACTGCGCAGCACTTTCGGTAGCGCAGCCGCCGAGCTGTCGGAACTCGTGGCGAGGATCTGGTTGTTGGGACCGTACAGCGTCAATTCACTTGCGCCGTTCTCGCGTCGCTGCATGGCCAGCTCGAAAACGAACTGGCGTTCGCTGACGCCGCGTAGCTGCCGCGAGATGCGTTGGGTCGAGGCGAGATGTTCACGCATCTGCAGTTCGAGCGCCGCACGACTCAACTGCACGGCGTTGTCCAACCCCTCTTCAACCTCGACGTTGAACCATGTGTCGATGCCGCGGTTGATGAACTGAACCGAGAAGTAGAAGACGACCAGCAGCGGCAACACGGCGAGGCCGACGAACATGGCAACCATGCGCGCCTTCAGCCGGGCACCGGGCACGTTGTCGTGCCACTCGCGGTAGAGCCTGATGAGGTTGCCTGCGAACAGCAGCAGAAGGACGAAAACGCCCGCGATGTTGATGATCAAGATCGAGCTGTGCAGACGATCGAAGTCATCGGAGTTTTGGGCGGTAACGCTGAGCAGGAATAACGCGACGAGCGCGAGCAGGACGCCGGTTGCGGCGAACAGGAAGATGAGTGCGCGCTTTAGCGTTCGAGTTGCCATTCGAACCACTCACTCTTCAGCTGCCACTGGTCCCGCCAGAAAAACACGATGCGAAGCGGCGCGGGAAACTGCTGCGTATTCAGCAACGCGCGCAGTCGGCCCCGGTAGCGCTTGTCGGGTGCGAGCAGCGCCTCATCAATGATGGGCAGATTCTGCACACGACCCAGCGTGTTCAATGCGGAGTACAGGGTTGCGAAGGACTCCTGGTTACCACTGTTCAGGTTCCTGAGAATGTAGCGTTGGCTCAGCGGTCGGTATTCGAGTTCGAATCGGATCGTCAGCTCAGCGTCCACGGCATCAAAGTTGAAACGTCGCTGACGCAGGAGCTCCAGTTGCATTTCAATGGTCAGGGGTACACCGGCTTCAAGCGCTCGCAGGGCCTCGCTGCTCAGGACGAGCTGCAGGCGAGCGTCGAGGGTGACGACACCGTCAATCGACTCGGTCGTTGCGGACCGGACTTCAAAATACCCTTCGCGTTCGATCTGGTTGTCCTGCGCATACGCAGCACCGGTGAAACCGGCGACGAGAAAACAGATCAAAAGGAGGGCTTTGAAGCCTTGCATAGTTATTATCAGGTTGCCTTCGCAAGACACGCGAAAAAGAAGCCGTCGAGCCCGTCGCTACCGGGCAGCAGCTGGTATCCCCATGTCTTACGGCGCATTAGAGCGCGGATGTTGTTATTTTGCAACACATCAATTTCGCTGGCGTCGTCGGTCCGATCAAGGAACTGACCGACCACGGCATCGTTCTCCTCGCTGAACACCGAGCAGGTCACGTAAAGCAGTCGACCGCCCGGCTTTAACGTGCGCCAGAGGGCATCGAGCAGTCGGCCCTGGATCTCCGACAGCGCCGCGATGTCCGTCGGCCGTCGCAGCAACTTGATGTCCGGGTGACGACGAATGACGCCGCTGGCCGAACACGGCGCGTCCAGCAGGATCGCGTCAAACGCCTCTCCATCCCACCACTCGTTCGTGTTGGACGCATCAGCCACCGTGACAGTTGCCTCAAGGCCCAGCCGATTGAGCGTCTCGCCGATAACCGCCGCGCGATCCTCATCCAGCTCCAGGCAGGTAAGAGCGGTTTTGTCGCCCGAGAGTTCCAGCCAATGTGCGGCCTTGCCGCCGGGCGCCGCGCAGGCGTCGAGGTAATGCGCATTGTCGTCGCGCGGCAGCATCGCGGCTGCGAGCTGGGCACCGCCGTCCTGCACGGACACGAGACCGTCGCTGAATCCCGGCAGATCCGAGACGGGAACAGGTTCATCGAGCTTCAGGCCTTGCTGCAATGCCGGATGCACGTCGGCCTTGAGCCCGGCGGCCGAAAGCTGTTCAAGGTAGGTGTCTCGGTTGCCGCGTTTCGCATTGACCCGCAGCCACATCGGCGCGCGCTCGTCGTTGGCCTCGAGCAGCGCCTGCCAGTCGTCTGGCCAATCCTGCTTCACGGTGTCGATGATCCAGTCGGGGTGATTCAGCCGCGCCGCCTCCGTGGTCGGCGCCGCGTCCTCTCGGCCGGCGCGTCGCAGGATTGCGTTAACGAGGCCCGCATATTTCGGCTGGCCGATAGCGCGCACCGCGGCGACCGTTTCGGACACTGCCGCGTGGTCCGGGATCCGGGTGTCGGTGAGCTGGAACAGGCCGATATCGATCAGCGCGGCGACGAGGCTGTCTCGTTTCCTCAGCGGTTTGTCGAGCAGGCTGTTCTGGCGGTCCCGCAACCGGAAGTGCTGGCGGATCGTGCCGAAGGCGAGCATGCGATACAGCGATCGATCACGCTCGTCGACATCGTGGACCGCGAGCGCGGTATCCAATGATCGGCCGCGACTGATGACATCGTCGACCGCTCGAGCAGCAGCCGCACGAACTCTCGCGCCCGACTTGCTCACCGTCAGGCGCCCAGGTCCTGTCCGGACAGGTCGAGTGCAGCCGTAAACTCGCGGGCGTTGACGCGGCCCTTGCCGGGGCGCTGCAGCGTCAGCAGGCGCAACGCCGCATCACCACAGGCAACCACGACGCCGTCGCCATCCGCCGAAATGACCTGACCGGCGTTCGCATCAGTGTCGCCGGCCAGTTCGGCGTCCCAGACCTTGATGCGCTGGCCTTCGTGTTCGAAGAAACAACCCGGTACCGGGTTATAGGCCAGCACCTGGCGACGCAGCTCCGCCGCAGGGCGTGACCAGTCGAGGGCGGCGTCCGCCGTTGCGATCTTGCCGGCATAACTTGCCCGGTCGTCATCCTGTGGCGTCGATGACAGCTCGCCACGTGACAGGGCATCGATGTTCTCGGCGAGCAGCACGCCGCCGATGGCCGCGAGTCGGTCGTGTAACTCGCCCGCTGATTCGTTGTCGCCGATGGGTGTTGAGCGACTGACAAACACCGGCCCCTCGTCGAGACCCGCCGTCATCGCCATCAGGCTGATTCCGGTTTCCGCGTCGCCCTCACGTATCGCAGCCTGTATCGGTGCAGCGCCCCGCCACCGCGGCAGCACGGAGGCGTGAACGTTGACGCAGCCGTGCACGGGAATATCAAGGATGCGCTGTGGCAGTAGCAGGCCGTAGGCAGCAACGATAAACAGGTCAGGTTCGAGCGCCTCAAATTCCCGAGCCGCCTCGTCGTCTTTCAAGGTGACGGGCTGGCGTACCTCGATACCCTGTTCGAGTGCGTAGGTTTTGACCGGGCTGGCGGTCAGCTTCTTGCCACGGCCGGACGGACGGTCCGGCTGCGTGTACACGGTGACGGGCCTGTGCCCCGATTCAACGAGGGCTTTCAGCGACGCAAGTGCAAAGTCCGGCGTCCCGGCGAAAACGAGGCGCGGCGTCACGACGGATCAGGCGGGAACGGCGGCCTGGTGACGGCGATCTTTTTCCAGGCGCTTGCGAATGCGCGTGCGCTTGGCTTCGGAGATGTAATCCACGAACAGTTTGCCGTCGAGGTGATCGATTTCGTGCTGTACACAAACGGCCAGCAGGCCGTCGAGCTCTTCCTCACGCTCTTCGCCGTCGCGGTCGAGAAACTTCACGCGAATCGTCTCGGCACGTTTGACCTCTTCGTAGTAGCCGGGCACGGACAGGCAGCCCTCTTCCGAGGTGCCGATGCCGTCTTTCTCGACGATGACCGGGTTGATGAAAACCCGCGGGTCGTCCTGGTCACGGGAGACGTCGGCCACGAGGAATCGACGGTGAATATCAACCTGGGTGGCCGCAAGCCCGATGCCCGGTGCCGCGTACATCGTTTCGAACATGTCGTCGATGGTGCTGCGGAGCGCGTCGTCTACCTGCTCAACAGGTACCGCTTTCTTCCGGAGACGCGGGTCCGGGAATTCCAAAATCGTAAGTTTCGCCATAATTCAAAGTGTTAAATCGACTGCAGGCCGTTCCTAATGTGTGTGACAACCCGGGCAATGCACAATGGGGGTGCTTGCCAATTTTTCTACAAGACTCGCCTAAATGATTGACTTAATTGAATATGATGTCAGACAATGCGTCCCGAAATGCGCGTAAAAAACGTCGATTTGGGGCCCGAAATGTGACGTATTCCAGCATCAGGCGCGCCGGAACGACATATTATAGCCCGAGCTTTAAGGCACATACCCGCAGAACTGGGAGCAATTGATAGATGTTGCAACGTAAAGCACCACTCGCTTCAGGCCTCCGCGTCACCGCGATCGCCATGCTGGCAACAACGATGGCCGGATGCTCGACGGTGAGCTCGCTGAATCCTTTTGGTGGCAACGGCGCCGACCAACAGACAACCCCCGAGGTCGCCCGCTCCGCGCCGGCACCTGTTCGGCAGCAGCCGGCCGCACCGGCACCGCAGCCGGCGTACGAGCCGAAGGTTGAGCGAATCAACACGCCGGTTCCGCTCGCTGACGGTCACCCGGACGAATATGTCGTACAGCCGGGCGACACGCTTTGGGATATCGCTGGTACCTTTTTGAAGGATCCGTGGTTCTGGCCGGAAATCTGGTACGTGAACCCAGACATTGCGAACCCGCACCTTATCTACCCGGGTGACGTGCTCGGCCTCGTCTACATCGACGGGCAGCCGCGTATCACGAACCTTCGAGCGTCCACGTTCCGCCTGTCGCCACAGGCACGTGCAACGCCGCTGACCGAAGCGGTCACCAGTATTCCGTACGACACGGTCTCTGCGTTTTTAAGCACCGGAGTCATTCTTGAGAAGGGCCAGGCCGATACGCTGCCGTACATGCTCGACACGCGTGGCGATCACCTGATCGCAGCAGCTGGCAACGAGATCTACGTCCGCGGTAACAGTGGCGACATGCTCGGCTCTCGCTACAGCCTCGTCAAAGTCGGCGATCCGCTGTACGACCCGGACGATAACCGCCTCGTTGGTTACCAGGGCATCTTCGTCGGTGCAGGCACGCTGCGTCGCAGCGGTGACCCGTCGACGGTTGCACTGACCGACAGCACGCAGGAAGCCGTCATCGGCGACCGGCTGGTTCCCGAGGTGGTCGACGTACCGCTGAACTTCTTCCCGCGCTCGCCGAGCTACGACATCGAAGGCCGCATCATCTCGGTCGTCGGTGGCGTCACGCAGATCGGCCAGTACCAGGTGGTTGTCCTGAACCGCGGTTCACGTGACGGCCTCGTGGTCGGCGACGTACTGTCCGTTTTCCAGACCGGTGACACGATCAAGGACCGCTTCAAGGGCGGCTCCGTCAAGCTGCCGGACGAAGAGGCCGGCACGACGATGGTCTTCAAAGTCTACGACCGCATCAGCTACGCGCTGGTCATGGAAGCCACGACCAACATCAACGTGCTGGATACCGTCCGTACACCGACCTGATCATTCGAGAAAATCGAGTTGTTAGATCGATTAAGACGACCGAAACACTCGATCCAGCTGTGATCCAATCAAACGGCGCTCGTTGAGCGCCTTTTTTTTGCCTGATAACGCAGCAAGTACGGCGCCTGAAAACGGCTTGCTGCCGGAACGCTATAGACAACCTCGATCACCAACACTCAGGGGAGGGTTGCAGATGCTGGTACGGATCCTGGGCGCGCTGTCGCTGGCGCTGCTCGTCGCGGAAGCCAGGGCTAATCCTGGCGAGGAACAGCAGATCGTCTTTAAGCCGATCGCCCTCATGGTCCAGGGCGACACAGAAGCCTGGGGGGAGCTTCTTGAAAACATCAACTCCCTCGACAACTCGGACGAGAATCAGCGCACACTTGCACTCCGCGCCAGGGCCGAAAGACTATTCGTCGACTATTGGACTGAGTATCTCAGGATTCGCTATGAAGCGATGAAGACGATGTCTGGTGAAACGCCGTACTCGGACTATTTTCGACGACCCTCTGGCGGTGCTACAGCGCATCAGGTTGATTGTCGAGAGACTGACTACGTTGCCCTGATTTTCATTGCCGGCCGGTCGAAGTCGGCGAGATCGACATCAAGGTTTGGCATCTCGTATCGATGGGAACACAGTAGCGTTGAGAAATTGAAGTGGCGCTGGAGGGGCCAGAAAAGGAAAGGCACGCTTCACGGAAGCGATGCCTGGTGGATCCCCGACCCCAAAACAGGCAGGGAACGCCAGGTTTTCACCGAGGGGCTCTACTTAAACGACACAACGCGGGTCAACGGCATCTGGACTGGGATCTTCAGTCATCGAGGATCGGAACTCCATCGCGAGAGTTTCGAACTGTCCAACTGTGGCGACGTCGATGCCCGAGAGACCAGCACAACACCGACCAGTTGATCGCACGTCGAAATGGCCACTTTCACCCTAAGATCCCTGGGCATCGCCGTTACAGCAGGTCTCCTCTGCGGCTGCGGCGCTTACCCGATCATTGGCGTCGGCGAGGGTTTCGATGTCGAGCCGGTGACGAGCCTGGTCATTCCTTTCACGAGTGAACGAAATAACGACTCGCTGAACTTTCTCGCGCATACCATCCTGAACGCCAGGATCCACTATCGATCGAGGACCTGGCCGCAAAGGGATAAATGGGAGGGACTGTTTGCCGAGTATCGGGGCTTTCTTGATCTGCGTGAGGTTGATCGTATCGAGGGTGCCTGGACGGTCCGAGCGACCTACCTCGGTACGCTGCTTTATGAAGAGTCGTTCATCCTGGAATCCTGCGACTGACGCCGGGTGCTGAACCGGCGACCTCGCTGTGTTTAAATACCGGCGGCGCCATTCGGCGCCGTCTTTCTTTGAGGCCAAAAAATGAACCTGAAGTCTGCATTGTTGCTGCTGGTACTGGCGGCAACCTCGGCCGCTGTCGCGGACGAGTCTGAAAAATCCTCCCCGGGCGTTCTGTTCACACCGCTGGGCACGCTCGTCGACTCCGAGACCAGCCGTGAGAACTCCTACTTTCGCTCGCTGTCCATCCTGCGCGAAAACCCGAACGGCTGGGAAATGGACGAGTTCCGTAACCTGGGCGGCCTGCTGGTTGCGGCTGTCGCCGCGATGCGGGGTGAGGTCGAGTACACGGAAACCCTGATCGAGCCGACCAACGGCGAGACATCACACCGCGTGAACTGCAGTGAAACCGACATGCTGGTGTTTGCATTCATCGCCGGACGATCGAAAAGCCAGATGTCGGTCGCGAACTTCAAGATCCGAACCGAGTGGCGGCTGGTGCCCAAGGAAGGCAAGCCCTGGAAGCGCAGCAACTTCCTGAATCCGAGCGACTCGATCGGTGTGCCCGATAGCAAGGTCGATCGCCGTCGCCCCGTCTACACCGAATGGCTCGAGCTGAAACGTAAAGCGCGCCGCGACGGTGACCTTTCGCTGACGGTCAGCTATCGTGGTGAGGTTCTTCACGAAGAACGCTACGAAATTGTCGGGTGTGACTAAAAGGTAAAAAACACCATAAACTGCACGCGCCAGGAGATTGCCCATGGTCTTCCGTACGTTGCTCGTTTCTGTTTGCCTGTTCTTCTCCCTGTCCGCCGTTGCGGCGGACAAGGCGGATTCGCCCAGCCCGGTGTCCTTCACACCGGTAGCCGTTACCTACATCCCCATGACGGCGGAGTTTCGCGACTACTACGTCGCGACTCGCCAGCGCCTGACCGGTGATACGACGGAAGCGGAGCTCGCGTGGAAGAACTTCTCGGTACCGGAGTTCTATTCGATCTTTCGCTACGAAGCCCTGATGGCGCTGCGCGAGATGCGTGATTACACGAAATTTCTGAGGCAACCGCTGGGTGGTGCTGAGCCACACAGACTGGACTGCAACCGCGCCTCAGGCATCGGCCTGTTTTTCGTCGCCGGCTGGTCAAAGTCCGCCAAATCGGTTTCGAAGTTCGGCCTTCGCTATGAGTGGCAGCACACATCGCTGAAAAAGTGGAAAGGCCGCAAGAAAGGAACGATCACCAGCGAAAACGCCTGGCGGACGCGTGACCCGAAGACCGGTCGCATCCGGCCGATGTATACCTTGATGCTGCCGCTCGACGAGAAGATGCGCGTGCCCGGCACGTGGACGCTGACGATCAGCCACCGGGGCAACGAACTGCATCGCGAGCAGTATGACTTCAGCAGCTGCGGCGGCGGTGGCAGCGTACAGGCCGCCTGACGCTAAGGCCCGGTCTTTAGGGAGTCGTCATGAAGAAGCGGATTACCTCAATACTCCTGGTCCTGTGCGTACTCGCGTCAGTCGCCGGCGCGACAGCACCCGATGAGGACAACCCGATCCACGTCATGCTGATTGGTGTCGTCAAGCTGACACCGGACACAAACCGACGGGACCAGCGCGAGCAGTCCGAGAGCTTCATGAAGTCCTACTACGCCGGCGAACCGGCGTTCAACGCGTCCATTCATCGCCCGCCCTACGTCGGTGACACGTACAGCGTTAATTGCGGTGACCTGAAGAACCTCGGCTTGCTGCTCGATGTCCGGTTCCTGAACCACGACTCAATGAGCGCTACCGCGGCGCGCCAGCCCCGTCTTCGTTTCGACTGGCGCCACCCGGAGATCAACTACAAGCGCAAGAAGCACACGGAGTTCAAAACGCCGGTGATGACGGTGTGGAATGAGACCCAGTCCTATGTTTACCTGAACGCGGTGGAGCTGAAGCGCCATTTCCGTGTTGACGGCCCGTTGACGGTGACCGTCTCCCATCTCGGCGACGCGCTGTTCGAGCAGACCTTCGAGCTTAACGGCTGCGCCGGGTAAATTTCTGCGCGGACCCGGCGTTAATGCAACGGCATCGCGGCGCCGCGAACGCTATATTGGTCGCTCATGCCGACGATTCCAGCAGACAACGAACGACCCGACGAATCCGTCGAGGCTTTAACAGCGTGGCGGGCCGATAGCCGGCATCACCTGTTCGAATCAGGAAACCCGGACTACCCTGAGATGCTGGCGGATATTCCGGGGCCGGCAAAGCAGCTCTATGTTGTCGGCGACCCGGCCGTGCTGTCGCTGCCGACGCTCGCCATCGTCGGCAGTCGCAATCCCACCCAGGGTGGCGCGCGCACCGCGTATGAGTTCGCCCGGCACCTGGCGGGTGCCGGATTCTGCATTGCCAGCGGGCTGGCCCAGGGCATCGACACGAAGGCGCATGAAGGGGCCCTCGACGCCGGCG